>NZ_LMUG01000103.1:0-207 GCF_009766125.1 Acidisoma sp. S159
GAGTTCGCGCGGGTCGTTGCGGACTATCTTAATCGCGCACCGGCGTCGGAAGTGCAGGACATTGTCTTGGCCGCCCCTAGTCACGTCCTGCACGACATCCGCGAGGCACTTAACAAGGCGACGGAAGCTAAGCTTACTCGCAGCCTGAGCAAGGACTTGACCAACATTTCCGACCACGCGATCGCCGAGCATTTCGGGAAGTGACGT
>NZ_LMUG01000104.1:0-27923 GCF_009766125.1 Acidisoma sp. S159
GGACCAAGTCCGCAGACGACATCTTGGCGTCAATCCAGCGCTTCTGCCAAAGAACCGTCGACGTCCAGCAGAGATGTGAATAGAAACTTCGGAATCAGGACACTGGGACGTTCTATAGCCCTCGCCCACGCATGGTCCGTTAAGCCATTGGTATTATTAGACGTTGCTTGCCTGGCCACAATGCTCCGCTATCACACGCAAGCGTTCCTGAAGCCTCGGCACGACAAAGTCCAGAAAGGCGCGCAGCTTGAACGGCTGCTGCCGGTGCGCGGCATAGACGAGCTGTACCGGGATCGGTGGCGGCGCCCAATCGGTCAAGATCGGCAATAAAGTTCCGGAGCGCACGCCGTCTGCAGCTTGATAGGACAGCACACGCGCGATCCCGAGACCTGCTATGGCACCACCGATCACGCCGTCCGCCGTGTTGACCGAAAAGCGAGCGCCTATGGCGATTTGCTCGATACCGTTGGCGCCGCCGAACGGCCACTCGCGATGGCGCTGCAGCTCCTCGAAGGCGATGCAGTCATGGTCGGAAAGGTCGGCCGGCGTGCGCGGTTCGCCGCGCCGGGTGAGATAGTCCCGGCTGGCGCACACCATCCAGCGGATCTCGCCGACACGCCGCACCATCAGGGCGCTATCCGGCAGGTGTCCAATTCTCAGCGCGACGTCAATGTGGGATTCCACCAGATCGATCACCCAATCTGACAACACGAGCCGCACGGCAACATCGGGATAGGCAGCGAGGAAATTATGGACGATCGGAGCGACATTGAGCGTGCCAAACATGATTGGCGCCGTGACGAGCAACTCGCCACGCGGCGCGCGATATTCGCCAGATGCCGCCCGCTCGGCTTCGCTAAGCTCCTCGAGGATGCGCCGAGCCGAAGCAACGTAGGCCGTGCCGGCCTCGGTCAGCAGAAGATTGCGACTCGTGCGCACCACCAGTTGCGATCCCAGCAGCGCCTCAAGGTCGGAGACCCGGCGGCTGACGGTTGGCAAAGGGACGCCCAAGCTGCGCGAGGCGGCAGAAAGGCTGCCGCCGTCCACAGCGGCCAAAAGGGTACGCATCGCCTCGAATCGGTCCATCTGCCTCTCATATCGCGGAAGGCTGACTTCCAAGACTAGCGGCTACTGCGTTTTTACGAAAGGGATCACCCCTATTTCGAAGGTAGGTCACGACCGAATTGATCAGGAGTGAAAGTCGATGTCCCGCATTCCCATTCCCGCGACGGACAAGGAACCTAGTGCAGCCCAACCTTTGCTTGCGTCGGTCAAGAAGCAGCTAGGCACCGTCCCGAACCTGTTGCGTATCCTTGCGAACAGCCCCGCGTCGCTGGAAGCCTATATCGGCTTCTCCAGCGCGGTCGCTAAAGGCACCTTGGATGCAGGGACGCGTGAGCGCATCGCTTTGGCGGTGGCTGAAGTGAATGGTTGCGATTATTGCCTGTCCGCGCACACCTATCTCGCCCGCAACGTGGCGAGGCTCGACGATGCTGAGATCACCGCAAACCGGAGCGGCGCGTCGAACGACATGAAGGCGAACGCGGCCGTCCAATTTGCAGCGAAACTAGCGCACGAACGAGGCCGAGTGAGTGAGGCGGATATCGCAGCCGTCAAGCGTGCCGGTTACTCGGACGCTGAGCTCGTCGAGATCATCACCCATGTCGGGCTCAACTTTTTCACCAACACGGTCAACGTCGCGCTGGATACCGATATCGACTTTCCGCGCATAGGCGCGCGCAAGATCGGCTGATCCGTTCAGCAAATTGGCGCGCGTCGCGCCAGAAGGAGATCTGTTATGTCCGTTCGTTTCAACTCCGTCGATGTAGACGGCCTCAAAGTGTTTTATCGCGAGGCCGGCAACCGGGCTCGCCCGACCGTTCTGCTGCTCCACGGTTTTCCGAGCGCGAGCCACATGTTTCGTGACCTGATTCCTCAACTTGAAGACGACTATCATATCGTGGCGCCCGACCTGCCAGGCTTTGGCATGACCGAACAGCCTGCACGAGACAAGTTCACCTATACCTTCGAGAACCTCGTCGATGTGGTCGATCGCTTCACAGAAGTGCTCGACCTCAAAAGATTCGCGCTCTATGTCTTCGACTATGGCGCGCCGGTAGGCTTTCGCCTCGCCGTGAAGCATCCAGAGCGAATCACCGCGATCGTTACGCAGAATGGCAACACCTATCTTGAGGGTGTGTCGGAAGCGTTTGCTCCGGTGCAGGTCTACTGGAAGGAGCCGACCCAGACCAACCGCGACGCGCTCCGAGGCTTCCTGGCCCCGCAGACTACGTTGTTCCAATACACCCACGGCGTTGCCGACCCAAGCCTAGTGTCGCCTGACGGTCGGAATCTGGATGATTTTTATCTCGCGCGTCCGGGAAATGACGAGATTCAACTCGATCTATTGCTCGACTATCAGTCGAACGTGGCGCTGTACGGCATGATCCAGACGTATCTGCGCGAGCACAGCCCGCCCGTCCTGGCGGTATGGGGAAAGAACGATCCATTCTTTATTCCGGCGGGAGCCGAAGCCTTCAAACGCGACGTTCCCTCAGCCGATATCCGTTTCGTAGACAGCGGCCACTTCGCCCTGGAGACCCATGCCCTCGAGATCGGCGCGGCGATGCGCGAGTTTCTTGGCGAGCATGTCGGCTGATCGATTGCCGCCGGCCCGTCGCCCCAAATCGA
This sequence comes from Acidisoma sp. S159, assembly GCF_009766125.1. Classification (NCBI taxonomy): domain Bacteria; kingdom Pseudomonadati; phylum Pseudomonadota; class Alphaproteobacteria; order Acetobacterales; family Acidocellaceae; genus Acidisoma; species Acidisoma sp. S159. Next base: position 2,692 of record NZ_LMUG01000104.1, read on the forward strand.
CGACGCGCGGCGTCCAAACAAATAAACAAAGGGCGTTGTGCACCTGTGGTGTCCGTCTCATGGAGACGAAGAATGACGAAGCCTGCCGAAATCATCCGTAGCTTCTACGACAAGCTGAAGGCCGGAGACGCTCCCGGCGCACTAGGCCTGATGGCCCACGACATCGAATGGATCACCATGTGGCACTACAAGGTGGTCGGCCGTGGCCCGGAACGTGTCGCTGAGGGCTTATTCAAGCCATTGATGGAGGAGTGGTCAAGCTTCGCGCTCGACCCCAGCGAGTTCATCACGGACGGGGACACCGTGGTGTCACTCGGCCGCTTTACTGGGGTGCATGGGGTAACCGGCAAAAGGGCCGAAGCTGGTTACGCGCATGTCTGGACGGTGAACGAGGGCAAGATTGCGCGCTTTCGCCAATACATCGATACGCTGGCGATTGCCGAGGCCCGTCGACCATGAGCCAGCCACCACTTCCTCCGTTCAGCGAAGAGAGCGCCATGCAGAAGGTCCGCGCGGCGGAAGACTCATGGAATAGCGGGACTCGGCGCGCTTCGTGCTGGCCTATACTCTCTACAGCCGCTGGCTTAACCGCGCCGACTTCCCAAGTGGTCGTGCCGAAATCGGGGCGTTCCTGACACGCAAATGGACGCGCGAACTCGACTACAGGCTGATCAAGGAGCTCTGGACCTTCGCTCGCGACCGCATCGCCGTGCGCTTGCGCCTACGAGTTCCACGATGACAACGGGCAGTGGTTCCGCGACTATGGCAACGAGAACTGGCACTTCGACGCCGTAGGGCTGCTGCGCGCCTGGCTCAGGCGCATGGTCGCGTTCAAACCGCCAAGCCTGGAGCGGCATAATAGAAGCACCCATTTTGCTTGCGGCCGCTACGGCCGCGACTCTCGCCACTAGGCAGGTCGCGAGAGTGACACCTGTGCACTCCACGTCGGCGACCACGACCTACCGCCGTGTTCCGGTAGACTGCCTAGGAATCTTCTACCGCGAAGCCGGACCGAAGGATGCGCCGACCATCGTACTGCTCCATGGCTTACCATCTTCGTCGCGCGAGTTCGATACGCTCATTCCTCTGCTCGCCACACGCTATCATCTGATAGCACAGGATTTTCCCGGCTTCGGCCAAAGTGATGCGCCCTCGCCGTCGACTTATACCTATACGTTCGACCATCCTGCGAAGACGATCGATGACTTGCTGGTTCTTTTGAAGGTCAACCGTTACACGCTTCATCTTCATGATTACGGTGCGCCGGTTGGCTTTCGCATCATCCTGATGCGCCCGGAGCGGCTTCACGCGCTCATCGTTCAGAACGGCAATCTATAAAGATGGCTTGGGCTCCAAGTGGGCCAAGATTGCCGAATACTGGGCCAACTCAAAGGCCCATCCAGAGGCCGTCGCCGCATTCCTATCATTCGATGCGACCGAACAGCGTCATACCGCCGGTACATCGCACCCCGATAGCTGGACCGATGAATACGTTCATCTCTCAAAGCCTGGACAGCGGGAGATTCAGGCGGACCTGCTCTACGACTACCGGACCAATGTCGCGGCTTATCCGAAGTGGCAGGCCTGGCTGCGCGATCACAGACCGCCCACGCTGGTCGCGTGGGGTGCAAACGATCCATCGTTCGCGGCACCAGGTGCGGAGGCGTTAAAACGCGATCTGCCCGATGCCGAGATCCACCTGTTGGATGCGGGCCAATTTGCGCTCGACGAGAAGACCGATGAGATCGCACGTCTGATCCTCGACTTCATGGCGCGTCAGCCTCGCTGACTAGAATAGGAGTCGGAGGTTCCTGGCCAACTGCGCAAACAGATCGGGCGAAGGTCGATCAGGATCGGGTGGTGTGACGCATAGAGTTTCATCAAGCTCGATACCTGCTTGCGCTTGCTAAGTCGCTTAATTGTTACGATTCAGCAGCCCGCGACCGTTGTCAAGGAGACCAGGCTGAGTGGCGTCACTCGGACTCCCATTCCACCCAGGTTTGGGGAATGTCGCGATCGTTGGCCTCCTGCACAATGTTGGGATCTATAATCTTATCTTTGTCCTGAGCCTCGCGGTCCCGCAATTGCGGGCGATGACGCCCGTTGCATGGTCGAGCGCACCCTAGCTGCCGCGGACTCGATTCCATACGCGCGAACTCCAACGAAAGGCATAGCACCGCTCAAAATCACATTTGATCCGAGCGAGTCTGCAATTGTGTCGGTCCATCCACTCTCCGAAGTTGAGGCTGCCGCCTTCGACCGCGGCCACAAGTGTACGCATCGCTTCGAACAGATTTATCTTGCCTCTCATCGCGCGGAAGGCTGACTTCCAAGATTAGCAGCTACTGCTGTTTGCAGAAAGGAATACGCCTTCGCCTTAGGGTCGACCGCGGCCCAGTTCGACCCGGACCGGAAGCCGATGTTCCGCATTCCAATTCCCGCGACGGAGCAGGCGCCTAGTGCGGCCCAACCGTTGCTTGCGTTGGCAAAGAAGCGCCGCGGCACCGTCCCAAACCGTCTCGACATGAGGCGTCGTCTCGACACGAGGTCGTGCGTAACGAATGATCGGAGCATTAAATGACGGATAAGCTGTATTCGCGCCAGGGCCGCACCGCCGCACTTTGCCTGGCTGGAATGATTGTCCTTCCGACCCTCGCGGCGGCAGCGGTCATCAATCGCGGCCAGGAGGGCGCGCCGCTCTCGGAAATCCGGCCAGCGCCGAAGTCTATCTATCCGGACGAAAAGATGATTACCGCGCAGCCGTCCCCCTCTGAGGTGAACTCCTCATTTCTCGGCCCGGTACTTCTTATGAAGTCCGCAGTCGTCGACCTCGAGGCGGGAACCGCGACGGTACCGCTCCACAATGGAAAGCTGGCATCGGGGGAAACAGTCTGGTCCATCCTGACGGACGTGACCGACGATAACATTGCGAAGCTCAATGGCGTACCTTTCTCAGCCAAACTTGCATACGCGGACGTGGGCAGGGCGACCCGAAAAGGCCATGTAGAACAGGACGGCACGATCGTCTTCAATTCCGGCAAGGTGGATTTCTCGCCCGTCCGCAGCGTGACTCCGGGCTCGGCACCGAACTTCTTCCCCCCGAAGGCCGCACAGCCTGGCTCGGTTGGCGACGCGAATTACTCGCCGTTGGTGAAACTCGACAACGATAACGGCGTGATCTTCAACATGCCGATGGTCGCCTTCAACGTTCCGGCGGACGAACTGAACAAGATGTGCGACGGCAATGTCGACTATTCGAAGGTAGAAGACAAGGTCGTCCGGATCTGCCCCCGCGACGGAACCGTGACCCTGAAGCTGACCCTCGGCTACACCTTTGGCAAGCCGATCTTCTATCTTTCGACCGAAGCCAATGACGAGGCAGTGGCGGCGCTGGAGGGAGCAACCTACACGCCAGCCTTGAAGGACATCCCCTTCAGCCTTGAAGATGCTTCCCTCGGGGAAGTGGCGGAGCGCCTCTATACTTTCGTGAATGGTCCGACCGGAATCGACAATCCGTTTCGCCAGGGTCTGGACAGCGCTCTTTCGGACAAGGGCTCCCATGGGCCGTTGAACGTTCTCGGTGGCATCCCCACGATCAACCTCGATTATAGCCCCTTGTGGCGGCTGTTTCCGGTGAAATGGACTGCTGACGCCATTGAGAAAGGATACCGGACCAAAATGACCGACGCGATCGTGATCGAGGACGCCGGGGAACGCGGCATCATCGAGAGTATCGCAGGGGGCAAGCCTAAGCCGGTCGGGTTCATCGTCAATTGCCCCGTCGTCTACCGCATCAACTGAGCCGACAAGCGAGTCGAGTGCCGGGCCGGAGGCCCGGCACTTTCTCCCTCTCTACACGGAACTAAAAATATGATCAGGCTTCTTATTACTTCCGCACTCGTCACGTGCGCTGTTACAATCGTCCCCTCGGTCGGTGAGGCAAGACAAGCTACACAGATCATGGCGGGCGACCCTTCCGGCCCTAACGTTGTTTTTTCCTTTGATCTGGACGGCCGTACCAAGGGGCTTCGCATCGAAACGCATCTGGTCGGAAATCCGGACGCGAAACTCTCCATTTGGGTCGATCACAGCAAACACAAGCTTTTTTCGCGCGTCCTGACGACGAACGACTGCAAGTATGGAGACGATGGCGCAAAATGTCGGTTCGTGGTCGACCGAAAGGACCCTGAATACTGGCGATTTGTTGTTGCTTTCAAACGTGGGAAGAACGCTCACATCGAAGTCGAAAACGCGGGGGTGATGCAGATGGGCAATGATATTTCGCTGGTCGGCTTTGCGCGGAAGCTCGGATCGCAACCATAGCCTTCTGACGTCGGGTCGCTGTCGCTGGCCGCCCTGACCTCCTCGAGACCTATCGACCGTGATGAATCGCAGGATCTCGCATTATTGTCCGTGTCGCCACCGAGCCGCATTCGCGACCTTGAGTTCGAGCGTCCGCCCGCAGCTCGCCAACGAACTTGAGCCGAGCCCTCCCATTTTGCGGAAGGCAGTCTACCAGTCTTAGCGGCTTACGTCGCCGCAGCGAAAAAGAATAGTTAGGCGGTGTGAGCCTACCCTTAGTGGCAGGCTTGTAATCTGAAGATAGGATAGCTGCGATGAGAACATCCCTTGAGATCGTGAAGGAGCTTTATGCGAAACTGACCGATGGCGATGCAGGCGGCGCTCTCGCTCTGATGTCCGAGGACATCGAGTGGATTACCATGATGGACTATAAGGTCGACGGCCGCGGCCCGCAGAAGGTTCTTGAGGGCATACTTGTGCCCGCAATGCAGGACTGGGAGCCGTACACACTGACGCCGCACGAATTCATCTGCGATGGCGGCAAGGTAGTGTCGGTGGGGCGGTTCAAAGGGACAAATAGAATGTCCGGAAAGCATGTAGAGGTCGACTACTCTCACATATGGGAGGTAAAGGATGGTAAGATCGTGCGGCACCGCCAGTTCATCGACACCGGCAAGATCGAGACTGCTCGCCATCCTGGTTAAAACTGCCACGTCATGTCGGGACACCAACGCATGGTGTCAGCGCGTGCGGTCCGGTGTCCCAGCGAGATTCAGCTAAGATGGGTGAGGCTTGCGCAACAAAGGGCGAACCTTACGGGCACCTTGAAAAGGTGAGAAGTTCTCAAGCAAACAGGCGAACCGCTCTGGCTCGTTTTGCCAGGTTCGGCAGACAAATTCGTATGGTGTGAGACCGTTGAGCGTCTTCAGTCGGCGGCCGAAGTTGTAGGCGCTGACGAACTGCTCGAGATGGCGACGAAGCTGCTCGTGGTCGTCGTAATGGTACCGCTGGACGGTCGCTTCCTTGATGGTCCGGTTCATCCTCTCGACCTGACCATTGGTCCAGGGATGATTGATTTTGGTGAAGCGATGCTCGATGTCGTTCTCGCGGCACCGCACCTCGAACATGTGGGTGATGAACCGCGCTGTTGGTCCATTGGCATAGCGTTTTGGAAGCCGGAACTGGATGCCGTTGTCGGTCAGCACCGTGTGGATGCGATAGGGCACGGCCTTGATCAGTGCGACCAGGAAAGCCGACGCCGTGACGCGATTGGCTTTCTCCACCAGCTGCGCGAAAGCGAACTTGCTGGTGCGGTCGATGGCAACGAAGAGATACAGCTTGCCTTCCGCGGTCTGCACCTCTGCGATATCGACGTGAAAGAAGCCGATCGGATAGGCTTTGAACTTCTTCTTCGGCGCCTTGTCGCCCTCGACGTCCGGCAGACGCCCGATGCCGTGACGAGCGAGGCAGCGGTGCAGCGACGAGCGCGTGAGATGCGGGATGGTGGCCTGCAGTGCGTAGAGGCAATCATCGAGCGGGAGCAGTGTGTGCCTGCGAAACGCGACGACGATAGCCTCACCGGTGACCGAGAGGCTGGTGAACGCGGCTCCCGCGGCCCCGTCGGCAGGTCAGCGACAGAGGTTCGGCGCTTCCACTTGGCAACCGTCGTCTGGTTGATGCCATAGCGCTTAGCGAGCGCCCTCAGGCTCGCTTGACTGTGCTGTATCGCGCGACGGACCGCCGCAGTCGTGGTGGCGCTCCCATGGAGAACCTGGCCCATAGCGCTTCCTTCCACTCACGGGTAAAGAATGCACCATCAAAACCCGGGACGATACAGCTAATGCCACAACAACATTCAGGAAGCTATAAAGTTCGGAGCCTGCTATGCAGAAATGGTCTTCCGTTCGACACCGATGCGGTGCTGATCACCTCAAAGCACAACGCCCAATACATGCTCAGCGGCTATCGCTTCTTCTTTGGTTCTGGATGCCCCAACTCCATTTCGCGAACATGCCGGTCGAGCAATACGCCGCAACCGCCGTCAACCATCCGAAACGTCTGGGCCGATCCGTTCGACGTGTAGGCGTCGAAATGGACTTCCTGCCCCACAGCGCCTTCGCCACGTTGAGAGACGGCCTGCCCGGGACGCAAATCGTCAACACATGTGCTAGGCCTGGGCAAGATTGCAATCGTACTCCCTCCGTCGTAACCAGGCCTGGCGCTCAATGCCGGCAATCAGGTAATGTGTAATCCGCTGTATCCGTTCGGACCCGAGATCTGGATAGCTGACGGTCCGGCGGTGTCGTTCTATGGTTTTCCCTATTCAACACGGATGTCAATGATCCGGTTACGCGACGGCAGCCTGTTCGTTTGGTCGCCTGTTGCGCTGACGAACTCACTTCGCTCTGCAGTGGACGCGCTCGGCCCGGTGCGCCACCTCGTTTCGCCCAATGCGCTCCACCATCTTTCTCTCGGGGAGTGGAAATCTGCCTATCCGGCAGCGCGCCTCTACGCTTCGCCACGGCTGCGCCGCAAGCGGAAGGACCTTGCTTTCGATGCCGATCTTGGCGATGCGCCCGCGCCCGAATGGGCGGACGACATCGACCAGGTGGTCCTGCGGGGGAGCCTCGCGCTCACCGAGGTCGTGTTCTTCCACCGCGGCAGCCACACAGTCCTATTCGCCGACCTGATCCAGAATTTTCCGCGCGGCCGGTTTAGGGGATGGCGTGGCATCGCAGCCCGTCTCGGCGGGATCGGCGCCCCCAATCCCGGCGCCCCTCGGGATTTGCGCACGAGTTTCCTCGACCGTCCGGCGGCGCGGGCGGCACTTCGGCGGGTTTTCGCTTGGCCGATTGAGCGAGTGCTGATCGCTCACGGCGATCTGCCGATCGCCGATGATGAGGCATTTGTGCGCCGCGCCTTCGCCTGGCTTCTTTAGCCTTCTAGGGTTGCCGACCAGCAAGGCGCGTGGGGTCCGGAAGCTTGGCTTGAGGGACCACCTACAGGAGAGACCGTTATCGGATAGCCCGACCGAGCGTCGGCCGGCACACCCGGAACTCCGAATCATTCGGCTCGAACTTGGCGCGTCTCAGATTCAATATAGAATCTGTTGCCCGGCGAGGTTGAGACGCACGCAAATCCAGTGGTCACGCCGCGGAACGGGAAAGATTCTGTGGCAATCGGCCGACGCCGAGGCGCGCAATTCATCTGCTATCTCAGCGAGCGCGGTATACATGCCGCGCTCACCCTTGCGCAGACCGTCAAGCACTGCTGCGCGCGAAGGTTGTCTTGCCAGTGCCTTGCATAACTAGCATCTCTCACGACCCTAATCTCATGTGAAAATCGCTGATTGCCGGCTCCATTGCCTTCCCTGTTTATCATGAGCAATATCCGGCTGCAGGAGGAGTAGGCGAGCGGGATGGACAAAATAAAATTGCCACGTTATTATTGCCACACGTCCGAGTGCTCAGGCAGCTCGTCGGTAACGCCAATTATCTCAAATGGGTAGTCTTTCTCGTGATAGGGGGTCTGTTAACCTTGTTTAGTACTTTACGGATGTCGTGTAGGACATGCCTAGGCGCGGCCAGGACAATAGCCTGAACTTCAGATTCCGGCGTACGGTTCAGATAATCCGCAACGACGCGTACGAACTCGTGTTTGATCTCGGCCTTAGGATCGGCGTGAGGCGCTTTTAGCTGATGCTCGCCTTTTGAGGCATCGCCGTCGACGGAACCGGCGCCCTCTGCATTGAAGGTTTGGATCGTGTGAAATTGGTCATCGTGTCGGGTAAGGATACGCGCCTTGCCGCCATCGGCAACGACGTACCACGTCTTATCATGTGTGCTCATGGTCGACGCTCACCTGATATTGGAATAAGCAGAAAACAATGTTCCGGCATAAGCCCGCCACCACTAGCGCGCATGTGAGCGACCGAGCTCGCAAGGAGATCGCACAGCCCGAATGGGCAAAGGCAAGCTCGACATCCGAAAACTAGCCGTGGCACTGAACGGAGAGTGAGGACCCCTCCAGGTATGATTAGGATCTTGTGGTCGCGCGCGGCTTCTTATCTTTCGTCGGCATCGTAGAGGCGGACTTTTCGTCATCAGGATTGATTGGTGCAGGAGGCATTCCGCCCATTGGCTCGGGACTCTCAATGTATTCGAAATCGGGTTCTTCATTCCAAGGACCGCGAGCATCATCGCCCTGTGACAAGTTAAAGACTAGCTTGACCGTATCGTCAGGCGGGACATTTCCGAAAAACGGATCGTCCAACTTACCCATCTGGTCGAGTGCCTTCATGAACATCTTGGCATGGGTAATCTCACGGGTGAGCAAGTGAACGAGTGTCTTTTTTGTGCCCTCATCGTCGCACGCCTTGATGAGAGCCTCGTATGTCTGACGAGCACCTGCTTCAGCTGAAATGTTTGCTCGAAGGTCACGAACCACGTTCCCCCCTTCCTGAATGTAAGCAGCCGTCCAGCAACTGCCTTGGCTGTCGAGAAAGTGAGGTCCGCCACCTTTCAATTTAAACAGAGGCGCATCGTGCACAGGTGTCTGGTCGATTTTGCTCGTATGCTGAGCAATCAGCTTCCCGACCATCTCGAGATGACTGAACTCCTCGATTGCGATATCTTGCAGCATATCGCGGATCGCCGCATTTTCCACGTGGAACGATTGCACCCAGTACTGGAGAGCCGCCGTCAGCTCCCCGGTCGCGCCGCCAAACTGCTCTAGCAAGTATGTGCCGAACTTCGCATCAGGCGTACCCACGTCTACGGCGTGAATAAGTTCTTTGCGATGAAGAAACATGATATCTCCTTTTTAGGATTATGCCGCCTGAGGTTCGAATCCTCAGAATTTATCGAGGCGGAGCAATTTATCTCCCAGCATCAGGAATCATAAAGAATCTTGCCTCGGTCGGAAATGAGAGGCTAGTACACATACTAGGTAGGACCATCACGAGATCATGAGGTCGACCTTCGAAGGAAAGCAGACCTCGCGTCTGCGAAATCGGCCTCATCGACACTTACGGTTCATTTGCTTTGAAAGTTCTCGACCAAATCCTGCGCTGACCGGAAGTCTTGGCTCGCGGGCTCGCCACCGTAGTGCGCAGCTAAACTTCGAGTTCAGGTATCATCTCCCGGATGATCCTCTTCGAGCAGTCGGCTCGCTGCCTAGCCACCTATGCAGCCAGTCCCAAGCTCCTGCGGTTTACGCGCGCGGAAGAGGGCTGGATTCAGGCGGCCTAGGAGCACCTTCCTGGTTGTCGCACCGCTGAATACTGCCCGGGAAATCAGAGCAGCCCTCTTCAGCGACATTCCATATAAACCGCCGCGCTCCTCGACCATGTTGACGGTCCACAACGGCATTGATGCCCTCTACCTTACCATCCCGCCCGAAGCGGAAATTGACGACTCCGACGCCGCCGCGCTGCCTTAAGGCATAATTGCTAACAAAATGGAGGACGCCACCGTCATCAGGCAATCCAGGGGCGTTCATAGCCTCCACCACCTGCACCAAGCTTGCGCCCTCCAGGCCGACCAGAAGTTGTCCTGTCAGCTTTGCGCAGGAGATGTCCGGTCTGCCCGGTTCATCCACACCGTCTCCCCAGCAGGCTGAGTTGTTGGCGTGGGCCCGGCTGCTTAGCGTAGCCACCAGCGCGACTCCAAGCCAACAACGCATACGCTACTCCAGCTCCGGCTTCGGAATGTTGATGTCATCCTTCCGCGCCAGGAATTGTCCCCAGCAGCAAACGCCAGTCACGACGCTAGTTCTCCGACGAGCAAATTGAAAGACCCGCCGCACTCACTCGTTGGATGCACGACACGTTCGATGAAACCATGAAGATGGCTACCGTAATCCGCGATGCCAGCTTGGGGTTATCCTGCGAGGACGACGCGAGGTGCCACCGCCGTATTCTACTACACAAGCAAATAGCCGATGCACGATCGTCGGCGGCCCGAAACCCCATTGCGCTGAGACGAATAAGGAACTTCTGCGCCAATCCGCGCCGGTCCGGCAATCTGGACCGGCTGGCCAGAAGGCCGGGCAAAGGTCGGCACGGACGGGGATGCAGCCCCGCCCGTGCCTGACCCGCAGCATGAGGGACTGAAGCCCATGCCGAGAGCTACGAACATAACTACCACAATGTGAGGCGGCACGGGCGCGGCTGCCTTCTTCCTCATGAAGAGCGGTTTTCGCCGGATGCTTTGCCGATGATCGCTCGCCGGCCCAAACCTCGCCTTGCGTGGGCCTTCAGGTGGCGTCTAGCGGCCACGCGCAACTGGAAGGACGAGGATCATCATCGTGAAGGGTTGGGCGCCTGCCGTGCTCAGCGACACAGGATTGCCTGTCCAGAAGGCCGCCGGGTTGGAGCGTCACGTTCGCCGCCATCTACGGAAAACACCATCACTGCCCAGCTGCCTTTGCCCTATGTGGCCATAGATTACCCGCGCAGCCCGACGTGCTCCTGCCTCAAGTTTCGGGGGGACTCACGAGGGGTGGGCTATATTTCCCGTCAGCGTCAACATAACGCTCGTCGACCTCTTCCTCAGTCTCCAAAACGGCCTCGGCGTTGAGGCGTATGATCGCATCAGCCGTAAATTTGGCGAGAACCCGTACATTCTCGCCCGCCAGCGGATCTCCCTTGGTAAAGTTATAGACTTTGACCATAAAGCCTCCATTTGGTAACTGGCGTAATACCCTACTGCTCCCTGTTACGCTGCCGGAGCCGGCACCGATCGAGCCTGCTGCGGCTTAGTTGAAAGTGCTCGATTGACGCGGCGATTTGGATCCCTCCGGCCCCAGGGCAAGCCACCGGAGCGGGGCAGCTCCATCTATGAGACGTGGCACAGGTGCTGGCAGCCATAAGCGAAACGGACGCCGCGCGAGCCAATCCGACCCTTCGCTTCACAGTGATTGTGGCGCCGAACGGGCTGAGAATGAAGCTCAGCCTTGATGTAGCCAGGGGGGGTCATGTGCGCCACCTTTCCGATGCTGCTGCTGTGGCAGAAAGCCGATTGGCCGGATGGTGCCTCCGTCGCGGGCTCGGTCACCAACACCAGAGTGTCCTGCTTATAATGCCGCTGAGACACGGTAACCGCGGCTCGGACCCCCTCCGCCAGCAACCATAATCGTCGGTTCACAGCAATGCAGTCGTCGCCACGGAAACGCAGCCAGAAGACCCGATCCACGAAGTCCGGGCGGCTCACCAAAGCCTCCGAATCTGCGTCGCCGATTGTAGCGTAATTTCCGGATGGACTGCGCATCACACTAACTCAAGGTCGGGCCGACGCGTCGAACGGTCTCGGCCCGCGACCGCAAGCCCCGCGGTGCCCGCTCAGACGCCGAGACGCTTGGCGATTTGATGCACGCCAGCAACCAGGCCGAGGCCACCGACAGCGGCGATTGCGAAGAACGCCGTGCGGTGCCACCCAGACATCACGGCGTTTGTGGGTCGCCGCGAAAAAGATGGCGCGGGCCGGCACCTCGGGCTGATAGATGGGCGCGACCGGCTGCGCCCGCTTACCCATCTTGTTTAGCGCCCAATCGAATTGCGGAGTGTTGACAGCCGGGAGGTCAACCATGGCAATATGTATCGCTAGCTTGTCATGGATGATCTCTGATCTCAGGCTGTCGGTGAAGCCGCGAATCGCCGCCTTGGCACCGCAGTAGACCGACTGCAGCGGCACGGAGCGGTAGGCCAGCGCCGATCCAACATTCACGATGGTGCCCCGGTTGCGCGTCCGCATACGCGAGAGCGCCGCCATCATACCATGGACTTGGCCCAGATAGGTAACACGTGTGGCGCGCTCGATCTCCTTGGCCGACAATTTACTGACCGGTGCGAAGACTGTCGCCATGGCAATATTCACCCAGACGTCGATCGGGCCAAGCTGCTGTTCCACCTTGTCGGCAGCCGCCTCCACGGCCTCAGAATCAGCCATATCGGTCGGGATCGGAAGCACACGAACACCATGGCGACCCAGTTCGGTAGCCGCGGCCTGGAGACGATCCGGATCGCGCGACAGTAGCGCGACATCGAAACCTCGACGCGCGAACTCCTCTGCCGTCGCACGTCCCACTCCGGCGCCCGCCCCTGTCACGACTGCGATTTTTGGCATGACATCCTCACTTGAACCGTCGATAAGCGGCTACCAATCATTCGCCTCCCAGTCATATCACGATGGCGTATAGACACATTACGGGAGTCCAGGTCGCGAGCTTCGACGAACATCATCTTGCCTGAGCGACACTCTTAACAGATTGCTGAATTCAATCGTCTTGCAAAATGCCGCGATGCTCTGATCTCTGAAGGTTAGTTCGGCTTCTCGTGATAAGCTTGATGTATTACCGGCAATATCAATTGCCATGCGTTGGAATCTGAACGGATCAATCGTGAACGCCCAGCTCCGCAAATTTCTGAGCGACCTCAGTGAGAAATTTTGGCTCTTGCCCGGTGCTATGGTCTTTTTCGGTATAATGACGGCAGTGGGGCTGGTCAGGCTAGACCAGAGCGGATTCGTCCCGCGATGGCTGGTGGAAAGTCCTTGGCTGTATAACGGCGGGGGCACGGGAGCACGTACCCTCCTTGGCGCAGTCGCCTCTTCCACAATTGGAGTTGCCGGCACAGTTTTCTCTATCACGATCGCAGCTCTTTCCCTTGCTGCCGGGCAGATGGGTCCGCGCCTGCTCCGAAACTTTACACGAGATCGCGGAAATCAGTTTACGCTCGGAGCCTTCCTAGGCACTTTCTCCTACGCTCTAATGGTTTTGCGGAGCGTCAGAACTCAGAACGAAGGCGAGTTCGTTCCACACGTCTCGCTCACGTTTGGCATCCTCCTCGCTTTCGTCTGCGTAGCGACCCTTGTTTTCTTCGTTGGCCATATGGCCGGTCGCATCAACGTCGATACCGTCATCGAGTTGGTGAGTGAAGAGGTCCGAACGGCCCTGGAGAGACTGACGACGAAGGAAGCGCAATCGGTTCCGCTCATAACGCCTGCATGGCATGCTGCTACCACTATCGTGGATGAAAGGCGAGGCTATCTACAACAGCTCGACAGCGCCGGACTAGCCGACTGGGCCGACAAAAATAACGCGACAATTCGATTGCTTGTGCGACCTGGGGACTATGTCTTTCCTGGCGCGCCAATTGCTCTCATTGTTCCGTCAATCGACGGAGCCGGCGCCGCAATCCGCCGGGCGACAGCACTAGGATCGCAGCGAGTTAGCTCTTCCGACCTCGAGTTTGCCGTCCGGCAACTCGTCGAGGTCGCGGTCAGGGCGCTTTCTCCGGGGATCAACGACCCCCATACGGCGATGAGCGTCCTGGACAGGCTGGGGGCAGCTCTATGCGACGTCGTCCCACTGCATTTTCCCAATGGGATGTTCCTGCGGGGCACACGGATCGCACTCATTGTCCCGAACACCGATTACGACGGCCTTACGGATACGATGTTCCATCTAATTCGCCAAAACGCCGGAGGAAGTGCCGCAGTGCTCATCCGGGTCCTCGAAGTCCTAACATCCGTCCTGAGTTGTGAGAAAGACCTCAAGAGAGTAGCGACCCTCCAACGACACGCCGACCTTGTATTGGGCGACGCAGAACGAGACATATCAACACCTGCTGACATAGGAGATGTCCGAAGGCGCCACGGCAGGTTTGAAGCGATGCGGGATGGAGGCCCTATGGCCTGTCTCGATGTCTAGTTTGACTATAATCGCAGGCTTAAGACGCGATCGTATCGCCTCACAGATGGACGCAATTACTTTGCATTCAATTTCACATCGAAGCCTATCCTCGAGATGACGCCACTTGCTCTGTTCGCCGTCCTATTGACCCTCGCGTCGCTCTTCGGCGTGGTAAATCATCGCACGCTACGGCTGCCTAACACCATCGGCGTCTTGATCATCTCTCTCCTAGTCTCGATGGTGATGCTCGGCACCGATCGGATTGTCCCGGGCTACAATCTGCGAGCGATCTCACGGTCGCTGCTCGGAACCGTCAATCTGCCGCAGACATTGTTAAACGGCGTATTGTCGTTTCTCTTATTCGCGGCTGCACTTCAGGTGGATCTCGGCCAACTTTGGGCGCGCAAATTGACCGTCCTGGCGCTGGCGCTCCTCGGCACTTTGCTGGCGGTTGCGCTTTTTGGAGGAGGAATGTGGCTACTATTCCCTGTCCTCGGCCAATCCGTTCCACTGATCTGGTGCGTAGTCCTCGGTGCTATCCTTGCCCCGACCGACCCCGTCTCCGTCGTCGGCATGTTGCGTCGGGTTGGCCTACCCGCGCCCTTGCAAGCCGTGTTCGCCGGGGAAGCATTGTTCAATGACGGTGTTGGCGTGGTGATCTTCGGTGTCGCACTCGGTATTGCGACCGGGGATGGCTCGACGGCTGGCGGGACCGCAATCGTATCTCTTTTCTTACTACAAGCCGTCGGAGGCGGACTGCTCGGCTTGATCTCGGGGTGGCTGACGGTACAAGTCATGCGCCTCGTCGATGACGCTCACGTTGAACTCACGATTTCGCTCGCTTTGGCAACAGGCACGTTCAGCTTGGCGAACGCCTTAGGCATGTCGGGCCCGATCGCCGTCGTCGTAGCGGGCCTGACACTCGGCTCTCGCCGGGGCCTAGCGGCAATCTCACAAACCGGCCGCAAAGAACTCACAGCCTTCTGGTCGGTCATCGATGAAGTGTTGAATACTCTGCTATTTCTCCTCATTGGCTTCGAGGTCGTCGCTATCGCCTTCCATATGTTCCACATTGCCGCCGCGCTGCTAGCGATTCCGCTTTCCGTGATAGTGCGCGCGATTAGCGTCTTTCTCGCCACGCTTCTCACACGTCTACGCGGTGCCGATCGCGGCCGCGCTCTTGTCGTGCTCACTTGGGGAGGCCTGCGCGGCGGCATCTCGGTCGCACTTGCGTTGGGATTACCTCCGGGCCACGAGCGGGCCACCTTGCTAGCTGTTTGTTATGGGGTGGTGGTGTTCACTATTGTAGTACAGGGGCTGACGATCGAACGGGTGGCGAGACGATTCTATCGAATGGAGAGGTGACGACAAGCGCCAAACCATGTGGATGGTGGCTTATACACCGGGTCAAACCCGTTCTAATTGGGCAATTTTTGCGGGCACCCATAAATCGCGAAGGGCTTTCTGCGATCATCGGAGTCGAGTTCGACTTTGCGTCGGATAAGATGGTGGCGGGTATTTGTGCGTCATTTTCGAGCGGCCCTTCGATCCTAGCTGAGTGCGACCTCTTTGCTCCCGGTCGCCGGCAGAAAATGACGATCATGGATCGTTCGGAGTTGCGGCGCTGAGAACCTTTCCCAGAGCGGTCATGGGCTAAACCCGATACCTTTGACGACCTTCGATGAGCGACACATCGTGGTGCGACTTGTCTCTGAGCGCCTTCGTAGGCGGTCGGACCCGCGTTCTATCTTGGTTCAAATTGTTTGGTCCTGAGTTCGGCGAAAAACTCGCCGGGCTCGGCCTGAGTCTGGGCATGCGGAAGCGAAATTGCGGTTTCATCGGCGCGATGTCGACTGCCGCATTGCCCTCGGCGACCGACGCATCTTTGTAGACCTACGCCCCGAGACCGCGCCTCGCCCCCTCGCCCGAGCTTCTCCCGTAGGGAAGAGCGGATGTCTAAGTATTTGTCCATGTCGCCGATTGCAGCCTTGTTGTCCTCCAGAGTGGCGTCATATCCTGCTCTGGTGGCGAAGAGAGCGCTTGTCGGGCGCTATCTGATCGCTACGAGAGGACGCAGAAAGCGTGCACGCCGAGCGTTCTAGACCAATCTACCTTCTTTGCGGGTCTTAGCTCTCGCGGTGACTGAGCGAACCCTCCTTCTTCAGCTAGGAATAGGAACCTTCAATGGCTGAAGCGCAGGTCAATCCCAAAGACCCAACGGCACCAGCCGCCTTCGACAGCAATCGGGTTCCTCATGTTGCCTACGATCCGGTTTTGATGGGCCAGCCAGCGCTCGTCACCGGCGCCAATTCTGGGATCGGCAAAGCGGTCGCCCTAGGCCTCGCGCGCGCCGGGGCGGATGTCGTCGTCAACTACGTGACGAACCCTGAAGCCGCCGAGGAGGTGGTGCACGAGATCGAAGCCATGGGTCGCCGCTCCATCGCTCTGAAAGCTGATGTCAGCCGGGAGGATGAAGTCGAGAAGATGTTCGCCGATGCCATCGCATATCTTGGAACTCTGCACATTGTCGTGAGCAATGCGGGCCTGCAGCGGGACGCCCCCTTTGACCAGATGACGCTGGAGCAATGGAATACCGTTATTGGGATCAACCTGACCGGACAATTCCTCTGCACGCGCGCCGCTACGCGTGAATTCAAAAAGCGCGGCGTGGTGCCCGCCGTGTCACAGGCGGCGGGGAAGATCATTTGCATGAGTTCCGTACATCAAGTCATTCCCTGGGCCGGCCACGCCAATTATGCCGCATCCAAGGGCGGCGTCATGCTGCTGATGAAGACGATCGCGCAGGAACTCGCACCGCACTTCATCCGCGTCAACAGCATCGCACCAGGTGCGATCCGCACTCCGATCAATACCTCCGCCTGGAACACGCCCGAAGCCTATGCGGATCTCATGACGTTGGTTCCCTATAAGCGGATCGGCGAGCCCGACGACATCGCCCGGGCGGCTGTCTGGCTCGTATCCGATGCCGCGGATTACGTGACCGGGGCAACACTATTCGTGGATGGCGGCATGACGCTCTATCCAGGCTTCGCCACCGGCGGCTGACTCTCAAGACGCCTCAATGAATTTGGGAGACCACCATGACGACAGAGCGATACGACGTCATCGTCATCGGAAGCGGACCAGGCGGTGCTGCACTCGCGCAGCGCCTCGCGCCCACAGGCAAGCGCATCCTGATCTTGGAACGCGGGGACTATCTGCCCCGCTCGCCGGCCAATTGGGATTCCAAGACGGTCTTTGTCGACGGCGCCTATCAGGTGGACGAGACCTGGTACGGCCGGGACGGCCAGAGCTTTCATCCCGGCCTGCACCGCTTCGTCGGCGGCAACTCCAAAGTTTATGGTGCCGCCCTGTTTCGGCTACGCGAGCAGGACTTCGAGGAAGTTCGGCATAAGGACGGCATATCGCCCGCCTGGCCGCTCAAATATGATGTCTTCGAGCCCTATTACACCGAGGCCGAGCGCCTGTTTCACGTCCATGGACAACGTGGTGAGGATCCGCTCGAGCCTCCGACCAGCGGACCCTATCCTCATCCGCCCGTGTCGCATGAGCCGAAGATCCAGGCTTTGCACGATGGTCTCACCAAACAGGGCCTACACCCCTTCCACCTTCCTCTCGGCATCCTTCTAAATGAGAAGAACGGCAAGCCGACGCCCACCAGTATCTGTATCCGTTGCGATGCTTTCGACGGCTTTCCCTGTCTGCTCAACGGCAAGGCGGATGCCCAGGTCATCTGCATCGACCCGACTCTCGCGGCACACTCTAACGTCACGCTGATGACCGGCGCCTATGTGACCAGGCTGGAGACCGACGCAGGAGGCGGGCGCGTGTCCAAAATCATTGTTGAGCGTGAGGGCCGTCAGGAGGACTACGCTGCCGACATCGTGGTGGTCGCTTGCGGTGCCCTTTCTTCGGCGCTGTTGCTGCTGCGCTCTTCGAATGATCGCCATCCGAGGGGACTTGCCAACGGCTCGGACCAGGTTGGCCGTAACTACATTCGCCACAACATGAGCGTGTTGATGGCGATCATGAATGAACCGAACCATACAGTCTTTCAAAAAACATTGGCGCTGAGCGACTACTATTTCGGGTCCGATGACTGGGATTTCCCCCTCGGCCTGATCCAGATGTGCGCAACCTCGCACGCCGAGCAAATCAAAGGCGAATCACTACCCGCTTGGCTTGAATGGTTGCCCAACATGCCCTTCGACAAGATGGCCGAGCATTCCATGGATTTCTGGTTGCAGAGTGAGGATCTTCCGCGACCCGAGAACCGCATCTACTACGACGGGGACCGCGTCGTGCTCGACGTCACCGAAACCAATATGGAGGCCCATCACCGCCTCAAGAAGAAGCTTGAACGGATGATGAGCGCGATCGGCGCCCATCCGGTGCTGGTGGAGCGCAGCCTCTATCTCGGCAAGAACATCCCCATCAGCGGAACCGCCCATCAGGCAGGTACAGCGCGCTTCGGCACGGATCCGGCGACATCCGTGCTCGATCTCGACTGCAAGGCCCATGAAGTCGACAATCTCTATATCGCCGATGCCTCCTTCTTCCCTTCGATCGGTGCGGTAAACCCGACGCTCACCATCATCGCCAATGCGCTGCGTGTGGCCGACCGCCTCAAGGAGCGCCTCAGCGCATGACGCTTTCCTGGGTCGCGACCCTGGCGATACGATACCTGCTGGTGGTGTTGTTCTTCCCCTTCAGCGCCCTCGACAAAGCCCTGAATTTTCAAGGTGCAGTTGGTCAGGCGCAGCAGGTGTTTTCGGCGCGGCCGATGGCTGTGGCCCTCATCGCGGTCGGCCTCGGGGTTGAGGTGGTGATGCCGCTTGGGATCCTCACCGGTGTCGCGGATCGGCTGGCGGCGTTTATCATGGCCGGTTATTGCGGGGTCACCGCCCTGCTCTTTAAGCGGTTCTGGGAGCCTGGGGACTTCTGGGCGCATGGCGACAGCAAGAGCCGTGACATCTTCTGGGACTTCCTCAAGAACTTCTCGCTCGCCGGCGGCTTTTTACTGATTACCGTCGGCATTAATGGTGCTGGTCTCCTTGCCTTTCTGGCAAACCCGGTTGCCTCGTCCCACCCCTATATTGCCCCCTGACAGAGGTTTGCGATGACCGACAAGCCGAGCGTCCCTTATTGGCATCTCTGGCGCGATGAAGCCGGCGTTAGTCATCAAGGGCTGTGCCATCTGACCGCGTGGGAACTCAAAGGCGTCGGCAACGCCGCACCCCAATGGAACGACAGGCAGCAACGCTCTGACGCCACTGTGGTCTTCACCGTGCAGCCTGTCGGCTGGGTCGGGGAATGGCACGAGAATCCGGCGCCACAATGGATCATTGTTATATCCGGTCGTTGGTGGATCGAGGCGATGGACGGCACGCGCATCGAACAGGGCGCGGGCGAATTCTCGCTCGGTGAAGATCAGGGCTGCGTCGCGAATGCGCAGGGCCGCAAGGGCCATCGCTCGGGCACGATCGGCGATCAGCCCGCTGTTTTGATGACGGTTCAACTCCATGTGCCGCCGGTCTTGGCGCCCTGTCACCTCGCGTGATGGACGGCATCGAGATTATCGATCGGAGCTTCAGGGCGCTTGTTCTCCCCAATGCACCGCTAGAGACGCTCGGCGAAGGGTTCGGTTGGCTGGAAGGCCCGGTCTGGTTCGCTGATCTAGACTGCCTTCTGGTGAGTGACCTGCCGCATGACCGCATATTGCGCTGGACGACATCGAGCGGCATCTCCATCTTCCGCCAGCCGAGCAACTTCGCTAATGGCCATACACGCGATCGCGAGGGGCGCCTCATCGGCTGCTCCCATCGCGGGCGCTGCATCACACGGACAGAATGGGACGGTCGGGTCACCGTGCTCGCGGACAGCTACCAAGGTAAACACCTAAATTCGCCCAATGACGTGGTCTGCAAATCCGACGGCACAGTTTGGTTCAGCGATCCACATTACGGCATCAATACCGATTACGAAGGCGGCAAACAGATCGCGGAGCTACCCGCTTCGCTCTACCGTTTTGACCCACGCGATGGCAGCCTGCGCATCGTCGCCGATGATTTCCAGGGTCCCAATGGCCTTTGCTTTTCACCAGACGAGCGGCTGCTGTATGTCGCGGAGAGCGGGTTGCAATTTGCGCCTGACCCAGTGCAGCACATCCGGGTGTTCGACCTCACAGATGATGGAGCGCACCTCACCCATGGCCGCGTCTTCCACCACATATCTCCGGGCTTTGCGGATGGCTTCCGCTGCGATGAGGATGGGCGGATATGGAGTAGCGCTGCGGACGGGGTTCATTGCATCGACTCCTCCGGCGCATTGCTGGGCAAGATCAAGGTGCCGTCCCTCGTCTCCAATTTGACCTTCGGCGGCCGTAACCGCAGTCGGATGTTTCTCTGCGCTTCCCGCACGCTCTATGCCATCTACGTCAATGTTCGGGGCGCCGCGCGGCCATGAGAACAGCTGTGCAGAGCCTGGCGCGTGTCAGCTTCACGGTGTCTGACCTCAACAAGCTCACGCGCTTCTACTGTGATGCCTTGGGTTTTTCCTGCCTTGACGAAGGCCCCGTCCCACTCTCCCAGCTTCGGGTGCTTGGCCTCGAGGGCCCTGCCAACCGAGCACGTCTTCAGCTCGGCGAACAAACGCTCGAGCTGCTCTGCCCCGCGACACCGGGACGTGCTTATCCCGCGAACAGCGGGGCAACTGACATCTGGTTCCAGCACATCGCCATCGTCGTGAACAACATGGACGCCGCCTATTCTCGGGTCTGCGACTACCCAATCACGCACATCAGTGTAGATGGTCCGCAGCGTTTGCCGCCTTCTACTGGACGCGTACGAGCCTTCAAGTTCCGGGATCCGGACGGGCATCCTCTAGAACTCATCGCCTTTCCATCTGGCACGGGCGATGCTCGTTGGCACCAAGAATCAACATACTCGGCCTTCCTCGGTGTCGATCATTCCGCTATCGTAGTGCGGAATGCCCGGCGTAGCCTCGCGTTCTATGAAAGCCTCGGCTTTTCAGTCCTGTCGCGCACCCTCAACCAGGGTCCGGAACAGGATCGGCTCGACGGCACACCCGCAGTGTCCGTGGATGTGATCGGTCTTCGACCCGGCGACGCGAGCACCCCTCATGTGGAACTTCTCGCCTATCAACGACCGCCCGTCTCGCCTTGGTCGCGGCCGCTCAGAACCTCAGATCTCGCTTCGGCGAGGCTCGTCTTGACGGCTCCGGACCTGTTCGCACACGCTGCTGAGCCGGGGCACGAGGGGTGCGCCGTGCTGCGACATGATCCCGATGGTCATGCACTCCTTTTCGAGTGATTGGCGTAATATTCATCCGCTGCTCCACGGACTCGCGACAGGTTCGGGCAATCCCAACGCGAAACGGCTATCTGAGTATCGCAGAGCCGATGCTCCAAAAAGGATCCAAAGCAAGCTGAGAGAAGTTCCCTGCCGCACCGCTCCCGGATGAGGCGGAGGCGGCTTATAGGCGGCTGGACCACGTCTCTAGCGCATGCTGATCAAAAGGCGCCCGCTAAAGCAGAAAAACTTGCCGTCTGATCTATTTGCACCGTTGACGGCTGCCAGGAAAATCAGAGCATTGATGACCGACAGAGGTCCACTCAAACCCCATTTCACCGGACTGCCCTCGTCGATCCACAGAAGCACGGATGGTCGTCACACGGCCATTTGCCCCGAAGATAAACCGGACGGCCCCTGACCCACCCCCCACGCCGAAGGCGTGATTGCTTAAGAAGCTGATGTTATTGCCCGAGATGCTGCCAGAACCGCCCATCGCCCGGACGACCTCGCTCCGAGTCGCATTTCGCATGCTTAATAGAAACGGCTCCGTCAGAGCCGTGCAGGTGATTCCTTGGACCGTGGAGTCCGGGGCTGCATTCCCCCAACAAGTTAAATCATCTGAACGAGCCCTTGCGAACCCGGCTATAAACACGGCGGCCACCACGGGCAGATAACGCCAAGTCACGGTTTTGCTTTCCTCACGTCAATACTACGCCCGCCATTCTTGGCAACGGCCTCGATGCCGGGGGGCGTTTCCGCGTTGCTACGAAACGTTAACGTCCGCTACCGGGCCGTCGCCGACGGCGTTTACAGGACAGCTGTAGCACCTTGAGCGGAAAGGTGCACCACGAGCCTCCCAAGTGGCTGGAAACCGCGGCACACCGCGCCGAGCCTGGCTGACAATGCGTTGTCCGAATTCCCGAGCACGTCGCGGAGATCGAGCTGCGCTTGAGCAGCCCGCGGTGAGATGAAGAAACGAGCCTATCTTGCTTTGTGCGCTCCCCGAAAGGCTAAACGCAAGGCAGCGAAAGCACGAAAGCTGCCGCGGATGATTCCTAATCCGAGCGGTAGCTGCTCGTCCTCAGCCCTATCTCAAATTACGGCGGAATTCTCGGTTCGGATCGAACCGGCATGTTTTTTCCATCCACATCTGGCGATTACCCGGACCCGGATGCGCTAGTTATTTGCCTTAACAACGAGCCGGCAGGTTGGAGAATACCAGGCCGTATGTCCCATGCCAGCAGCTTGAGATCAGAGCACTGATATTTCCATCGTCTTCAACTAGCAGAATGCGCAAGCGTCTCATAGTCGTTGGTTAATTTTTGTCCACAGGAGGTATTGCTTTGCCTGTCCCGGGCTCATTAGGAACATGCCAGCGTCCGCCATGCCCGAAGAGCCCGCACCCGACGACCCTCACTTGTTTTGGCTGCGTGAGGTGATTTTGGGGATGTGCATGCCGACAACAGCGACCTGACAATGCGGCAGCTCGCCGTGCTCTTACTCTCAGGCACAACAAAAAACCCGTTGTCGGTTTGTCGGTCGTCAATCTCGCGTTGATGCTGAACATTCAGAAGCCCGCAGTAACAAGGGCGCTCCACGCCCTGAGCGAGGCGACGCTGGTCCGTCGTTTGCCCGACCCGCTGCACAGAG
This sequence comes from Acidisoma sp. S159, assembly GCF_009766125.1. Lineage (NCBI taxonomy): Bacteria > Pseudomonadati > Pseudomonadota > Alphaproteobacteria > Acetobacterales > Acidocellaceae > Acidisoma > Acidisoma sp. S159. The sequence goes on from NZ_LMUG01000104.1 coordinate 25,668, forward strand.
GGTCCTCCTTGCTACAGACTACACGGTCGGGTGAGGCGTACTGCCGGCGGGTAGCGAAGCAACAAAGGTGAACCCGTCTGATTGCAAGAACGGAAAGGTCACATTCTAATCACGTGGGTCGAGAATTCAGCCTAACCGCGCTCGGATGGAGGCGGAAAGTGCGGCGCCCAGTGGCTGATCCAAATGTGCGCGGCAAACGTTTCCGCCCTAAACTTGACAGCGCCGCAATGAGGAACCCGAGCGTGATGTTTAGCACGCCTCGAGAGGCAGTGACCCAATCGAGAGGCTTGCAGCAATCGGTCTCGCACGCCGCCGGCCCCACCAAACCGATGTCCGGATAAAGATTATCCGCCTAACGCGACCTGGCCCTATGCTCTGCCGCAGCCTCGCGAAAGCATCGTAGCTTGCCTGGCACCACCGGGTTAAGGCAACGGTGTAACCTTGCCCGAGGGATCGACACTGAAACGGCTCTCGCTTCCGCCCTTGCTGCCTTCGCCCATCCAGCTTCCGTCCTTCTCCTTCGTGAGGCCAGACATCATGCTGTATCCGGCGACGCCCGCGTCATAGAGGGCTTGCTGTTGAGTCACGCCGGTGGGGGCAGTTTTTCCCGGATCAGGCGGGTTCGATTGGGCAATAGCTGCAGCCGATGGTGCGGTGAGTAGCAGTGCCGTTAAGGCGAAATTAATGGTCCGCATAGCGTTTCCTAATCAAACGATTGGCTCCGCGTCCCCTGACGCGAGTATGACAGTTATTCCTGCCGAGGATAGATGGGAGGGGTCTTATCACCGAAGATTTGTAACGAATGCTCTCTCGTTCGATCGGCCTAACAAGCGCTCTCGCAGAATGCAGTCTTCACGGGTTCATCTGACGCGAGCGGTATGAAGAAGCTAGCGCCGACGAAAAGCGGCGGTCTGTCTTCGCACTTTGATGACGTCGTTGTCCCTTCCGGGAGGCGGCGAGATGCCGGTCGCGTCGGCTTTCCCGTTCGCAAATTGCATCGAGCGTCAGCTGAGGCAGTCCATCGGGCCACCTTAGCGGCCGAGATCGCGCTGCTGCTCGGAATCCCGTGCTCCCGGCTTCCCGCTCTGGTTCAGTTCGGTTTAGTCGGTATCATCTTCCTCGGTTCGCGCTGCCCGGCGCGCTTCTCTCCGCCGCCTGCTCGTCATTGCGGCGGCCCGGCGTTGCATTTCCTTCTGCCGCTGGAAGTGAGCCTCCTCGAGCCCAGCTAGATCCTCGGGCGTATAGACGACAGCGTTGTCCTCTGGCGCGGGCGCGGTGTGCCACGGTTTCCAGATCGGCCCGCGCGGCTTCCAACGTTTCATGGGACGCTCTCCGCGTTGCCGACCCCAGGATGGCGGCAGCTCGAACGACAGGAAAGCATTTCCGCTTGCCTGTCTGTCGAGAGAAGGACCGCGTCCAAAGGTTAGCTCGTCAAAGTAGCTTCCACCGATGGCCGAGCTCCTGCTAGCCCCTCGGCCGCGCCGTCCTGTTGCATATCGCGGCCCGAGTGTGACGTCCGATCCGCTACTGGGGGCCTTGGGATTGAAAGGCATGAAGCGAGGACGGTCATCGCCACCCCGGCGCTTTCAGCCCGAGGAACGGCGGCAATGCGGCCATAGTCCTCAGGTATCCGGTTATCTCGCAGGGCCGAGGCTAACAGCCCAGGATTGACCCTCGCCGGCGCATCCAACGGGCGATCTGCGCCGGTCTCCGCAGAGGAGGCTGACGCGTCGGTGCTTACCATGGCACCCACGCAACAAAAGCCGGTTAGGCAGCTGCCCCCGATCTCCTGTGGGTTTCGGGGTCCGGGCCCGCACGAAGGAGGCCCGGACCCCTTCGGCAAGAGGGTGAGCGGCGCTACTAACTCCGCCTCGCGGCTCAGGACCACCACGGCCTGAACGACGGGCACCCCGTATCTCCGATGTGCTGGAGACTGCCCCGACAGGGAGGTCGCCCTACCGGCCAAGCAAGCGCATAATCTTGGCAGTTCGACGATCGAACTCGAGAAAAATATAGTTACGAATCATCTCGAGACTTCGTGCAGTGCATTAAGCTGGAGAGGACCCAAGGTCAGGATCGCCTGGAGAACGAGGTAGAGATGGCACGTGTCCGCGCTTCACCGTGCGAGTCGATAAAGATGAAAGGAATTCACCGCCTCGCCTTCGCTACGCGATGACATAGAGCAAAAACCGACCGATCCGACTCGAAAGTTCTTCCCCGACGCGGCGGCGATCTGATTCTCTGTGCGTGCTGGAA
>NZ_LMUG01000104.1:27933-109430 GCF_009766125.1 Acidisoma sp. S159
GTGGAGAACCTGGCCCATAGCGCTTCCTTCCACTCACGGGTAAAGAATGCACCATCAAAACCCGGGACGATACAACTAGGCCCAGATGGTCGCCTTGCTTCAGGGCGCGCTGCACCGTCTTCACGGAGCATTTGGCGCGGTTGGCCAGGTGGCATGGCTCGGCCAGGAAGCGCCGCTGTGGCCGCGGAAGGTCAGCAGCACGTCGCGCAGGTGGCGGGTCAGGTTTCCGGCGCGAAATTCCGCCCACACGCGGGCGGTCCATAGGCAGGGCGTAGGCATAGCCCGGGTGTTCCTCGATTGGGCCGAGGCCCGGGCGCGGCACCCATAATAGATGAGGCCTGGAGCGGCCCGGACAATGAACCGGTGCCGCACTTCCCGGGCATTCAATTGCGCTGCAGACGCCGGAACCCGGCCAAAGGGAGTAGAGAATCATGTCATCGTACACAAAATCCATGCGGACTTTTTTCGGAGTATCGATCTTTAATGCGGCTAAAGCGCGACGCGGCAGATCGTTGCGGAGGATTATGGGGCGTTCTGATGCGCGCGAGACGAATTTCCCGCGAACGGGACGAGCTTTGAGAAATGAGCGCCCGCACGGTTGCTGACATCGGCTTGTCCCGCGGCGATGCACAGATCGATGACTCTCGATCGTTTTGGGACCTGGGAGCCACCAAGGCTCCAAGCTCTTCTTGAAGAATTGGCCTTACCGGAGGCTGCCCTCGGGGCCGCTATTGAGCAAAACTTAGCCTGCAATACAAATGTACTGACGGAGGCGAAGGAATCACCGAACTGGTCGCATATGGCAGGGTATACGGATGGCCCCGGAAGCCTGCGCTGTCGCCAGTGAAATTTGCAGCGCTTCCTCAAGAGGGCCTAGGATTGCCAGGCAAGCGTTCCGCAATCAGCTACACGAGAGAGAAGGGGCTACACCTGTCGGTATTTCGACCCCTACCACTAGATGAACCGGCGCTCGATCTGGAGCGGCTGGCTCGGCTCCGGCAAGTGTTGGATACGGCCGATCTGGCGGGCGCCGTCTTCTTCGACCCCACCAATATTCGCTATGCGACGGGGACGTCCAACATGCAGGTCTACGGCCTGCACAATGCCTGCCGGTATGTTTTTGTGCCGACGAATGGTCCAGTGGTGCTGTTCGAATTTAGCGGTTGCGAGCACCTTGTCCTAGGCCATCCCGGGGTTGCTGAGATTCGCCCGGCCATTCCTTTCTACTATTTCGTCACCGGGCCACGCGTCCAAGAGAAAGCATCGGTCTGGGCGGCGGAGATCGCGGATTTGGTATCTCGTTATGGAGGTGCGCAGCGCCGCGTCGCTGTCGATCGGTTGGACCCGGTCGGCACTTGGGCCCTGCAGGCCTTGGGCATTGAGATCACGGATGGCCAGCAACTGATCAGTGAAGCCAAGAAAACAAAGCTGCCGCTCGAACTCGTTGCGATTCAGAATGCGATCGGTGTGTGCGAGGAGGGGATGCGGCGGATGCGGGCGGCGCTCGAACCAGGGATCACCGAACAGGCCCTTTGGTCGTGTTTGCATCAGACCAACATCGAACTCGGTGGTGAGTGGATCGAGACGCGCCTGCTCACATCAGGGCCGAGGACGAATCCATGGTACCAGGAGTGCAGCGCTCGGATCATAGAGGACGGCGATCTAGTCTCCTTCGACAGCGACCTTGTGGGACCGCATGGCTACGCCGCGGATATCTCGCGTTCCTGGATCGCGGGCGATCGGCCCGCAACGAGTGCACAGCGGCGACTTTACGCATTGGCGCATGAGCAGGTGCGGCGCAATATGGACTTGTTCCAGGTCGGTGCATCGTTCCGCGAGATCGCGGAGAAGGCATGGTTGCCACCCGAACCCTACCTCCAAAACACGCTGCCAGCCATTGCGCACGGCATAGGGCTGGTGAACGAATATCCGTTGATCCTGCAGGCACGGCACTTCCCTTCCGATGGCTATGATGGGTCGGTCGAGGCAGACATGGTTTTATGCGTGGAAAGCTATATTGGCGAACCCGGCGGAAGTGCGGGCGTTAAGCTCGAGCAACAGATCCGGGTAACACCGGATGGGCCGGAGCTGCTCTCCGGCTATCCGATGGAGATTGAGCTTCTTTAGTCTTCGACGAAATCTCACGTCGGCTTTTCGTCGCCACGGATAGCCTCTCGAGTCAGTTGCTCGCAGCGTGCTCAGCCTGCGAGCGGCGATTTTCCCTTGATGAGTAATGTCGCTCAGATAGACGCATACCTGCTCGGGTCTGGCTGGCCAAATCCTCCGGGGACTGCAGCAGCCGCCAGCGATGCGGCGTGATCCCCGTGTAGCGACGGAACACTGTCGTGAAATGCGCCTGATTTGCGAAGCCGACGCAATAGCCGACGTCGGATATTTTCGTCTCTGGCACCATGAGCAGCGCCTGCGCGCGTGCTATTCGCTGTCGGATGACATAGTCATGGGGACGAACTCCCATCCTAGCGCGAAACTGAGCTGCGAAATACATGCGGGTGAGGCCAGCGGCGTTTGCCAAATCCGTCAGTCTGATGGTGTCCGAAATGTGAGCGCGGACATATTCCTGGACCCGCCGCAGACGCCATGTTTGCAGCGCAAGCGGCGGGCTTCGCGACGCTGTAGAAGATCCGCTGCATTGGTCGTTGGCGAGGCTGGTCTCATCTTCGTTGGCGGCTGAAGGATCAGATTGCTCAGTCGCGGTGCTGGACGTTACCAAGGCTGCTTCCGCTGTTGCCTGCTCAGAATAGAATATGAAAGTTTTGTGCCTGTCTGAGTTCAGCAGAGCGATGATGTCGTTCAGGGTTAGAGTTTGGAAGCGTGTTGGTCGGGATGTGGTGGGGGTTGGAAGCATAGACCACAGACAGAGTTCGTGAAGTTCAACCGACTTTTCGTTGGATAGGTCGTCCATTGGAAACTCCTCTTCCGAATACGCAGAGGTCCAAGACGAAGCGACCGGTGGCAGTGCATCGATCGCTCCGTGTCCATGCGCGAATTACATCGACTTCGTATTCACCGCTTCGCTGATCAACTTCGAAATTTCCCGAAAACTCATTCCCGCTGATGCTGAAGCGAGATCACCGGCAGCAAGCTGCTTCGCGGCGAGGCGCAGATCACCCATGACCCTCGTGTAGAGCGATACGCCCAGGCTCACGCGCTTGACGCCGGCTTTTTGGAGTTCAGTCCAAGGTTCGACCCCAGCCATCGTTCCGACGACTATGTTGACCGGTTTCGGCGCTACGGCCCGAACGATCGCTTTGACCGCATCCATATCCGCAGGATAGGGCGCATAGAGGACATCCGCGCCGACTTCAGCAAAGGCCACGAGGCGCCTGATCGTGTCGTCTAGGTCTGGACGGCCTTGGAGGAAATTATCCGTGCGGCCGGTCAGCAGAATTCGCCCTCGCGCCACTTTCGCGGCTTCGCGCACGCGCTCGACGGCTTCGTCGAATGGCCGGATGGGAGCCGCAGGGTCGCCGCTGGTGTCTTCGATGCCGATCCCCGCCAGACCGGCGGCTATGGCTATCTCGACAGTCGCTGCAACGTCAGCCGAGGTCGTGCCGTAGCCATCCTCGAAATCGCCATTGATCGGGAGGTCGGTAAGTCTACCGAGAAGTTCGGCATTGGCGATATGCTCTTCCCGGGGAATGGTGTGACGGCCATCGAGCCTCCCTAGCGCGGACGCAATTGCGGCGGAGGACGTTCCGATCGCCTCGAAACCCGCCGCTTTCAGCAGCAATGCCGAGGTGCCGTCCCATGCGTTTGGCATGATGAAACCGCCTTTTTGCTCGTGAAGAGCGCGGAATCGTTCATATTGCTCGGATTGCGGTTTCATGTCGTGAGACCTCAGCTTCCTGTCGTGACTAGCCTTGCGTCGCCGCCACGACGGTGGTGCCGGGGCGGCCGCTGAATAGGCACATATCACAGGTGTTTATGGGCGGATCTTCAAGCGCGGTCGATTTGCCGTAATGGTGCGACATCGCAGAACCTCACCTAGCTCCACATTACCGGATGCGGGCAATATGGCGTGGCCTCGGAGTGGGTCGATCCGCTCGGTGGGCGGCGCCAAGCCGCGCTATACTGGCGCCTCCAATACAACCAGCGCATTGTCTCGATCAAGCTTTGTTCTGGCGGGTGCTCTTGTTGGTGTCGGCCGGACGTGTAGAGGAGCATGACTTTTGTCGCCGCCGGGAAAATGGACGTTTGGACGCCTTCGCCGCAGAGGGAGATTGCAATTCAGTATCGGGTAAGCCGATGTCGGTGTTACGCTTATCCTGACGACGGAGAGCGTGGGTCCGACTTAGATGAAGCGACATCTTGCGGAAGAAATTCGGATCGCGCGCCTTGCACTCGCCAAACTTGACACGGGTTTAGCCCGTGCCCACGACGCGGCGCCACTATTTGCATGGCGAGTGAAGGAACGCGGCTTCGCCGGCCTCGTTCGCCTGGTGCTCGAGCAACAGGTATCGATCGCTTCGGCCTTGGCGATTTGGCAGCGACTTGAGGCCGGTTTGGGTCAGGTTACCGCCGAGGTCGCGCTGCGTCACGACGTCGAACAACTCAAGCGGTACGGCCTCTCCGGCCCAAAGGCACGCTACGTCCTGGCAATCGCCGAAGCTGAGCGAGAAGGGCGCCTCAACTTTGACTTGCTGAAAGACTTGAACGATCGCGATGCGACCGCGCATTTAGTGGCGGTGAAGGGTGTCGGCCGCTGGACAGCCGAGGTCTACCTCATGGGCTGCGAAGGACGGACCGATGTCTTTCCGGCCGGAGATCTGGCGCTCCAAGAGGGAGTGAGGCTGGCCGATGGGGCGACAGTCAGAATGACGGAAAAGGCGCTCTATGCCCGAGCCGAGGCTTGGCGACCCTACCGGGGTGTCGCGGCCTTGTTGCTGTGGAGCTACTATGCGCAGTCAAGAAAGCCCACGGGTTCCAGCAGAAAAGCTGTTGGTGCGGTTACGGCTGCGAAGCGCTCTCCGCGAGTGGACTTAGCCTAGTGCCGTGACTTCGGAGCGCTTGCCGCAGGTCTAGCGCTTGCGCGGGGCAATGGGTAAGCCACATTCGCCGGCCAAATTGGCCCTACCACGATCCGCCGCCCTTGTGCTATCGGTCCTCGCAACGCTGAGCACCAGCGAAGAGCGAGGGGGGGAAGGGACGCAGGATGAGAGGTCTTGTTTTCGTCGGCAGCCGCGAGGTGGATCTCCAAATCTTCCCCGATCCGAGCCCAGGCCCGAAGGATGTCGTAATCGAGATGAAGGCCTCGGGGATGTGCGGCAGCGACCTGAAGCTTTACCGCACGCCGAAGGGCGAGGATCCCGGTTTCGGATTGAAGCTTGCTGGCCCGATCGTCGGCGGCCATGAGCCTTGCGGCATCGTCGTCGCCGTGGGCAGCGCCGTCGATCCACGGCAAGCAAAGGCGGGCGACCGGGTGATGGTTCACCATGCCCAGGGCTGCGAGACCTGCCGGAATTGCCGCGGAGGATGGCCCCAAATGTGCGATAACGGGGTTGAGGATATTTACGGCATCACGACCCACGGCTCCCATTCCGATTATTTCAGAGCGACTGCCGCCAATATCGTGAAACTGCCAGACGAGCTTTCCTTCGTGACAGGGGCGGCGCTGGCCTGTGGCACGGGCACTGCCTATGGCGCGCTGCGGCGGCTTGAGGCGACGGGCCGCGATACAATTGCAGTTGTCGGGCAGGGTCCGGTCGGACTGTCGGCGACGATGATCGCGGCCTCGATGGGAGTGCGGGTGATTGCGCTGGATATCAGCCCGGAGCGTCTTTCGCGTGCGAAGGATTTCGGCGCTGCCTTCGTTATCAATCCGGCTCAGGAAGATGCACCAGCCGTCATCAAGGACCTTACGCATGGCCTTGGCACGGAGCTCGCTCTCGATACCTCGGGCTCCCCTCCGGGGCGGCTACTTGCGGTGCGGAGTACCGGCGCTTGGGGGCGAACCTGCTTCCTGGGTGAAGGAAACGAGATGACCGTTGACGTAAGTTCCGACCTTCTGCGCAAGCAGCGGACGCTGATGGGAAGCTGGTCATTCTCGGTCATGGGGCTTGGCGATCTCGCGCGCATGGTGGTCGAGAAGAATTTGCCCGTGGAAAGCCTGTTTACCGATCGATGGAAGCTGGAACAGGGAAACGAGGCCTATTCCGTATTCGATACTCAAACGCATGGAAAAGGCGTTTTCCTCATGTAAGCGGGCGACCGCATCCGTTGACAAAAGATCAGGCTCGTTTATGGTAGGACCACTTTGGTTAACCGAGAGAGAGAGCTTTCGGAGGCCAGAGATGGGCGGCTGGGGCAGAGAAATGCCGGGAACCGAATTGCAAATCGCGGATATTGAGGCCTTCCCGCTTTCAGTGAGGGTCGAGAACGGTGCGCGACTCTCGATCGGCACCGCTGTCAAGCGCGATACGGTCGTCGTGCGTGTCAGAACGGAATGCGGTCTTGTGGGATATGGCGAGTCACATCATGCGCGCTCCGCGGGAATAGTCGCTCAGATCGTCAACACCACGCTCAGAGACCTCATATTGCCCGCCTCGGCGGCAGATGTCGTCGATATCTGGTCCGGGATTTATAACTGGCAGTTGCGTAGTCACGGTCTGGGAGCGGCCGCGGTTATGGCCATGAGCGGCATCGACATGGCGCTGTGGGATATCAGGGCGAAGGCGATCGGGTGGCCGCTGTACAAGCTGCTCGGAGGAAAGCGAAAGCGGATCAAGGCCTATGCCGGCGGTGTCGCGCTGGGATGGCAGGAACCCGAACGTCTCGTCGATGAAGTCGCAGTTCAGGTCGAGCTTGGCTTCAAAGCCGTAAAGCTCCGCGTGGGTGATACGCCGCGGCGAGACGCGGAGCGGGTTGCCGCCGTGCGCAAAGCCTTCGGCAGCGACCTGCGAATCATGGTCGACGCGAATACCGGCTATACCCTCGAGGACGTTCGCGCCGTCATGCCCGCTTTCGAGGATCTGGCGGTTTATTGGCTCGAAGAGCCGTTTCCTCCGCACGATCATAAGCGCTACCTCGCTGCCGCCAGCCTTGGAAAATTGGCCCTCGCGGCCGGAGAAAATCACTACACAAGGTTCGAGTTCACGCGCATGGTGGAAGATGGCGCGGTCGCCTTCCTTCAGCCGGACCTTTCGAAAACTGGCGGCATCACCGAAGGGTTGAGAATCGCTGCGATGGCTTCCGCATGGAAGCTGCCGATCTGTCCACACTCGTCTCTGACCGGACTCAACATGGCAGCCTCGATCCATTTTCTCATGGCGATCGACAATGCCGGCTATTTTGAGGCGGACGTCTCTGGCAATCCATTCCGCGAGGGGATCACCGGGCGGGCGTTCTCACTATCGGAAGACGGGACGGTTGAGCTCGGAGATGAACCCGGCATCGGACTTCCGGTCGATGAGGATTTCCTCAAAGCCCACCCATTCATTCCCGGCAATAGCTTCGTCTGAATTGGAATGCGCGACATGTACACCAAGCTTCATCTCCTCATCGGCGGCCGCGGGATCTCTGCGGAGGAACGTGACGGAGAGGAGGTCGTCAATCCCGCGACTGGACAGTCACTCGGCACCCTACCGCACGCCACGCCAGCGGATCTCGACGAGGCGCTCGAGCATTCGCTGAAGGGCTTCACGCGCTGGCGGGACACGTCGCCTTTCGATCGCGCGATAATTATGCGGCGTGCCTGCGATCTCATCAGGGACCGCAGCGCTCGGATCGCACGTATACTGACACTCGAACAAGGCAAGCCTCTCCAGGAGTCGGTCGGTGAGTTGACCCTATCTGTCGATACTGTCGATTGGCTCGCGGATGAAGGCCGCCGAACCTATGGGCGTCTAATCCCAAGCCGGGTTCGGCACGGGCGGGTCATGGTGGTTCAGGAGGCGATTGGCCCGGTTGCGGCCTTCACGCCCTGGAATTTTCCGGCCCTTACCATCATGCGAAAGATCGGCGGCGCGTTGGCAGCCGGGTGTTCGATCATTCTCAAACCTTCCGAGGAAACACCCGGGACCGCGATTGAAATCGCGGAAGCGTTTCATGAGGCGGGTGTTCCGACGGATACCTTGCAGGTCGTATTCGGCGTTCCGGATCGCGTGTCCCGCCATCTCCTGGCCTCTGACACGGTCCGCAAGGTCTCTTTTACCGGTTCCGTTCCGGTCGGCATCCACCTGAGCAAGCTGGCGGCGGACACAATGAAGCGGGTCACGATGGAACTGGGCGGGCATGCGCCGGTTCTCATCTTCCCCGACGCTGATCTCGATCTGGCGGTCCGGCTGTCGGCCGCGGCAAAGTTTCGAAATGCAGGGCAGGTTTGCGTGACTCCAACGCGGTTCCTCGTGCATGACACGGTTCATGATGCTTTTGTCGAAAAGCTCACGGCCTTCGCGTCGAAGATCCGCCTCGGCGACGGGCTACAGGCGGAGACCACCATGGGGCCGCTTGCCAATGCACGGCGCGTCGATGCCATGCAGAATTTCGTGGCTGATGCCCGCACGCGCGGCGCGGAGATTACTCTGGGTGGCGAGCGGTCTGGCAATGAAGGTTTCTACTTTCAGCCGACGGTCGTCTCCGGGCTCGATGACGCCGCCAAACTCATGCACGAAGAGCCGTTCGGGCCAATCGCGCCGGTGAGCCGCTTCCACGATCTCGACGAGGTCATCGGCCGCGCCAATTCGCTGAAGGTTGGCTTGTCGGCTTATGCCTTCACGCAGTCCGACTTTACGGCGCGCGCTGTCGGCGATCGGCTGGAGGCCGGGATGGTCGCGATCAACAACGTCACGGTCTCCCTACCGGAAGCACCGTTTGGCGGGATAAAATATAGTGGTGACGGCCACGAGGGCGGGATCGAGGGCGTTGAGGTTTATATGACGAAGAAGCTCATCGTTCATAACTGACACGAGCCGGACAAAGCGCGTGAAGCGATTAAGGGGAAATGACCATGGATCTCGGGCTCTTCATGATGCCTTTGCATCCGCCACAGAGACCGGTGAGCGAGACGTATAAGGAAGATTCGGACAAAATCATTCTTGCCGATCAGCTAGGCTTTTCCGAAGCTTGGGTTGGGCAGCATTTCACTTGCACCACCGAGCCAATCGCCTCTCCTCTGATGTTCATGGCGGCGCTCATCAACCAGACGCGGCAGATCAAGTTCGGCACGGGGGTTATCAACCTACCTTGCCACAACCCGGCTGTCGTGGCCGCTGAACTCGCGCAATTCGACCACATGAGCAGTGGGCGCCTCATGTTCGGGATCGGGCCGGGCTCCCTCGCGACAGACTTCGCGCTTTTCAAGATGACGAATCCGAAGGAGCGTGAGGAGCGGCTGTTAGAGAGCGTCGAGACGATCCAGAAGATCTGGACCCAGGATCCACCTTACCGGATTGAGGGAAAATACTATTCCGTCCTCGTCGAGGACAATATTCATCCGCATCTCGGCACTGGGTATATGCCGAAACCTTTTCAACATCCGATGCCGCCGATCGCTATGTCTGTCATGAGTCCAAACTCAGGGACAGCAAAGAAAGCGGCCATGCGTGGCTGGTCGATGATGTCCGCCAATTTTGTCACGAGCTATATCGTTGGCACGCATTGGCAGAAATATCTCGAGGGCTGCGATGAAGCCAAAAAGCAGCCGCGCCCGGGGGACTGGCGTGTGGCGCGCAACGTGCTCGTCGCGCGAACGGATGAGGAGGCGCGCGAGTTCCTGTTCGATCCGCGTTGCAGTCAGCGTTTCTATTTCGACTATCTTTGGCAGGCTCTAAGCCTCGCGAACTACACGGTCATCCTCAAAGCCGATCCAAAGATGCTGGATGAGGATGTGACGATCGACATGCTGCTGCAGGATCTTGTCATCTATGGCAGCCCGAAGACCGTCGCCGAGAAGCTTGTCGCACTCCGGGAATCCGTTGGACCCTTCGACAATCTGATGCTGGCACTGACCGACTGGGAAGGCGTCAACCGCAAGCGTGAGGAGGACAGCATGCGTCTTCTGGCGAAGGAGGTCATGCCGCTTCTCGAAAAGGCGCGAATCCCGCAGGTCGCCTGAGGTTCGTGGAGTGGCATAGCCCATGCAAGGTCGAGCCGGTCGGGAGGTCACGATAAATAGCCTGTTCCGCCGGTTTTCGTTCGGGCATGTGGCTTTGGCTGCAGCCGCGCTCGGCGCCTTTGTCGTCTGTTGCTTCTGGATTCCCCAGATCGCGAGCCCCTCCAACATCAGCGAGGTGCTGCGTCAGATTGCGGTGCCGGGCCTCATTGCGATCGGGGTGACTTTCGTCGTGATTTGCGGTCGTCTCGATCTGTCGGTGGGGTCGTTGCTTTCGCTTTGTGCTGTCGTTGCGGTTCATGTGCAGAATGCGGCGGGTCCCGTCGCGGCCGTCGCCGCGACGATCGCGGTTGGCGTGGTCGCCGGATGCGTCAATGGCACCCTCGTCGCGGTGCTGAGGCTGAACTCGCTCATCGCCACTTTGGGGACGCTGTCCCTGCTTCACGGCATTGCGCTGATCTACACGGCTGGACAAAACTGGCCAGTCAACCATCCCGAGACCAGCGGGTTCGCAATCTTTGGCCGGGATTACCTGGGTCCCATTCCGGTTCCGGTCCTGATTCTGGCGGTCTTCGCTGTTCTGCTGTGGATTCTGTTGACCCGCACTACCTTTGGTCGGCGGGTCTTTGCTGTCGGCGGCAATGAGACGGCGAGCAGGTTTTCGTCGATCAATTCGACGGCGACCATCTTTACCAGCTATCTTCTATCCGGCGCGATGACCGCGGTCGCCGCGATCGTCTTTGCCTCTCGCGTTATGACCGCGCGGAACGATTCCGGCACTGGTTACGAAATCGCTGTGCTGTCAGGCATAATCTTAGGCGGAACGAGTCTTATCGGCGGTTCCGGCGGCATCGGGCGGACGATCATCGGCATCATAATTCTCGGCTTCGTGCAGAACATCCTCGTTCTCCTCGGACTGCCCTACTTCACGCAATGGCTGGTGACCTGGGTTGTCATCATTGTCGCGGTGTGGGGTGACGTCGCGCGGCAGCGCGGGAGCGTCTTCGCATGACGGGTCTTGCGCGGGAGATCTCGAAGCAGGCGCCTCGGCATGCGGACGAAACATCCGATTTCGCGACAAAGGCCAGAGCGGTTCGACTTTGGCTCGTGCGCAATCCCTTCTGGTTTGTGGGGTTGGTGCTGATTGCCGTATTCGCCTCAAAAAGCCAACACTTCCTAACAACATTCAACTTCGGCGATATCGGGTTCCAGGCCGCTTTGTCCGGCTTCCTCGCAATCGGTCTCACGCCCGTCATTATCAGTGGGAATATCGACCTGACGGTCGGATCCGTCGTCGCACTCTCAGCTTGCTTGGCTGTGGGCCTTCAGGGTTATGGATTGGTGTTGGCGATAATGGCGGCGCTTGCGGCAGGAGCGGGGATAGGGCTGCTCAATGGCGTGCTTGTCGAGCGGCTGGGGATCAGTTCATTCATCGTCACTCTCGGCGGGATGATAGGTGTGCGGGGTCTGGCTTTCCTCTATGCAGGCGACACCTCGCTCGCTTCCACGGATGATCGCTTCGCGGACTACATTGGCTGGTCCTACGGCCCGATCTCAGTGACGATTATCCTCTTTGTCTTATGTGCCATCGGCATCGGCTGGATGCTGCGCTACACGCGGCATGGCCGAAATACCTACGCGATCGGAGGAAGCCGAACCGCGAGCCTGGAGGCCGGCGTTCCGGTCTCGCGACATGTAATCATAAACTTCGTCATATCCGGACTGATGGCTGCGATCTGCGGTGTCGCGATGGCCGCCTATCTCAGCGCTGCCACGCCCAGCTATGGAACGAATTATGAGCTCTGGGCTGTGATCTCGGTCGTCCTGGGGGGCACTCGGCTGCGGGGAGGGACGGGAGGAGTAACAGGCACGGTTATTGCCATTGCCGTGCTGGCGATTCTCCAGAACGGCCTGAACATGACCAATGTCTCGCCGTTCTATATACCGGTCATCATGGGTGGGGCGTTGATCGTGGCGCTCGTGATCGACCGAAGAGCCCGCGGCCGAGCGGAAGAGTAAGTACACAAAAGCAAACGTTATAAAGGGAGGATTGCGACAATGCGGATACAAATCTTGGCGGCGGCGGCGTTCATGCTTGGGCTCGCAACGGCAGCGCATGCTGCGGATCCGGACTGGTTGAAGTCCCCGAGGAAGCCGTTGGGCGAGATTACAGTCGGCTTTGCCAATCTCGGGCCTGGCGTCAATGCTTATTCCGCCACCTATACCAAGGTGTTCAATCAATATGCCAAGGAACTCGGGATCAAAACCGTGGTTCTGGATTCGCAGGCGGATGCGGCGAAGCAAGCCAGTCAGATCACCGACCTGATCGCGCAGCAAGTCGACTCAATGGTGGTCTGGCCTGTGAACGGAAAAGGCGTGGTCCCCTTTGTGAAGCGGGCCTATCAGGCGGGAATACCCGTCATCATTACGAATTCCAACATCGATCCTTCGGGCGCTAAATATATTACGGCTTATACGGGGCCCGACGACTATCATGAGGCCAACCTCGCCGGAAAGATGATGGTCGACGCGCTGCACGGTCAGGGCAATGTGGTGATGCTTAACGGCATTCCCGGCTATACGGTGACGCAGCTTCGGATCAACGGCTTCACCGATGCCGTCAAAGATCATCCGGGCATCAAGATCATTGATTCACAGCCCGCCTATTTCTCGCAGGAGAAGGCGCAAACTTTGATGGAAAACTATATCACGCATTATGGCAATAAGATCGATGGTGTCTTCTCGGTCGACTCCGGCGTGGGCGCGGGTGCGCTCAGCGCGGTGCAGGCGGCGGAAGCCGAGGGCAAGCTGAAGAAAGGTCACGTGCAGATGGTTGATGCGACGATCTTCGGGGGTGTTTACGACGCCATCAAGGCAGGGTCCTACTACGGTTCGGTGGTGCAGTCGCCGGAGGATGACGCGAAGACCGCCCTGCGCACGGCCGTCATGGCGGCTGAAGGAATGAGCGTGCCGAAGGAGGTGTTTCTTCCGATGCCGATCGTCACGAGTGCGACCATTGGCAATGTCGCCCGGCCGAGCTTCTAGGAAGGGGCTGCAGGGTCGCTCACGGTTAGCACATGAACGCCCCGGAAAGTTCTTCGCGCAGCTCGTCGCCCAACGCCGAAGGCGACGGCGTGGTGATGCGGGTCGAGGGTATCAGGAAAAACTTCCCGGGCGTGGTTGCGCTCAATGGCGTGAGCTTCGACCTTCGGGCGGGCGAGGTTCACGCTCTCTGTGGGGAAAACGGGGCGGGCAAGTCGACCCTGATGAAGATCCTCGCGGGCAGCCAGGCGCCGGATACGGGGGTGCTCCTGTTCAAGGGGCGCCCTGTGGTGCTGGCGAGCCCGCTTGAGGCCAAGGAGAAAGGGATCCTGCTGATCCATCAGGAGATCTCGCTTGTCCCGGAACTCTCGGTTGCGGAGAATCTTTTCCTCGGAAGTTTGCCGCTGCTCTCCTTTGGTCGTGTCGATAGAAAGACTCTTTTGCGGCGGGCGAAAGAGGTGCTCGAGAGCAATGATGTCGGGGTGTCGCCAAAGGCGATTGCCGGCGAGCTATCCATCGCGAAGCAGCAGATGGTGGAGATCGCCCGTGCCTCCGCGTTTCAATGCCAGGTTGTGATCTTCGACGAGCCGACAGCATCGCTTACCGAAACGGAAACGGAGGCTCTCTTCGAGACGATTCAGAGACTGCGGCACCAGGGCGTCGCCATTGCCTATATTTCG
The DNA here is from genome assembly GCF_009766125.1 of Acidisoma sp. S159. NCBI lineage: Bacteria > Pseudomonadati > Pseudomonadota > Alphaproteobacteria > Acetobacterales > Acidocellaceae > Acidisoma > Acidisoma sp. S159. Next base: position 41,725 of record NZ_LMUG01000104.1, read on the forward strand.
CATAAGATGAAGGAGATTTTCCGCGTATCGGATCGCGTCACCGTTCTTCGCGATGGCGAGGTTCGCGGAACGCTACAAACTCGTGAGACGAACGAAGATGAAGTGACGCGGTTGATGATCGGGCGCACGCTGGATCGCTATTTCCATCGTGCGAAGCGACGCCTTGGGGCGGAGGTGTTGCGTGTTGAAAACCTGTCCGTTACTGGCTTCGCGCGGAATGTCAGTTTCTCATTGCGAGCGGGTGAGATCTTAGGACTCTACGGTCTGGTCGGCGCCGGCCGATCCGAAACGGCCGAGGCCATCTTTGGCCTCCGCACAAAAACCTCAGGCGAAATTTTTGTTAATGGGCGCGAAGTAAAAGTTCGATCAGCGAAGGATGCCTTGCGGCTTGGATTGGGCCTCGTGCCCGAGGATCGAAAAAAGCAGGGCTTAGTCCTCACTATGGGTAGCCGGCAAAACACAGGCTTGGCGTTGCTTCGCCAGATAAGCAAATTCGGCTTCGTCGCGAATGAGCGTGAGGAGACGATCTATCAGAGCTATCGAAAAAAGCTCGATATTCGATCCGCTACCTCAAGCGCTAAGGTTGGGACGTTGAGTGGCGGCAACCAACAGAAAATCGTTTTGGCGAAATGGCTCGCAACGAAGCCGAAACTGCTGATATTGGATGAGCCTACGCGCGGCATCGATGTTGGCGCAAAGACCGAGGTGCATTCTCTCATTTCGGACTTGGCTGAGCAGGGACTCGCGGTGCTCCTCATCTCATCCGAAATGCCTGAGATCATGGGGCTCAGTCACCGGATTCTGACCATGCAACAGGGGATTGTCACCGGCGAGTTTGACGCTGAGTCGGTGACCGAGGAGGAGTTGGTGGTTGCCATCATGCACCGATCAACGATTGAAGCGGGCGTGGTAACTGAGCCAGAGAGGATTTGAGTCTTGGAAATGGACAGCGACGAGCAGGAGCGCGTTACGGGGGCCGTGCTGTCGCTGATCGAGCATCGCCGATACGAGCCCGGTGATCGTCTTCCATCCGAACGCGAACTGGCTGAGCGTTTTTCAGTCGGACGTGGCGCGCTGAGGGAAACGCTCGCAAAGCTTGAGAATATGCGGCTGATCGAACGACGGAAGAATTCCGGTGTCTTCCTCACGCGATCGCCTCACATGACCAGCCTCGAGACGCTTGTGCTCTACAGCGATTTGGGCTTGCCGCAAGACAAGCGCGTAAATGCGGAGTGCGTGGAAGTCAGAACAATCATCGAGGTACAGGCCATACGACTCGCCTGCGAAAGACGAAGCGAAGAGGACATCACCAAATTAAAGCAAACCAATAGTGCTTTCTCTGAGACATCCGCAGGGCCGCTTATCACCTCGGCTCTGGACTACGAATTCCATATCGACATTTTCCGCGCGACCCAAAACGCTGTGCTGCTTCGGCTGGTTACCCCATTCTATATGATATCGCGAACCCGGCGTGAGCTGTTCTTCGCCGAACCTGCGCGGTGCCGGGCATCGCATAAGCAGCATGTGGGCATGGTGAAGGCAATAGAGGAACGGGATGCCGATCGGGCGGAAGCGCTGATGGTCAAGCATATCGGGCGGGTCGAGCGGTATTTTGACTCCGTGCCGGGGTGATGCATTGCGCGAAGGCGGGAGCTTCGGTTCCCGCCTTCGCCTCACGTCCTATTCGGCCGCGATCTGTTGCTCTTGCGCCACGCGTCCTTGGAACGGTTTGTGGAACTGGCCATCCTTCATGATCGCGAGAAGCGCGTGCCGGTCCTGCAAAAGGCTGAGGTCGAGTAGGGGGTTTCCGTCGACTAGCAGGATGTCCGCCAGATAACCGTCGGCGATCCGGCCCATCTTCTCGCCCGACTTGCCGACCCAGGCTTCCCCGCCATAGGCCGTCGCCGCACGCAACGCTTCCCATGGCTCGAAGCCAAACAGGTTGACGAAGTGCTCCAGGTCCCGGGCCTCAGTGCCGTGGGGGAGCCACGCAAACCCGTAGTCTCCGAAAGGCAGCACTTTGATGCCGGCCTTGTGCATCTTGATCATCACCTTGATGCCTTCTTCGAGCTCCCGCTTGTTGCCGATCATCTCGGCGACATCAGTGGTGATTCCCCAGTCCTTGGCCTCATAGGTCGTATTGTAGCGGGCGGCGATGGCGGGCGAGATGTAGTGCTTGTCCTTGACGCGCTCCAGCATCCCGATCGTCTCATCGGTCGCGAAGCTGGCATGGAAGATGAATTCAACGCCGTGCTTGATGCATTGCCGAACCGAGCTGTCGGCGTGGGCATGCGCCGCGAGTCGCTTGCCGATATTATTTGCCGTTTCGCAGATTGCAGCGACTTCCGCATCAGTCATCGGATTGTCGTATGCCGCCATCCGTGGATAGCAGAAACTATCGCCCGAGTTGTTGAACTTGATGACGTCGACACCTTCGCGGATGAGCATACGCACCGTCTTGCGGAATTCCTCCGGTCCGTCGCAGATGATCGAGATCGAGGGATGCTTGGCGTCAAGCTGGTTATCATCCGCCAGACCACCCGTTACCGTCAGCTCCGGGGAGCCTGCCAGCATCCGCGGACCTGGAATGCGGCCTTTATTGATTTCATTGCGGATCACAATATCGAGCCGAGGCTTGGCGGATGCGGCGCCGATGAGGGCCGTGAAGCCCATGTCCAGGTTGAGTTTCGCAGTATGCATGCAGAGCAGCACATGCTCCTCAACCGGGAGATTGGTCAGCTCGGCAACAGACGTGCCGTTGTTGTAGGTTGGATGAGCATGGCTATTGACCATGCCTGGCATAAGCGTGGCGCCCCCCGCATCGACAACCTGGGCGCCTTCGCGCGGCAGTGTCTCGCCGGGTTTGGCGACGGAGTGGATGCGGTTGCCTTGCACCAGTACTTCGCCTGGAACCAGCGTCTTGCCGGTTCCCTCAAAAATCATCGTGTTGGTAAATAGCGTTCTCGCCATTTTCGTTTTCTCCCCATGGTTCTAATCGTCGTTCTCTCGTCGATCAGCGCCTCGCCAGTTCTGGAATGCCCAAAGTGATGCAGCCTGCGATCTTGCTCCGCAGACGCTCGGGCAGCGTGTTCGGCGATAGGATACCATCCGTGCTTTGGGCATAGGTCGTCGCGGCAGCGAGCAACGCCGATGTGTCGCCGGGCTCAAGCCCGCCAAAACGGATCACGGCTTTGCCGGGCTCGCGGAACGCGGCGGCGCAGGGATTGGGACAGGTGTTGAGGCATTCCACCATGCGCACGGCAATCGCCTTGTCCTGCGCGGCCGCCGCCTTGACGATTCGCGCGAGGCGCAAGCCGGGCGTGGTTTCATCCGCGCGGGGTGGCGCGTAGCGGTTGCAGGTCGTGCAAATGAAGATGCGGCACACGGCAGGCTAAGCCGCTTTGGCGGAACGCTGCCGTGAGTAGAAGAGAGTCATTGCGTAGTTCACCTGCTTTGCCCGCTCGATGGTCGCCCAATGACCACAGCCATCCAGAACGCGGAGGTCGGCGCCCGCTATGTCAGCCGCGAGCGCCTTGGCCGTGTCCGGCGGCGCGGTTCGGTCCTGGTCGCCGGTCAGCAGAAGTGTCGGGCACCGGATCGCTGAAAGATCGGCGCGATTGAGCGCGGAAAGGGCCTCGCAGGCTCGCGCATAGCCCTCAGCGGGCTGCCCCATGATGCTTTCGCGAACATAGGCTGTGGCTGAAGGGTGATTCACCTTGGTGTCGTCCGATGTGCCGGCCGCGACGATGGCATCCGCGATGGCGGCCATCCCCTCGGCTCGCACCTTCGCGGCGCGGTCGCGCAGGGCGTTGCGTGCGGCCGGCGGCGGCTCAGGAAACCCGCCGACCAGAACGAGGCTCGCCACGCGGTCGGCATGAAGTGCTGCGTAATGCTGACAAATGATGGTCCCGAGGGAATGGCCGGCGAGATGCACACGACCGCCGCCCGCCTGTTCCACCACCTCATTGAGGTCGGTGACGAAGCTCTCGATCGTCACTTTGTCACGCACGGGTGTCCGGCCGGAGCCGGGCAGGTCATATGCGACCAGACGAAGATCGCGCTTCAAGATTTGCGCCTGAGGATACCAAGTATTCGTGCTTCCACCGAGTCCATGCACGAAGATCAGCAACTCGCCCTGGCCGCCAAATTCCTCGACAAAACGATCCTTGTTTTTCTGGCTCATGACCGGCACTCCTCTACTTCGCGTCCATCAGGGTGCGCTTGGAGTCTGTGGATTCCACCTGCGCTCGGCGCACTACGTTACGCAGCTTTCCGATTCTGGAGATCTCCACCTCCACCACATCGCCTTCCGCCAGGAAACGCGGCGGGTCGAAGCCGATTCCGACACCTTCGGGCGTGCCGGTTGCGATGATATCTCCTGGGCAAAGCGTGACGCTCCGCGAAATCGTTTCGATCAAGTAAGGCACATCGAAGATCAGGTCCGCTGTCGAAGAATTCTGCCGCAGTTCGCCATTGACGCGGCAGGTCACGCGCAGGTCGCTGCCGTCGATCTCGTCGGCCGTCACGATCCACGGACCCATGGGACCGAAGCCGTCGATCCCTTTGCCGAGGAACCATTGCTTATGCTGGCGTTGTAGATCGCGCGCCGTCACATCGTTGATGATGGTGTAGCCGAAGACGTGAGACAGGGCGTCGGCGCGCGAGATCGCGCGACCGCCTTTGCCGATCACGACGGCAAGCTCGGCCTCGTAATCCACCGCGGCGTCGGTTCCTGGCCACAAGGGAATGTCGTCGGTCGGTCCCGAGATGGAGCCGGACGGTTTCGTGAAGATGATCGGATAGTCGGGGATCGCGTCGGCGGCCGTCGAGCCCGCGTCAAACCCGCTTTTGCTGAACTCATGCGCGTGCGCGCGATAGTTCTTGCCGACGCACATGATGTTGTGCGGTGGTGCCGGGATCGGCGCCAATATACGGGCGCTGTCCAGGCTATGACCGGGGGTCTCGGGCATGTCCATCCCGGACAGATGCGAGAGGTGGGTGATCGCCACGACCATGTCCTGCGCAACCCGGTCCGGGAGCCCAGGAATGACGTCATCCAGTGGCCAGTAATAGCTGCCGGCGGGATCGACCACCGCCACCATAGGACGGCCCTTGTGAAGGATCGTCGCGAGCTTCATATGTGATCCAATCTAGACCAATTCTTAATTTTTCTGCTCCCAATCGAGAACCAAGTTGCAGTATATGGGTCCGGTGTGTCAAGGCCGTGCCATGAGTTCCGACTCAATCGATTCAATGCCGAACAATCGCGACAGCAGGCCCGCGCGGGGCGACGCCGATGCTCTGCGCAAACTTTTGGGCCGTGAAATCGGCTCTACCCGCTGGCGTATCGGGGACAAGCTCCCGACTGAGCGTGAGCTTGGCGATACCTACGGCGTCGCCCGCAATACGGTGCGCCGCGCGCTACAGGTCCTCGAACAAGAGAAGTTGATCATCCGGCACGTCGGGCGTGGCACTTTCAAGGCCGGTGATGCCATCTCGGCAGAGGCGGCCTTCCTCCCCAGCGCCGACTCGCTAAGTCCTGCCGGTGTCGTCGAATGCCGCCTCATCTTCGAGCCAGAACTCGCTCCTTTGGCGGTGGCGCGGGCGACACAGGTGGATCTTGACCGGCTGGCGCATTGCCTGCGTGGCGGAAACGCCGCGACGAGTGTCGAGGATTTCGAGCACTGGGACGGCGCGCTGCACGAGGCGATCGCCCTGGCCACCCACAACCAAACCATCGTTGCGATGGCCCGGGCGCTGGCCGTTGTGCGGACCCGCGGCGAGTGGGGCCAGCTCAAAGCCCGGAGCATGACGACCGAGCACCGGGAAGCACTTCAGGCCCAGCATGGGGCCATCGTCGCCAGTCTCAGTGATCGCGACCGGGATGCGGCGCGGATGCGGCTTCGCGACCACATCCTCTATGTGCGGCGGTACATGTTCGGCGAGTAGACGGCTCCGCTTGACAATCCGTCAGGTCTAAGCCAACCAAATTGGTGCAGGTTGGCACTCATTGGTAATGTCGGCCATTAGTCCTCGGAGAAGGATGATCACATGCGCATCGGCTTCATCGGTCTCGGTTTGATGGGGACGCCCATCGTCCTCAATCTGATGCGTGGCGGGTTCGAGGTGGTGGTCTGGAACCGCACGAAATCCAAGGCGGCGAGCGTCTTGGCAGCGGGCGCGGGGTGGGCGGAAAATATCGGCGAACTTGCCCTAAGCGCCGATGTGGTCATGACCATGGTCACAGATGCCGCGGCATCCGAAGCCGTGATCTGCGGCAAGGATGGCGTTCTCGACAAAGCGAAGCCGGGGACGATCCTGATCGACATGGGATCGATCGCACCCGAAATGTCGCGTTCAATCGGGCTCCGCGCTCAGGCGCGGGACATCGCGATGCTGGATGCCCCGGTCACCGGCAATCCGAAAGTCGCGGAAGCCGGAAAGCTCGGCATCATGGTGGGGGGTGAGAAAGAGGCCGTCGATCGCGTGCGGCCAATCCTTGAGGCGATCTCAGCGCTGATCGTTTATGCGGGCCCGTCGGGCGCGGGCTCCACCCTCAAGCTCGTCAACAACCTGATCCTGGGTGTCGCCATTCAGGCCGTGGCGGAAGCGCTTGTGCTAGCGCGAAAGGCGGGCATCGATCCCGACTGCGTGAGACAAATCACGAGTGTCGGAGGGGCGCGAACGGGCGCCATGGAGACGCGGGGCCCAAGGATGATCGCAAATGACTTCTCGCCGCATTTTACGGCAGACAATATGCACAAGGATCTGTCCACGGCCCTCAGGCTCGCCGATGCCGTGGGCGCCGCCGCACCGGCAGCCTCGGCCGCGCTGGAAATCCTTCGTGCGGCGCGCGCGCAGGGCAAGGGCGACCGGGATTCGGCTGTCGTCTATAGTATTGTCGAGCAGCTTTCCGGACTGATCACACCATAACGCGGCGCCTGATGTCGCTGCGGCAGAAAGTACGGCGGGCTCGTCAGCGAGAATATCGAGCGGGCTGAGTATTCGTACCATCACGCGGACCTGAAAGTACTGCCTTCGAGGCAAGTGCCGGCGACCAAAAGATTCCAGAGATCGGGGTGCCCGGCGGGAAGCGGATCGCTGTCTTCTCGACTGAAGAGTCGGGCGGCCCGCTCCTTCTGTTCTGCGCGCGCTTCATCGTTAATCGGTTCCGTCCTCGCCACGCGTCGCGAAGCGACTTTTAAGGGAGGAGCAATGGCCAGTGACGCGGCCTGGTGATCCGCGGCCGCAGGATGAGATGCGTTCTCCGGCTCGCCTTGGTCGATAGTCGCCGGGGGCTGCAATGCAAATGGCACCAGTTCGAGCGTTTTCTCGGAACTGTCCATATTGGTGCTTATTCGATACACCTTGCCGTTCAGGACGCCAAAATATCGAGTGGATTGTTCATGGACTTGGCCGCTCACGGTCATTGTCTCCTTCGTTGCGGACATGGCGAGTGATCTGACTGGCATCGGGAAGTTGTGCGACTAATTCAGCAGGCCAATGGCTCTCCCCCGTGGGAGTGCTCCTGCGCGCTGACATTCCATCCCGCGAGCCACGCAATCCATTCGGAGGTCCAGCGGGAGTAGGGGTTCCTACCGCGCTCAAGACCTGCGCGTTGGGAGATCATGCCGTCCTCGAAGCGAGAGGTTTCATCTTGTCTCATGGCGGTTCCTTCGTGCAGCGCAGTCCGTTTACGCTGTGATGTGGTGCCTGGATGATGCCAAAACTTGACCGAAGTCTGTTCAGAGATAAGCCTTTAGGTGGCAGGTGCCGTGGGGGGATCACGCCACATTTGGCTAGGGCGGACTATGAAGTGCTTCACACCGGCGCATTCATTGGCGCGGGGACTCGTAGGGCGGGGCATCATTAGGCGCGCTCGCCCGGCGACAAGGCTTATTTACGCGCAGAGATCAGGGCGGCGCCCCACACGCCGCAAACCGGCCGCCAGCGGCAGACCGGACGCCTATAGTGGCCGGCGGGGCCCGCCGAGTTTGAGAACCGGCCTCAGGAGCCCGAATTGTTGCGGCCAACCATGGCCGCGCGACCCACCATCGCCGCCCGCCCAACCATCGCGGCGCGTCCGACGACTGGACCCCGACCGGCTGTGGCTGGCGTCTGGCCTGTCGTCATGTTGGTCCCGTCGCTCATCTCTGGCTCCAGCAACACATCGGCCAACCAGCCCGCCGAAATATCGATGCGCACGGTATAGTCGGCTTGGTCCTGAGCCCACATCCGAACGCCCGGCGTGAAGGTCTCGTTCATAAACTCCACCCCTACGAGGCTGAGCGCCTCATCCTTGAGTGGCTCGTGAATAGCGTCGCCTTCACCGAACACAAGCAACACCGCCGGCTGCGCGAGCTTGTAGTAATTGCCGAGGTAGCTGAAGCCGTAAATGCGGGCTAGTCCTGGTTTTAAATCGCCATCTTTGTTTCGATACTTTAGTTGCTCCTGTAAGGCGCGCAGAATTGGCGGTGCGCCCTTCAGTGTCCGTTCTTCGTCTTCCGTCTCTAGCTGGAGACCCTCAAATTTGTGCCCAAACAGACGAACCGTGCTGCCCGCGAAAAGTGTCTCTGCCAAAGTCGAGTCCGACATATTACGCCTCCAGATCGTGCATAATTAAATAGAGTAGCCGCTCAATTCGGATTCACTAAGCGTCTTATTCAGCCACTTACCTTGCGGCGATGCACCCCATTGGCATGCGCCGCGCGGATCATTTGGGAAGCATGCAACGCGCCGCCTGGACTGCATCCGGCGCAGCCGCCATGGCACGGGCTGATCTGCACGCTGAATCGGCCGGCTCGGCGCATCGACCGCCCCGGCAAAGGCACCGGCCTGAACTGCAGGAACGGGCTCGGATCGATCCCTCGCCAAAGAAAATGCGCCAGCATCGCGGGCATGAGAGGGCCATAGCCTTGCTCCAACATCGATTCGAGGAACCGAGCCGCTACTTCCTCGAACGACAATTCTTCGGGGCGGATGCTGAGCATGACGTGGGCGAGCGCCAGGCCGACAGCGTCGCGCGCGGAGCCGATTACGGCGGCGAACTCCTCGTTGAAGCGTGTGAGAGCTGAGGAGAAGACCTGATTCAAGTCCGTGAAGGCGTCTTCCACCTCCTCACGTGTCCAGCCCTGGGCATTCGCGTCATGCGGGATCAGCCCCGACGCGACCAGCCTATCCTGATAGATCTCCACCAAGACATCGAAGATCGCCCCGGTTAGCGGGGCCGCGATCCAATGCTGGTTGCGATTCTCTCCAGTCGGATCGATCCAGGAGCCGTCCGGGGCCAGCTCGATATCCGCGACCTCGGCCATTGTCGTCGTGTTCGCGGCCAGCCGAATCTGCGTATGCGCCGAAGTCTCGGCGATGCGGTTGACGAGGTTGAGCACATAGAGGTTGCCCCGGGTCTGTTCCAACAGGCGGGTCAGAACAGACGGGAAGTGCATGACGGCGGTCAGCGCCACGAGATCGGAGAAGGATTCGTGAAATGCCAGGAACGGCGCGCTGATCTTGTCCATGGACGGAACGCCGACCTGCGAGAACAGAATCTGATGGCCGGTCTCATGGGCAATCACATCGAAATTCAGGGCGTAGGGCTGCATGCTGCCATCGGGGCCCTTCCAGATGCCGGTCTCGAGAAAGCCTGGGCCACTCTGCGCGTTTGGCCAGTCCACGACCGGGATCAGTTCGGTGCGCGGATGTTCGTCACGGTCCCACCACTCGATCGGGTGACCCAGATAGCGCTCCCAGATATCCAGCGTGTAGCGCATCGAGCCGAACTGGTGCGCCGCCAGGAACTGGGGGGTGTCCAGGGGGAGGTGATCGAAATGTCCAGCCTGGTCCGGCAGGGCGGGCAGCAGCAGCGAGCCTCGGTAGGGCGGGCCATAGTCTGGCGGCTCATATGGCTCGCTCTTGGCGGCGGCATCGGCGACGTAAAGCGCATGGTCCGAGGGGCCGGGACCGATGCTGCCGGCAGGTGAGGGGATCTCGACAGTATCGGGAGGCATGTCTTCGGCGAAGGCGGGAAACAGCCGGAAGCGGGTCCCGCCGACGCGCGGTATCATGTCGCTTGTGCGTCGAGGGAGATGCCCCGGCCTCATCATGCCTGCGCCCGGACGAAGGTGTATTCGCGCCATACAGCGAGACGGAATGCCGCCTCGTCTGTCCAGCCGAACGGTGCCGGCGTGCTACCGTCCCAATTTGATCTTTCCGCGTACCAGCCGAGCGCCGCATCAAGCAGCGGTCCGGGTTCCGGCGCCGGTCGTTCAGCCAATTTGGCGTGCTTGGCTCGGGCCCGTTGCAAAAGCTCAGCGAATCTGCAGGTGAGGCGGAGGTGATCGATGATGGCGTTGTCGAGGCCAGGCGGAGGCAGCGTGAGGGAGGCGCTGATCCCTGCCTCGTCACGCACTGCCCGCCGCAGCCACTCGGCCGTCGCGGCATTGCCGGCGAGCCAGGCATCGAGATCGGCGCGGCGGGTGAGGCCCCGCGCGAGGCGGAACCGGTCGAGCGCCAACCGGGCATCGTCGCTACGGGGTTCTGGGGCGGCGGCAATGGCGCAGAGGCGTCCGAGCGCGGCGCGGGCCGTGTCGTGCCAGTCATCCGTCCGCAGCCGTGCCTCTTCCAGCACGAGCGTCTCATCGAGCGCGAGCGCATCGCCGGCTGTAACGAAGTCATGCCACGCCTGGCTGTATTCGAACCGAAATGGCGCGGCGAAGGGCGCTGGGCGGTCGGCCAAAAATTGGCGGAGCTTGTCCAGCAGCGCCAACGCATCGAGCCGCTTGCGCGCCACTGTTCCATGCGGCAGCCACGCTCGCAGATTGGTCGTCGTCGCTTGGTCAAGAGTATCGGCGGCCAGCGCGACGAGGCGCGCGATACTGCGTTCGCCGAAGGGCAACGCCTTGAGTTGCGTGGTGATTGCCAGAGCCTCCGGAGCGGTCAGGAGCCCCGCATCCGCAGCTGCGCGCAGAGTGTCGCGGAGGTCCACCATCGCGTCCGACAACGGCTTGTGGGCCAGTTCCGCCGGGGCATGGATCACCGCGACTTCGTCGTCATCCTCGAAGGGTTCGGCAAATCCTGGCCAGATACCATCGCGATAGGCTTCGAAGACTTTGCCGACGCCTTGCATCCCAAACGGCGCGAGTTCGGCGGCGCGCAGCGCGCCCATGCTCGCCGCGCCGAAGACGTGTACTCCCTCGGTTAGCGCCCAGAGAATCTCGCGGTGCCATACGGCAGGATCGTGCAGGAACACGCCGTCGATCAGGGCGATCACCACGGGCCGGTGCTCGTGCACGGCGCGCCAAATGTCGCCCTGCCGCGCCGGAGGCAGAATGGTGGCGGGCAGCAGTGCTGCCGCCTCGGCCGTGGGCAGGGTCGGGCCTGTGAAGACGATTGCCGTCACGCGGCGGCTCGCGCGCGGGGGCCGAGCGGGTGCGCGTCGTTCTGCCAGGGGCCTTCCAAGCCGGGGATGATGACGCGCATGACGGGAATGCCGATCTCGGCTCGGCTGAGGTCGATGCAGGCCACCTGGGAAATCCCGCAATGTGAGAGTGCGGTCAGCGCTGCGTCGAGGTCGGCTTCTGGCGTCGCGTCGCGGTTTCGCGGGCGGAAGCGGGCGGCAGGTATCGTTCGCATGAGTTGCCGGGCCGCATCATCTCGGGCGGTGCGACCTGCGAAGTCAAAGCTCTCCGGCAAGAAATCATCGCGCGCGGCGGAAATCCGGGTCAGGCGCGCCTGTGCGGCCTCGGCTAGCGCACGAGACAGGGCCACGTCGGCGCCGGCATGGCAGCCGGAACCGAATTCGGGCTCTACCCCGGCCACGCCATCCGCGTCGCAAATCAAGACGAGGAAGGCCGGAAGTGCGATGTCCGTCGTCACGTCCCAGATATGGACATCGACCGATGCCGCCGCGAACCGCGCGAGCATCCAGCGACTGACTTCGCCATTTATTCCCGCGGGGTCGATGCATCGTGCCGCCTGGCATTCCGGCGACGCGGCATGCCATAGCGCTACGGCGTCGCGCTCGACGGCCTCGTAAATCCCCTGAAGCATGGCTTCGACCGGCGTATTCCCAGCGCCGAGCCCATTCGTGGTCTGACGGAACAGGCCAAAGCCGGAAGGTGCCGGCACGGTGAAGTCAGCGCTGACCAGTTCATACGGTACCCAAACGGGCGCGCCGGCCAGGAGATCGTGGGCGACAGTCCATAGGAACCGGGCGTTGGCCGGGTCGCCCTGACCAGTCAGCGGCAACCGGTCCGGCGTGACCGCTGCGCCGTGGCGAACGATTTCGCTGGCGTAGCCCAGACGCAATGGCAAGTCGGCATTCTCGGCGTGCCAGCATTCCGCCGCTTCCATCACCGCCGAGACCTTGGCGGCGGCCAGCGTGCGGCCCTTTCCCTGATGCACGGCGATGGAGCGCGAGTTCGGCCGATAGGCGGCGGCGACGGGGATACCGACGATGTCTAGTCCTGTGAGAACGCCGACGCGGGTGATGCCGAATTGGCCCAGGATGGGACGTAGCCGCGCCAGCGTGGCTTCGGGAGGCACGTCGCGATGCGGACCACCCGTTACCGTTGCGGGCGTCAGGTCAGCGCCGAGCCAATCCTTCACACGAATCCCCCAGCGGCGTGGGCATTCTGGCGATAGCGCGCAAGCAACTCGGCGGCCTCGGCGATTTCAGGTATTTGATCGTCATTCTCCACCTCGGCGAGCGCCCGCGCGAGTGCCGTGCCAGCCTCGGGCGTCATGCCGCGTCGCAGATCCAGTCGCGCCGCGCTCAGCGCGATGCGCAGACTGAGAAAGCTCGCGCCATGCTCTTCGGCCATCCGCGCCGCTTCAGCGAGCCAGGCGCGCGGCGTGTTCTCATCGGTGGGATCCCGCGCGGCTGTCGCCTCGCCCAGCACGCGCAACATGTCCGGAACCATCACCTTCAGGCCGCTGTCGACGAAGGTCTCGTGCGCTTCCTTCAACTGCGCGACCGCCTCGTCGGCGCGGCCGGCGCGGAGCAGCACTTCTCCGAGCAGAGACATATAAACGGGAAAATCCTCCTCGGTGCCGATGTCGCGCTGCCGGGCGATACCGTCCTGAAGCATTCGCAGCCCAGCATCGAGGTCTTCGCTGACGGCCTGTCCCCAACCTGTGAGGATGAGCGATTTCGCCTGATGGTCGGTGAAACCGTGTTCAGCCGTCATGCGCGCCAACTCGTTCGCATAGGAAAGCACCCCGCGCACGTCGCGAGCGTAGGCGCGATGCATAACCGCGCAGTCGAGCGCGTGGACGATGCTGCCCAGGTGGTTCAGGCCATGCCCCCATTCGAGCGCCAGACGCTCCTGCGCGCGGGCCTCCGTGAGCTGGCCCTTTTGCCAGAGCACCTCGCACAACTCGCCATGCGCGCAGACCTTCGCGTCATGATTACCGTAGAGCCCAGCGTGGTCTTCATAATCCCCGCCCGAGTAGATCGCCAAGCCCGCCTCGGCATGCAGGCGTGATTGTTCGAGCGCGCCAACAAAATAGTGGCTCGCCCAGGCGCAGTGGTGAGCCTCCAGCAGCGCTCCGTCATCGGCGAGCAATTGTGCACGCCGTAGCATCGACTCGGCGCGATCGGGCTTCGCGGCGTATTCCTTGGTGGTCCGCCACCATCCCCAGTAGATGGGAAAGAAGGCTGCATTCTCTGGCCGGTCGTCACAGAGCCCAGTCGCGGTTTCGTAGAGGTTGCGTGCCTCGGCCGAGCCCGGTCCGTTGAGGCCGATCAGCGCCGGGCCAAGCAGCGCCATGAATTGTAGCCGCAGGTCGGTCCATTCCTCGCCCAGCGCACCGATGCCTCGTTGCAGAAGTCGCGTCGCTTCCGTGAGGGCCGAGCGCGCCAGGCTGCGGCGCGCCGCATCCATCCAATGAGGCGCGGCGAAGTCTGGCCGGCCACCCTCGCTCAGATGCAGGGCTAGCAATTCCGGCCGCTGTGAAACCGAATCCGCTTCGTGTCGAGGCAGCGCATCGGCCACCCGCAGATGCATGCTGCGGCGCTGATCGCGCAGCACACTGTCGTAGGCCACGTCGCGCAGCAGTGCGTGGGTAAATGTGTAGGTCTCGATTGGCCCCGCGTGGTCGAGGCGCAGCACCCCGGCACTGGTGAGGGCGGCGAGCGGTTGCTCTAGCTCCGCGCGCGGCCAGCCCGCGACTACCGCCAGCAAATCCGCCTGTACCGAGCGGCCAATCACCGCGGCCACCTGGGCTACTTCCTTAGCGATCCCGGCGCGGTCGAGCCGTGCCATCAACGAATCCCGCAGGATGGCCGGGATCTCCGCGCTGGGCTCATCAGGCAATATAGGGGCGGGTAGAGCCGTTATCGTGCTGCCATCCGGGTTTTGGAGGGCCCGCAGCAACTCGACCGCGAAGAGCGGCACGCCGTCCGACTTTCGCACAACCTCCTCGACCAGCGCTGCCGGCAGTCTGCTGCGGCCGGGCAGGCCGCGCAGGATCTCGGCTACGTCCCGGGGATCCAAACGGACGAGATGCAACTTCGCGACGGATGTATCGGACAGCCACGGCGCCGGGGAACCTTCGCGCGCGCTGACCAGCAGCATCACCCGCCGATCCTCGATCCGGGCGGCCAGCCGCTCCAGCACCTCGAGCGAACTCGGATCGAGCCAGTGGAGATCCTCCACGACCGCGCAGAGCGGCGCAGCGTTCGACAGCGCGAGAAGTCGGTCGGCCAGCGCCGCAAGGATTGTTTCGCGGAGCTGTGCTGGCGAGTCGCCGATGCCGGGAGCGGCCGGTGCAACGCCAAGCAACTCGGCAAGGTCGGTTTCCAAAACCGGCCCAGCGGCGCCAGCGGTGGCGCCTGCCTCGGCGCGGAGCCAAGCGGCGAAAGGCAGGAGCGGGCTATCCACGTCGAAGGGGGAGGCTCCGAGCTGCACGACGTGACCGCCCAGCGCGCAGTGCTGAGTCAGAAATGTCTCGATCAGCCGTGACTTGCCGATGCCCGCCTCGCCGCTGACCAGCACGGTCTGCCCGACGCCCTTCATGGCAAGCGACCAACGGTCACCGAGGAAGGCGAGTTCGTCTACCCGGGCGCAGAATGAAGTGAGGTGTTGCCCCGAGGCATTCACGCCCCGTGTAGGCCGCGGCATTTCCCGCAGCACGCGCCACACTTGCCGAGGGGCCGCGAACCCCCGCATCTCGATCTGACCGAGATCCTCGCAGGCGAATAAGTCGCGGACCCGCTCATGGACCTCTGCCGCGATGACGACCCAGCCGGGCTCGGCGACCGCCTGGACCCGTGCCGCGAGATTGGGGGCCGAGCCGATGATGGTGCGGAGGTCAGCGGTGCCGCCAGCCAGCATGTCGCTGATGATGACGCGGCCCGTGGCGATGCCGATGCGTACGCGAAGCGGCGCCGGGGCGGGGGTCGCCAGTTGCGCAATGTCGCGCGCGATGTCGAGCGAGGCGCGCACCGCTCGCTCTGGGTCGTTTTCGGTCCCAACCGGGTAGCTGAAATAGGCCAAGATGCCATCGCCGACCTGCCTGGCGATGCTGCCGCCATAGCGCCGGATCGTCGCACCGCAGGCATCGCGGTAGCGGCGGATCACCTCCATCAGGTCTTCCGGCTCCAGAAGTTCGCCCAGTTCGGAGGAGCCGACGAGATCGATGAACACGATTGTTAGCGGCCGTCGCTCGGCAAGCGTGGTGGGCGGTGGGGGAGGCGGGTCGGGCTGGAGCTCAAGCACAGCGCGGCGGAAACGTCGCCGTTCGCCGATGGTCAGGCCGAGTTCCTTGAGGTCGTCCTCGGTCAGGTCACGCAGCTGCGCATGTTCGATCCGCTCGGCGCGGAAAGAATCGATATAATGCCCCAGTTCAATTGACCTAAGCCAGTCTTCCACTCAAATCCCCGGAGGCTCAATGAGCCCGGTGTCTAGCCATAGGATGCAGTCACGGCCAAGTTCAACGTCGATCTAGCGGATGATTATGCTTCCGATAGCACCGCGCCTGTCTCGCTGGCAGCGGTTGGTCGATTGGCGTTGTTGAGAGCCATGCGCTGCACGCGCATGGACAGTGCCGAAATTAAGTCGAGATCGCAAGTCACCGGCCAAAGCCGCGTCGCCATTCGGGAGACGCTCACTACCGAAATGAAATAGCCAAGACCTCAATGAGGGCTTTCAGGTCTTGCGAAAACCGCGGGTGTTTCCCGTTCGCGCCGGCATGGTCGGAACGTTGGCGGGTTCAATCCATTATCGCCTGAAGAGCATCGGGTTGGCGGAGGATAATGTGCCCATCCTCCTCGTCCAGAATGCCCTGTTCGCGCCACGATCTCAGCTGCTTGTTCACGCTTTCCCGGGTGGCGGCGATGAGCGAACTCAGATCGGCTTGCGAGAGCTTCAACTGGATCCGCCGACCCTGTTTGCCCTCCATGCCGTAACGGCTGCTCAGCTTCAGCAGCAGGCTCGCCAGGCGCATCGGGATGTCCATCAGCGCGACCTCCTCCAGAGCAAGACTGGTCGTGCGCAGCCGGTCGCATAGAACCGCTATCAGGCGAAGGGCGAGGTCCGGGTTCTGCGTCAGCAGGGGGAGGAAGTCGCGGCGCTCGATGAGTAAAACGAGGCAATTGTCCATCGCGACCACATTGGCGCTTCTGGGTCCGCCGTCCAGCAGCGCCAACTCGCCGAGTGTCGCGCCGGTCTCGTGGATCATCAGAGTCACCTCCTTGCCCTCGGCGGAGGTGGCCGTGACCCGTGCCCGGCCGGCGACCAGGACCATCATGTTCGAGCCTTCTCGGCCTTGTTCCAGCATGGTCTCGCCCTTGCGGAACCGGCGTTCCTTGACGCAATCGAACAAGCGCTCCCGTTCCGGCGGGTGCAGCACGGAGAAAAGCCAGCTTCGGCTGAGAGAGTCCCACTTCGTTGCCCGATCAATCGGGGTTATCAGCATCGGTGAAGTCCTCTTCGCGTCCGGTCCATCACCCCACGTCGCAGAAGCGCAGAGTTTCGTCTCGCGGCAGAGGGTGCGTCGAGCCACGCGGTATCGCAATGGGTGATCTGGCCAGTGCCCGCGAACTGGGAGAAGGCTATTGTGGGTTTGCCGGACGGGGGCCAATCGCCAGATGCTTCGATGGCGGGACAGTGACGGACAATAGGCCGATGATCACAAGGATGGTGGTTCAGACGACCAGCTGGCTGGCGGGGATGGGGGCCATCCTTTTCCTCGCAGCCGGCGACTGGGGCTGGCCGCAGGGCTGGGTTTTCCTGGGCGAGATCGCGATATCGAGTTTCGCATTGGGCTTCTGGCTGGCGCGCCATGACCCGGCCCTCCTCGCGACACGTCTTTCGGCGCCTGTGCAGCCGGATCAGCGACCATGGGACCGCGCCTTCATGGCCGCCGCCGCGCTCGTCTTCGTCACATGGTTGGTGGCGAGCGCCTTTGACGCCCGTCGCTTCAGGTGGTCGGTCGTTCCGTTTTGGGTGGAGGCCGTCGGAGCGTTGTTGATCGCGCTGTGTATGGTTGTCGTCTGGCAGACGTTTCGTTTCAATACTTTCGCGGCCCCGCAGATACGCGTGCAAAGCGAGCGCAAGCAGCGCGTGATTAGTGACGGGCCCTACCGCATCGTTCGCCATCCCATGTATGCCGGCGCCCTGCTGATGTTCGTGGGGACGCCCCTGCTGCTGGGCTCCTGGTGGGGGGTGCTGGTCGTTCCACTCGCCATCGTGGGAATTGGTTTTCGAGCGGTGGGCGAGGAACGCATGCTGTGTGGCGAACTTGCAGGCTACGAAGAGTACACCCGGCGCGTCAGGTACCGGATGGTACCTGGTTTCTGGTGAGAAGACGGGTCTCTCGCTCGCCAGAGTGGCCCTGTCTTCTCAGCTTTCACTGGCATGCGAAGTCCACGGGGACGCGGCCTCCAGTATTCGCTCCGACAGATTGTTCGACGGCTTTCTTTCCATATTCGGTGCAATGCGATTGTGCGACCTGCTGCAGCTCGTCAGTACTCCGCAGGGCGGGATCCGCCAAGATTGTGATTGCGGTTGGGGTCGCATCGCGCACCTCATAGCCAGGCGACGCGTTCAGGGCGCAACCGGACAGTCCCAAGGCCGCGAAACCCAATGCGAGTACCCTTCGAATCATATCGCCTTCCTTCCTTATCTCGCCCTAGCGGGGCCGTTGGTGCGGCAGACTGTCAGGCCGCCGCATCCCGCGACAGTTAGCGTTCGGCTCCAGGATACGAGATGAGGCGTGGGATGCGAGCATCCATCATTTCCCCGGCGAGACTCCGAAAGCAAGCTTGACATGCAAGTCGATGCTTGCCTATCTATATGCAGGTAATCACTTGCATAAGCTGCCGATGGCTGAGCGCCGAGACCATACCGACTTGCTGTTCAAAGCCCTTACCGATCCCGGCCGGCGTAAGCTCCTGGACGTGTTGCATGCAAATGACGGTCAAACGCTCAACGACTTGTGCGAGCATCTCGATATGACGCGGCAGGGCGTGACGCAGCATCTGGGTGTGCTGGAGGCAGCTAATCTGGTCGCCACCCTGCGCCGCGGCCGCGAGAAGCTGCATTTCCTGAATCCAGTGCCTCTACAGGAGATCTATGAGCGCTGGATTGCCAAATTCGAAAAACCGCGCCTGAAGGCGCTCTCGGATTTGAAACAAAGCCTGGAGAAAGCCGATGAGTAGATCGACCTTTGTCTATGTGACCTATATCCGCACCACGCCGGAGAAGCTTTGGTCAGCGCTGACTGACGTGGAGTTCATGAAGCAATACTGGTTCGGCATGCGCTGCGAAAGCCAATGGACAGCGGGAGCCTCATGGAAGCTGGTATCCGCTGACGGCCAGATCTTCGACGCCGGCGAGGTCGTCGAAGCCGATCCGCCACGGCGCCTGGTCATCCACTGGCAGCACCAGAACAAGCCCGAACTCAAGGCCGAGGGCTACTCGCAATGCACGATGGAACTGGAGCCGATTGGCACGGCGGTCAAGCTCTCTATCACCCACACCATCGAGCGCGAATCCTCAAAATTGATCGAAGCGGTGTCCGGCGGCTGGCCGAAAATCATCTCCAACCTGAAGTCCCTGCTGGAGACCGGCTACGCCGTTATGCAAGAGCCGTATCCCGTCGAGAGCGCTCACTCTGAGGAAGAGTAGCAAGGAACGGGGGGCTGCGCCCTTGACGTATCTCTTACTTAGGCTCGCAACTCCCAAACGCCGTATAGGCTTGACCATTGCCAATTGCCGCCAGACTAAAAGCACCGTCCTGATCCGCGACTGTGATGGTCCAGCTCAAACCATTCTGCACGCCGTCGAGCACAGCAAGCCCCTGATCCCGAGTCATGCGGTCGATGTTCGTTGACAGGGACGCCCCATCAGGCCTGCGAGCAGAAATGGTATGGTTTTTGCGATCAATCGTGAGAAGTTGCGGGGCGTTGATCGACTCGGAAGTCTCACGTCGGCAACCCTCCCCCGGAACGCAGGAGGCTAAATCCACTATTGCGCAGATGAGGGTCGAGTCGTCTGTCGCAGGGGATGCCGCCTCAGCATTGCTGCTCGCCATACCGAGTGCAGCGAAGAACGATAAAGCTCCCATAAAGTGTCTCATCCAACGGTGTATCCGCGTCCTTGCATACAGGTCCCAAGCGCCCGATTGTAGAGGGAACGCTGCTGAGACGCCGATGACTGCTGTTGCCTGTTTTGATCCCGCCGACGTATCCCGCCTATCAGAGCGCCGGAGGCGGCCCCGATTGCCGCTCCCTTGCCGGCATTTCCGCCGATCGCTCCTCCAACGGCACCCACGGCGGCACCGCGCACCGCTCCTCGCATGGGTGTGGCACCGTAGGGTGCTGGCTGGGGCGCGGCGAGAGACGGATCGTATCCACTCTGCTGCACAGCCCATCTATGGCATGCATAGCGATCTTGATCCTGCTGCGCGGGGCTTTGGCCCTTGGCTGGATAGATGACAAGACCTTGCGCTTGGCAAGGCGTCGCCGTGGCGACAGCTCCAAGAAGCATTAGCCCAATCAAGTGCCAGCCAAGGCTTTTTCGCCTGCTCATATCGCCGTTCCAGTCCACAACAAGCTCATGCCTTCGTGCCAGACACCAAGCCGAAAGTTTAGAAATCTGTATCAGCATGATGAGTTGGCCCGAACCGCGTCTTTGATCAACGGCATTCCCGATGACCATTCACGTAGGCGCATCCTTGCTGGAAGGCCTTGGTCGCGCTATTGCCGCGCCAGCCAGTCGCGCTCGTACCTGGTGCAACCCGATGATAGTAGCCGCCCTGCGGGGGATGATAATAACTGCCACTTTGCGACGAATGATATTGGCCCGTGTTCCTATTGTAGGAGTGGCCCGCCCCGGAGTTTTTATTATATGTCGCCGTTCCGTTCGTGCCGCTACAACCGGCAAAATTGGCAGTCTGACCGCACGACGCGAATGCCGCTGGTGCGGTAGCAAGCAGCAGGCAGACAAAAACGATTAGGCGATTCATGTCCTGGCTCCATCTAAAGGATCGCCGGCAGCTGAGATCACCCGCCGCAACAAGCGGGCTTTATGAGTGGGGTACATTTCGAATTCCGCGAGGCGACGCTTTTCGTGCCACCTCCGGAAGTTGACTTTGAGTCGCAGATCATTTCGCGGCAACAGTCTTCCAACTTATTGAGACATCTCGCTTTCCTTGGCGTTTAACAGCGCTTGCAGGCAGGTGGGCGAGACTTCGCGCATATGCTTTTTCATGCATTTCTTGATTCGATTGTTGCCCGGCTCGACTTTGCCGCAGAGACGCTGGACGTCGGGCCCGCAAGCCTGCATCACCGTCTGCGCCATCGCGGCCGAGGATAGAGGGCCAGCAGTAAGCAGCAGGGCCAGAAAGATAGCTTTCATTGCCGCTGTTCCTAAACCATATAATTTGGAAAGACACGGTAGGGCATCAGACGCGACCGCGCTATGGATTTCTGAGAGCAAATATCGTCCCTATATCACTTGGAATGTATTCGCCCCGCTAGTTCCTCTCGGCAAAACGTGTCGCGGCGCGGATGGGTTGCCTCTACAATGCCTCCGCCGCAGCGCCACGTCCGGTCGATCTCGTCCCTGATCAATTTCCTTGCGCGGGAGAGTATCACCAGTGTTGTTTCTAGGATAGATTTGCGACCTAGCAATCTGAGGGCGGTGTTTCTGAGACTTACTCAAGGGTTTGCGATTGGCTTGATGGATGACGTTAGGCGTGTCGTCGGAGCCGACCGCGAACATCACGCTCAATTAGCCCTATTAGGTTGAAATGACCCCAATTACCGAGAGCCTGCTCGTCCTGAGCGTGATTTTAGCCGCCGGCCTTCTCGGTACAGTCTTAAGCCGTCTGCTTCCTAAGAGTCATCTGACTGACGGCACTCACTCGCATTTCACTGCGACGATTGCTGTGGTAGCGACGCTCACCGCCCTCGTGCTCGGACTTGCCATCAGCAACGCCAATACAGCACGCGTGGGGATGATAAACGACCTGGCGCTGCTCTCCTCCGATATCGTTCGAACCGACGACTTGCTCCGGCGGTTTGGACCGGCGGCCAACAATGCGAGAGCCGACCTGATACATTATGCCGTGGAGAAGCAGGAAGACCTCTTTCCGCGGAGCGCGGGGAGGGAGCCTAATCCATCGAATTCTCAAACCGCAGCGATTTTGGGGCGGGTCCAGGACGAGATTTTGAAATTAGAGCCCCAAGACGATGCACAACGTTGGGAGCAATCACAGGCGCTGGTAGTCTCGACGCTGATCGTTGTAGCCCGGTGGACAATCGCGGAGCAGGGCCATACCGTGGTGTCGGAAGCAGGCGAAGTCGTCTTGGTGTTTTGGCTCTCAATTCTGTTTGGCACCTACGGCCTGTTCATGCCCCGCCACGTCACCGCGTTTGTTGGTCTGTTGCTGAGCGCGACCGCGGTCGCCAGCGCCATCTTTCTGATCCTTGATGCTAGGGCCCCGTTTTCTGGGATGTTTCATGTCTCGTCGGAAACTCTGTCTGAGGCAGTGCGAGCGGTCCGGAGCTAGCACCTCTATCGTGACGTCCCGGTGCGGAGCTTAAGGCACGCGGTCTTGCCCGAAGCAGTGTAGCGCGGGCTCGCTGCTACCGGCCCCGAGACGTAGAGCTTGATGGATTTCTAGCTGCTGACCAGATGCCTTTCAGCCTCGTTGTCGCAATACACGGATGGGTCGCTGTTTTCATCTCTCAGCCAGAGGCGGTCGTTCGCGTGATAGAGGCTCTCGCAAAGTATATGAGCAGCCGTTAGTCGCTCGGCTGGCGCCCGCAGGTCAATGAAGTGTGCGGCGACCGGAAGCGGGGCCACGCCGTCCAGTCGCTAGCCAATAATATTGACGGCCGGACCAGGGGAGAAAGGATGATGGCCACCCAAAGTGGTTCATCATCCCAGCGCGTTAGCGGTACGCGAGAGCGATTCAGAAGACGGAAAACCCTCATTGGAAACCACAAGCGGTATATTGAACCAGGCCCAAAAGCATTGAGTAATGATTTCGAACCCTGGTGGTCTAATTGCAAGGCCGAACAGTCTCCCCGTTCGATCTGCAATATTCCGAGGCTAGATCGTCAGTAGGGTATCTTTCGGCCATGTTGTTTTAACAATTCGCCCGGCCGAAGAGGCTCTATTCACGGGATTTGTATATGAGACAACATTATCTTGCGCTTGATGGCCTACGCGGCTTTGCTGCAATTGGAGTCGTTGCCTTTCACATCATTGCCTTCACCAACCCAAAACTACCATTTTCTAGCGCTTACTTGAGCGTCGATCTGTTCTTTGCCTTGAGTGGCTTCGTCCTATCAGCGGCCTACAGCACGCGTCTGGGCGATGGAATGCAGCCGCTCGATTTCATGCGCCTGCGCCTCATCCGACTTTATCCCGCCTATCTCGTCGGTCTTGCCTTGGGCGTGACGGCCTATCTCATCACCTGGTCGCCATTCTCGTCCACCAAGCTCTTTGTCTCCCTCGGTTCGGCCCTGGTGTTTCTTCCTTTACCGGTTCCGCTCACCGACAATCCACCGATCTTCCCCCTCAACCTACCGGCCTGGTCGCTCTTCTTCGAGCTTCTCGTGAACCTGGTTTTTGTGACCTTCTTTAGGTATCTCACGAGCCGAGCCGTTATCGCCATCCTCTTTCTTTCAGGGATGAGTCTCGTTGGCGTGGCGATGTTCCATGGAAATCTGCATGTCGGCTGGAATACCGACCACTTCGTCTACGGTTTGCCCAGAAGTTTATTTTCGTTTTTTGCTGGAGTTCTAGTCCACCGGCGCTTCCCCGGAGGTCTGCGAAGCGGCGGACCATTGGTCGCTATTATTGTGGCTTTGGTTCTGGTTCTGCCGATCCCTGCAAACATCCACAATGTCTACGACCCGGTCATGGTTGTGCTACTCTTCCCGATCAGCATCGCGGCCATAGCTGGCTGGGAGTTGCAGGGCTTTCGGGCCCGCATCGCAAGAGCTCTGGGCGCGCTGAGCTATCCCCTGTACGTCATTCACATGCCGTGCATCTACATCCTCAAAAACTGGACCGATGGCTGGCGAAAATACGACAAGTTGGTTGCCTATGGCCTCACGGTTGTCGCCCTTGTCATTGTCTCCTGGTTGATCGCGCAGCTCATCGAGACTCGCGTCAGGCGCTGGCTCTCCAGCGCGCGTTTCGGTCGCAGGGAGGAACTGCGGGTGGGTGCGTAAATCTGATAAGCTTGTGAAGCTGCTGCCTGCGGACAGCGCCCGTCCGGGGATGGCTTCGTGGCTGTGCGCCGAATTGCTGGAACCGCCGGCGTCGAGGATAGCTGAAAGACACGACGGACGAAATCGTTTCGAAAATGTTTCAGAATAGCGCCAGTTCTACTTTTCATAGACGGCACGGTTACAATAGCCCGGCATGTTCCAGCCAAATGGAATCGTACATGTGTTGCTGTCGCTCACGCCTGTGAGAGCGACATTCCGCTCCAGGCGGACGAACGCCGCGACGCGCGGGTTCGTGGGCCTGACGGAGGCGCGGACCCTGACCGAGCCGATTGACGCGTCGCCGCCGCCGCCTCGCTTGACAGGCGCTCACACAATAGGGTCACATATACTCAACGAAGGTTTAGTCGTCTTGCGGTTTCGGCCGCGCTCGTTGGTTTCCAAGATAACCTGCCGAGATGGACACGGACCATGGAGGATACGGCCCGTTATTGGGTTTTGCTGGTCTACGCCGTTGCCGTGATCGGTTTGGTCGCGGGGATGATAGGTGTGTCCTATTTTCTCGGCCAGCGTCACCTGAAGCATGCAACCCGGCAGCCGTTTGAGTCTGGGATCGTTTCGGTCGGCTACGCGCGATTCCGGCTGCCGATCCAGTTCTACCTAGTCGCGATGTTTTTCGTCATCTTCGATCTCGAAGCCGCATTCCTCTACGCCTGGGCCACCGCGGTGCGGGCTGCGGGATGGACTGGTTACGTCGTCATGCTGATTTTCATTGTCACCCTGCTCGCAGCGCTCGCCTATCTTTGGCGAGCCGGCGCGCTCGACTGGGGGCCGCGTCCGCGATTGCTCCCCAAACAAAGGCCCGGTTGACGCATGCGCTTCTCGATCACGAAGGCAACATCTGGGCGTCTGGTCTCGACCACTGCTCCCCATCTGCGCGGCACCCCGGCCGGCAAACAGATCGAGTCGCCGGCCGAAGGGGGAACTTTCACCGACGCTGTGCGCCGCAACATGGCTCTCACCAAGCTCGAGGACATGGTTGCCTGGGGCCAGAAATACTCGGTCTGGCCGTTCAACTTCGGGCTCTCTTGCTGCTATGTCGAGATGGCGACGGCCTTCACGAGCAAGTTCGACATCGCGCGATTCGGTTCAGAGGTGTTGCGGGCCACCCCGCGCGAGGCTGACCTGATCGTCATTTCCGGCACGGTGTTCGTGAAAATGGCGCCGGTCATCAAGTGGCTCTACGACCAGATGCTGGAGCCGCGCTGGGTGATCTCGATGGGCGCCTGCGCCAATTCGGGCGGAATGTATGATATCTACGCCGTGGTCCAGGGCGCGGACAGTTTCCTGCCCGTGGACGTCTATGTACCAGGCTGCCCGCCGCGCCCGGATGCGCTTCTCGAAGGGTTGATGCTGCTGCAGCGCTCGATCGGCACCGATCGCCGGCCGTTGAGCTGGATGGTCGGGCCGCAGGGCATCGAGAAGGTCGACCGGCCGAGCTTCCGCGACCTCAAGCGCGAGGAACGCCGGGCCGCAACAGATCTCCCCACGCCGGACCACGTGTAGGGAATGCCGGGATGCTGACCGAAGCTGACAGCATCCCCGTTACGGAAGCCGAGCAGCATATCCTGCGCGACCTCAACCGGCGATTCGGGCCAATCGCGATCACCGCGCAGAGGACGATCGATCAGATACCGACCTTTTGGATCGATCGGCACACGGCACATGACGTGCTCAAACATCTGCGGAGCGGCGCCGAGCGGCCCTTTCGCGTCCTCTACGATCTGACCGCGGTCGACGAGCGGATGCGGGTCCATCGTGAGGGGCTGCCGCCCTCCGATTTCACCGTGGTCTATCACCTCATCTCTTTCGAGCGGAACGACGATATCCGCATCAAGGTGCCACTCAAGGAAGACGCGCTCGAGGTGCCGACCGCTGCCGATATCTGGCCCAACGCGGATTGGTACGAGCGCGAGGTGTGGGACTTGTTCGGCGTCCGCTTCGCAGGCCATCCGAATCTGCGTCGCATCCTGACGCCGCCGACCTGGATTGGCCACCCGCTCCGCAAGGACCATGTCGCGCGGGCGACCGAGATGGGTCCCTACGTGCTAACAGAAGAGCGCGAACTCGCGGAGCAGGAGGCGTTGCGGTTTCGTCCCGAGGAGTGGGGCATGAAGCGGCACAGCGAGACCGCCGACTTCATGTTCCTCAACCTCGGACCCAACCATCCGAGCGTGCACGGGGTGTTCCGCATCATCCTTCAGCTCGAAGGCGAGGAGATTATCGACGCGGTGCCGGAGATTGGATTCCATCATCGCGGCGCGGAGAAGATGGGCGAGCGCCAGACCTGGCACACCTATATCCCCTACACCGACCGCATCGACTATCTCGGCGGGGTGATGAACAACTTCCCCTATGTGATGGCGGTCGAGAAGCTTGCCGGCATCACGGTGCCCCCACGGGCGCAGATGATACGGATCATGCTCGCCGAGCTATTTCGGATGGCGAGCCATCTCGTTTTCTACGGAACCATGTCTCAGGATCTCGGCCAGCTTTCGCCGGTCTTCTATATGTTCGCGGACCGCGAGCGGGTTTTCCAGATTATCGAGGCGATCTGCGGGTTCCGGATGCATCCGGCATGGTTCCGGATCGGCGGCGTGGCCGCCGATCTGCCCCAGGGCTGGGACAAGATGATCCGTGACTACCTGGACTATCAACCGAAGCGCCTCGACGAATACGACAAGCTCGTCATGCGCAACCGCATCTTCAAGGCGCGCACGATCGGCGTCGGTGCTTACACGCTGGAGGAGGCGTATGATTGGGGAGTCACTGGCCCTGCCTTGCGCGCCTGCGGCCTAGAGTGGGACTACCGCAAGCAGCGCCCCTATTCCGGATATGACCAGCTCGACTTCGAAATCCCCACCTGCAACAATGGCGACTGCTACGATCGCGTGGTCGTCCATATCGAGGAGATGCGCCAAAGCCTGCGCATCATCCGGCAATGCCTCGACAATATGCCGGCGGGTCCTTACCGGTCGGAGCACAAACTCGCGACTCCGCCGCTCAGGGAGCGGATGATGCACGACATCGAAACCCTGATTACCCATTTTCTCAACGCGAGCTGGGGGCCGGTGTTGCCGCCGGGGGAGGCGATGGTCAGCATCGAGGCGACCAAGGGGATCAACGGCTACTATCTCACGGCTGACGGCGATAGCGTCTCATACCGCACCCGTATTCGCACGCCCTCTTTTCCTCACCTGCAAATGATCCCGCTGATCAGTCGCGGCGCCTACGTCGCTGACCTGATCGCGATCCTCGGCAGCATCGATTTCGTGATGGCCGATGTCGACCGCTGAACAAGATCTGTCGGAAGCCCCGCTTGAGGAGGCGCTGCGGCAGCAGATCGCGGCCGTCGCGCAGCACGCCGAATATAAGCGCGCGGCGGGCCTCGACGCGCTGAAAGTTGTGCAAAAGCGCTTCGGTTATGTCTCCGATCCGCACCTCGCCGAGGTTGCGGCGCTGTTGGAAATGACACCGGCCGAACTCGATGGCGTCGCGACCTTCTATAATCTGATCTTTCGGCGTCCGGTCGGCCGCCACGTCATCCTGTTGTGCGACAGCGTGGCGTGCTGGGTGATGGGCGAAAGGGCTGCGCGCGCGCAAATCCGCGAACGCCTGGGCATCAACCCGGGCGAGACAACAGCCGATGGCCGTTTCACGCTGCTGCCAATCGTTTGCCTCGGCCATTGCGACCACGCGCCGGCGATGATGGTGGACGAGGACCAGCACGGCGATCTCGACGCCGAGCGGTTGGATGCAATTCTCGATCGGTATCGGTGAGAGTGATGGAAAAGCCGCTCACCGCCTTGATCCAGCCTGACGGCAAGCCGCTCGATGTGGCCGGTTATGAGCGTGCCGGCGGCTATCAGGCGTTGCGCAAAGCGCTCACCATGGCGCCGGAAGCGATCACCGCGGAGGTCAAACGCTCGAGACTGCGTGGTCGCGGCGGCGGCGGATTTTCGACCGGGCGCAAGTGGGAGGCGGTGCCGCAAGGTGCGGATGCGCCACGGCAGCGCTATCTCGTCGTCAATGCCGACGAGATGGAGCCCGGCAGCTTCAAGGACCGGCTCCTGCTCGAACAAACTCCGCACCAGATGATCGAGTCGGTGATCATCGGCGCCTTCGCGATCCAGGCGGAGATCGTCTATATCTTCGTGCGCGCCGAATACGTGCTCGCGATTGATCGGCTCAACCGTGCGGTCGTGGAGGCCGAAGCTCGCGGCTACCTCGGCGCCAATGTCCTGGGCTCCGGCTTCGCGGTCTCCGTCCATGTGCATGCGAGTGGCGGGCGCTATATCTGTGGTGAGTCGAGTGCCATGCTCACGGCGCTCGAGGGTCGCCGCCCGCTGCCGCGCGCCAGGCCGCCCCGCTCCGCGCTGAGCGGGCTGTGGGGGAAGCCGAGCGTGGTCAACAACGTCGAGACGATGTGCAATGTTCCGCACATCATCGAGCGTGGGGCCGATTGGTTCCTCGGCCTCAGCCGCTGCGACGACGGCGGCAGCAAGCTCTATGGCTTCAGCGGACGGGTGAAGCGGCCGGGTCTGTGGGAGCTCCCGCTCGGCACCCCGCTCAATGAAATTCTCGAGGAGCATGCGGGCGGGATGCAAGACGGCTACGAGTGCCGGGCGGTGCTGCCAGGGGGTGCTTCCACCGCCTTTGTCATGAGCGACAGCTTCGACGTCGCGATGGACTTCACATCCGTTCAGAAGGTCGGCAGTTCGCTCGGCACTGGCAATATCATGGCGCTGGACCATCGGCGCTGCCCGATCGGCCTGCTGCGCAACCTCGAGCATTTCTTCGCCCAGGAGTCCTGTGGCTGGTGCACACCCTGCCGCGACGGCCTGCCCTGGGTTGAGCGGATTCTCACTGCGATCGAGGCTGGCGAGGGTGAGCCCGAGGATATCGAAACACTCTCCCGCCACGTCACCTTCCTCGGCCCGGACTTCACCTTCTGCGATCTCGCACCAGGGGCGATGGCGCCCCTCGGCAGCGGGCTCAAGCATTTCCGCGCGGAGTTCGAGCAGCATATCAGCGAGAAACGTTGCCCCTGGCACGACACGGCGGAGAGCTGGGCATGACGACGTTCCTGGTCGATGGCAAAGCATATACCGCAAAGCCGGATGAGAACCTGCTCCAGGCCTGCCTCGGTGCGGGGCTCGATCTTCCGTATTTCTGCTGGCATCCGGCGCTCGGCTCGGTCGGCGCCTGCCGTCAATGCGCGGTCAAGCAATACGCGAACGAGGCGGATAAGACCGGGCAGCTGGTAATGGCTTGCATGACGCCAATCGCCGAGGGCGCGCGGTACTCACTTGCCGATCCGGAGGCGTCGTCGTTCCGTGCTAGTGTGATCGAGTGGCTGATGGTCAACCATCCGCATGATTGTCCGGTCTGCGAGGAAGGTGGCGAGTGTCATCTGCAAGACATGACGATGATGACCGGGCACGCGTACCGGCGGTACCGCTTTACCAAGCGCACGCATCGCAACCAGGATCTCGGGCCGTTCATCAAGCACGAGATGAACCGCTGCATCGCCTGTTATCGCTGCGTGCGCTTCTATGGCGACTATGCCGGCGGCCGCGATCTCGATGTGTTCGCAGCCCATGATCACGTGTATTTTGGCCGCCATGCCGACGGTACCTTGGAAAGTGAGTTCAGCGGCAATCTGGTCGAAGTCTGTCCGACCGGGGTCTTCACCGATAAGCCCTTCTCGGCGCGTTATGCGCGCAAATGGGATATGCGCGGCGCCCCCTCGATTTGCTCGCACTGTGGGCTCGGCTGCAATACTACGGCGAACGAGCGAGCGGGTGAGTTGCGGCGCATCGTCAATCGCTACAACGGAGAGGTGAACGGCTATTTTCTCTGCGACCGTGGCCGCTTCGGGTATGGCTTCGTCAATGCGCCGGACCGAATCCGAACGCCGCTTGCGCGTGGAGCGGATGGGCGACAGGCGCCGATTAGTCGCAACGACGCAATCGCGCGCTTCTCCGCGTTGCTTCGCGCCGGTGGCCGAGCCGTTGGTATCGGCTCGCCGCGCGCGTCGCTAGAATCCAACTACGCGCTGCGCGCCCTCGTCGGAGCGGAGAATTTCTTTCCTGGAGTCGGCGCAGGCGAAGATCGCTTGCTGCGTCTTGTCGCCGAGATTCTGGGCTGCGGTGCGGTGCACGTGCCGTCGCTCCGCGAAGTGGAGCGAGCGGATGCCGCCTTGGTGCTTGGCTCGGACTTGCCCGATGCGGCGCCGCGCGCGGCTCTCGCGCTGCGCCAGGCGGTGCGTGGAGCCGGATTCGCGCATGCCGCCACAGTGAAGATTCCGCAGTGGCAGGATGCCGCGGTTCGCACCTTCGCGGGCGGGGTGCGCAGCCCGCTATTTATCGCGACACCGACGGCGACGCGGCTCGACGATGTCGCGCAAGCCACTTTGCGCGCCGCGCCTGCTGATATCGCACGGCTGGGTTTCGCAATCGCCGCCGTCATCGATCCCGCGGCGCCCGCGGTTGCCAATCTGTCCGACAACCTTGTGGCGCATGCACGCGTGTGTGCGGCGGCGCTTCTTGCGGCCGAACGTCCGTTGATTGTCTCCGGCGTCGAGACCGGCGACGAGAACGTGATCCGAGCCGCCGCCAACATCGCCGCTGCGCTTCGCGCGCGTGGCAAGTCTGTTTCGCTGATGCTGAACGTTCCCGAATGCAACAGCCTTGGGCTTGCGCTGATGGCGGATGGGCAGGCTGGCTTCGAGGCGGCGCTTGGTGAGCCGGCCGCGCTGGTGATCGTGCTCGAGAACGATCTCTACCGGCGCGCGGCGAGGCCGGCGATCGAGGCTGCGCTGGGCTCCGCGCACCTGGTGGTGCTCGATCATAGTGAGGGCCCGACCTCGCATCGCGCCGAACTCGTCCTGCCGGCCGCGAGTTTCGCCGAGTCTGGTGGTACGCTGGTGAGCAGCGAGGGGCGAGCGCAGCGCTTCTACCAGCCGATCTTCGCCGAGAACGACATAAGCGAGGCCTGGCGCTGGCTCCGCGATGCCGGCCGCGCGGCCGATCGCACTACCTGCGAAGGCTGGAGCACGGAGGACGATATCGTCGCCGCTCTGGCCGGCGCCTTGCCCCGTTTCGCGGCGATTCCCCGCGCTGCGCCGTCCGAAGAGTTCCGCATCACGGGTCGCCGGATTGCCAGCGAGCCACACCGATTCTCCGGCCGCACAGCGATGAACGCGGTCCGCAACGTTCGGGAGCCGAAGCCGCCGGTGAGCGCGGATTCGCCATTCAGCGCCACCATGGAAGGCTTCCACGGCAAAGTGCCCCCAGCATTGGTACCGTTCTTCTGGGCGCCGAGCTGGAACTCGGTGCAGTCGGTCAACAAATTCCAGGCCGAGATCGGCGGCGCGCTTGAGGGAGGCGATCCCGGAGTGCGCCTGTTGGAGGCGCGCGCGGAAGCGGCGCTTCCCTACTATACCGGCGTACCCGAGACCTTTGCTCGACGCGAAGGGATGTGGTTCGCAGTCGTGTTGCCCCGAGTGTTCGGCGATGACGAACAGAGCGCGCGCGCGAAACCGGTCCGCGAGCGTATGGCGCCACCGGCGCTTGTACTCAATGGCGAGGATGCGACGCTCATGGGCGCCGTCTCTGGCGAAGTGCTCGAGTGTGAGATCGACGGTGGGCGCCAAAGCCTGGCGCTCGAGATTCATCCCGAGCTGCCACGTGGCATGGCGGGGATCGCAGGTCTATCGGCGAAGGCCCACGCGCTGCCGGCCTGGATCCGCATCACCAAAGCCGAGCGGGGTGCTGCATGAGCCATCCCCACACAATCATTGGGGGCCTGCTAAATATCGTGCTTGGCCTTGCCTTCGCGTTGGCGATGGCGGCTTTGCTTACTTGGGTTGAACGACGGCTGCTTGGCTTCTTGCAGGACCGTTATGGGCCGAACCGGGCCGGGCCCTTCGGTATACTGCAGGCTGTCGCCGATGGCATCAAACTCCTGTTCAAGCAGGATTGGATTCCCCCCTTCGCCGATCCCGGTGTTTTCGTTCTTGCGCCGGCAATCTCGATGGTCACGGTCATGCTTGCATTGGCCGTGATTCCAGCCACACCTGTAATTGGCATCATTGGCAACCTCAATGTCGGGCTGCTCTACTTCCTCGCCATGGGTGGGCTCGGTGTCTATTCGGTCGTGCTCGCGGGCTGGGCGTCGAACAACAAGTTCTCTCTTCTGGGAGGTGTGCGCGCCGCGGCGCAGATGGTGAGCTACGAGGTGTTCATGGGCCTCGCGCTGGTCGGTGTGGTGATGCTCGCCGGGTCGTTCAACCTCACCGATATCGTCCATAGCCAGCGGCATCTGTGGTATGTGGTGCCACAGTTCGTAGGTTTCATCATCTTCTTCCTGGGCGGCATTGCCGAAACGCATCGGCTACCGTTTGATCTCCCCGAAGGCGAAAGCGAACTTGGTGCCGGATTCCATACCGAGTATTCGGGCATGAAATTCGGCATGTTCTTCATCGGCGAATATATCGGCATCATGCTGGTCTCCGCGATGACGACGGTGTTGTTCCTGGGCGGCTGGTACGGGCCGATCCTACCGCCGTTCCTTTGGTTCGGCATCAAGACCGGCCTCCTCATCGCCTTCTTCATCCTGCTGCGCGCCGCCTTGCCGCGTCCGCGCTACGATCAGCTCATGTCCTTCGGCTGGAAGCTGCTGCTGCCGCTTACGCTGCTCAACATCCTGGTTACCGGCGCGCTCATGCTTGCCGGACCAGCGCCGTCATAGAGGAGGAAGTGGTGCTGAGTTCGGTCCGTACACTCTGGTATACTTTCCTGCACCTGTTCCATCGCAATGTTACGGTCTCCTATCCCGAGGAGATGCCCTATCTCGCGCCGCGCACGCGCGGCCGGATCGTGCTCACGCGTGATCCCGACGGCGAGGAACGTTGCGTTTCCTGTTATCTCTGCGCGGTCGCTTGTCCCGTCGACTGCATCAGCCTGCAGAAGACCGAGGAAGATGGGCGCTGGTACCCGGAGTTCTTCAGCATCAACTTCTCCCGCTGCATCTTCTGCGGCTTTTGCGAAGAGGCTTGCCCGACCTACGCGATCCAGCTCACGCCCGACTTCGAGATGAGCGAATATGACCGGCAGAATCTCGTCTACGAGAAGGAAGATCTGCTTATCAGCGGCACCGGAAAATATCCGGACTACAACTTCTATCGCGTCGCCGGCCTTGCGATTCCGGGTAAGGACAAGGGCGAGGCTGAGCACGAGCGGAAGCCGATCGACACTCGCAGCTTGATGCCGTGAACGAGAGACCGCAGGGGAGGCACGTCAGGTCATGAACGCCACCTTCGAGATCTCGGCGATCGTCGCGGTGCTCGCAACCCTGATGATGATCACACGCCCTTCGGCGGTGCACGCGCTTCTCTACCTCACTGTTTCCCTGCTCGCGGCCGCGCTGGTGTTCTTCGTCCTCGGCGCACCCTTCGCCGCCGCGCTCGAGGTCATCATCTATGCTGGCGCGATCATGGTTCTGTTCGTGTTCGTGATCATGATGCTGAATATCGGGGAAGCCGCGGCGGCCTTCGAAAGCACCATGCTGAAACCATCGGCTTGGATCGGCCCCTCTGTTCTTGCCCTGCTGCTCGCGATTGAACTCGGCTCGCTCGCCGTGACTGGCGGCCTTGCTCGTCCCGCAGGCTCGGTGGTCGGTGCCCAAGCGGTCGGCATCGCGCTGGTCGGCCCCTATATGCTCGCGGTCGAGATCGCCTCCTTCCTTCTGCTGGCCGGCCTGGTCGCCGCGTTCCATCTTGGCCGCTCTGTAACGAGGGGAGACTAGCGCGGTGGCGACGGCTCCGCTCGATCAGGGTTTGCTGCTCGCCGCGATCCTGTTCGCGCTGGGCCTCGCCGGCGTTCTGGTCAGGCGCAACCTCCTGTTCATGTTGATGTCGCTGGAGGTCATGCTGAACGCGGCCGGCATTGCTTTCATCGTTGCCGGCGCGCGCTGGGCGTCGCCGGATGGCCAGATCATGTTCATCCTCGTGCTCACCTTCGCCGCGACCGAGGTTTCGGTCGGCCTTGCCCTGATCCTGTTGATGCACCGGCGGATCACCACCCTTGATGCCGATGCCGGCGATCGTCTGAGGGGGTAGGCGATGCGCGAACTCCTCTGGCTGGTTCCCACGCTTCCGCTGCTCGGTTCAGCGATTCTCATGCTCGGCGCCGGGCGGCTTTCCACCCGTGTGGAGGCCATGATCGGCGCGCTCTCGGTCGGGCTTGCAGCCATCATTGCCTTCACGATCGCCGCCGGTTTCCTGCTCTATGCGCCAGCGGGCACGGTTTATGAGCAAACCCTGTGGCGTTGGCTTGATGTCGGCGGGTTCTCGGCGGAGATCGGCCTGCGCCTCGATGCACTTTCTCTGGTGATGATGCTGGTCATCACAGGCGTCGGTTTCTTCATCCATTTATTCGCGACCGAGTTCATGGAAGGCGAGGAAGGCTATGGCCGGTTCTTCGCCCATCTCAATTTATTCGTCGCCGCCATGCTTCTGCTGGTGCTGGCGGATGATTTCCTCGCGCTTTACGCCGGCTGGGAAGGCGTCGGGCTTGGCTCCTATCTGCTGATCGGCTTCTGGTGGCGCGACCCCGCCAACGGCCTAGCCGCGCGCAAGGCCTTCATCGTGACCCGCATCGGCGATACCGCGCTCCTGATCGGCCTGCTGCTGATCGCGAGCCGCCTCGGCACGCTCGACATCGCGGGCGCGATGAAGAATGCGTCGCAGACCTGGCAAGTAGGTTCCCCTGTCGCAACGGTAGCCGCGTTCCTCCTCCTCGGCGGTGCGGTCGGCAAATCGGCGCAGCTGCCGCTGCAGACCTGGCTGCCCGATGCGATGGCCGGCCCGACACCAGTGAGCGCGCTGATCCATGCCGCGACTATGGTGACCGCTGGCGTGTATCTTATCGCCCGCACCCACGCGTTGTTTCTGATCGCTCCGTCGGCGCAGCTCGCGGTCGGCGTGGTGGGCGGGGCGACATTGTTGCTCGCCGGCTTCAGCGCGCTCGCCCAGAATGACATCAAGCGCATCCTCGCTTACTCGACGATGAGCCAGATCGGCTACATGTTCCTGGCCCTTGGTGTCGGCGCGTGGAGCGCTGCGCTGTTTCACTTGATGACCCACGCCTTTTTCAAGGCGCTGCTCTTCCTATCCGCGGGCGCCATCACGATGCGAATTCATCACGAGCAGAATATCTTCAAGATGGGTGGCCTCGCGCGGCGCCTGCCCGCCGCCTTCTGGAGTTTCCTTATTGGCAGTGCCGCGCTTGCCGCCTTGCCGCTGGTCACGGCCGGTTTCTACAGCAAGGAGGCAATTCTATCTGGTGCCTGGGCGGACGGAACCAGCGGGCGCGTGCTGTGGGTCGCTGGCATATTCGGCGCTTTCATCACCGGCCTCTATATCTTTCGCGCAGTCTTCATCGTCTTTTTCGGCGAGGAGCACACCCATGTCAGCGGAACCTATGGCTGGCGCGTCATCGTGACACTCACTGTGCTTTCTGTGCTCTCGGTGGTGGGTGGGCTGATCGAGCTGCCGCCCGTCTTCGGGCATGTCACGCTGCTCTCGAATCTGCTCGCCCCGGTGTTGCCGGCAACCCGGGAGGTCACCAACCTGACGCCGCTGCTGCTTGCAAGCCTCGTCGCCCTTCTCGGCATCGCGCTTGCCGCGGTGCTCTATTGGCGCCCTACGCGCGCGCCGGCCGAGACGCCACTCTGGCGTTTCTGGCATGCCGCCGGTGGCTTCGACTGGCTCTACGATCGCTTGCTGGTCCGGCCCGTGCTGTGGGCGGCTCGGGTCGGTCGTAATGACGTCGTCGACAGGGTCTATGACAGCATTGTCTGGGCGACGCGGGTGGCCCATCAGGAGGTGCGGCGGACCCAGAATGGACGCGTCCGCTGGTACACCGCCGGTCTTGCCATCGGCTCGATTTGCCTGATCGCTATCGCGGTGTTGCGATGATTCTGCTCTGGCTTCTCCTGGTGCCGACGGCCGGCGGCGTTCTTGCCTGGATCGCGGGCGCGCGCCATCCCGATTGGCCGCGCTGGATCGCGCTTTTCGTGCTCGCGATTGACTTCATCCTCGCGCTGACCCTCATCGGCCCCGCCGTGGCTTCCGGTCACACTTCATGGATCGCGAGTCTCGACTTACCGTGGATTCCTCAGCTGGGCATCTCCTTCGAGCTTGGTCTCGACGGTCTGAGCCTGGTCCTCATCTTGCTCGCGATCGCGCTCGGCTTCGTCTCGGTGGTGATCTCCTGGACCGAGATCACCGATCGGGTTGGCCTTTTTCACGCCAACTTGCTCTGGGCAACGACAGGCGTGATCGGCGTGTTCCTCGCCCTGGATCTGTTCCTCTTCTTCTTCTTCTGGGAACTGATGCTGGTGCCGATGTATTTCCTGATCGCGCTGTGGGGCCACGAGCGCCGCTTTTATGCCGCGATCAAGTTCTTCATCTTCACCCAGGGCAGCGGCCTCATCATGCTGGTCGCGATCCTGGTGCTCGTCTTCGTTCACCAGCACGCGACCGGACACCTCACCTTCGACTATCTGGCGCTGCTCGGCACGAAGATGAGCCCCTCCACCGCGTTTTGGCTGATGCTCGGCTTTTTCATCG
Organism: Acidisoma sp. S159; assembly: GCF_009766125.1. NCBI lineage: Bacteria > Pseudomonadati > Pseudomonadota > Alphaproteobacteria > Acetobacterales > Acidocellaceae > Acidisoma > Acidisoma sp. S159. The sequence continues at coordinate 78,111 of NZ_LMUG01000104.1, forward strand.
CCTTTGCGGTCAAGCTGCCGGCGGTGCCGTTTCACACCTGGCTGCCCGATGCCCATACCGAGGCGCCGACCGCGGGCTCCGTGTTACTCGCCGGCATCCTGCTGAAAACCGGAGCCTACGGTCTCATCCGCTTCGTAGTGCCGTTATTCCCCGATGCCGCCCATGCCTTCGCGCCGGTCGCCATGGCGCTTGGGGTGATCGGAATTCTCTACGCCGCGCTGATGGCCTTTGGACAGAACGACATGAAACGGCTGGTCGCTTATAGCAGCGTGAGCCACATGGGCTTCGTGCTGCTCGGCGTCTTCGCCTGGAACACACTCGCGCTTCAGGGAGTGGTGGTGCAAATGCTGGCGCACGGTATCAGCACTGGCGCGCTCTTCATCCTGGTTGGTGCCCTGCAGGAGCGTATCCACACCCGCGACATGCGGCTCATGGGCGGGCTGTGGGGCGCGGTCCCACGGTTGTCGGCCTTCGGCATGGTCTTCGCGATTGCCTCGCTTGGGCTGCCCGGGCTTGGCAACTTCATCGGCGAGTTCCTCATTCTGCTCGGAAGTTTCCGCGTCAGTGTGCCGCTTACGGTGATTGCGGCCGGGGGCCTGGTCGCGGGAGCGGCATACGCACTGCTCCTGGTACAGCGGGCCTTTCATGGCAAGGCGTCACCGCACCCCGACGCGGCGAAGCCGATCGATCTCACTGCTCCGCATCTGGCGGTGATGGCGGTGCTGGTGATCGCGATCATCGGGCTCGGTCTCTATCCGCAGCCGATCTTCGACCAAGTGGCGCCGGGGCTGGCGGTACTGCAGCACAACGGCGCCCCGTCTGTGGGCGCAGCCGCGCAGGGGTCACAATGAGCGCGGCGGCTTTCGCGGCCTTCGCGCCCTTCACCCTGCTCGGCACGGTGACGATCGTGGTGATGCTGCTGATAGCGGTTCGCCGCGACCATCGTTTCATAGCCTTGTCGACCATCGTCGGCCTGTTGCTCTGCTGCATCGCACTGCCGCTCGCGGCACCAGCGTCACCCACGGCGGTAACGCCGCTTTTCGTCGTCGATGGCACGGCTCTCTTCTATTCCGGGCTGGTGCTCGGTTCGGCGGTGATCGTTGCCATCCTCTCCTACATCTATCTCGACGGATGGACGCAGGGGCCTCGCGAGGAATACTATTTGCTGCTGCTGACTGCGACGCTCGGCGCCGCCTTGCTGCCGGAAAGCGTCCATTTCGCCTCGTTCTTCCTCGGTCTAGAGACGCTCAGCATCTCACTACTCGGCCTGATCGCTTATGCGAGCCCGCGCGGGGAAGCGGCCGAAGCGGGCACCAAATATCTCATACTCGGCGGCGCCTCTTCCGCCTTCCTCCTGTTCGGCATGGCGCTGATCTATGCCGATCTTGGCACCATGTCTTTCGCGCGGATCGGCGCGCTGATCCATGCGGGAGACCCGCTCGATCGCTATCGTGTGATCGGCGTCGCCATGATTCTGACCGGGGTCGCCTTCAAACTCTCGCTCGTGCCGTTCCACATGTGGACGCCCGATATCTATGAGGGGGCGCCGGCGCCGGTCACCGCCTTCGTCGCGGTGGTTTCGAAGATCGCGGTGTTCGCGGTGATCCTGCGATATTTCGTTCTCGCTGAAGGCCATGCCGACACCTCGCTGCGCACCGGCCTTGCCGCGATCGCGATCCTCTCCATGCTCGGGGGCAACCTGCTCGCGTTGCTGCAGAACAACGTGAAGCGCCTGCTCGCCTATTCATCAATCGCCCATCTCGGCTATCTCCTGGTCGCCTTTCTTGCAACGGGATCTTTGGGGCAGGAGGCGGCCGCCTACTACCTCGCCGCCTACGCGGTCATGACTTTGGGCGCCTTCGGCATCGTCGGCCTGCTCAGCGCGCCGGGGGCCGGGCGGGATGCCGACCAGATCGAGGACTATCGCGGCCTCTTCCGCACCCGCCCTTTCCTGGCGAGCAGCCTAGCCCTGATGCTGCTCTCGCTGGCGGGAATACCGCCGACGATGGGCTTCATCGGCAAGTTCTATCTCATGGTTTCGGGCGTCGGGGCCGGATTGTTCTGGCCGGTGACGGCCCTCGTGGTCGGCAGCGTGATCGGGCTCTATTATTACTTGCGCGTGCTGGTTGCGATGGCGATGCCAGTGCCGGCCGAGCGTGCGGACGCCCCTCACAAGGCCACGCCGTTTTATGGCAATGCTCTGATCGCGGCGCTCCTGGTGCTACTGGTCGTGCTAGGCGCCTATCCAGCGCCGGCGATCGCGCTAATCCGGATGACCGTCGGCTTTACTTCCGGGTAAGGCTCATCTGGGGGTTCGGCGTATCTACCGCAGTGCATTCCGCATAACTCGAGCGTCCTCTGCAACATTGCTGTGCTAGATTAGGGGCGACAGAAAGCGTATGATGGCGAAACCGTTTGGGTGGCCGCCGGTGCATAGCCGAGTGGATTGATGTTGTGCACTTATCTGCAGGATCGATCACTCTAAAAAGGTTGCCAGAACTGTCTGTGCCGGAGGGAGACACGAACTGGTATTTGATCGCGTCCGGCAGGAAACGCGGAGAAGAATGATGACAACCGTCCGCCATATTCTCGACCAGAAGGGTTGGGGTTCGACTGTACTCGGCGCCAACCAGACGATTCCACAAGTCGCGAAGTTTCTGACCGCCAAGAGGATCGGCGCGGCGCCGGTGGTAGACGATAACGGGGTCGTGCTCGGCATGCTCTCAGAGCGCGACATCATGCGTTTCGTTGGCGAACTCGGTGAGGATACCAAGAACCAGGTAGCCGCGAACCTGATGACGACGCTCATTGCCTCCTGCACGCCCGAGAGTTCGATCCTGGACGCAATGCTGCTGATGACCAACAAGCGTTGCCGCCATCTGCCGGTTTTCGAGGATCAAGCCCTCGTAGGGATGGTGAGCATCGGCGATCTCGTGAAGGCGCGGCTGGAAGAGGCCGAGTTCGAAGTTGCTTCAATGCGTGCCTATATCACGTCTTAGACTAGATCTGCGTTCCGCATTTCTCCGAGAGACCGATGGGCTTTGTGCTGCGCGGCGCCCTCCCGCATAGCGAAGGGCCCGAAGCGCCGCCGACGGTAGCGGCCGCCAGCAGCTATGAACAGGTCACGGCGCGGATCGTCCCAGCTTTCGGGAAGCTCCCCCAACAAGCCGGTCCCTGCGGCGCCAGTAGTATCTGCATCTTCCCATGGATACCCGGGCGAAACGCTCCAGGACCAGCGACGCCGCCACGGCCATCGTGACGGCGCTCAATGCTGGCCGTTGATCCGCCCGATCGTTCATGCGTTACTCGCCTCGTCCTGATAACCTGCCGGGACGGCGGCGGCGGAGGCTCGCTCCCACCTGCTCTGTCTACGTGTGGGCGAAGGTGCTGCCGATCCCAGGCGACGCGTAGCGCAGGCGCCGGTATGGCAAGGGTTACACATCCGGCGCGCGTCGGCGCGTCGGCGAAACTTATTTGAAGGTGCGGAAGAAGTGGGCCTATCTATATCGGGTCGGATTTGTCAGCGCTTCGGCAACGAAGCTCGCCTCCCGCACGGTGTCGAGGTGCCTGTGACCAAACGAGTTGAGCATGCCGATCCGTCCTGACCTGCGGCCTCTCTATCCTCCGCATTGGCGCGACTTGAGTCGATACGTGCGGTTCGAACGGGCCGGAGGCCGTTGCCAAGGTTGTTTCCGACCACATCTGGCGCGGGTCCGTTGCCTACCGGATGGCCGCTGGTTTGATGATGACGCGCGCACATGGCGCGACCAGCGCGGCCGTCCTGCGCGCTGGCCAAACCTGTTGGAAACGCCAGAGCGCCGCAGCACTCGCGTCGTGCTCGCCGCCGCGCATCTTGACAATGATCCCTCTAACAATCGGCTGGCCAACCTCAAAAGCCTCTGCCAGCGATGTCACATGCTGCATGACCGGCCGCATCATCTTGCGCAACGCTGGATCACCTATCGCCGGCGCTATGCAATGGGCGATCTCTTTCTCGGGCTCTACAATGAGAACGCGACATGAGAGCAGGCAAGATGGTGAAACAAGCGGGGCGGCGATGTCCAGGCGTCAGGCCTTCTTGCGGTCGTGGAGGCGACGGGCACTTAGGTGTCGTGCCTGCACCTGACATCAGCGCTCGCTTCGCCGACCGAAATCGAGGAGCGAGAGAACTGAGGCCTCCTATTCGTGAATAGCTGCCTCCTTGAGAGGCGGAGCCGGAACGCGTTTCCGGCCGATGCGGCGAACGACGTAGTAGAAGGTCGGTGTGAACAAGAGCCCAAACATCGTGACACCGAGCATTCCAAAGAAGACCGCGGTTCCGAGTGACTGACGCATTTCCGATCCTGCTCCCTTCGATACAACGAGTGGAGCCACCCCGAGAATGAAAGCAAAGGATGTCATTAAGATTGGCCGCAGTCTTGTCCGCGCCGCCTTCACTGTTGCGTCTGCTACTGTCAGGCCTTCCTCTTCCGCTTGGCGAGCGAATTCGACGATAAGAATAGCGTTTTTTGCCGCGAGCCCCAGCAGCACAACGAAACCTATCTGAGCCAGGATGTCGATGGGCATCCCCCTCAATCGTAACCCAAGAACGGAAGCGAGCAAGCACATCGGGACAATGAGCACGACGGCGAGGGGCAATTTCAGGCTCTCATACTGCGCGGCCAGAACGAGAAACACAAACAGTGCAGCCGCGCCGAAGACCAGCCAAGTTGGAGTTCCCTTCTGCTGTTGCTGAAAGGCCAGATCAGTCCATTCATAACTGATCCCGTGCGGTAGTATTTCGTGAGCCAGCCTCTCCATGTGGAGCAAGGCCGTGCCGGTGGCTATGCCAGGAGCAGCCGCTCCCTGGACCTCCGCGGCTGGGAAAAGATTGTATCGAGGCACGCGATAGGGAGCCGTCTGGCTCCGAAACGAAGCCACGGTGCCGACCGGAACCATGTCTCCGCCGCTATTTCTCGCTTTCAAGTTGGATATGTCGCCCGTGCTCCGGCGGAATTTGCCGTCTGCCTGGACGATGACTTCGTAAGTCCGTCCGAGGTAGTTGAAATCGTTTACGTATTGCGAACCGAGATAGACTTGCAGCGTGTTGAAGACGTCGGTTGGTGTAAGACCCACCATCTCCGCCTTCTCACGATCGAAATTCAGATAGAGTGAGGGCGCGCGCGTGCTGAAAAGTGTAAACGCACCCACGATTGCGGGGTCCTTGTTTGCCGCCGCGACGAGTGCCTGTGCTGCCTGCGACAAGGCGTTGGGACCGAGCCCCCCCTGGTGTTCCAGCATCATCTTGAAACCGCCGGCATTGCCGAGACCCTGGACGGGAGGTGGCGGGATCGTGAGGACGTATGCAGCCTTGATCACTGCAAGGCGTTGGCGCAACTTCGCAAGTACCGCATCTGCCGTGATACCATGTGTGGGCATGTCGTATAGTGATGGAAGCGCGGAGAATATGGTCGCTGCGTTTGGAGATATTGTGAAGGTCGTGGCGTCAAGGCCCGAAAAAGGCGCGACGTGCTGAACGCCTGGCGTGTCAAGCATGATCTCTATCGCCTGCTCGACCACTGCGTTGGTGCGTGCAAGGGTTGACCCGGGCGGCAGTTGAATGATCGTGATCAAGTATCCCTGATCTTGCTCAGGAATGAAGCCAGTAGGTGTGCGGGAGAAGAGGATCCCGGTTGTCACCAGCAATCCACAGTAGACGATCAAAACAAACGCGCTGAGGCGGAGAAGGCGGCGCGTTAGGCCACGATATCCGTCCGAGGTCGCTTCGAAGCCGCGATTGAAACCGGCGAAACCTCCTTCTATGGCTCGCCTCAGAAGGCCGCGGCGAACACCTGAATTCGATGCATGCGGTTTGAGTAGGAGGGCGCAGAGCGCTGGGCTCAGTGTGAGAGAAACAAAACAAGAAATTATCGTGGATGCGGATATGGTAACCGCAAACTGCTTGAAGAACTGCCCGGAAATTCCTGAGATAAATGCGGAAGGTATGAAGACGGCGCAAAGCGTCAGAGCGATCGCGATGATCGCGCCGCCAACCTCGTCCATCGTTTTGTGTGCAGCTTCGCGCGGCGACATGCCCAACCGCAGATTGCGCTCGACATTCTCGACCACGACGATGGCGTCATCGACCACGATACCCACGGCCAGAATCAAGCCGAAGAGCGAGAGGTTGTTAAGCGAGATTCCCAAAATGTTAAGTATAACGAATGAGCCGATCAAGGAAACCGGGATAGCGATGACCGGAATCACCGAAGCGCGCCAGGTCTGAAGGAACACGACGACGACCACTACCACGAGGAGTACGGCCTCGAAGATCGTATGAACGACGTGGTCGATCGACTTCGCTATGAAAATCGTCGGATTGTAGATGACCTTGTACGCGACGCCGGCGGGAAACTGCTGCGACAGTGTCCGCATCGTCCCCAACACTTCGCTATTGACCGCCAGAGAGTTTGCCCCGGGTTCAGCGAAGATCAGAAGTGGAAGTCCGGGCCCTCGATCCAGATAGCTGGTCGAGCCATAGTCAGCGGCCCCGACTTCCGCGCGACCGACATCCCGCAGCCGGGTCACCTGGCCATCGGCGCCTGACTTCAGCACAATGTCCTCGAACTGCTGAGGAGTCGCCAGCCGTCCCCGTGTCTCAACGTTCAGTTGATACGCTTGGTGAGAGACAACCGGAGTCTGGTTGAGGACGCCGGCTGAAACCTGCAGGTTTTGGGCGCGCAGGGCACTCAGCACTTCTTCCGCGTTCAGGTTGCGCGCGGCGACCTTGCCTGGGTCCAACCAGATCCGCATCGCGTATTCGCGTGCTCCGAGATATTGGACGTCTCCAACACCGGGCAGGCGCGCCAAAGCGTCCTTTACATGCAGAGTGGCGTAATTGGAGAGATAGAGCACGTCCCTGGTTCGATCAGGAGAATAAAGATGGACGGCCAACAGGATACTTGGGGTGGATTTTCGCACCTCGACGCCCTGTCTTTGAACATCTTCAGGCAGGCGGGAAAGCGCGTTATCGACCCGGTTTTGCGTTAGCATTTGGGCGACGTTAAGATCCGTGCCCAGTCTAAATGTGACCGTGACCGTAAGTTTCCCGTCACCGGTCGATTGGCTGCTCATGTAGAGCATATTTTCGACGCCGTTGATCTCCTGTTCCAAGGGAGTTGCGACGGTACGCGCCACCGTCTCAGCTGAAGCCCCCGGATACACGGTGGTGATCTGGACGGTCGGAGGCACGATCTCCGGATACTGCGCGACCGGGAGGATAACGAGAGCGCCAAGTCCTACGATGGTGATAAAAGTGCTGAGTACGATCGCAAAGATCGGCCGGTCGATGAAAAAGTGCGGAAAGCGCATGCGGACGACCTCGCCTATTTAGTGTTGATCGTCAGAAGCGCCATAAGATATTGAGCCCGCCTGAGGCGTCACCTTCATGCCCGGATTTGCCCTCACGATCCCATCGATGATGACTCGATCGCGCGGTGTCAGTCCTGAACTTACTATTCGTAGACCGCCCCGCAGGCCGCCGATCGTCACCAGTTTTGAAACGACCGTCCCGTCCGCCGCGACCGTCAGGACGACATGCTGGTCTTGATCGAGAAGCACCGATGCGTCGGGCACCAAAAGGGTCGGCTTGGGCGGAGAAACCTGTAAGCGGACCCTGCCGAATTCGCCTGGTGTCAAGGAGAGATCGACGTTTGGCACTGTGGCGCGTGCGTGAATGGTACCGCTCGAACGATCAATTTCATTGTTGACGAAATCCAGCACGCCCTGATGCAGGAAATGTGCCTCATCGCTCAATCTGATCATAACTCGTCCATCGAATCGCGTGCCCAAGGCTGACCGGTATTTCTCAAAAGTGAGATAGTCTGCCTCACTCATGTCAAAATTCAGATATATTGGGTCCATCGTCACCAACGTCCCCAATAGGGTTGTTGGAGCGCTGGCGAAGCGGCTGCCGGCAATCAGGTTGCCGACGGAAATCTGATGCGCTCCAATCCGTCCGGAAAAAGGAGCGACGATATTGCAGTGGAGAAGATCGAAGCTGGCGTCCCGAATGGTTGCAGTCGCGGCTTGAACGGCAGCACTTGCCGCGCTCAGATCGGCGGTGCGTAGATCAACGTTCTCTACGGTGCCGAACGTACTCTGTTTGAGAGATTGCGCGCGAAAGAGTTCTTGCTGGGCCAAGAGGTATTTTGCATTGGCAGAGGCCAACTGGGCCTTCGCTTGGGCCAGGGTAATCTCGTAGGGCGTCGGATCGATGACGAATAGAAGATCGCCCTTATGAACGATTTGCCCATCCTGGAAGTGAATCTCGGCCAAGATGCCGCCAACCTGCGCGCGAAGCTCCACCCGGTCCACCGCCGCGAACTGGCCGAGGAATGCGATGCGCGTGTCTTCATCGTGCTGTAACGGGTAACTCACAACCACAGAGGGCGGAGCTTCGGCAGAGTCGGCGAGGGCTGGCTCAATCAGATGGGCAGCCTGCCATAGCGGAGTATATGCATGTCCCGCGATCGCAACGATCGCCCCGACTACCGAGCAGACCATAAGTGACCAAATTCGCGAGCGCAAGCTTGACGGCACGGGCTGCTGGCTGTCGGTCGGGTGAATTGTCTCGTTCAATTGCGACTCCCAATACACTACAGCTAGATCCCGCGGACGAAACCCAGGCTACGGCAGAAAAGTATAGCGAAAAACTTGGCTTCGGCAGCAATAATATCGTGCAGCCGCGTTTGATGTTGGAAATGGCGACGCAGCCCTTGCCTCGGTCGGAGGGACTACCCCCGAAATGAGCAGGCTGTTCTAGAAGTCACCCGATGGCCTTCTCGAATCGAAGTCACACCAGTTGTTTGAGATGACACTTGCGGGCCAAGCAGGTGATCGGTGACGGTTCTTTCTTGTCCAGCGCGTGATTTCAACTATGGCGGCGATTCAACAAGATATCTTGGGAACGGCGGCAGCGGGACCACGGAGATTACCTTCAGCTGCGTCAGCGCGCGTTCCAAGGATCTCTCGAGATGAACCTTGAGCGCTTCCGCCGCCGCCTCTGTAGCTCCTTGCAGGAGCGCCTCGAAAATAAGGGCATGTTCCGTGACCGAGCCGGATTCGATTCCCCATTCGAGAAAGCGCGTCAGCATGTGGCTGGCCTTGAGGCTCGCGTGGCTACGCTGGATCAGGTCGATCAGATGGCGGTTGCCGATATGCTGGACGCAGTCGACATGCAGATCCTGGTCGATCTGTTCCATCAACGTCGGATCGACCCGCGGCAGCTGAGTTCGAGCTATTTCGACACGTTTGAGCATTGGGTCGAGTGTCGCGCGATCCAGTCTGCGCGCCGCTTGTCTTAGCGCCGCTGGCTCCAGGATGATCCGCGCCTCGTACATCTCGCGCAGGCTCGCATCCGTCAGCGGGCCGACCAGCCAGTGGGAACGTTCGTCCTTGGTGATGATGCCGCGTTCGTGCAGGCGCCCCAGTACGTCGCGCACTACGGTGCGGCTGACGCCGAAATGAGAGGCCATGCGGCTTTCGCTCAGCCGAAAGCGCCCGAATGGTTCCGCCGCTTCGATGGTTCGCTGTGTATCCGCCGCCACGCGTGCCCAGCCGGCGCGGCCGATGTCTTGCGGCGTCTGGGGCAGAATGCTGACATCCAGCCCGGAGAGGCTGAGGCTGCTTCGCACCGGCACCAGCGGCGTGTTCGCGGCGGCAGGCACGACATAGCCTCGCCCTTCGAAGCGCTGGACGTGTCCGGCTCTATGCAGCCGGCGGAGCGCCATCTGGACTGGTGCGCGGCTTACTCGGAATGCCTCGGCGATGGCGCCTTCAAGGAGCACGAGCCCGGGTGTCAGGCGATGCTGCACCAGATGCAACTCGAGCACTTGATAGACCTTGTCATGAAGTCTGATTGACAGGGCGTCCTTCGCTATGTGATCGAAAACTAGGCAGACATCACAGAAACTGCCATCAATCAACGCAAAACGCATTGTTGTATGCAAAAATCATTTGTGCTACCTCCCTGGCGCGGCGTGTCACGGGATGCGGTCTGTTTGGAGACGCGATGCTCGAGATTCAATCTTTGACAAAACGCTTCGGCGGTGTGGCGGCGCTGGATGCGATTTCGCTTTCGGTCAGCACTGGCGGCTATCTTTCGGTTCTCGGCCCCAGCGGTTCTGGCAAATCGACGCTGCTGCGCGTGCTCGCGGGCTATGAGGCCCCGGATGAAGGTGGAATAAAGCTCGACGGTCAGTCTCTCGCCACCGTGCCGGCGCATGAGCGCGGCATCGGCTTCGTGTCCCAGGGCTTTGCCCTGTTCCCGCATCTATCGGTTTTCGACAATGTCGCCTTCGGGCTGCGCTATCACGCGACTTCCCCGCTGCGGGACACCGCAGAAGTACGCAAGAGGGTCAACGACATTCTAGAAATGGTCGGGCTGGAGGATTTTGCGAGGCGGCAGATTCAGCAGCTCTCCGGCGGTCAGAAACAGCGCGTGGCCCTTGCGCGCACCTTGGTCGTGCGCCCCCGGCTCTGTCTACTGGACGAGCCGCTCGGCGCACTGGACGCTAATTTGCGCCAACGGATGACGATCGAGCTTCGTCGCATCCATAGCGCGCTCGGCATTACCTTTTTCCATGTCACGGGCAATGAAATGGAAGCGCTGGCCATGGGCGACCGTGTGGTCGTGCTGGATGCTGGGCGCATCTTGCAGGCTGATGAGCCTGATACGGTCTACAACAGTCCCGCTTCAATCGCCGTCGCGCGCTTTCTGAACCGCTATAACCTCTTCAACGGCAAGAATGACGGCGCGGGCGGGATCGCGACCGCGGCGGGCCTCATCGCCGCGCCCGACGTAGCCGAGACCCGTAGGGCCGGCGAGGTTATGGATTTCTGCATACGTATAGACAAAATTGAAGTTCTGCCCGAGAACGCGACGCCTGGACCGAACCAGGCTCACTTGCAAGCGGCCTATATCACCAGTGAATTCTCTGGCGCCATCATCACCCATTTGTTCCGTCTGACCGACGACCGCATCCTAGAGGTCGAGGATCATCTCAGCCATCGCCGCCCCGCCGAATACGATCCGGGCGGCCGCTACTCCGTCGTCTGGCCGAGGGCGGAAGGGTTGGTCTTCCCAGCCGGTGCTGGCACTGTTCCGATGAAGGCCGCAGCGTGACGGCCGCCGTTCAGAACGCGACCTTGGCCGACGGCCCGACAGCGCCGGCACGCGAATTCATCAGAAGGCAATCGCTTGGCGGCTGGATGCTGCTGGCGCCAGGCGTCGTCTGGATGCTGCTCTGCCTCGTCGTGCCGATGTTGATGATGGTCTATGTCAGTTTCTGGACGCAGCACACCTTCTCAATCGAGTCGACGCCCACCTTTGCCAATTGGATCGCCTTTTTCAGCACACCGACCTATGTCGATTCGCTACTGACGACGATCAGGCTGTGGTTCATCACGCTCGCCTTGACCTTCCTCATCGGCTATCCGGTCGCCGTCTATATCGGCCTCTTCGTTCGCAACCGGACCATCCAGACTTCGCTTCTGGTGCTTTGCGTTGTGCCGTTCTGGACCTCCTTTCTCATCCGCATCCTGGCCTGGCGGCCGATGTTGGGAACCGAGGGCGCGGTCAACCTGATCCTGCTCAAACTCGGCCTGATCTCGACACCGATCGAGGCGCTGCTATTCACGCAATACAGTGTCATTGTCGGCATGGTGCAGATCTATGTGGTGTTCATGGTTGGGCCTGTCGCCTTCATGGTCTCTCGCATCGATCGCAGCCTTATCGAGGCCGCGCGCGATCTTGGCGCCGGCACAACGCGGATATTCTTCACGATCATCCTGCCGCTCAGCCTGCCCGGCATCGTCGTCGGCGCGATCTTCGTCTCGGTCATGGTGCTGGGTGAATTTGCGACCCCCGCAGCGCTGTCCGGCTCGAAGGTCAATCTGCTTGGCAATATCATCGTGACGCAGGTGGGGTCGCTGAAATGGGCCTTCGCCTCAGTCTGCGGCGTGATCCTAACCGTGTTGATGGCCGTCACCGTGGTCGGGCTGCTGCGAATCGTAAATCTTCGGCGGGAGATCTGACATGGAGCGTCAGCCTTTCCTCCGTTCCTTGCTTGGGGGATGGACCGGCCTTTTCCTGATCTTCCTCTATAGCCCGATGGTCGTGCTCGCGATTCTGTCTTTCCAGTCGGGGCCGGAAGGCGGGCCACAATTCCCGATCGAACATTGGTCAATCTATTGGTACCGCCAGCTCTTTGACCTCGTGCCGCCGTCCCGCGTGGCGCCGCTTCCGGTGGGGGCCGCACTGTTTCGGTCCCTGACGCTCGCCTTCTCCACGATGGTGGTATCGACCGTGCTCGGCACGCTGACAGCGCAGGCCTTCCGCCGCCATTTTCGCGGTTCGGGGGCGGTCTTCTACCTAGTTGTCCTCGGTATGATGGTGCCCGGCGTGCTGGTCGGTCTCGGCACGGCATTGACCGCGAATGCGCTGTCGATCGAGCGGAACTGGTGGAGCACCGTCTTCCTGGTGCATGTAGTCTATACCTATCCCTTCGCCTTCCTCGTCATGCTTGCGATCTTCAACCGGTTCGACCGGTCGGTGGAGGAAGCGGCCTGGAGTCTCGGCGTTTCGCCGATCCAGACTTTCCGCCGGATCACTTTTCCGCTGATCTTTCCCGGTGTGCTGAGCGCGATGCTCTTCGCCTTTACGCTGAGCTATGACGAGTTTCCGCGTACGCTGTTCGCCTCCGGTGGTCAATTGACGCTGCCGCTTGCGATCTACGGAACCTTCTCGGTTGAGATCCACCCGAACGTCTTCGCTTTCGGGGTGTTGACCACGTTGTTCTCTTTCGCGCTCCTGGCCGTCTACGCGACATTGATGACGCTGAGTTCACGCCGGGCGCGTAGGCTGGCGGTACAGGAGGACATTGCATGATGACAGGCTGGTTGGTGCGGATCGGCGGCATCGGTCCCAGGGCTTGGCCGAGTTCGGGAGACGTAACACGGTGACGGCGCAAACTGTTCTTGTCACCGGCGCCGGGATAGGCATCGGCCGCGCCACCGCGATCGCATTCGGACGTCTTGGCGCGCATGTATTGGTGACCGACGTCTTGGCTGAGGAAGGCGAGGCGGTAGCGGCCGAGATTTTCGCAGCTGGCGGCCGCGCAAGCTTCCACCTTCTAGACGTGACGAGCACCGAGGAGGTCGAGGCGGTCTTCGCGGCGGCGGAGGCTGCGCATGGTGTCGTCGATACGGTCATCGCCAATGCAGGCATCGCCCGGCATGTGCCGGTGGAGCAGTTGACGGACGCATTGTGGAATCAAACAGTCGATATCGACCTCGGCGGGGTGATGCGCGTTTTCCGTCGGGCCGTTCCGGGATTGCGTAAGCGCGGCGCCGGATCTCTGGTCGCGCTTTCCTCAATCATGGGCATCGCCTATGGCTGGGACAAACATATTCACTACTCGGCTGCCAAGGCCGGGGTGATCGGCCTGGTGCGCGGCCTCGCGGTTGAGTTGGCGTCACAGGGTATTCGCGTGAACGGCATTGCACCCGGCTATATCCGCACGGCGCAGCTTCTATCGGAAGAGCATTCGCTGGGAGCGGCCGGTGCCGAACAGGCGCCCGCCTTTATCCCCATGGGCCGCCTGGGTGAGCCCGAGGATATCGCGGATGTCGTTTTATTTCTTGCATCCGAGGCCGCCCGCTACATCACCGGTCAGGTGATCGTGGTTGATGGCGGTCTTCTCGTCGGCCGTTATTGAAACAGGAAACTCCCATGGACAAGCCACACGTCAATCGACGCTCCATGCTGAAAGGCGGTGCTACGTCGCTCGCATTCGCGGCACTCGGCGGCGGCCCAATCCTTGGGTCGATGCGTCATGCTATGGCGGCGAGCGGGCTCGCGAGTGAACAGCTTCGCACGATCGGCCTTTCGGTGACCGTGCAGGATCGCATCTTGCAAGACTTCAAGAAAGCAAGCGATGTCGGAAGCGTCAGCGGCACGGCGGCGACCTTCCCGGATGCGCAGACCAAGATCCTGTCAGGTTCCTCCGACTTCGATTGCTGGGAGATCATCGGTGAGCGTCTGCCCGCGCTGGTGCAGACGAACAAGGATGCGCCGGTCGAGACGAGCGGGCTGAAGAACTGGGAAAGCATTCGCGACACTTTCACCAAGGCCGATCCGAAGTGGCCGGCCAAGGCACAGATCGTCGGCCAGATATGGACCGATGACGACCATACCAAGCTTTACATGGTGCCCGCCGTGTACAACTACGACAGCATTGGCTACAACCCGGACAAGGTCAGCGCCGAGGAGGCGAATACCTGGACCTGCCTCTTCGACGACAAGTTCAAAGGAAAGTCGGGTCTCAACACCGATCCGTTGATCGCCTTCGGCCAAGCAATTATGGCGATGAACACGCTCGGCCTGCTGAAGGTCGAGAATCCCGGCAACCCACCGAAGGAAGCGATCACGGAGGCGGCGAAATTTCTCATTTCCAAAAAGAAGGGTGGCCAGTTTCGTGCGCTGTGGGGCGATTTTGGCGAGCTGGTGAATCTGCTCGCCTCCGGCGAAATGGTCGTTAGCGACGCTTGGCAGCCTGCGGTCATGGCGGTCAAGGCGCAGGGCAAGCCGTGCAAATACGCGGTGCCGAAGGAAGGTTATCGCGCCTGGGCGATCGGCCCGGCGATGATCGCCGGCACGGCGAACAAGGATGCCGTGCTGGCCTATGCCGACTACTGGCTGTCCGGGCCGCCGGGCATTACCGTGTCGGAACAAGGCTATTATTCGCCCACCACCAATATCGAAAAGGTCATGGCGCCTGATCGCTATGCTTTCTGGTACGAGGGCGCACCGTGGAAAGAAGCCGAATGGCGCGGCATCAAGCCGGGTGATCTGCGTGACGGCGGCTCCTTGAAGGAGCGCGCGGCACATGTCGCCTATTGGCACCAGTGGCCTGACGAATATGATTACCTCGTCTCGAAATGGGACGAGTTTCTGAGCGCCTGATATGGTCGCGGATCTCGAACTCGTTGCGCTGCGCAAGACCTATCCGGGCGGCGTCAGCGCGGTGGAGGATGTCGAGCTAGTGGTCGAACAGGGGGAGTTCGTCTCCCTGGTCGGCCCCTCCGGCTGTGGCAAGACCACCACGCTGCGGATGATCGCGGGTTTCGAATCGATCACCGCGGGCGAGATCCTGATCCGCGGTCAGCGCATCAACGACCTTCCGCCGGAGAAGCGGCCGACTTCGACCATCTTCCAGAACTTCGCGCTGTTTCCGCATATGACGGTGCGGCGGAACATCGAATATGGCCTCGCCGCGCGCGGCATCAAATCCGCGGAGCGCAGGGAGCGATCAAACCGGATCATGGAGAAGCTCGATCTGCTCACTATCGCGGACCGGAAGGAGGCGGGGCTTTCCGGCGGTCAGCGTCAGCGCGTGGCGCTGGCGCGGGGGCTGGTGGTGGAGCCGCGGATCCTGCTGCTCGATGAGCCGCTCGGTGCGCTGGATGCCAATCTGCGGCGCTCGGTCCAAAACGAGCTGAAGCTGCTGCAGCGGACCCTCGGCATCACTTTCGTGTTTGTGACCCACGCGCAGTCAGAAGCGTTGATCCTATCGGACCGGATCGTCGTGATGAATAGAGGGCGGATCGAGCAAGTCAGCCGCCCGGCCGATCTTTATACTCGCCCTAGAACCCCCTTCGTCGCGCGCTTCATCGGGCGCAACACGCTGGTAATGGGGAGACTCAAGGATGCGTCGGGCCTGATCGAGACATCCTACGGGCCAATGCGGGGCGTCGTCGCGGACAGCTTCCTGCGCGCAGGGGACGCGGCGCAGATCGTGTTGCCGGCCGAGGCGCTGGAGCCGCATCGCGAGACGAGCAATGAGGCGGCGCTGCAGGCGCAATATCAGGGCAATTTGCTCTCGGCGCGAATTCTCGCGGTCGAGGTCGTGGCGCATACACGCCTGATCCGCGCGGCTCTGTCGGACGGGCGCGAAATTCTTCTGGACGGCCATACGGGCCATGCGGGCGGGGAGGGGCTGGTCGCGGGATCATCCCTTTGGATCGGCCTGCGGCCGGAGGAGGCGACCATCGTCGCCGCAGACAAGCGATAACGGTCCCATCAAAAGGGGAAGAAACTAGATCATGGCTAAAGAAATTCTCTGTGGCTTTGGCGTCGATGTTGACGCCGTGGCTGGCTGGCTAGGCTCTTACGGCGGCGAGGACAGCCCAGACGACATCAGCCGCGGCCTTTTCGCAGGCGAGATCGGTAGTCCACGTCTGCTGAAGATGTTCGAGCGTTTCGGCATCAAGACCACCTGGTTCATCCCAGGCCATTCGATCGAGACCTTTCCGGAACAGATGCAGGCCGTCGCCGATGCGGGCCATGAGATCGGTATCCACGGCTATACGCATGAAAATCCGATCGCGATGACGCGCGAGCAGGAAGAAATCATTCTCGACCGCTGCATCGCACTCGTGACCAAGCTGGCCGGCAAGCCGCCGACCGGCTATGTCGCGCCGTGGTGGGAGTTCAGCCCTGTCACCAACGAACTGCTGGTCGAACGCGGCATCAAATACGACCACAGCCTGATGCATAACGATTTTCATCCATATTACGTCCGCGTCGGAGATAGCTGGACGCGGATTGATTACTCGCAGAATCCCGAGACCTGGATGAAGCCGCTGTTGCGGGGCACGGAAACCGGGCTGATCGAGATCCCCGCCAGTTGGTATCTCGACGACTTGCCGCCGATGATGTTCATCAAGAAGGCGCCGAACAGCCACGGCTTCGTCAATCCGCGCGATATCGAGCAACTCTGGCGGGACCAGTTCGACTGGGTCTATCGCGAGATGGATTACGCGGTCTTCCCGATCACCATCCACCCCGATGTCTCTGGTCGCCCGCAAGTGCTGCTGATGCTCGAGCGCCTGTATGAATACATGAAGGGTCATGCGGGCGTGCGCTTCGTCACCATGAACGAGATGGCGGATGATTTCGCGCGACGCTTCCCGCGTAAGGGCTGACTCCGATGTGCGGTCTCTGCGGCATTGTGGGGACCGCGCCGCATTGGACTGACGGCGTGCCGGCGCCATCCCCGCCCGACACGCCCACTCGCCGTCGGGAACGGCAGGAGCGCGTGCGCGGCCTCAACCGCGTGCTGCGGCCTTTCGGGCTCACGGCGTCGGATTGGCAGGGCAGCGCTTATATTATCGCCACCTATACTGGCCGTTCAGAGATCGTCGATAACGCGGCCCATCTCTGGCAAGCTGCGGCGCGACTGTGCGGACGGGCATGCGACCCCCTCGACGCTGGCTTGCTCGAGCGGCTTGAGAAGGAGGCAATGCGCCCATGACGGCGCCCGGCGTCGCCCCGTCGCGCCTGCCGCTGCATCTCGTCAGCGGATTCCTTGGCAGCGGCAAGACCACGCTGCTGCGACGGCTACTCGACACGCCCGCGCTGGCGGATAGTGCGGTTTTGGTCAACGAACTCGGCGAAATCGGCCTCGACCATCACCTGCTGCGTCACCTGGATGGAGAGACAGTACTGCTGCGCAGCGGTTGCATCTGCTGCACAGTGCGGGACGATCTCGGCCAAGCACTGAAGGATCTACTCGACCGGCGTGCGCGGGGCGAGGTGCCGCCATTCCTGCGCATCATCGTGGAGAGCACTGGCCTCGCCGATCCCGTGCCCATTCTCTCGACCGTGACCAGCGAGCCGATGCTGCGGCACCACCTGCGGTTGGGTTGTGTCGTCACCACGGTCGACGCGGTCAACGGCGCGCTCCATCTGGAACGCCAGCCGGAATCGGGCAAGCAGGTCGCGGTCGCCGATCGGCTGGTGATCACCAAGACCGACCTCGCCGGTCCCGCGGTTACGGAGGCGCTTGCCCGGCGCCTGCGCGCCATCAATCCGGGCGCCACGCCTTTCCACGCGATGGCGACCGATCTGGATTTGGGCGCCCTGCTGACTGATGCCGTCTCGCCCAATGCGCTTCGCGCCGAGGCCCTCGCCTGGACGTCACCAGCACCTAGGCCCGGCGGGTTGCAATCCCTCCCCAGTCATGCGGCCGGGCTTCACAGCTTCTGCATGGTCTTCGGCCACGCGATCGACTGGGTGACGCTGGGCATCTGGCTGACCATGCTGCTGCAGGCGCATGGGGAGCGGGTGCTGCGCGTGAAGGGTTTGCTTGATATCGCGGGCTCCGCGCATCCGGTTTTCATCAACGGCGTCCAGCACGTCATGCATCAACCGTTGCATCTGGATGGATGGCCCGACGGCGACCGCCGCTCGCGCCTCGTGTTCATTGTGCGTGATCTGCCGCGCGACCTGATCGAGCGGTCCTGCCGGGCCTTCCTGGGCCTGGTTCCCGAATACGCCGCGTAATACAGGAGCTGACCATGGCGACATTGCTGAACTGCGACATGGGGGAATCCTACGGCCTCTACCGGCTGGGGGATGACGCGGCGCTGATGCCGCTGATCGATGTCGCGAACGTCGCCTGCGGTTTCCACGCCTCCGACTTCAACCATATGCGCGCGACTGTTCGCCTCGCCCGCGAGCATGGTGTAGCGGTGGGCGCGCATCCCTCGCTGCCGGACAGGCAGGGTTTCGGGCGCCGGGAGATGGCGATGAAGCGGGAGGAGCTGGCGAATTGCCTGATCTATCAGATCGGCGCGCTGAAGGGCTTCCTGGAGGCGGAGGGCATGGTGCTCAATCACATCAAGCCGCACGGCTCGTTGTTCGGGATGGCCGGGCGGTTGGAGCATGTGGCTCATGCCGTCTGCGATGCCGCCGCGATCTTCAGGGTTCCGGTTTTCGGCATGCTCGGCACGCTGCATGAGACGATCTATCCGGAGCGTGGAATTCCCTTC
Source organism: Acidisoma sp. S159 (assembly GCF_009766125.1). Lineage (NCBI taxonomy): Bacteria > Pseudomonadati > Pseudomonadota > Alphaproteobacteria > Acetobacterales > Acidocellaceae > Acidisoma > Acidisoma sp. S159. Next base: position 96,984 of record NZ_LMUG01000104.1, read on the forward strand.
CTCGCAGAGTATTACGCCGACCTGGAGTATGACGACGACGGTAAGCTGATCATCACCCAGGTGCATGACGCCGTGGACGCGTCAGAGGCCGCGCGGCGCTGCGTCCGCGCGATCAAGGAAGGACTTACCCAGACCGTTGGCGGTCGTGACGTCCGTGTTGGCGCGGAGACCATCTGCGTTCATTCGGATACGCCCAATGCGATGGAGATCGCGGGGGCCGTGCGCGGCGCGATACGGCAGTTGGCGGCCTGATGCGCAAGCTTCTGATTGCCAACCGGGGGGAGATCGCGGTGCGCATCATGCGCGCGGCGAAGTCGCTCGGTATCGCGACCGTCGCCGTCTATTCGGAAGCCGATGCCGCCGCGCTACATGTCGCTTCCGCCGACGAGGCCGTGTTGATCGGGCCACCGCGCCCGGCAGATAGCTACCTCAAGGTCGAGGCCATCCTGGCGGCGGCGCGGCAGACGGGCGCGGATGCGATCCATCCCGGCTATGGGTTCCTGGCCGAAAACGCCGCTTTCGCCGCGGCGGTCGAGGATGCGGGCCTGGTCTTTGTCGGTCCGACTGCCGCACAGATCGCCATGATGGGTGACAAAGCGCGAGCCCGGGACGCCGCAGCGGCAGCCGGCGTACCGGTATTGCCGGCAAGCGCGAGACTGGCCCCCGGCGGCCTGGAGGGGCTGGAGGCGGCCGGGGAGGCGGTCGGCTATCCGCTTCTGGTCAAGGCGGTGGCCGGGGGCGGGGGCATCGGCATGCGGCTGGTGGCGAGACCCGAGGATCTTCGGGCGGCGGTGGAATCGCTGCAATCCATGGCGCAGCGCGCCTTCGGTGATGGCACCGCCTATCTGGAACGCTATGTCGCGGCGGCGCGCCATGTGGAGGTGCAGGTCTTCGGCCTGGGTGACGGCCGCGCTGCGCATCTGTTCGAGCGCGAATGCTCGGTCCAGCGCCGCTTTCAGAAGATTTTGGAGGAAAGCCCATCGCCCGGCATCACGCGTGACGCGCGGACCGCGATGCAGATGGCGGCCCAGGCGCTGGCCGCCGCCGTCTCCTACCGTTCCGCCGGAACGATCGAATTCGTGGTCGATGACGACACCAAGGAATTCTTCTTCCTGGAGATGAACACACGCATTCAGGTCGAACATCCGGTCACCGAGATGGTGGCTGGGCGCGATCTCGTGCAATTGCAATTGAGGCTGGCGCGAGGCGAGGATTGCGCGCCGCTGCTGGACGGTCTGGTCGCGCGCGGCCACGCCATCGAATGCCGGCTCTGCGCGGAAAATCCGGAACGGATGTTTCTGCCGTCGCCGGGCCGGATTTCTCGCCTCTCGCTGCCGGAAGGCCCGGATCTCCGCATCGATACCGGCGTGCGCGAGGGCGATACGGTATCGGCCTTCTACGACTCGCTGCTCGCCAAGGTTATCGTCCATGCGGCGGACCGTAACGCAGCGATCGAGGCGATGCGCGCCGCGCTGAGCGCGATCACGATCGAGGGCATCACGACCACTCTGCCGTTCCTGATCCGGCTGCTCGACCATCCGGCGTTCATTGACGGGCGGACGCTTACGGGTTTCATCGAAACGCATCGGGCGACGCTCTTCCCGCCCAAAACCGGAGAGACGGCCGCATGATCTATCCAGAGCCGCGCTACCTGCCGGGCGGCGACCGCTACATGCTGGTCGAATTCGGCAACGAGATGAACCTGGAACTCAACTTCATGGCGCAGGGTCTGGCCGCCGCCATCCTCGAGGCGCGCATCGCCGGCGTGATCGAGACAGCGCCGTGCTTCGCCTCGATGCTTGTGCATTACGAGCCTGAGATCATCAGCTTCGACGACCTGCGGGCAGAGCTGTCGCGCCTGGTCGCGGGTCTTGGCCCCTCCGATGCTTTGGAGTTGGAGAGCCGGCTGTTCTATCTGCCCGCCGTCTACCTCGACCCATGGACGCGCGCCTGCGTAGAGGACTACCAAGCCAAGATCGCGCCCAAGACGGCGGATTGGGACTATATGGTGGAGCTCAACGGCCTCCGCGACACGGATGATTTCGTCCGGGTGCATTCCGGAACCGAATATTGGGTCGCCTCGCTCGGTTTCTGGCCGGGACTGCCTTTTATGATGGCGCTTGACCCGCGCGCCAAAATGACCGCGCCGAAATACAACCCGCCCCGCACCTGGACGCCTGGCGGCGCCATCGGCCTTGGCGGCGCATCGACCGCGATCTATCCGGAGCAATTGCCGGGCGGCTACCAGATCTTCGCCAGAACCCCGGTGCCGATCTGGGACCGCGCACAACGCTTCGCCGCTTTCGCGGGGTCGATCTGCTTGTTCCGACCGGGCGACCGCGTGCGCTTTGTGCCCTGCTCGGTCGAGGAGTTCGAGACCATCGAGCGCGAAGTGGCCGACGGAACCTATCAATACAACATGGTGGGCTACGGGAAGTTCTCAGTAGCACTCTATAAGGCATGGACCGCATCGCTTGGCGCGCGGAGAACGTCATGACACTTGAAATCATCAAGCCTGGGCTTGAGACCTCGGTGCAAGATTGGCCGGGGCGCTACGGCTTCTGGAATCAGGGCTTCCCGCCCTCCGGTCCGATGGATAGCTGGTCCTTCAGGCTGGCCAATCTGCTGGTGGGCAATGTGGTCGGGGCACCCGCTCTGGAATGCCAGTATATTGGCCCGACGCTGCGTTTCGGCGCGGAAACCGTCTTCGCCGTGACGGGCGCCGACATGCTGCCGACGCTGGATGGCGCGCCTGTTCCGCTATGGCAGAGCGTGACGGCGCAGCCGGGGCAGGTACTTGCCATGTCCTTCGCCAAACTCGGCGCGCGCGCCTATCTGGCACTGGCGGGCGGGATAGATGTCGAACCCTGGCTCGGCTCCCGCGCCACTTTCCATAAGGCGGGGATCGGCGGTGTCGGAGGCCACGCGCTGAAGCCGGGTCAGCAGGTGCCGTTGGGCGTGCCGGCCGCGACGGCCAAGGCCGGTCTCATCGTGGAAGAAGCGGCGCGGCCCGTGATCTCCACCGACCGGCGCTGGGAAATCGAGGTCGTTGCCGGTCCCAACGATGACTGGATCGATGGCGAGGGGCATGCACGGTTTCTGTCCGCCGACTGGAAGCTCTCGGGCAAATCGGATCGAACCGGTTTCCGGCTAGACGGGCCTGACTGGACTTTCACGGAAAAGGCGCTGCACAAGGCGCCGGAACACGGCTCGCTGCCCTCCAACATTATTGACCAGGGCTATCCGCTCGGCGCCATCAACCTCGCGGGGCAGACGCCGATCATCCTGGTGAATGATGGGCCTTCCATGGGTGGCTTCATCAATCCCTATACCGTGCCACAAGCCGCCTTTTGGAAACTGGGGCAATCCAAGCCGGGGGAGACCTACCGCTTCAAAGCGGTGAGCGTCGCGGAATCGCAGGCGATGGCGCGCAGCTTGGCCGCACTCTGCACCGACGCTTCCATCCTTGGCTCGATCGTATAGGGAGAAGAGCCTATGACCATTGAAATTCGCACGCTGACGGCGGGGAATGTCTGGAAGGTGCTGGTGCAGCCTGGCGACATCGTCGCCGAGGGCGATGTGCTGTTCATCATGGAGGTCATGAAGATGGAGGTGCCGCATACCGCGCCCGCCGGCGGGAAGGTCACGGCCGTTTATGTCGCCGCCGATCAAGAGGGCCTGGATGCTGATGCGCCAGCGGTGGACTTGGAGGAGGTTGCGTAGTGGCCGGCAGGATCATCGACCTCAGTCTTCTCATCGAAGACAACATGCCCACGCATAAACTGTTCCAGAGGCCGGTGATCACAACGCATCTGACGCATGAAAGCGCCAAAGCGCTCGAGCTCGGCGTGCCTGGCGATGCAATGACGTTCCAGACCAACTTCATCGCGACGCTCGATCATGTCGGCACGCATGTGGACGCATTCCGCCATGTCAGTCCGACCGGCGCCAGCATCGATGAGATGCCGCTCGAACTTTTCATTGGCAAGGCCGTGTGTCTGGACCTGCGTCATATCCCCGATCTCGGTGACATCACCCTGGAGGAAATCGAGGCGGCCGAGGCGGCGGCAGGCGTGATCGTTGACGGCCATATTGTCCTGCTCTGCACGGGCTTCCACAATCGTACCTATCCGGGCCTCGATTCCGTCTGGAAGAATCCGCAGCTGACGGTGGAGGCGACCCGCTGGCTCCATGCCCGTGGCTCCCGCATGCATGGCGTCGAGGGGCCTTCGACGGACAGGCCAAGCGACAATGTCTTCGCGCAGCACCGCCTCTGCCGGGAGCTCGGCATCAGCCATTGGGAATGGCTCGTGAATTTGGAATTGCTGATCGGGAAAGGGGAATTTCAGTTCTTTGGCGTGCCGCTGCGGATCAGTGGCGGCTCCGGCTCGCCCGTGCGGGCTTTCGCGATACTGGAGAGCCCGGCTGGCGCAGGCTGAACATCGCCGGTCATGACGAAATCGAGGTCGAAACCTGGTGATCTTGCCGCGCCCGCCATTCTTCCGGCGAGGCCGGTGCTGAGAGTATTGGGCACCGCCGTCACGCTGCACGAACGGATCCGGCTCAAGGCGCAGCAGGATCTCGGCATCGACATCGTCTTCGCCCCGATGGACGGCGTCGCTGCCCAGCAGGTCGCCGTCCGGCACCCGGGCACCTACGACCTTTACGATCACTGGTTTCACAGCCTTGACGTCGTCTGGTGGTCGGGCGCGCTGCAGCCCATTGACATCCGCCGGATCCTCTCCTGGGACCAGATCATGCATCGCGACCAAGCGCTGCGCATGACCGGACGTGTCGACCGATCCCGCTCGATGCCGCTTTCGCGGCTGTTTGTCTCGCCCGACCGCCGGCTCGGCATCCACCGCACGGAAACGGTCACGGCCGTGCCGGGCGTGTACAATGTCGATGCCTTCGGCTATCTGCCGGGTCCGTTGGAGGCGCTGCTGCCCGGCGAGGCGGAGAGCTGGGGCTGGTTGTTGGACAGCCGGCTGAGTGGCCGCGTGGCGCTGGTTGCCGATCCAACCATCGGCGCGGCCGAGGCGGCACTCGCGATGATGGCGCAGGGGCTGGCCAGCTTCGAGGACCCGGCCGATCTCAGCATCGCGGAGATCGATACGCTGGTACGGATTTTGATCGGGCGGAAGAGGGCGGGTCATTTTCACACCTTGTGGCGGTCCGTTTCGGATGTGGTCCCGCTGCTGGAGGACGGTGAAGTCGTCATCGGCAGCCTATGGGCCACGGCCCTCGCCGGTCTTTGGTCGCGGGGCGTTGACGTGCGCAACGCGGTGCCGCTGGAAGGCTATCGGGGCTGGCACGGCTGTATGGCATTGTCCGGCCGGGCAGAGGGGCGGGTCGCTGATGCGGCCTATGACTACCTCAATTGGTGGCTGTCGGGCTGGGCGGGCGCGCAGATGACACGTCATGGGCTGTACGTCTCGGCTTGCGACAATATCCGGCCGCATTTGTCGATGGCGGAGTGGTTCTTTTGGTACGAGGGCAAACCCGCGCCCTCCGCTTTACCAGGGCCGGATGGTTCGCTTGTGATTCCCGCCGGCACCACGCGTAGCGGCGGCTCGGTGCTGGACCGGATATCCAACATCGCTCTTTGGAACACCACCATGCGTGAGCACAATTATCTCGTTCGGAGGTGGAATCAGTTCCTCGAAACTTGACCCGCCGCCGGCAAAGGTTCGTCGGCTCGAAACTAGACCATCACGTCGCCGCCGTTGGGATTCAACGTGGCGCCGATGTAGTAAGAACCCTCGTCCGAGGCAAGCATAACGGCAGTGGGCGCAACTTCATCGACCCGGCCAACGCGGCCAATTGGAAGCTCCGCGATCTTGCGGACCTTCCAGTCCTCGGGAAGCGCCCGATACAACGGAGTGTCGATCGGTCCGGGGCAAATCGCGTTGACGGTAATTCCATTACGCGCGACTTCATAGGCCAGGGAGCGGGTGAAGCCGATCACGCCAGCCTTGGCGGCGGCGTAATGCGCCATCTCCGGACCGCCCTTCTGCGCCAATTGCGACGCAATGTTGATGACCCGCCCGAAGCCGCGATCGATCATGCCAGGAAGAACGGCACGCGTGACGAGGAAGACACTCCGAAGATTGATGGAGATCATCTGGTCCCACATCGCGGTTGACATGTCGTTGACCAGCGATGTCGTGTCGATGCCCGCCGCGTTCACGACGATATCGATCCGCCCGAGATTTGCGATCACGATGGCAACCGCGGCTTGCACGGCGCTCTCATCTGAGACGTCCGCGGCGACTGCAATCATCCGCACATCGCGGGCGGAGATGCGATCGACGGAGGCCTGGGCCTTGTCGATCTCCAGATCCAGGTTAGCAACATCCGAGCCTTCCCGCGCGAAAGCCGCGGAGATGGCTTCTCCTATTCCTCCAGCCCCGCCGGTCACGAGCGCAACTTTTCCTTGAAGGCGTCCCACCATCACCATCTCCAAACAGCTACAGTCTTCGCGACAACTCAAGACACATGCGGACGGATGCTAGAAGTCGACGTTACGCGTCTCCGGTCCTATGAACGCGCCGAGGGCGCCTAGCAAGCCTCCAATAACGAGTAACACGACGGGAGTCAGCGTGAACGGCATGATGATGCCAAGCCAGTTCATGTAGAAGGCATAGAAGGACGGAATGACTACCGACAGGCTGAAGCCCAGACCAAAGCCAGTTGCCCGCACATCGGTCACGAAGCGCTCGTTGATATAGGTAACGATGACACCCCAGGGCGAGGTGACGAGCACCGACATGAGGCAGACCAATAGCACGACTAGCGGCAAGCCGAGCCTGATGCTTACCAGCGCGTACATGATTCCGCCGCCAAATATTGCGATGAGCGGGCCGACGATCAGGAAGAACCGCCGCCGCCCGATCGCCTGGCCTATCATCCCTGAAGCGATATAGCTGAAGAACAGTACAAGGTAGGAGATGAGCAGCGTCGATGTCAGTTCGTATTTCGGCAGATGCAGAATGTGAAGCAGCAGCGTGGTCGGGATAAAGATGGTGATGATATTCTGCGTCAGCCAAAAGCCCGTCATCATGACAAGGACCTGCAGCAGACCCCAAGCGCTGCGGCCTGTTATGAGGTCCCGCAATGGTAGCTTTTGCTTGCCCTCGGCTGTCTCCGATGCCCAGACCTCCGACTCCGGGACTTTGTATGCATAGTAGAGTGCGAGGAGGCCGGCGAGCACTGCGCCGATGACGAACGGAATGCGCCAGCCCCAGTGGACATAAGGTGACTGCGCGCCATGCAGCGGGAAGAGCGCGAACATGAGCATGGCGATCAGGTTGATGACGACATAAGCGAGGGGGAACGCCGCAAGGATTAGGCCGCCCACGAAGCCGCGTCTCGGCTTCTCGGCATATTCAATGGCGAGCGGCATCGCACCTGTGTAGCCGCCGCCCAGGCAGATGCCGTCCAGGAAGCGTAACAGGACCAGGAGCCAATAGGAGGCGATGCCGATGCTGTCGAAGCCTGGCAGGATGGCGATCAGGAAGGTGATGAAGCCGAAGCCAGAAACAGAGTAGATCGACGCCATGCGGCGGCCGACATTGTCTGCGACGACGCCGAAGATAAAAGCCCCAATCGGGCGGCCAAGAAGTGTCGTAATGAAAACGAGGGACGTTAGTATCGCGGCAGTCCCCGGCGTGATTGCGGCGGGTCGGAAGAAGAAGAGGATGGGCGACAGCACCACCGTTGGCAAATAGATGTCAAACATGTCGATGAACTCAGAAAAGAACGCGCCGCGAATCGCAGTACGGCTCTTCTCCCGGCGCGATAGCGTTGCGGTATCGTGAGGAAGAGTTGCGAGGCCAATCATGATCTTTCCCTTTGATTATTGGGGCGCTTGGCATTGTGTAAAGTGGCTGCGGCCCCCGCAGGCACGGCGTGCAACGTCGAGCCGGCCCCAGTGTCAGGTGGCTGGCAAGAAACCTCGTGCGGCGCCAGATCGATCGACCACGTGTAAGGTACGTCCGCCCAAATGGTAGTGCCCATCGAATCGTGCAGTCTTGTCCGGCAAAACCGCATAAATCACGAAGATGCCCCGCAACAAGTCGTTTTGAGCTTTGGCTGCTCTATGTCGCGGAGCCTTGGCTTCGTCGCGACAAATGTCGCGACTTTGGGCGCAGAATTTCGCTCTACCGGCACAGTGTCAACGTCCAGGCATGCTATAACTGCTATTGCGCCCAGCTACGAGATGGATTGCGAAGTGCACTAACGCGCGAGTTCGCGCCCATGATCGACGATCTCGATGCCGCGACAGCGGCTCTTTCCGCGGCGCGAAAGGTGCCAGGCGGCGAGAACGTGGAGGAGTCAACGGAATTCTAAACAGCGTCGGAGGATTTCGCTCGATTCCTTCAGCGTGTGCCGGGCTGCTTCGCTTGTCGGTAACGGCAAGCATTCGAAGCCGCTGCACAACCACGAATATGACTTCAACGACGACGCATTGCCGCACGGCACGAACTTCTTGTACAAATCGCGAGGGACCGCCTTCCGCCACGCGAAGTTAAGTCGTGAGCTTCTTCAAGATCAATTCAGAGCGAAGCTTCAGCATGCAGCTCTTTTCGGCACCACCTGTTGCATGTGTGCGGCGCTCAAAGCCGCGTAACTCACGGCGCCTGCGCAACTACCCGACCTAACTTCAATGCGGAATTGACGGCCTGCACCGGAACGATCAGGCCACCACTAGTCCGCGCCCTCTTCCACAGGCCGACAATGGAAACGTCGAATGGGGGCTTCTTCTCTTGCCAGGCTGTCAGGTTTGTAGCGACCATAAACGTGTCAAGGACTGCGGCGAGTTCGATATCGACGTAGTCCTTCCCGTTCCAGGCTCAGCGCTCCAACAGAAGGCTGCTCAATACGCGATAATATAGATTATCGCGTGTTGACCTCACAGTGTAATTATGGTGGGATCAGTCGGTCAGCTCGCATCAGGCGATTTCGGTGCAACCGTTAACAAGATTCCGCAGTGTGCTTCAGCTTGCAATCATCCGGCCACGCCGTCGATGCTGTATCGAAACGAGGCAGCGTGGCCATCTATAGAAGCCGCTTTAGCTCAGCGATCTCACGACGCCACGTTGCGACTTGCGAGCTGGCAAACAGGGTCTTCGCTACTTCAACTACCGCGGCGAGACCATTACACTGAGGGTTGGACCTGCCGGCGTCGTTGTCATCTGTCGAAAGGAAGACCGACACATGGATGCATGCATGCCTCCTCGCGGCACGCCCGACGGAACGGTTCACTGGGTTCACCAACCCACATACTGATATCGTGTCCGAGGCTGGGAGACGGACCACTGGCTATTCTACCAGCGCGTCGGCATCCACGCGGACGACGTGACGAAGGGAGGCTGGGTTTATGTGGGCCCGGCGACACCGCCGCGCACAGAGACTGCCTCGAAACTTAATACCTAATGGCCGATCTCGTAGAAATACACCGCGCAGGGATTACCCGAACCGGTCGGTTCAGCGGCACCTGAGAACGCGGCCAGACCTCTGCCGGGCGGACTGCCGGGCATTATCTTCGGATGGTGCCAGATAATCACGTAGGTGATTGGATCGTTGCCGCAGAGCTTGTTGCCGTTGAGCAGTGTAGGGTTACTCGGCGGCGAAATCTTGAAAAGCGTTGCCGGTCCGTTGAAGCCACCGATCGCCGAGATCGTCAGATTGTGCAGCTTATGGATCGGGAAGCTCTTACCGCCGGCCATCACCATCCGGTTGTTGTAGAGCGTCACGTCACCGGTGATCGCGATGGAGTCAGTTGCCGTGGCCGTCCAGTGTTCGCTCCAGACCTTAGCTAGGCATGGAGAAGACGCCAAAAGCGCTGATGCGAGGACTATCTGGCGGATCATCGTCACCCCGGTGTTTTCAGTCGTCGCAGCGACAACCAGCTACGCTTTTCTCTTCGTTCTGCTCGACACCGATTGGATTGCGGGCTCGGCTTGAACGGCGGGCTCTGCCACTTTGCCCTTTCCACCCGCAATCGGCAGCTTGAGACCCGTCTGACGACGATCCGGATCCTTGCGCGCCTTTGGAGGCTTCGGCTGTTCCTCGGCGCTCTGCGCCTGCGCGAGGCTTCTCTTGAGCGCAGCCACAAGGTCGATGACGTTCCCGCGTTCAATCGGCCTTTCAGGCTCCGTGACCAGCCCGCCACCCGCCAGCTTCGTGTCTATCAGCGCCCGGAGCCGGGTCTCGTAGCGGTCCTCTAAATCCGCCGGATCATACTTCCCTGATTTCCGCTGGATGAGCTGTGTAGCGAGTTCGACCATCTCGGGATCGGTCTTCAACTGCGCCGCGTCTTCGAAATACTCGTCGGCGCTGTTGAGGTCACGATCCTCATAGAGGGTGTGGGCCATCAGCCCGACGCCCATGGGGCGCAAGGCAACAGTCCGCTCCCGCTGCGAGATAACGACGCGCGTCAACGCGGTCTTTCCGGTCTTTGAGATTGCCTCTCGCAGAACCGCATAAACATCCTCGCCGGCCTTTCCGTCTGGCGCCAGGAAGTAGCTCGCGTCGTAATAAATCGGATCGATCGACCCTGCGTCTACAAACTTCTCGACCGACATGATTGAGGAGCTGTCCACCTTGACGCTCTCAAAGTCCTCATCATTCAGGATCAGGTATCGGTTCTTGTCGAACTCGTATCCTTTCACGGTCTTCCCGCGCTCTATAGGAGCTCCCGTCCCAGAATCCTGGGAAACCATCTTGATTCGGTTGCCGGTCTCAGGGTTGATCATATTGAAACGGATCGCAGCCCGATCGTGCCGCGCATTGTAGAGGGCGACCGGGCAGGAGACGAGCGCCAGACGAAGATGGCCGCGCCAGATGGGTCGTGATGCCATGCTCGATTATCCAGACAGCAGAGGTTCCAGTCGCCGATAACAGAAGTCACTTCGACTAACGCGAGCAAGAGAGGGTCAGTTATTCTCCTTACCTCGCCAACCTCATTCAGAAGGTGAGGTGCGTCCGTCATGGCTTTGCGAATGTGCATTTCAGCAAGCCGCTAGAGGCGGCCAGAACAACTATCAACTTTCCGTTATTGCTCAACCCACCAAAATTATGTTGCACTGCACAAGGGAAGCGGTTTTGGAAAAGATCACCGATTCCGATTTATTCGATTTCGTCGGGGCACGGTTGATCGTCGGCGGTATACTGCTTGCACAGAAGTCTTGGAGTCAACACGCGATAAGATTGCATCTCGCGTATTGACCGTGATGTAGCGAGTGCGGCGATAATCGTTGCTCGTGCCGGGTGTCGTTAGCTGGCATCAATCTCATGACCAAAAGCCGGTCGCTGTTATTTCATCTGATGCAGACGAGGAGCCACCGCCCTTAGCCTGTGATTTTGATGCCCTCGATACCGAGGCTGCCCGTTGGCCGCTATGCAGCACACGTGGTTTAGTTTGCTATTCGGGCATTCCGGCGAGACGTAGGCATTCGGAAAAATGCTCGCGGTCACTCGCTCCCGCGAAGAGGGCCCTCCTGACGAGTTCCCCTATCGTCGCTTCCGGTTGAATCGCCAGACACTTCTTCACCAAATCCCGAGTGCGTTCGGCAAGCCCCAACTTCGCGCAACATCCCGCCATTATGGCCAACGCTTCGGCCCTCGTTGGTTCGCCACGGTCGAATTCTGCCAAGGCTTCCACGTAGCGACGCATCACGAACTGAGCGACCCCCGGTGCCGGCCGGTAGAAGGAAGGTAAGTACGGGTCTGTGCGGCGCGCATCGCGTAGGTGCTCAAGCCCCTGTTCCGCGCGGCCGACCCTCGAGAGGACTATGCCGAGATCGGTCGTGTTCACCGGGTTGGCCGGGTTAATCTCGACGGCGCGCTCCAAGTGGCTCAGTGCTGCGTCGAAATGTTGTCGTTCCATGTGAAGAAAGCCCAATGCTGTGTGGCTTGCGCCTTCACCGTCCGAAAGTTCCGCTCCGCGCTTCGCAAGTGCGAACGCGCGGTCGAGGACTTCGGGAGTTCCCGCCCGTCCAAACTGCCAATCGTCGGACAGGAGTAACGCCAGCAGGCTGTGAGGAAGCCCGTATCCGGGGTCGAGCTCGATCGCCTGCTCAAAGAGGCACTTCGCCTCAACCCGCGCCGAGGGCCTATCCCAAGCAAGGCTATCCGCCTGCATCGTAAGGTCGTAAGCGGACGGGTTACATCGCGGACTGCGGCGCAAACGCTCTCCGGTATTCACAAACGTTCGGCGTACGAGTGTTGCGGCAATTGTACGCACTAATTCATCCTGCATAGCAAAGAGATCAGGCATCGGACGATCGTAACGTTCGGCCCAGACATGATTGCCTGTCTGGGCGTCAATCAGCTGCGCCGAGATCCTGACGCGATCCCCCAACCGACGGACGCTGCCCCTACCAGGAAATGCACGCCAAGCTCGCGTTTCACGGCCTGGATGTCGATGGACTGGTCCTTGAA
>NZ_LMUG01000104.1:109440-109791 GCF_009766125.1 Acidisoma sp. S159
CTACCAGGAAATGCACGCCAAGCTCGCGTTTCACGGCCTGGATGTCGATGGACTGGTCCTTGAGCGGAAGGTGGAGATCGCCGAGGCAACTGCTATCGTTTGCCAACGAGACAGGTCGGTGATGAGGTCCTCGGTAATGCCATCGGTGAAATACTCGTGCTCGCGATCCGAAGACATGCTGACGAATGGCAGGACGGCGATGGAAACCTTGGCTTGTTTGGCAAGGTGCGAAAATCATGTCCCACCATAAAACTTTCGCTCCTTCTCGGGTGAGGGCGTTCCTCTTCGAGCAAGGGCTATTTATCCCAAGGTGCTCCGCTGGATATGGGGTTGATGGCAGTGACGCCGGCG
>NZ_LMUG01000104.1:109801-122249 GCF_009766125.1 Acidisoma sp. S159
TCTGCCGTCCGCAGCAGACGCTGTACCCAGCCAACCCCCCGCCGCCTCATCTGGCAGCACTAGCCTGTAGCCGCGTTTCGGCGCGGTTTTCAGCACGACGCGGCCGCTATCCTGGAACGCGCAGCGGATTTCATGGACGCATTGCACGAGACTATCGTCGGTTACGGCGAGTCCAGGCCAGAGCGCGTGAATAAGTTCGTCTTTGGTGGCGAGCTGCCCGGCGCGCTCGGCCAGGTAGCGCAGGACGGCAAACGCCTGCGGCCGCAACGGCACGGAATGCCCCGAAGCAGTACGCAAGGTCTCGCTGCCGAAATCGGCAATCACACCATTGATGGCAAGCTTCCGACCCTGCGCGTCCATCCAGCCCTCTGCCAAATGACGGGCCCCGGCACCCGAACCCACGCTAGCACCTCTGCGCGATTTGTTCGCAATATTTCGCAAAACCTCGGAGAGCTTTCGTTGCGTAGTGGCCGTACTGGGCCTAAGGGAACGACCATAGCCCGCCGCAAGGGGCGCTCTTTGTCCTTGCGGTCCTAAAATGGGTCTTCCAGCGCTAGGGGCGGCCACAATCCGCTGACCCTTAAGCTCAAAGGCGCGCAGTTTGCGGGCGTCTTTTGTAAGGATAGCGGGCGACAATATTGCCCGCGTTTGCTGAGCATGTTGGGCGGCTGGTGCCCAAATGACTTCTGGCTTGGACGAAATGGCTGCCTGTACAGAGTGTTGGCTGGGTGAGGTTCATTGTGAAGACAACAACACTTGTTGCGTTTGCACTTCTTGCGGTAGCAGTGCCGGCAAGCGCCCAGGACAAACCGGATGTTCCCGGCACGGGAACACCTTCGAATCCGGCGATGGGCAAGGCACTTCCCTGCGCCCTCGTCTATCGCGCTGCCTTTCACGGATTTCCATCTACTTCTTCTCTCGATATCCTAAACAATACCGGCACCACGATCCCGCCGAAGTCAGTCATAATCGTAACCAAGGTTCCCGGGACCGCCGATGCCCGATATGAGATTGATATTCCGGTTAGTCCGGATCAGGGCTACGTCAGGTTGTTAGGCTTATCGACGCGGCCCTGGGCCGCTGACTCGTGCTCGGCGGTGCTCCTTTTGCCGTAGTTTTTGCCGAGGCGTACCCATAAACTCGGCGTGTTCACGAGCAACAGTATCTCGATTTTCTTGTTCGCTATGGCGCCCGCCCAAGATTCTTGCAGCGTTAGGCGGCGGTGGTCCCGATTCGAGGGCTGCGGCGGGCGCACGCGGGCAGGGTGCCACGCAGGGAGGACGGCCAGCAGCCTAAAGCTGGCAACGATTGACCAGCCGATCCCCTTTCCTCGGCTCCGGTACCAACTCGACCGCCCAACCCGGATCGGGGCCGTAGCAGAATTGCCGATGGTGTGAGGCATAGATAGATGGGCGAGGCCGGCACCATCTCGGCGGATCTTTTCGAACCAGCACATAGTCCCCCGTCTAAACCTCTGCGCATCATGTCGGTCCATCGCGCTGTGTCAGATTCAACCTGGCCTGGATCGACGACCGGGAAGGGACGACCTCCCCTTCCTCCATAGCATCGAGGCAGCCGCGGGAGCGCTGCTTTCTGCTCCATCCCGAGCGTGCGCAGGAGCGCCATGATCAGCAGCTCTTGGCAGGACGTTTCGCGCGCAGGCTCGCCACGGTCGTGCGCAGCTTGACTCCGAGTTCAGCATGGGCGCTACTGCTAGACTCTGCCAGGCGTGGCATTCTTGAGAGCCCTAGATACCCGCGTCCACTCATCTCGAGCACCTTTGCGGAACAGATCCACCGCAGCTTGGGCAACCTCTTCGTCTTCTCCCGCCTCGGCCATTCCCTGCAGAAGTGAGTCCGCGGCACCGAGAAGGACGGCTTCGAATGTGGTTAGGTTAGCCTCGGCGAAACCGCGACCAAATTGCTCACCCAGCTGCCTCACCGTCAGGTCCTCATCCTGATGCTCGAGTCATCAGTCATAGCCGGGGCCCATTATTGCCGGTTAAGCTGTGGAGTTTACGTAGGCCAGCAAGCGCCGTTCTCAATCAGGTGTCGGACTGGTCGACTTCTTTGACCTCACCCGAACGCCCCTGCCTCCCTTCGGAACATTAAAGGCCTGGATGGGCGCCACAAATTTCCCGACCCGAACGCTCAAGCGGGTCCGCGCAAAAATGAGGCTGCAAGTAGCAGCCTCCAACATGTAGTGAGTGCTTACAATTATAAGTTCTGGCCGCCTCCTGGAAGCAATGGGAGTCTGACCAGCATCACCTAGCGGAACGGCGAACGCGAAAACTAAACTGGCAGCGTCGTTGTCAGCACCCATCCCCCCAACGCGTTTCACACGGCCTCCTCTGAGGCAGGGTGATCGGTTCAAGCTAGAGACACCACCTTAGGCTCCTAATTGAGCGCGAGGTCGATGCCGGATGTCGCGCGTCGCAGCAGCGTGGTCAGGATCGCAACCTTTGAGAGGCGCCGCGGTTACGGATCAGGTCCGCGCCCTTCTCGGCAATCATGATGACCGGGGCGTTGGTGTTGCCGCTGACCAAGCTCGGCATTACCGAGGCATCACAGACGCGCAGTCCCGCCACTCCGTGAACTCGCAGTTCAGCGTCGACAACGGACTGGTCATCCGATCCCATCCGGCACGTGCTGGTCGGGTGCCAGTTGGTAGTGCCGGACTGCCGCACGACATTCTCCAGGTCGGCCTTGCTGAGCTTGGTGGGATCGGGCTCAATCAGACCCCCCCGTATGTCGTCAAAGGGCCGGGCACGGATGATCTCGACGAGGCGATGAATGCCCGCGATCATTAACCTCAGATCATCCGAATGCGACAGGTAATTTGGATTGATGAGCGGGCTGTCAAGCGGATTGCCGGATGCGAGCGTCACCGATCCTCGGCTCTTCGGCCGACACACGTAACAGCTCATGTAGAAGTGGTCCCGGTCCGCAACGCCGTTCGTCCTGAAGAATTCGGCAGTGCCGGGATTGAAGAAAATCTGCAGACCCGAGTCCGCATCATCGTTGTCAGCCCGTATGAAGCCTCCCGCTTCCAGGCCGGTGGTACTCAGCGGCCCGCTGCTATCGCGTTCGAACTGATCAAGGCTTGCCGCAAAATCTCCCGGCCCTGAACCGTACACGGCATCTGGGTCGCGCACCGTCGCGCGGACGTCAATGCTTCCCATGTGGTCCTGCAGGTCACGACCGACCCCGGGCAGATCAGTCACAACGTGAATGCCATGTTCGATAAGATGATCCGCTGGCCCAAGGCCGGACAGCATCATCAAATGCGGAGTGCCAATCGCACCCGCGGCGCAGATCACTTCGACGTCGGCATCCGCTCGCTCGATCGTCCGACCGCTCGCGATGTATTCGACCCCCCTAGCGCGCCCGTTCTCGACGATCAGGCGGGTGACGATGGCATGGCCGACCAGGTGAAAATTTTGACGGCCAAGAATCGGCTCGATATAAGCGACCGCTGTGCTGCAGCGGCGACCCTTCTTCAACGTCGCCTGATAGCAGCCGCAGCCCGCTTGCGACGCGCCATTGAAATCGTGATTGAACGGGATGCCGATCGACTTCGCGGCCTCCAAGTAGGTCGCACGTAAAGGCGAAGGATTGGGCAGGTTTTCGACTTGCAGCGGACCGTCCTCTCCGTGAAAATCATCGCGGATGGAACTATTGTTTTCGGCACGCTTGAAATACGGCAACACATCATCATAGGCCCATCCCGCATTGCCCAGTTGCCGCCAATGGTCGTAGTCGCCGCGATTGCCGCGAATGTAGATTAGGTAGTTGAGAACGCTGCTGCCCCCCACGGCGCGCCCTCTCGGATAGGGAATCACGCGGTCGAACAGATGCGCCTGCGGTGTAGTGCGAAACCCCCAGTCGACGGGCGTGTCCGCCAAACGGGTCATGGCGCCGGGACTATCCACCAGCCGATTCGTCGCTTCGCCACCAGCCTCAATGAGCAAAACACGACAATCCGGATTTTCGGTCAGCCGATTGGCCAGCACGCAACCAGCCGAGCCTGCTCCGACAATGATATAATCGAACGACATCCGGCACCCCCCAGCGCAAAGCGTAGAACGCACACTTTTTCTGTTATTCCTGCAACTCGGCCCACTCTGACGTCATGGCCGCGATCCCGGTCTGAGAACGATGATAGGCCAAATCGGCCGCGCTACATGGATCAACGCTGTGCTACTCCGTTCTCGGCCAAGGTCGACCGCAACCCGCTTTCGATAAAGCGTCAAAGAAGGACGATCGCAGCACTTCAGAAAGAGAAACCAAATGCGGGCTGAGTTGCAGCAGCGAAACTACGCTGAGATCGACTGCCAGCCAAGCCCAGCAGCGAAAAACCGGTCCACAAGGTTGCGTCACGCGATAAATCCATTTGCGCGTGTTGACCAGAGGCCAACGGGAGTCCGATCGGGAAGATGTCGATCCTTCCGGTTGTCGCCTTCCGGCTGACCTTCGACTGCTCGTTGTTTCGGTTCAGGCCATTCGGTTAGCCGAAGAGATTGACGACCCGCCTCGCCCGGCGCGACAGCCAGGGCCGAGCAGCCGGCCGGATCCAGATCGTGCTAATTGCGCCAGCCTCGCAGACTTCTACCAATCGCCCGTCACTTTGTAGACAATCTCAATATCCGGAACGAGCCTGACGACTTGGAGGTTGAAGCGCCGGACATGGTTTGGAGCATTATAGTCTTGTCCGATCATGCGTAACGAAATTTTTCCGATCGGCCGCCGAAATTCTGCGAAATTTCGCTACTCGGCGTGGTGCGGCCCTGGCTGAGGCGGCGGCCACGTCGAAATGTGCTAACTCGGCTTCCGAGGGGTGCCGACGGCCGTGGTTCAGTGGAGAACTGGATGGACGTCTTGGGTCAAAAGCTTGCCATCAATGGTGTCCTTGCCGACTTCGGAAGCGAGACATTACGCACCGCAGCGGGAGTTTCCGTCGCTTTGCGCCCGCAGGCGTTTGCTGTCCTGCGCTACCTGGCCGAGCACGCCGGGCAGCTAGCCACCAAAGATGAACTGATGCACGCGTTGTGGCCCGGACTCACCGTGACTGACGACAGCCTCGTGCAGTGCATCCACGAGATCCGAAGGGCGATCCTGGACAACGACCGTGTCGTGCTGAAAACCGCGCCGAAACGCGGCTACCGGCTGGTGCGTCCCGAAGGCGCCGACGAGACGAGGTTCGGTGCAGCGTCTGCGGCTGACGGCGGACAGCTTGTCGGAGCAACTAAGGTCTCTATCGCCGTCCTTCCATTCGTCAACATGTCTTCGGATCGCGAGCAAGGGTATTTTTCAGAAGGTATCACCGAAGACATCATCACCGACCTGTCGCGCTGGCAATCGCTAGCGGTTACCTCGCGCAGCGCCACTTTCCGCTTCGAGGGTCAGCGCCTTAGCGTCCAGGCGGCGAGACGCGAGCTTGGCGTGCATTTCCTGGTGGAGGGAAGTGTCCGCCGGTTGGGAGAGCGCGTTAGGATCACGGCTCAGCTGATTGATGCCCGGTCGGGCAATCAGATCTGGGCCGAACGTTACGATCGTCCGATAACAGGTCTCCTCGCGCTTCAAGACGAGTTGGTGCGCACAATCACCGGAACCCTGGTTGGTCGGATGTTTGTAAGCGCGGCAGAGCGTTTACGCAGCAGGCCGCCGTGCAACCCTTCCGCTTACGACCTTACGATGCTGGCCGACTGGCTGGCATGGGATAGGCCCACGGCGCGGACCGAGGCAAAGCGCCTCTTTGAGCATGCAATCGAGCTCGACCCCGGATATGCGCTTCCTCACAGCCTGCTGGCTATGCTCCTGAGGGACGATTGGCATTTCGGGCTAGCGGGATCGCCGGAGATCCTCGATCGTGCGTTCACGCTCGCGAAGCGCGGCGCCGAACTGTCGGACGGTGAAAGTGCGAGCCATGCCGCACTGGGTTTTGTTTATCTGGACCGGCAATGTTTCGGCGCTGCGCTGAGCCATGTGGAGCGCGCCGCCGAGATTAACCCGGCCAACCCGGTGACCAAGGCCGACCTGGGTGTACTCCTTTCCAGGATTGGGCGCGCGGAAGAGGGACTTGAGTATCTGCGCGATGCGCGGCGCATAGATCCGTACTTCGCACCTCTTCTGTACCGGCCCGCGCCCGGGGTCGCCCAGTTCGTTATGCGCCGCTACGTACAAGCCTTGGAAGAATTCGACCGGGGTGCACCGACAGACGCCGAAGCGTCCGCCATGATGGCGGGATGTTGCGCGAAGCTGGGTCTTGCCGAACGCACTCAGGAGTTGGTGGCGCACTGCTTGGCGATTCAACCCGAAGTGACGATAGGCGGTCTTGTCACGAGGGCGCTTTTTGCTAGAGCAAGTGATCGCGAACATTTCGCCAAGTGCCTGCGTCTCGCCGGACTGCCCGAATAGCAGGACCGAATGAGCACGAGGATGGCTGCGGCTGACGAGCCATCCTCCATAACAACGCCAATGATTAGCTTCCTTTCGGCGGCCTCGCGGATAACCCGATACGCCGGGTAAGGGAAGGTAGTGCGGCGACCGTAAAGCCTCATCCGTGGCCGGCGCTGGACCGCGAAGCTTTGGAAGCCGCAGTTCCGAGTGCCCGAGCTGACGCTGAAGGCGGGTCGTGACGTTCACCGCCTCGCCTCGATTGAGTACATCTGACGCCGGGCCTGACACACGCGCTTCAAGAAAGGCAGGAAAAAGGGCGCTTAACCATGCTCTTTCCGTGTTTTACTTCGCTGTCTCAGGCATGTCTTTTACCGATCCCCAATCCTTTCCAGTAAGGCTTATGTTTTCTGCTTGGTCTTGACGCAATTCAGTCGCCCAGTATTTCGTACGGCTGGCGTAGAGTTTGCCGCTGGCGCTCCCTGGCATAATGCGCGCTGGCAGTAGAAATAGGCGACAATGTCATGGCCACCGATTGCCAATCTTGGCATCCCGCTCGCCTGCGGCGCTCTATCAGCAAATGCAGGGAAAGCGAACATGGCCACCGCTAACACAGTCAGCATCTCACGGGTCGCGCGCATTTCAACTCCTATTGGAACATGGCACGCCTTCCGACCCGCAGGCTGCCGATTTGTCCGGTCGTAAGGCTGCATCGGGAAATTCAGTCCCGAGCGGCGGCGCAGTGTTGTTGTAGTTTGACCCGGCCGCCGTGTAACGAAAGCTTGCCGATCGTCCGCCGAAACCTCCCGAACCTATGTTGGGCGGCGAAGTCCTAACTAAGTCGGCCGCCCTTCGGTTGGGTTAGCCAAGGATCGACCAAGTGCGCACGTCAACACGCGATTACAGGTCTTCTCGCGTATTGAGATTAATAAGAATCCGTCGATGGAGCGAGTTCGCCAAGGCGTGTCGGAAGCGAGCTAGCCTCAATACTTCTCAATGGAGAGTGACCTGCTTTCTGCAACTTCGCCAACACGAGAGCGGCTTGGCGGGGCGCGGATCAACTGGCTCAATGCCACCTCCGTGGGGTCCGAGGCCCGAATCGGTCAGGCGGTTATCGACCCCTTTAGGTCGCTCGCCAATCAGAGAGCGTTTCCTGAAACCTGCCGTCCGTTCGGTGCCCGCGACGCACATTTTCCTCGTGAGCCCGTCAGGGCTTCACGAAGCGGTAGGCGAACCGATCGGTCTCGCCCTTGATCGAAGGATCGAACACCTTGATCGAGTGCTGATCGTCCTTGTTAGCGAGAATGGTGCTTTCCGCATCCAGCACGAAGCCGGCTGCCTCCACCTCCTCGCGGACGGACGCTGGGTCGATCCGATTCGCCTAGCGCGCCTTCGCGAGGTCGGTCGCCGTCGCCCCGGGCGACAGCAAGCTCGCCGCATACGCGCCGCTTCTCGCGGGCCTGTCCATATCGCGCGGCTGACGCATAGAAGGTCCGCTCAGCGAACGGCATTACGCGGACGCATATGCCCGCAAGCGGTCCGTCCGGAAACCACCTACCTCGCTCACCCTGTATCGAGCGCTGACGCGGCGGCCACCTGAGAAAGTTCGTTGATGTCCTTGAGGCGGTCCCCTGCTTGCCCCAAGCTCTCCCCGGATTTGAGGGGAATGGAATGCTGACCGTGGCGATCCTCTGGACGGCCTTCTTTGTGATCAACTTCAACGTCGCGATGATGATCCCGCTGTTGCCTTTCATTCAACGGGATATCGGCCTCTCTCCCTCCCAGGCGGCCATGGTTCTAGCGGCATTCCCTGTCATGGCCCTGACCAGCAATCTCGCCCTTGGGCCGATTATTGACCGTCTTGGCCGCAAAAAATTCATCGTCACGGGCGGTATAGGCTGTGCCATCGTCCTGGCAGCCACGGCCCTTTCGGCTTCTGCCGTCCCCATCATCGCCGGGCGTGCAGTCACGGGCCTCTTCATGCCGATGATCGGTGCTTCGGTCTTCGCGGCCATCGCCGACTATATCCCGGCCCAGAGCCGGACCAGGGTGACCAGCTATGTCACAACAGCGGCTCCTTTTGCTTTTTTACTCGCGATGTCGATCGGCGTCTTCCTGGGAGGCCTGGTGGCCTGGCAGCTACCGCTGATTCTCCTGGCCCTCGTATGCCTCCTGCTGGCGGTGGGAGCATCAACGCTCCCTGCGACAGATCCAACAGCCTTGGCAACGGGTCCTGTGAGCCGGCAGACCTACAAGATTCGGCTGCTATCCCTGTCGCTGGACGCCAGCACGCGGCTCCTGCTGCCCTCCTATTTCTGCTGGGCGGCAGCCGTGGTCACCTTCATGGGGCTTTACCCAAGCTGGATGATCCAACATGGACTGGCGAAGCACAGCGTCGGCACGATCGGCACCACGCTTCTCCTGGGCGAGATCGGCGGGCTCTTCGGGGCCTTCCTCTCGAGCCGGCTGAGTCTGCTGTTCCGGCACCCCTTGGGCCTCTGCGCCACGGCCGCGATCGGCATCGCCGCCGTGGTTCTTATCGTCCCCTTCGGGACGGGTCTGCCCTTCTTCCAGGCTGGCGCCTATGCGGCCTTCGCCTTTGGTCGGGATTTGATGATGGCCCTAATGCTCGGGGGCGCCATGCTGCTGGTTGGCGCCGCACAGCGTGGCAGCCTCAACGCAATCCTCAACGCGCTCTATCAGACCGGAGCCGCGGTGGGCGGCATGGCGAGCGCCTGGCTTTATGCGTTCCGGGCGGATTTCATCGCCAACAGCGCGGTCGCCGCCGCGCTCCTCGCGCTGTCGGGTTTCATGCTTTGGAACATCACCCGTATCAAAACGCCCGTCACGGTGGATATCTGATTGGCCAAGAGCCGAGGTATTGTGGAGCATGACAATTTGACGGCGCCAGAAATTCGTATCGTGAAAATCGCAGGTCGTCCCGATCTGGATCCCTGCTGTTGATCGCTAGAGAAGCGAATAAGCACATTGGGAATTCGGACCAGTTATTGCATGCTTTCCGCCCGTGGATCGAGGCCTGGAATCTGACCCCGGATGGGGAGCCGTTTCAGACGGAACATACTCATAGCCTCTTGCTTCCAGTGCGACAGGGAGCGCGGGCGTGCATATTGAAATTGCATCTTCTCCGGAAGAGGTTCGCGATGCGACCCTAATGACCTGGTGGAATGGCGCGGGCGCCGCCAGAGTTTGCGCATTCAGGACCTGCAATATTTTTGGAAGCAGCGAGCTCGGTGACAGCCTTGTGATCACTCGGCCGTGTTTCTATCAAGCGGCTAGCCGATCGGCTGGTGCCGCACGAACATCCGACGCTGTGAAGACGTCGGCGACCTCATCGAGGTGTTGACAGCTATCCGTCGGTGAGCCGAATCGCAGCGTCGCGCATTCCAACGGTAGTTGATGCCGCTATTCTGGCTGCGTGTCTGTCCATTAGCCGGATAACCACGCGTCACGGGAACAAAGTGCGCAGCCGTCTACCCCGGGGCCTCCCTGGAGGTATGGCTGATAATGAAATCTGCCAGCCGGCCCCCTGTTTTCAAAATCTGCACGACAGTTCCGGAAAAGTAGTGTTCAAATATTCGTAAAAAGGTCTTCTTTTGGAATTCGACTTGCAACTCAGGATTACGAATTGGCCCGCGCTTGAATATTTGCCGCTTTTTGCAAAAAACCCTTGGCGGGATTTAGTTTATGGTAGAATATCTTAAATTATTACTATCTCCGATTGCGGTGTCAACCAATTCGCCAACGAAATCGACCGCCGGATGTTAGCGCCACACGTGCCGGGCTTCAGCCCGTTGGGAAGAGCACCTTGGAAGATTCAAACTATCCCCTTCACCTTGATAGCCGCGAGGCGTTCCCCGCCATAATCGACGCCTTTCGGACAAACTCCTTCTTGCGTTTCATCAGGCGTGTGATCAGCAGGATGCTCTGGTCGCGTTGCAATTGCTGAATATTCTGGAATCCATGGTTACGCGTAGGCCCCGTCAAGTCGAATTTAGCAACCGCCGCTCACTGGAAACCCTTGTCGCTGCGCATGAGCGGCTATGGCACATAAGGCATCCGGTAGATCTCGATCAGGGTGATCTCGTGGGACACCCTCAAGCGAACGCAAAGAAATCCACTACAATTGATTGGCTATCGGAGGAATCTATGGCCATGTGATCAAGCAGCGGCTTGTGATCATGGAGCGCTCAAACCTATTTACATCGTTGATGCTGCGACAGGAGGCTACCTGGACAAGCTCGTTTCTGATCTTCCAAAGAAGCGGAAATAGCTGTTCTGGAGAAGCGTGTTGCCGAGCTTGAGGCCGAGAACCGGCGATTGTGGGGCGCGATGCGCGGGACAGGCGAGTTGCTGCGGAAATTCCTGCCTGAGGGGGAATGAGACCTCAGCCCAGCGCGGTACGCTGCATCCCCTGCGAAAACAATCTCACTCGGACGGGACTTGGCCTATAACTGTCGCATCACCGGCAAGGGTCTATCCCAGGGCGTCGGTGGCTGAGAGGCGATAGCCCTCCCGCCTTGCAAGGCATGGAGGCTGCAATGAGCTCTTTAGATTTCGAGCATGACGGGCGTGATCTTCGAAAATCATGTCCCACCATAAAACTTTCGCTCCCTCTCGGGTGGGGGCGTTCCTCTTCGAGCAAGGGCTATTTATCCCAAGGTGCTCCGCTGGATATGGGGTTGATGGCAGTGACGCCGGCGCCGTGACGAAGATGATGGAGAGGTTCCATGCTCGAATCACATCTGGCGAATTCAAATTGCGGGCCGGGGTAGCCGTCGAGATATTGCCGGATTAATAACTCAATCTGTAATCATACATCCGCCATCGAAGAACGCTGTGTTCAGCCGAGGAATTGCTTACCGTCTTCCGTGCCACCTTGTAACGAACACCGAAGATCATGGACCGGGAAAACGCTCGGACCCTCAGACATTATCACTAAATGGGATTGCGTGGTACTCGACTGGCGATCTGTCCGACAATATCGCGGTCTTCCTGCGACGCTTCCAATGGAACCGTTATGATCAGGCGAACATCGAGAAATTCCTTTCGAAACCGCGCTGCAGCGGCGAGTAAGCTTCTGAGGTCGTAGAAATAACGCTCTGCCTCATGGCTGCCATCGGCTTTAACCAGCCTTAGCCGCCATCGAGGAGCGGGGGATGTGTTCGTAGGTCTCACCTCAGGTATCGGGTCGGGCATTCACCCCTCCCGCGCATTTGGCGGGAGCGCATGCCGCTCTCAGTCGGCCGATGCCATGAAAGGGCGACCAATTTTGTGTGCGTAATAGCTTGTCGCCGAATGTGCAACTTGCGTCGCTCGGAGCGCGGTCGCCGCGGCCCGCCCGAACAGAAAAGCCGATGGCTGACGCGGCTCGTTTCCGCGTCGCCTTGGCCCAAGTGCCTGGCGTAGGCCGATCGCTGACGGCGCCGACGCTCGTTGGGGCGAGTGCCCGCAGTCCAGTCTGCGGGAGCTTGGGATGCGGGGCGGCAAGCGGTTGGCCCTCACCCATTACACGCCGGAACCTCTCCTGCCTCAAAGATGCAGGTTGTCGGCCGGACTGCATGAGTGCAGGTTGGGCCATGGCTCCATCGCCCCTGCCTTCCCACTTTCCCCTATTTCCTAACGAAGTCCTACGGTGAGCACGCGTGTGCTGCTGGTCGAGGACGAGGCCTTTATCTCGCTCCTGATCCAGGAGGCCGTGACCAATCTTGGCTGTGACATCGTCGGGCCGACGACGACCATAGCAGCGTCAATTGCCCTTCTGGACGTTGAGCAGATCGATGTGGCACTTGTCGACTTGGCCTTGAATGGCGAGTTGTGCCTGCCCGTCGCGGATGTGCTGGTCGATAAAGGAATTCCATTTGCCTTCGTGACCGGATTTGGATCCGAGATGCTGCGAGGCACTCGGCACGCGGACGTTCCGATACTGTCAAAGCCATTTTCGCTGCCAGCTTTAGCGAAGCTTGTGCGTCAACTTGCCGCGGACGCGGCAGCTACTGTAGGCGAGCAACCCGCTAGTTAATCAGCTGGCGGAT
>NZ_LMUG01000104.1:122259-122397 GCF_009766125.1 Acidisoma sp. S159
GTCTCACCAAACATGGCGACACCCGTAGATACCAAATCGACGTCATCGACGTCTGTAGGTTGGACCGCCGCATCATTGCCCGTGGCGACCTCAGTAGCGTCAAACCCTCCTTCTTTGAGGAAAACAGCTGTTGTGGGC
>NZ_LMUG01000104.1:122407-122717 GCF_009766125.1 Acidisoma sp. S159
TTCCGAGATGCTGCGAGGCACTCGGCACGCGGACGTTCCGATACTGTCAAAGCCATTTTCGCTGCCAGCTTTAACGAAGCTTGTGCGTCAACTTGCCGCGGACGCGGCAGCTACTGTAGGCGAGCAACCCGCTAGTTAATCAGCTGGCGGATTACTTCTAAAACTTTCCTGGATCGGTAAGGCTAAAAAAATACTGTCGGCGGGTCAAGCGCATCAAGACACTCGGCCAAGTCGAGGCATAACCCGAGACGACGATCACCTCGATTTCGGGATAAAGCTGGCGGACGCGCACGCGAGATCAATTCCGTCC
>NZ_LMUG01000104.1:122727-123107 GCF_009766125.1 Acidisoma sp. S159
AAACGAGTTCGTCATCCTCCACGAGCAGAATACGAAGTCTTGCCACAGCTCCCGCCAGAGTGTTCCTACCTCCTCAACCTGCGTCAGGTGCCTCACCTTGCAACACACGAGATCGGAGGCTGCCGCCAAAGGGCTGTTCTCCCCCTAAGACTCCCATGAGCGCCGAAGCCGGATTTCCATCGTCATCCTCATGGTTGCTTGATGATCGAGAAAAGGGGACGTAAAGGATTGACAGCCCCCCAAGCAGGGAGCCCGTCCTCCCAAAAGATGAGATGACGCGGCCTCGATCGGCCCCTAAATTTCGCTCGCCGGACGAACGACCCCGGCCGTCATCGGATGTGGCCGGGAGCCCGTCCGATGACGTCAAAGCGCTGGTTATA
>NZ_LMUG01000104.1:123117-123819 GCF_009766125.1 Acidisoma sp. S159
GAAGGATTGACAGCCCCCAAGCAGGGAGCCCGTCCTCCCAAAAGGTGAGATGACGCGGCCTCGATCGGCCCCTAAACTCCGCTCGCCGGACGAACGACCCCGGCCGTCATCGGATGTGGCCGGGAGCCCGTCCGATGACGTCAAAGCGCTGGTTATACTGTTCAGGGTCCAGCCGTTTCTGAGAGCGCTTGTCCGAAACCCAGCCTATGCACTGCCTCCCGAAGCACGTTGTGGAACGAATGCTGACCGATTGAGTGCACTCGACACGGTCGCCGTTTTATTGGCTTCGACTTCTTTTCCATGATGAGCTCCCTGGAGCGACCACCATAACGCAGAAGTGCCCCAGTGCCGACGCTGACGTCGGTCCTACGCCGTGCCCGGAGCGTCATCAGCAGAATCTCGGGCCTTCCTCGCGCGCTCGAGGATCACAGCGTAGGCGGCGGGCGAGAGTTCGCCTCGGTCCAGCCTCGTGCGCGCAATTCTGGTCACCCGCTGAAATACAGTCTCGGCTCTCGACGCCTTGATCCCATCTCGAGCGGAGGACGCTCTGGCCGGCGGCAAACGACGCGACATACGCGGATCAGGCATGGCCGTCTCCTTCTTATCCAAGTCCTTGTGTATCGCGAACATACCCTTGCGAGTGTTTTACTTGTGCATGGCAAGTTGGGCGGTCCTACTCGCGAGAAGTGATTGCGGAGGCTT
>NZ_LMUG01000104.1:123829-124447 GCF_009766125.1 Acidisoma sp. S159
CCGGGCGAGAGTTCGCCTCGGTCCAGCCTCGTGCGCGCAATTCTGGTCACCCGCTGAAACTCAGTCTCGGCTCTCGACGCCTTGATCTCATCTCGAGCGGAGGACGCTCTGGCCGGCGGTAAACGACGCGACATACGCGGATCAGGCATGGCGGTCTCCTTCTTATCCAAGTCCTTGTGTATCGTGAACATACCCTTGCGAGTGTTTTACTTGTGCATGGCAAGTTGGGCGGTCCTACTCGCGAGAAGTGATTGCGGAGGCTTTAATGGCCATGACCCGCCCTGCCGCGAGGCGGCGTTTACTCGCTGTGCGCGGAAACTGATTTCGCTGGGCACGAAACGATGCCCATGAGACACTATTATCGTTCGAAACCTTAAGGACGCCTCCAATGCTGCTCATCGTGCTGATCGTGTTGGCCATCATCTTTTTCGGCGGTGGCATCGGCTACGGCTATCGCGGCGGCCGGTCAGGCTATGGCCACGGGGGCGTCGGCATAGGCACTATCCTAATAATCATTCTGATAGTAGTGCTGCTCACCGGCCATCATTTCTAGTGTAAACAACGACGATCCGCGCCCCCGCTGTGGGGCGCGGTTTACCCCATAGTGGCGAGAACACT
>NZ_LMUG01000104.1:124457-124579 GCF_009766125.1 Acidisoma sp. S159
CCTGTTGGCTCCCACAAGGAGGATAATTTCCCCGCCCTGCCCATTCCCGCATCTGAGTACTTACGGGAGCGAGAATAACAGGACCGAGCTGGAGAGTTCTGCAGTCGAAATAGATTGCAATT
>NZ_LMUG01000104.1:124589-128592 GCF_009766125.1 Acidisoma sp. S159
GATTTCATTGGATGCAATTTTTGGGGGCGCCCCTATGGGCGTCAGGAGCGCTTAGGCTCTTCTGCGCGTGATGCGTTATATCACCTAATCTGCACCATAAGTGCGATGAGACGATCCGCGTCATCAACCTGCGACTTCGGCCTGACGCTCTTCGGGAGGGAGCACTTTCCGACTGGCCTGCAAGCAAGGGCGTGTTCCAAGCGCATGTGCCCAACTTTGCCCGCAGCGGATCGGACTTTTCTGAAATAGATGACACTACGCGCCGTCAGCGGCGGCGGCTTTCGTTAAAACTCTGTTGGCTCCCACAAGGAGGATAATTTCCCCGCCCTGCCCATCCCGCATCTGAGTACTTACGGGAGCGAGAATAACAGGACCGAGCTGGAGAGTTCTGCAGTCGAAATAGATTGCAATTCCGCAGAATCTAGTAAATAAGCCGCTCGTCCATCTGAAAGTTCAACTCATGGCTCTCAAAGCAAGCCGCGCACTACGTGGCACAAAAGCCTTAGCGCGTGCGTTTCTTGATGCTGCAGAAGCCATTTCGGCAGACAGGCGCTCGGCTGTCGTGAAGGGTGCTCTCGCTTCCATTCGCGACGAGCTAAAAGCGAATCGCGAAGTTGAAAGCGGTGGCAACAGCGCATAAATTCAACCCAAGAAAGATGCCGGGTCGCTCAACAAAGGTGAAGACGATCGCTTCTCGTAAAGCGAAAGCCGCATAAGTCGAATGGCTAAACCCACGGCGGATGAAGGAATCGTAGTGTCGTCGGAGCAGCCGACGTTGATCCCCGTTGATATCGCCTAGCTTCAGCGGAGCAGCTAACGAAACATGCATGGCCATTCGAAGCTCAATCCTTTGCCTGGCACTTGAACTTCTGAGGCCACCTGGGGCAAATGTTATGCCTCAAAGGTTCTAAGGATAGTCGACTATGTCAAAAGCCTTCATTGCCTCCGTGTTGCAAGACTCTGCTGAGCTCACCGGCGTCGCTGCAAATCGGGCGGCGGCCGACCTCATAGATGCCATTGTTAAAGAGCTGAAGACCTCTGGTGGCTTTACCCTGCCCAGCTTTGGCACGTTTCGCGTCGCCAAGACAAAGGCCCGCAAGGCGCTCAACCCGCGCACAGGCGAGCCCGTCAAAGTCAAAGCCGGCAAAACCGTTAGGTTCAAAGTTTCGCCTTCGCTCAAGAAGCTGGTGTAGCGGCCGATTTCCGGCCAGATCTGCCACTACGCTTCAGACCGTAGTCAGCCTTCCGTGCGAGGAGTCCCCTCCTCGACATGGCCTGCGTCGCTGACCGCTTCCCGGAAGCGGCCAATGGCGCAGCGCGGCACATCGCGTATTATAAATACAGCGCCATCCGGAATGGATGTCGACCATGTGCTGGGCGATGCGAGGCACCGTGGCTTCCCCGTCAGGAACCGAACGCCCCGACCTGGACGAGCACCGCGGAGGTTCCTCAGCGACGCAGCGATCTCGCGTCCCACGAGATAGATCGGCGTCTCATGCGCCTCAAACACTGTGCGAAAGGGCACCCGCTCGTCGACCTTGATTTGAAGGTCAACCATGTCTCGCATGGCAGCAATACTGCCATCGACAGCCCATATATCCTGGCAGAGTGCGCGCAGCGCCTGCTCTGCTCCGAGAGGAAACACCCAGCAGGTTGCCGGGCCGAGCCACGCCCCTCCGGCCCGCCTCGCGCGATACGGCAGTGCCGGATGATAGGGCGCCTCGAGTTCGAGCCGTGCCGCAGTGGCTCTTATGACAACCATGTCAGGTTCTCTTCTGAACTGGTCGAATCCTAGCCGTCTCCTCGTTGCACGCCAACTGTGATGTCAGTGCAACCCGATGAATTCGCTGAATCAATCGCGGCCGAGAAATCAACCATACGAATCTGCTGCTACAGCTCGCGTGTCGCAGACGTCGGGCGCGATGTTGCGTATACGCTAGCCAGTCATCGCCGATGTGCAGATCGAGGGACCCCTTCCGGACACGGCCAACCATGGTAAGTTAGGCGATGGTCATCCATTCCCCTTCGTCCGTTGATGCCTTTACAGCGCCGGAGCGCGACATCATTCGGCGTGAACTCGGTCAGCACTTCGGTAGCTTCCCCTCCGTGGCAGAAGGCATGTTCCTGCGTATCTGGCGTGGAGGGCCTTTGGCCGGCAAGCCGAAGCTTCCTCCCGCGATCCAGACCATGATGGCCCGCGGTCTGGTAGAGATCCAAACGGACCGGGGCATGCCGCGAGCCTTCTTCACCCAAGCGGGGCTGGCCGCGCTGCGCCAACTCGCCAAGGATCGCCGACTTCTGGATCCCGTGCGTTACGCCCATATTCGGCACGAACTCGGTTTGCAGACGGAACAGGCTGCGGCTGCCGAGTGATCGACTGTCCCATCTGTTCAAGCAGATCGCGACAGGTTCCCATCCATCATATAGCGCATCTCGGTCAATGCACGTAGCCTATGGGCGACGACAAGGCCGGCCGTCGCCAGCCCGTTCAATCAATCCACGACTCGAACGTAGCCTTCGGCAAACGGGCGTGGCGCTCGATGTCTGCGTACGCGTCGTTTGGCCACAGGCGATTCCGCCTATGCGGTCGCATGCCGCTCTTGCTCGGCGCGCTACTCCTGAACGTCCCTGGCAGTGCGCGCCATCTCGCGTGTCTGCTTCACCGAGGCGAGCCATCGTTCGGTACGCCCCAGCCGCTCGCAGATAACCCGCGTTGCAAGTCCGTTATCCAGGAGCTGCCTGGCGCGCACTTGGGCGCTTACATCTTCCGTAGCCAGAGCGGTTCGAGGTGCAGTGACGGCTGATAGAAGAGCGACGGCCCGGTGAGTGGCATTGTCCCGCTCTGCCTTCTCTTTTTCCAAGAGCTCATAGAGCTCGCATACCCGAACACCAAGTCTTCTTGCCGCCTGCTTTATCGGCGTATGTTCCTCGTGGACTAGTTCCCACGCTCGGGTCGTCGTCGCCATGTTCCTCCGGCCTGCCACTGTTGCTGAGATGAGTCCTCCTGCCACGTCGCTCGTTGAACATCAACAATTGCTTTATTGCCCGACGGTCCCGGATGTGGAGGAGGGGCACGGCCGCCGCGAGCGAAGCGCGATCGTCTGAGTGCGACAGGGATGAAGACGAGAGCCGCGTCCCGTGTGGCTGGCCGCAGCTATGCCCAACCCCGCGGAACGTTGGCAACGGCGTTGATGCAGCTGATCGACGCGGCGCGTTAGAATGTCATCTCAATGTCGGGCGGGACCCAGCATCTCTGAACAGTTCAAGGCAATTCGCCTTGCCGCTCGGGACACGCCGAGACCTGCAAATTCACCGAACACGCCGCATGGAGGATCCTCGGTTCAGCGCGGAGAGACAAGCGCTGACTTCTCTATGCAGCATGCGCGCATGAGGCTCTGCCGAGTGGCGCCGAAGGCCGTCGTCCTACAAGCGAAGCCGCCCGCCCGTTGCCATTCCGCGCAAAACTGCGCGCGATCACCGGCTGCTCGCGATGGTCACGGAAGAAGTCGCAGTCCGGATCATGGTCCGGCGAGGGCGGCCTGCCCGAGGGGTGGCGGCGGATATGAGATTCCAAACTGGCACAAGGATCGGGGCAGCCACGAGGTCAGGCAGTCGCACAAGAAACCAGACGCCAGGCCCCGCATTTTGATGCGTCCGCACAACGGCCGCACCAGCGGTCTGGCCCTGGATTCCTGCCAACGGCCGAAACCTTCCCGCTATGCGCGGCCCTCTTGCGCCGACAACTCCCTCAGCCCCTCCAACTTCCCGCACGGAGACGCCTTCAACATCGCTCAGTCTCTCTTTGACCTTGCGAGCAGAGGCTCAAGCAGATCGGTGCGAACGGGCGAAAAATTGGCGCAAGGAGGCTTCGTTCGCACCGATCACCGGCAGGCTGACGAGAGAACCAGTCTGCTGAGGGTATGAAAATGCCGATACCGCATTCGCCTTTGCGCGCCACAAGGGTGCGTCGCGAGCGCTCCCGCCTGCTCCGCAGGCGCCCTTG
>NZ_LMUG01000104.1:128602-129942 GCF_009766125.1 Acidisoma sp. S159
TGTCTGCTTCACCGAGGCGAGCCATCGTTCGGTGCGCCCCAACCTCTCGCAGATAACCCGCGTTGCAAGTCCGTTATCCAGGAGCTGCCTGGCGCGTACTTTGACGTTTACATCCTCCGCAGTCGGAGCGGTTCGAGCTGCAATGACGGCGGATAAAAGAGCAACGGCCCGGTGAGTGGCACTGTCCCGCTCGGCCTTCTCCTTTTCCAACAGCTCATAGAGCTCACATACCCGAACACCAAGCCTTCGTGCCGCCTGCTTTATCGGCGTATGTTCCTCGTGGACTAGTTCCCACGCTCTGGTCGTCGTCGCCATGTTCCTCCGGCCTATCGCTGTTGCTGCGATGAGTCCTCCTGCCACGCCGCGCGTTGAACATCAACAACTTGCTGTGTTGTCCACAGTTCCAGATGCAGAGGACGGCCGCCGCGCGAGACCGACGACCGTCGGCGCGACTCGGCGAAGCTTCATGCGCGCATGCCGCATGGAGAAGTCAGACACGGGCGCCGCTCCTGGCGTAACCGAAAGTCCTCCATGTGCGGCGTGATAAGTCTATTTGCGGGCCTCGGCGCCGCGTACGCCCGCAAAGTTTCAGCGAAAGCCGTGAACAAAGGCTCAAGCAGATCGGTGCGAACGGGCGAAACAATTTAGGCGAGGAGGCTTCGTTCGCACCGATCACCGGCAGGCTGACGAGAGAACCAGCCTGCTGAGGGTGATGAGAATGCCGATACCGCATTCGCCTTTGCGCGCCACAAGGGTGCGTCGCGAGCGCTCCCGCCTGCTCCGCAGGCGCCCTTGTCCAGTGCAGGCTACGCGATCGTCGGACCGTATTCTGAGAGAGGAGTACGGACGATGAGCAGCCAAGACGCTGAATTGGAAGAGATGAGGTCGGGAGTGAGCTGCGCGGTGTTGTTGGAGCGGCATTCACCACCCTGGCAGTTGGACAAAAAGGAGAGCACGCGCAACTGCCTCAAGTATCGCAGAGCCAAGGGCGAGATCCTTTTGGTGACCCATGAGGGCCGCGGCTGGTGGGATCCCACCAGCGCGGCCAAGGGTGACATCTTCGGGCTGGTGCAATTCCTCAATCCGAGCCTGAGTTTTGGCGAGATTCGCAAAGTTCTCCGCCCATTCATCGGTCTGAGCCCAACTTTCCCGGTCCACGAGCGTCCGTCGGCGAAGGCAGCGCCGGACATGCCATTCGCGGTGAAGTGGGAGCGTCGGCGGCTGCCGCGGCCGGGCTCACCGACCTGGCGCTATCTGACCGAGACACGCCGTCTGCCCGCGCTCGTCGTGTCCGTCGCGATCGGCGCCGGCATGCTACGGGAAGGGCCCCATGGCAGTGC
>NZ_LMUG01000104.1:129952-130268 GCF_009766125.1 Acidisoma sp. S159
ACGGCAAAGGGTGACATCTTCGGGCTAATTCAGTTCCTTAATCCGAGCCTGAGTTTTGACGAGATTCGCAAGATTCTCCGCCCCTTCATCGGTCTGAGCCCAACTTTCCCGGTCCACGAGCGGCCGTCGGCAAAGCCAGCGCCGGACGTGCCATGTGCGGTGAAGTGGGAGCGTCGGCGACTGCCTCGGCCGGGATCGCCGACCTGGCGCTATCTGACCGAGACACGCCGTCTGCCCACGCTCGTCGTGTCCGTCGCGATCGGCGCCGGCATGCTACGGGAAGGGCCCCATGGCAGTGCTTGGTTTGCCCATCGTG
>NZ_LMUG01000104.1:130278-130519 GCF_009766125.1 Acidisoma sp. S159
GCGAGATTCGCAAAGTTCTCCGCCCATTCATCGGTCTGAGCCCAACTTTCCCGGTCCACGAACAGCTGTCGGCGAAGCCAGCGCCGGACGTGCCATTCGCGGTGAAGTGGGAGCGTCGGCGACTGCCTCAGCCGGGATCGCCGACCTGGCGCTATCTGACCGGGACACGCCGTCTGCCCGCGCTCGTCGTGTCCGTCGCGATCGGCGCCGGCATGCTACGGGAAGGGCCCCATGGCAGTGC
>NZ_LMUG01000104.1:130529-132086 GCF_009766125.1 Acidisoma sp. S159
ACAACGAAGGTCGCCTCACCGGGATTGAAATGCGCGGTCCCGAATACCGCGGCTTCAGCCCCGGCGGCGAGAAGACACTCTTCCGGCTGCCCGGGCGGCCCCGCAGCGGCACTGTCTCGGTCAGCCGTCTGGTCGTCGCGGAGGCGCCAATCGACGCGATGAGCGTTGCCGCGATCGAGCAATCACGGGGTGACACCCTCTACACCGCGACCGCCGGCGGCATGGGGCCGGGCACGATTGCCGCTTTGGAGCGCCAACTTCAGGCCCTCGCGACGCAGGGGGGCAGCGAACTCGCCATCGCGACCGACAATGACAGCGCGGGCCATGGCTATGCCGACCGCTTGACGGAGATGGGGAGAACCCTGGATCTGAAAGTCAGCCGCCTATTGCCGGCCAATGGGGCGAAGGATTGGAATGACGTGCTACGGCAAGGGAGGCGGGTATGAGGCCTGATCGCGCCTGGGTTCGGCTGAGCTCCGGGCGACGACTGGATCTGATCGCCCCACAACCCACGGACTGGACCGACCTCGATCTGGCGGTCGGGCTCTCCCGGACATACCGCTGGGGTGGACATTCGATTTGGGACCTGCCGCTATCCGTGACGCAGCATAGCCTGCTCGTGCTGGTGCTGCGTCAGCAGATACAGCCACACCAGCCGCTGACGCCCGGAGAAGCGCTGCGGGAATTGTTGCACGACGCGGATGAGGGACTCGTCGGCTTCGACCCGATCTCTCCCCTCAAGCCGCATCTCGGATCCGAGTTCAGCGCCCTGACGTCGAGCCTGCAGAAGGCGATCGCGGTGCGCTACAGCCTGCCAGCCTGGTCGGCTGAGGACCAGTTGCTTCACAAGCGCGCGGATCACCTGGCAGCCTCTTCTGAGGCCCTTCACGTCGCCGGCTGGTCACGGGAGGAAATCCGCGAAACGCTCGGCATCCAGTTGGAGCCGATGATAGCCGATCCACTGCCGCTTTTGGCGGGCTTTGAGCCCTGGCAGCCATGGCCGCCCCGCCGTGCCGCGGCATTGTTTCTTGCCAAACTCAGGGAACTCACGAGCGGGACCCATAGTGGGGCCCCTGCCGATCTGACCGCGGCGATCAAACGCGAGGCTAAGATCGCATCATTGGGAGCTGCATTCTCCCACTTGCCCGCAGATACGCGCGGGCAATGCATGATTCCGCTGACGGGCGACAGTCTCAACGACATTTTCGTCCATGTCGAATTCGGGGAGGCGTCGCGCCAGCACCTCGAAGGTATAATCGTCGATGGTGCGCGAGACGGTGACGGAGAATGGCTGCTGGATGAACAGTTCACCGTGTTCACAACCAATGAAGAACTCGTCCAAGTGTTGGGTCAGGAGTGTCATGTCGAGGTTCGATGACATTGCAGGCCGGGGGGCGTGGCGCGGCAGGACGTTTATCGAACCAACGGTCAAGATCTGACACTCGATATCCACGAGCGAGGGGTTCGCTCGCATTCAATTTCGGTCGTCCAAGACCAAGGACACTCATCGCAAAGCGTTCACTCCAAACCTGCTCATCACTCAATAATGCGAGCCTC
>NZ_LMUG01000104.1:132096-132272 GCF_009766125.1 Acidisoma sp. S159
CGCAGGCCGGGGGGCGTGGCGCGGCAGGACGTTTATCGAACCAGCGGTCAAGATCTGACACTCGATATCCACGAGCGAGGGGTTCGCTCGCATTCAACTTCGGTCGTCCAAGACCAAGGACACTCATCGCAAAGCGTTCACTCCAAACCTGCTCATCACTCAATAATGCGAGCCTC
>NZ_LMUG01000104.1:132282-132481 GCF_009766125.1 Acidisoma sp. S159
TAGAATAAAATGTGTCGTTGACCCACAATTTGCACAGAAACGGATTTCTGCAGCCGGGTCTTCCTTGTCTTCCCGGCTATATCCTTTCGTCGCGCCCACGACGCTGACTTCCGAGGGATGGAATAGGCCCAGCGGGCGCCGGACTTGCTACAAAGCGTGCAGTTGCACTCGTTGATGAAATCCGGTCGCTTTGAGATGT
>NZ_LMUG01000104.1:132491-133233 GCF_009766125.1 Acidisoma sp. S159
TGCCCGGGGGGCGTGGCGCGGCAGGACGTTTATCGAACCAACGGTCAAGATCTGACACTCGATATCCAAGAGCGAGGGGTTCGCTCGCATTCAATTTCGGTCGTCCAAGACCAAGGACACTCATCGCAAAGCGTTCATTCCAAACCTGCTCATCACTCAATAATGCGAGCCTCCTGCACATAGCCGAAGGCGCCCCTGCCCGGCCAAGCCCGTCCGTCAGGATAGCGCAATTCTATCCCGGCGAGGTCCTTCTCATCCGCAAGGCGCATATTGACGCCTATCTGGCTATTCCCGAACTTCGATATGGCGCTTGCGGTGAGAATAAAATGTGTCGTTGACCCACAATTTGCACAGAAACGGATTTCTGCAGCTGGGTCTTCCTTGTCTTCCCGGCTATATCCTTTCGTCATGCCCACGACGCTGACTTCCGAGGGATGCAAATAGGCCCAGCGGGCGCCCGACTTGCTACAAAGCGTGCAATTGCACTCGTTGATGAAGTCCAGTCGCTTTGGGATTTCGATGCGGACTTGGCTGCAGAGGCAGAAGAGCGTCAACATTGCCAATGTCATACCAGCGGAGCCGCTCGCTTGGTAGAGGCGGTTCGACTTCCACATTCATACGTTTCCAGCCCGGTCGCGCCAGGGCCACGCGTCAGGTTGTCACAAACTAGGGTCAGGACCCATTAATTGCTTGCTTCGGCTCGGCGCATTGTGATTCTGGAGATGGCGGGAGGATACCGTCA
>NZ_LMUG01000104.1:133243-134591 GCF_009766125.1 Acidisoma sp. S159
AAACTTCGATATGGCGCCTGCGGTTAGAATAAAATGTGTCGTTGATCCACAATGTGCACAGAAATGGATTTCTGCAGCCGGATCTTCCTTGTCTTCCCGGCTATATCCTTTCGTCGCGCCCACGACGCTGACTTCCGAGGGATGGAAATAGGCCCAGCGGGCGCCGGACTTGCTACAAAGCGTGCAGTTGCACTCGTTGATGAAATCCGGTCGCTTTGAGATGTCGACATGGATTTGGCCACAGAGGCAAGAGAGCTTCAACATTCCCAATGTCATATCAGCGGAGCTGCTCGCCTGGTAGAGGCAGTCCGATTTCCACGTTCATGCGGTTCCAGCTCGGCCGCGCCGGCCCAAGCCAAACAGAATTGACGTCATGTTCCACGCAGGATTCGTACTTGCTAGTTCAGGCGCGGACCAGGAAGAGACCGTCGCAACGGACGACATTGCTGACTATGACCCTCGACGGACTCTTTATCGGCGCCGCCGCCATCCAGACCTTGGCCGGTTGGCGGCATTCTGCTGAGCGCGCCATACTCGCGATGATTGGCTGCTCACCGGACGGCCCATGGGAACGAGAATGCCAAGAAGAAAATTGCGAGAACACTGAAGATGGCTACCGCGTGTCGGCCGCCGGCGGCAAAGGGCGGGTCCTCGGCGCAAGCGCCTGCGGTCCCGCGCTAGCGCGCGCCCTTGCACCGGCGGCCGACACGCGGGGCGGGGATGGGGTTGAGACAGAACCCTGGAGAATATCCCGATGTTGAAACACCGCAACACAACACAGCACTCGAATCATCGCGATCACTATCAGGAGGTGACGGACCAAATCATCGGCGCGCTCGAAGCGGGTATCCGGCCGTGGCGCCAACCTTGGAAGAGTGGCTCACCTGGCATGCCAATCAATGTTACGACCGGACAGCCTTATCACGGCATCAACGTGTTGGTGCTAGCAATGACGTCGTTCGCGCTCGGCGGCGACCCACGGTTCTGTTCCTACAAGCAGGCGGCCGACCGCGGTTGGCAAGTACGCAAAGGCGAACGCGGCACGACAATATTTTTCTTCAGGCGCATGCTCGTTGAAGATCGCAACGCAGCGCCCGAGGCGGAAGATCGCACGAAGGCCGTACCCGTGTTGCGGACCTTCACCGTTTTCAACGGTTCCCAGATCGAAGGCATCCCGGCGTATGTCGCGCCAAGCGCCGTAGAGGCTCCCTGGCGCCGACCCGAAGCGGCCGACATCGTTCTGAGCAATAGTAAGGCCGTCATCCGGATCGGCGGCGACCGGGCCTTCTACAGCCCATCGCACGACTTCATTCAGCTGCCACCGCCCGCTTCTTTCGAGAGCCCTGTG
>NZ_LMUG01000104.1:134601-134788 GCF_009766125.1 Acidisoma sp. S159
AATCGAAGGCATCCCGGCGTATGTCGCGCCAAGCGCCGTAAAGGCTCCCTGGCGCCGACCCGAAGCGGCCGACATCATTCTGAGCAATAGTAAGGCCGTCATCCGGATAGGCGGCGACCGGGCCTTCTACAGCCCATCGCACGACTTCATTCAGCTGCCACCGCCCGCTTCTTTCGAGAGCCCTGTG
>NZ_LMUG01000011.1:0-597 GCF_009766125.1 Acidisoma sp. S159
CGCGGAAACATCTCCGTCATGCTCAAACCTGAAGCGCCTCGCCGCCGAATATGGCCGGATCTACGCCGCCGCTAACACTCCAGGACAAGGTAATGCGCGGGTTGCTCGAAACGTAAATCCGCCAACCAGCGTCGGTGGAGCAACGTCCAGGCCGGCGATTGTAGTGGTGGCCATGGCGTAATAGAAACCCAGACAGTTGCTGACGGGCTTGCCGCAAGCTGCGCACCGCCGCCGAGCGCGCCCGCACGAGATCGCGAACCGCTTCGTGGGCCTGATCGGGCACCCAAACCGGCGTTAGCTCACCGGCGCGATGGAGTTTAGCGAGACTTATCGCGTCGCGGCGGTCAGTTTTGATCCGGTCGCTAGCCTTGACTGGGATCAGCGATGGAGCGACCACGACATAGTCGTGCCCTGCCCCGCTCAGGTGACGCTGAATGCCGTAGCCACAGGGACCTGCCTCATAGCAGAATTTCAATGTCCGGCCGCCCCG
The DNA here is from genome assembly GCF_009766125.1 of Acidisoma sp. S159. Classification (NCBI taxonomy): domain Bacteria; kingdom Pseudomonadati; phylum Pseudomonadota; class Alphaproteobacteria; order Acetobacterales; family Acidocellaceae; genus Acidisoma; species Acidisoma sp. S159. The sequence goes on from NZ_LMUG01000011.1 coordinate 491, forward strand.
AGACAGCTTGCTCGCCAGCTTCGTCAGATTCGCAGCACCGTTGGCAATCTTGCCATGCTCTCGTACCTCTCCCCGCTTGCCCTCTTCGGCGACTGCCACCGCAATCA
>NZ_LMUG01000011.1:607-44475 GCF_009766125.1 Acidisoma sp. S159
GGTCAGACTGGACGGTGAATAACCGTCCAGCCGCTTCTGCCCGTAAGTTGTTGATCCTGACGCCGTAGGATTAGCGACGCCCGCTGGTCCGCTTACTGTGCGGCCCCCTGCCACTTCGGAAGCTTGGGCGGCTTCGGAGCGCATTGTCAACTTAACCGTCCATGGTCTTGTTTGGGCTGGAGGCGGGGACCACGGCGCGGTTATGCTGCGTTTCTGGCGCACGTCTCCTCCGTCCAGATCTTGAAGGCCAGGGTACGCGCGACCCCGTAGTTCCTGGCTGTGGTTCGATGACGTTGCGGACGGAAGTGGCCATAGATGAAAGCGTGGGCGAACAGGAAGCGCTGCGCCTGCCGCCAGTTGCCGTGACAATGCCCTCCCCGGCATCGAAGGCACCGACACCAGTGGTATCTTTAGTGCGCAAGCACCTCGTCGATGCTTTCCTGCGCTTCGCGTTGGATTTGGCGGAGGTGTTCGTCACTATGAAAGCTCTCGGCGTAGATCTTGTACACGTCTTCGGTGCCCGACGGCCGTGCCGCGAACCAACCGCCAGCCGTGACGACCTTGAGGCCACCCAGCGGAGCGCCGTTGCCGGGCGCGGTGTTCAACTTCGCCTCGATTGTCTCCCCCGCAAGGGTCGTCCTGGCGAACTGGACGGGCGCCAGACCAACAAGAAGTTTTTTCTGTTCGGCGGTCGCCGGCGCATCTGTCCGCTCGTAGAACGAAGTCCCCAACTCCCGCGTCAGGCCATCGTAAATCTCGCCCGGGTCACGCTGAGTTTGCGCCATCATTTCGGCTGCGAGAAGCCCGAGAATGAGGCCGTCCTTGTCGGTTGTCCAGACCGAACCGTCGCGCCTCAGGAAGGAGGCTCCGGCACTCTCCTCGCCTCCAAATCCTAGCGATCCGTCGGCTAGTCCCTCAACGAACCATTTGAAGCCGACGGGGACCTCGACGAGCGGTCGATCGAGCCTGCTAGCAATCCGATCGATGATTCCGCTGCTGACCATGGTCTTTCCGACGCCCGCCTTCGCGCCCCAATGGGTGCGGCTGCGGAAAAGATATGAAATCGCCGCAGCGAGGTAGTGATTGGGCTTCATCAGGCCATGGGACTTCGTGACAATGCCGTGGCGGTCCGCATCGGTGTCATTCGCAAAGGCGATATCGAAATTCTCGCGCATCCCGATCAACCGGGTCATAGCGTAGGAGGATGAGCAATCCATTCTGATCTTGCCGTCCCAATCGGCAGACATGAAGCGAAACGTCGGGTCGACAGCTTCGCTCACGACAGTGGCCCCGATTCCGTAGCGATCGATGATGGGCTGCCAATAATTAACGCTCGCGCCGCCCAAGGGGTCGATGCCGATCGTCACGCCGGACGCGCGGATCGCCTCCATATCTACGATATTGGCGAGATCCGCGACATAGGTGCCGACGTAGTTGTGGCGATGAACCTGGGGCGACCGGATGGCGCGGTCGTAGGAGATCCGGCGCACGCCATTGAGCGTGTTCTCGAGCAACTCGTTCGCGATTTTCGCAATCGTGCCTGTCGCCCTCGTATCAGCGGGGCCGCCGGACGGTGGGTTGTATTTGAAGCCACCATCCTCCGGCGGATTATGTGACGGCGTGATGACGATACCGTCTGCGAACCCTGCTGTGCGCCCCTTGTTGTAGCAAAGGATTGCATGGGAGATCACAGGGGTCGGCGTATAGCCGCCCTTCTCGTCGATCATCACATCCACCTCATTGCCTGCGAAGGTCTCGATAGCGGTCGCCAATGCCGCTTCTGAAAGGGCGTGCGTGTCGATCCCAATGAAGAGCGGACCATTGATGCCCTCGTTTGCGCGATATTGGCAGATCGCCTGGCTGATTGCGAGGATGTGGGCCTCGTTGAAGGAATGGTCGAAGGCCGAGCCACGATGACCGGAGGTGCCGAAAGCCACGCGTTGCGCCGGCACCGCGGGATCCGGTTTCGCGGAGAAGTAGGCCGTCATCAGCCGCGGAACGTTCACGAGGAGCGACGGGTCGAGGACCTTTCCCGCAAGAGGACTGACATGAGAGGTCATTGTGCGATTTCCTTCGGGATCATGCCGCAGCGGGCGTCTCGGCTACGCCCATTTTAATCACACCAAGTTGGACCTGCAGGCGGTGTGTCGCGCCATCATTGGTCAGCGTCAAACGCAGCGGCCGCTCAGTGATGACCTGCCCATCCATCGCGGCTGACGCGATCCCCGACCCCGATTGGTGCGGATTTTCGACGTGAATCTCGTAGTGACTGGAGCCGTGACGAAGCACAATCTCGAAGCCAGGCCAGGCCTTTGGGATGCGCGGGTCAAGACACAGCACATCGCCTCGCAGGCGCAAGCCGAGGATGGCCTCCGTCGCGGCGCGCTGCATCCAGCCCGCCGACCCGGTGTACCAAGTCCAGCCGCCCCGTCCAACATGTGGCGCCACGGCGTAGATATCGGCCGCCACGACGTAAGGTTCCACCTTGTAACGATGCACATCTGCGCGCGTCCGGGCATGATTGATGGGATTGAGGAGCGCGAAGAGAGCAGCCGCAGCGTCCCCGTTTCCCATTGCCGCGAAAGCCATCACGGACCAGAGAGCGGCATGCGTGTATTGCCCGCCATTCTCGCGAACGCCTGGCGGATAGCCCTTAATGTAGCCAGGATCGAGTGCTGTCTTGTCGAAAGGCGGCGCAAAGAGAAGCGCCAGCCCTTTTTCAGGCTGAATAAGGTCTCGCTCCACCGCCGCCATGGCGAGCGCGGCCTTTTCCGGTGCGGATGCCCCCGAGAGCACGGCCCAGGACTGCGCGATAGAATCGATCCGGCATTCGTCATTCGTCGCCGATCCGAGGGGTGTTCCATCGTCAAAAAATCCACGCCGGTACCATGCGCCGTCCCAGGCCTCACTCCCGAGCGCGGCCTTCAGGGCCGCCATATGGGTCTCCCAACTCGCGGCGCGTACGGTGTCGCCACGCATCTTGGCGAACGGAATGAAGTTCTCCAAGGCGGCATAGAGGAACCATCCAAGCCAAACACTCTCGCCTTGCCCCTTTTCACCAACGCGGTTCATGCCGTCGTTCCAATCGCCGGTGCCCATCAGCGGCAGGCCATGGCGGCCCACCGCCAGACTGTGATCCAGCGCGCGCGCACAATGCTCGAACAAGGTGGCCTGTTGATCTGACACGGTCGGCAAGAAGAAGTTGTCGTGCTCGCCCGGCGCCAATAATTGACCCTCGAGAAAGTCGATTGATTGCTCAAGCACCGCGACGTCAGCCGTGGCAGAAATATATTGGCTGACGGCGTAAACTAGCCAGGCGCGATCGTCGGAGATACGGGTTCGCACGCCTCGCCCGGAATTCGGCAGCCACCAATGCTGCACATCGCCTTCGATAAACTGCCGGGACGCGGATTCCAGCAGATGCGCGCGTGTCAGAGCGGGGCGCGTCACGGTCAGTGCCATGCCGTCCTGGAGCTGGTCACGGAAGCCGTAGGCTCCGCTCGCCTGATAGAAGGCGGATCGCGCCCAGACACGGCAGGCCAGCGTCTGATACAGGAGCCAGCCATTGACCATGATGTCCAAGGACCGATCGGGCGTCTTGACCTGGATCCGACCGAGCGCATCGTCCCAGTAGTCCGCGACGGTCGCCAGAATCGCATCAAGGTCGGCCGTGCGGTAGTGGGTGATTAGCCGCCGCGCCTCATCAACGCCTGGCGCGTCACCTAGAAAGAAGACGATCTCTACAGTGCCGTTTGCCGGCACCGCAACCGTCCTTCGCATAGCGCAGCAGGAATCTAGACCGGCACCAGTTTTGTTGGATAGGGGAGTTCCATCGCGGAGTGATGCTGGGTCTGCGAGCGTCCCGTGGCGCCCGATGAACTCACGCCGATCGCCCGTCCATTCCGCCTGGCCGCCGCGCATATCTGCGAAGGCGACCCGCGACGGGAAATCCATGTTCCACGAATTGCGTGCAATCATCGCGCCGGTCACTGAATCGACCTCCGTGGCGACGAAGGGCAACGAGGCCGAGCGATTTGGGGCAAGCACCCACTCCAAGTAGGCGGTAACGCTCAGGTGCCGGACGTGGCCAGAGCGGTTCCGCAACAACAGCCGGGATATCTTCATCGACGCATCCATCGGCACGTATTGGAGAAGCTCGCTGCCGATGCCGTTCGCCATATGCTCGAAACGGGAGTATCCGCGTCCGTGACGCGCAATATAGGTCGCGCCATCGTCCCGTTTGGGAAAGGCAGTCGGACACCACACCTCCCCGGTTTCGTCGTCGCGCAGATAGAACGCTTCGCCCCCCCGATCCCTGACGGGGTCATTTGACCAAGGCGTCAGTTGATACTCGCGGCTGTTGACCGACCAGCTATAGCCGCTGCCTTCAGTCGCCACCTGGAAGCCGAAGGTAGGATTCGCAATGACGTTGATCCACGGCGCCGGCGTGGATTGGCCTGGGCCGATCACGATCACGTATTCTTTGCCGCCCTCCGCGAAGCCCCCAAGCCCGTTGAAGAACTCGAGATCGGGCACAGGATGTGAGGTCCGCTTTTCCGAAGGCGTTGCGTGACCTTTCGTGGCCTTCCGAGCGGCCACCCCGGTTTCCGAAATGCGTTCGAGTTGGTCGAAGAGGCTGCCATGTTGCGCCACCAGCACGACGCGTGCCACGGACACCAGCAGGGCGCTGGTTTCGGCGGGAACGAGATCGGCCCGCAGCACGAAGACGCGCCCGGAGGACGCATCACCACCCGTTCGCCAACGGGACTGGCTCATACGAAGCTCTGTCTCAATCGCGATCTGGAGATCCTGTACGTAGGACGACTGACGCTCGTTCAGAATGACCAAGTCGACTGCAAGCCGCTTCATCCGCCAGTATTCATGCGCCTGTAGCAGCTGTCGCGCGACGTCGAGACTCCCGAGGTCGCTGATTCTGAGAAGTACGATGGGGAGATCGCCGGAAATCCCCTGCCCCCAAAGGCCTGATTGCGGCCCCGCGCCGCGCAGGATCGCGGCTGATGCTGGGCGTAACCCTGCCGTCGAAAAGATCGCGTAACCTGCGAGCCGCTGGAAGAGGCCCGCCTCTCCGGCTGAGATACTGAAATGATGTAGCTGTACCTGGGCCTGCGTCCAGGCCAGCGTCGTAGCCCGGGTGAAGGCGTTGAGCTCGCGATGCTTGTCGACACTGTCGAGCAGCTCTTGCCTCGTCGTCGCGACCACCGTCCAGAAATCGACATGTACGAGGCCCGAAGGTGGGACGCGAACCCGGCGACGCAAAGCAAAGATAGGATCGAGCACGGTGCCAACCGTATTGGACAGGGATCGCCCGTCGATCATCGCAATCGGGGCACGCGCTTGATAGCCTCGCCCGAGAAACCGCGCCCGGTCAGTCTCGATCTCAATCGTGCCGACCGCCTCACCATCGACCACGGCCAGATGCGCGGCCCACACCTCAGCCTCTTCCGGTGTGCGCCGTCTCCGCGTCGCCAAGATGGCCCCGACATCGTTGAGAAACTCAGTCTGTACGAAGAGCTTCGCGAAGGCCGGATGAGCAACATCCGTCGCCTGCGGTGCCAACACCAGTTCTGCATAAGATGTGAGTTCGATCTCACGCTCATAGGGGCTGGTGTTTGAGATCGAAACGCGGCGCACCTCTGCATCGTCTTCAGCAGAGACCAGCACCTCCACGGTCGTCGTCAGCCGCCCGTTGCGCCGCGTAAACTCGGCCCGATCCTCGCTAAAGACGACCTGATAATCATCGGGCTCCACGCCGGTTGGTTGATAGGTCGCCGACCATACCGCGCCGCTCCGAACATCCCTGAGATAGATGTATGAGCCGTAATCGTCGCACGTCGCGTCTTCGCGCCACCGCGTGATCGCAAGGTCGCCCCAGCGGCTGTAGCCGGAGCCCGCGACCGTGAGCATTGTGGTGAAACGGCCATTCGACAAAATGTGGGTGGCCGGCGCCGCCTGATGGACCGAAACGAAGCGGCGTCCACCGGGTGCCTCGACCTCCCCTGCCCTAGCCCGCAACTCGGCCTCGCGCAGGGGGGCGACAGAGATTTCGCGCGGCGGCCGCTCCTGCAACAGCAGTTCTGTTGCCTGGATGATGGGCTCGGCATGGAAGCGCGTCCGCATCACACCGTCCAGCAGCGCATCAGCGATCGCAACGATTGTCATGCCCTGATGGTGCGCCATGAAGGCACGCACAATGGCGACGCTTTGGCCATCGGGCACACGGACCGGCGTGTAATCCAAGGCGTCATAAAAGCCGTAGCGGCCCAGGGCGCCGACCTCCGTCAGCCGGTGGAGGTTACCGGACGCGGCTTTGGGATCAACCATCGTCGCCAAGGCGGTCGCGTAGGGGGCAATGACGCGGTTCTGACCGAGTCCGCGCTTCAAGCCAAGCCCCGGCACGCCGAAATTCGAATACTGGTAAGTGAACTCGAGATCGCGGGCATTGTAAGCTGATTCGGAAATACCCCACGGCAGTCCTAGGTCGGTTGCATAGGCAATCTGCCGGTCGACGATCAGGCGGCTTGTTTGTTCGATGAGACTCCCCGTGGGCGCCCGCATCACTAGAGACGGCATCAGATATTCGAACATCGACCCGGACCATGAAATCAACGCAGCGCGGTGCCTGATCGGCGTTACCAAGCGACCAAGCCGGAACCAGTGGCGCGCCGGAACATCCCCTTTGGCGATGGCGAAGAAACTCGCCAGACGTGCCTCGGACGCCAGAAGATCGTAGCAATTTTCGTCGAGCGCCGAGCCAGCAACCACATAGCCGATTGAAAGAAGCTTCCGCTTTTTGTCAAACAGAAATGAGAAATCCATGGCGAGGGCGAAAGATCGGGCCTTGTCTTCGATCGCGGCAAGCCGTGCTTCCATCGATCGGTCCGCGGGCGCCAAAAACCTGAGATCGCGGCGATGACTCTCGATCGCGTCCCCGCTTGCCTGCGCCCAAAACAACAGGTCCGCCGCCGAATTGTCGCCGCGCTCATCCTCAAGAGCATGGGCGATATCGATCATTGTAGCGCACTGCGCAGCAATCCCCTCCAGTTGCTGCGCGATGTTGTTGGTGGAAGAGGAATTTGGCCGCATGGCCACCACGAGGCGGAGGAGCGACTCATCGAGCTGACCCCAAGTAACCGTCCGCGTCTGCGGGCCAGCGCGCAAGCGCGCCACTTCCTCCTGTGTCAAACTAAGTGCGTCCGCGATGCCGGCGAGACGCGCGGCCGCTGAAACGGGGGCCGCCCGCCATTCGCCGCAGGCATTCGCGAGCGCTATGAGGTGACCCGCCAAGTTTCCGCTATCAACGGAAGAAATGTATTGAGGATCAAGCGGACGCAGATCCGTCGTATCATACCAATTGTAAAAGTGACCTCGAAAACGCGCGAGGCCGGCCATGGTGGCCAGCGTCGCCTCAAGCCGAGCAGCGGCGTCCAGAGTGCCGGACCATCCAAGATCGCGGGCGGTAACCACGGACAGAAGATAAAGACCAAGATTGGTCGGTGACGTCCGGTGGGCGACCGCCGGCGTCGGTTCCTCCTGAAAGTTGTCCGGGGGCAGGTTGTTCTCCGCCGCGGTGACAAAGGTCTCGAAGAAGCGCCAGGTGCGCCGGGCCGTCAGGCGTAAGCGACGGCGATCAACCGGGTCTTCGGACAGAAGGTCACGGCGCCGGGGCGATAGGCTCACCCAGCGCGCCACGGCTGGCGAGAGAAGCCAAAGTAACAAGAAGGGCGCGGCCACGACCCATGTTCGGTTTGCGGTGGCCAACACGACACATGCCGATATGCCAACGATGACCGCAACGCCCGCCATCCTGCGGTAAAAGCCGACGAGGTCGAGGCGCGGAGCGATCGTCGACGCTGCGGCGGGTGTCCATTCCAACAAATTTCGGCGGCTGACGAGAACATGCCACAGCGTGCGGAGGATGGCGTCTCCCATCAGCCACGCCTGGTGCGCCAGGAAGACGATATTCAAAGCAGACAGCGACATCGCGAGACGCAGATCCGCTCCGAGCCCCCGGACGTGACTGGAAAGCGTTATGCCGGAACGGCGCGGCCGGAGTGCCGCGACGACAGGAATCACCGCCGGCACGACCAGCGTAGCAATGACAAGGCTCGTCCAAATCAGCGCTTGATGGAGGGATAATGTCCAGCCTGCGAGCAAAGCGAGAACCGCCGCCGGCGCCGATAGACTACGACGCAGATTGTCCAGCATCTTGGAGCGGCCGATAGCCGGAACACGTCCGATCCGCGACGTCGTAGGTCCAGCCACCCGTCCGAAGCCGAAGATCCAGGGCAGCAACTGCCAGTCCCCTCGGGTCCAGCGGTGATGTCGTCGCGCGCCGACATCGTAGCGGGTCGGAAATGCCTCCACGACCTCGACGTCGGATGCAAGACCGGCACGGGCGAAGACACCCTCGAAAAGATCGTGGCTGAGGACCGTGGATTCCGGAATACGGCCGGCCAGAGACGCCTCGAAAGCATCAACGTCATAAATACCCTTGCCCGCGTATGACCCTTCTCCGAACAGATCCTGGTAGACATCGGACACAGCTGCGGCGTAAGGATCGATTCCGCTCACGCTCGAGAATATGCGTTGGAACGGCGATCCTTCATGGCTGGCTGGGAGCGACGGCGTCACCCTCGGCTGCAGGATGGCGTAGCCTTCCACAACACGGCCATTGGCCGGATCGAACCTGGGACGGTTGAGCGGATGGGCCATTTTACCGATCAGTCGGCGTACCGTGTCACGCGGCAGTCGGGTATCTGTATCCAGGGTCAGGACATACTGAATATCCGGGGGCGCAAGCGCCATTTGGCCATCGATCGCGATGAAGCTGGTGTCTGTGGCCGCCCGAAGAAGACGATTCAACTCGTGGAGCTTGCCGCGCTTGCGCTCCCAACCGATCCACCGCGCCTCCCCTTGGTTCCAGGTCCGCTTGCGGTGCAGGAGCAGGAACCGGGCCCCAGCGGGAGTGGGGCCATATTGGCGATTGAGGCGCGCGATCCCACCCGCCGCCGCCGCGAGGAGGACATCATCACCCGCCTCATGTTCATTCCGGGAATCCTCCCAATCCGACACGATGGCGAAATGTAGATCGCCGTGCCCGCTGGCGAGATGATGGATCTCCAGCCTTTCGACCTGCTGCTCGACTGCAGCAATCGTTGTCAGCAGCGTCGGAACCGCCACCAGGGTGCGTAGATGCGGGGGAATCCCGTCACGGAGTTCGAGAGCCGGCAGTTGTCCGGCAGCAAAGCCCATGCTGACGGCACGATTGAGCAAGGCGACGGCGAGATCGATCGACGGAATCAATCCCAGAATAGCGAGAAGAGCCAGCCCTGCAGCGCCGAGCCCATCATCCGCAAGAACAATCAGGGGAATGGCAAGTAGAATCCCTGTAACGATCGCGACGCCCCCCGTATATCCCCCGATCCCCACTTTACGATTAAGCTGCGCGACCCGTTTACGCGCCGGTATGCGATAGCCGACTTGTAACTCGAAGTCACGTCGGCCCCCCGCAATGAGATAATACCCCGGATCCAGATGACGCGCGTCTGTTTTAGCGCTGTATGTGCGCGGAGCATCACCTGCCGTCGCCACCGCCATTTGAGCGATCTCGATTTCGGTGTGATCCGAGCCGCGTGCAAGCTCTTCCACGGCTGTTCGGTAGAGATTGCGGGTCGCGAAGTCCATATCTTTGAATTCATCGCCTGCGGATAAGATGTCATTGACCAGGCTCATCCCCTCGAAGCCATCATTCCAATCGGCGTCGCCGATTTGGTGAAGGCTGGTGATCACGTTGCGCACCGACACATTGGTGGCGCCCTGCTCTCTATGAGCGTCGCGAACCACGACGTCCGCCGTCTTCCCCTCTGCAGCCAGACGTTCATCGAGCCAAGCCAGAGCCGGCGTCACCTTGGGATCCTGGTCGCGTAGCCTATGCATCAGCTGGACCGCAAAAGCGTCCGGCAGCGGCTCATGCATCTTGTGGGTCAGAACGACCGAGACGGGCACCATCGCACGGCCCCCAGCTCCGAGCAGCCGGTCCGCGAGGTTGTCCGCCTCCCGACGCTCCACGCGATTTTGCACGATGAGCACCGAGAGCCGCCGCAGATTCTCGATGAGGACGATGCGGAGCGTCACGGGAAGTGCCCACAACTCACCAATCGTAAGGGGTTGCACCTCTTGATACGCGCGCACGTAGTGGAGCAGCACCGTCGCATCGAAGCAGCTGTCGGTATGCGCGACGAAGGCCCATGCGAGACCGAAAACCCGCGGATATCCAACGAACGGCCCAGCGGCCAGCTTGGGGAGCTTTCGATAGAAGCTCGGTGGCAAGTCCGTGCGAATTTCGCGGAACTGTCGATCGACGAGATGATAGTTATCGATCAACCATTCGGCCGCAGGGGTAATGGCGTGTCCCTGATCAAGTGTCGCCACCATGCTCCGGTACGCTTGGAATAGGACAGGAACGTTCTCAGCCAGCCTTCGTCCAAGGGGATGCCCTCTTACCGCGCTCATTGTCGTCGGCTGAGCGGCCGCCAAAGTTCTCGCATGAACTTCAATGCGCTCAAGGCTGAACAGCTCCTCGCGGATGGGAGCAGGAGTATCCCAGAAGGAGGGTACACGACGCCGTCTGAAGCTCGGAAGGAAAAGGACTGCCAACTGAACCCCGCTGCTAACCTGTCTCGCGGCACATCCGGCTCCGTGCGACCCGCGCGAAAGATCTGCACCTCCCGCATGTTCACAATGTCGGCGAGTTCTAGTCGAGGGGCAACCCGCTGGTGAGGGTCGGAAACTACTTAAACCGAGCCGCCGCGCCTCTAGGTAGTTTCCGAGGCTTCCCGCCCTTCGTCGAAGGTGCAATTTAGGAAAAGGCTCGCGGGTATTCGGGGCCATCGCCGGCCCGAGCACACATCACCCTCAAAAGGTTGACCACGATGACCGGCCTCCCCATCTACCTCACACCGATTGTGCTCATCCTAGCCGCTGTCCTTCTTTTCTCGGCAGTGAAGGTTCTGCGGGAATATGAACGGGCGGTTGTTTTCACACTCGGGCGCTTTCAAAAGGTCAAAGGGCCGGGACTCGTCCTTCTGATCCCGTTTCTGCAGCAAATGGTGCGGGTCGATCTGCGCATTCAGGTCATCGAAATTCCAACGCAAGACGTCATCTCGCGCGACAATGTGTCGATGAAGGTCGATGCCGTTCTATATTTCAAGGTCGTGAACCCCGAGCACGCGATCATACAGGTCCAGTCTTATCTTCCGGCAACGAACATGCTCGCTCAAACCACCCTGCGCGCCGTGCTCGGCCAGCATGACCTCGACGAGATGCTGTCCGAGCGCAAGAAGCTCAGTGCCGACGTGCAGAGCATCCTGGACGCCCAGACCGAAACATGGGGCATCAAGGTTAGCAACGTCGAAATTAGAACGGTCGAGCTGACGGAAAACATGGTGCGTGCCATTGCCAAGCAGGCGGAGGCCGAACGCGATCGCCGCGCCAAGATCATTCACGCGGAGGCCGAATTTCAGGCCTCACAGACGCTCGTCAATGCCGCCAAAATCCTAGGGAGCGTTCCGGCGGCGATGCAACTCCGTTACCTGCAAACGCTCACGGAAATAGGTGCAGAACAGAATTCCACGGTCATCTTTCCGATGCCGATCGATATTATCCGGCCGTTTCTCGAGCTCCTCGAGAAGGCAGGAAAACCTGCCGTCTCGAGAGCTGCGTTGAATGGCGCGGTCTCGCAGGACGCGTCTTTGCCGCAATAAATTGCGGTGTCCGGCGGACCCGGATCATTCCGGCCGCCGGGCTTCAACACCTGCCCAGCCCGACGTCCGGCCCCGTTGTTCACTCTCCCATCAACTCCTGAAAAGCGGTCTGCGCCCTGATGGTTGTCGCAAACGAGGCGACTCCTGGACATCAGGCTCTCCGCCCCTGGGCGTACCTTCTGTAAGATCGGACGTCTTTGCGCCTTTCTCCTCTGCGTCGCCTTCGACACCAGAGATGATAGGGAAGTTCTCGGCCTTCGGCAGATCTGCTTTGTTCGTCATAGCCTCTCTTTCCCGATGGATTGTAGTCAAGCAATCAAAGACCAAGGCTGCGCGCGCGGAGACCCAACCAGGCGTGTATCGCATCAAGAATGGTACATCTAGAGAAAGCGCCGGCGCTGCGGTAGCTTCGGAAACTACCTAAGGTCCTTGCCCGCAACCTCGAGCAGCAACCGCAGCATCAATGCTAGTACGCACTATCTCAGGTGGGCGAGTCGTGATTTAAACTGCGGATGAATTCGGCCCCCGCGGGACATTACCGAGGGCGAAAGAGCAGGGCTTAAGGCACCGACGTGGTGTACAGGGAGTGCCGGTTCGTCCGACGCTGGATATCCGGGAATATTCCTTGCTGAGCGACACGATAGCGGGGACGAGGCGCCTCCGCTTGTACTGCGGCCCATGCGGCAGGCGTTTAGAGAACCACTGTGCGGCTGCTCCGTTCCGCCAACCCTGCACCACCATGACCCGCACAACGCCATGTTGATCCAGCGTACGTCGAGATGGTGGAGCACACCCTAGATAAGGGTAAACACTCCATCCAATCGCCAATTTTGTGCGTCTATTGACCATGGCGGCGCTGACGCCCGGCGAATATGGCGCGGACCTCAGGCACGAGTGCCGGATGTTTTCGTGAATCACCGGGGTGCCACACTCGGCCACTATCAGCTCGACGTCTCGACCACTTAGGCTCAAGACACAAAACAGCAATATGGCGACAGGATGTTCCCGGCAGGAGAATCGATGCCGCGGATGGAGGCGGGCTCGATAATCTAGCCAACTTCACTTGCCTACCTGCCCAAACGCGCTTATGCGCGAAGGCATTAATCTGCGTCAAAGGTCTTATGACTCGCCCCCAATTTAGCGCCTCGCAAAGTGTGCTTTAGTGCTGGCGAGCCTCGGACATTTGAGCACGCAAGCTGGCCGCCGGGCCGCCTTGCTTCGGCATGAGCATCGCATTCACCGCCAGGCCAAAGACAAGCATAGACACCATGAGGGCCATCGATACCCACATAGGCGCCCCTATGACATTAGTGCGATTTCCGCTGAGATCGACCAGTCGATGCGGCGTTGGCAAGAGAAGAATGAGCTGAGTAGCAGTGTCACGGGCACCCGCGATAGATTGGGGGCAAAGCGGCATTCGGACAATACTTTGCGCGAGGCAATCGATAGCGCCAGCTGCGGACAGCTTTCTCCACCTCGCCGCCTCGGCCCAGGGATCTTTACCTAGCCGGGCCAGAATTGAGAGGATCGTCAGCGTTGACCCATTCAGTTCCGTTCCGACCTCGGCAAAGAGAAAGGCATTGAAATCTGAATTCTTCAAAGCAAAAGCGTCGACTCGTTCCACCTGCTTCTCCCTTGTGTAGTCGAGGATATCACCACGAAAAAACCAATGCGACTTCATGGAATGCCTACCCGGGCCAACTATAATGATCCTAAAGGCGGGCTTGGAAAGCTCTGTTGATCATTTGCGTTGAGACCCCAGGGTGGGCTGCTTCTTACCTTCTGCTAGGAGATGTTCCGCCGTCGAACAGGAAGTTGTCGAGAGTGCCCGTCCGTCCGTGTTGAGCCTATATTGCGCAGTTTTCGAGGGCGGACGCGACGAGTAGCATAGCTCGATTCCCTTGAGAGTGCGCTCGCTTTGGAGCTATCATCTCAGCGCCTGGCGACATGACTCCGTTCGTTGCGAATGAGCCGAGTGCACCGTCTGCGTCGATCCGAAGGTCAATATCTATTTGCAGACCGACTGAGTTGCCGTCTGTTAACTTGTCTCAAAACGCCAACACTGAGCGTATCTCGACAATGACCAGATACGGAAGGCTCGGAAACTACCTAGTCTAGAACCGTTGGCGCGCGGGGTCCATCGGCTATCGCGACCGGACGTGAGGACTGTCACGCTGAGATCGCGGGCGCCTTCACTGGGGATGACGGCGCCGAAATGCTGGAAGATGCAGATGCACTTCGGCAATTTCCGCCAATGGCGGAACCAATGCCGTCGCAATTCGTGGCTTGTCCGATGTCGGAAGCGTCTTAGTCGGCGGGGCAAAGCTCAGGGCGGCAGACTTCGGCCTGTGCTCGGAAGTATTCGAGCACAGGCCGAAGCGCCTCGCCAACACACAGAGCAGAGTGTAGGTAGATTCCGATCCTTCCGGGACAGGGGCCGTCCCTGGATACGTACCTGATAATCTTACGTCGGTTTGGCCTCAGCAAACTGCTCTGCGCCGACAGCCCGCTGCATCGCACTTAGAGCACCCGATGTAAAGAATGAGAGGAAGAGCCGTCATGGCGACGTCCAATGCGACTCACGCCAAATTGCCGGATGCGAAACCGACTTCGCCATCAGACCCGAAGAACGACCTGAAGTCGCTGCCCCTGGCCGAGGTCGAGAAGCGCTTGAACGCGTCAACGGACGGGCTAACCCAGGCCGAGGCGATGAAGCGGCTGGCACAATACGGTCCCAATGAGATCGAGGAGAAGAAAACCAACGCTCTGCTAAAATTCTTGAAGTATTTCTGGGGCCCAATCCCCTGGATGATCGAGGTGGCCGTTGTGCTGTCGGGCGTCGTCCGGCATTGGCCTGATTTCTTCATTATCCTGGTGCTCCTCGTTGCAAACGCGACCATCGGCTTTTGGGAAGAGCGGCAGGCTGGCAACGCCATTGATGCTTTGAAGGCAAAACTGGCGATCAAGGCCCGCGTGCAGCGGGATGGCAAATGGGTCACACCCCCTGCAAGGGAAGTCGTGCCGGGTGATGTCATCCGCTTGCGGCTGGGCGATATTGTTCCTGCGGACGGACGGCTGCTAGAGGGCGACGAGATCTCAGTCGATCAGTCCGCTTTGACCGGAGAGTCCTTGCCGGCCGCGAAGAAGTCCGGCGACGCGGTGTTTTCCGGCTCGATAGTCCGTCGGGGCGAAATTAGCGCTCTGGTCTACGCTACGGGCGCCAAGACCTATTTCGGCCAGACAGCGGAGCTGGTGCAGTCAGCCGCACCCGTGAGCCATTTCCAGAAGGCCGTGCTAAGGATCGGCAACTACCTAATCATCTTGGCGGTGGTGTTGGTGTCGGTGATTGTCGGCGTCGGAATTTACCGGGGCGAGCCGGTCTTTACTGTTCTGCAATTCGCACTGGTGCTGACGGTGGCGGCAATCCCGGTCGCAATGCCTACCGTCCTTTCAGTGACAATGGCGGTTGGGGCGCGCTTGCTCGCCAAGAAGCAGGCGATCGTGAGCAAGCTGATCGCCATCGAGGAACTAGCCGGCGTCGACGTGCTGTGCGCCGACAAGACCGGCACCCTGACGCAAAACAAATTGACGCTTGGCGATCCTTTCTGCCTGGACAAGATCACCCCCGACAAGCTCATCCTGGCTGCCGCGCTTGCCTCACGGCCTGATAACGATGACACGATCGACCTCGCGGTCTTGGGGGGCCTACAGGACAAGGAAGCGCTGAAGCCATTTCAAGTCATGCACTTCCAGCCATTTGATCCGGTGCACAAGCGTACCGAGGCTACCGTCAAGGCAGCGGATGGAACGACTTTCAAGGTCACGAAGGGTGCGCCCCAGGTCATCCAGGCATTGGCGGAAGACGCCGCGGCCGTAAAGGATGCTGTCAACAAAGCGGTCAACGATTTTGCTGATCGCGGATTTCGCGCGCTCGGCGTTGCGCGGGCTGATAGTGACGGCAAATGGCAGCTTCTCGGGGTCTTGGCGCTGTTCGATCCGCCGCGTGACGATGCCAAATCCACGGTCGCAACGGCGGCCGCGATGGGTGTCAAGATCAAGATGGTGACAGGCGATGCCCTGGCCATCGCCAAGGAGACCGCCAAGACACTGGGTATGGGCGCGAACATCCTCGACGGCGCTAGCCTCGGTGATTTGAAAAGCGACGAAACCGCAGAAGAGATCAAGTCCGTCCAGGGCGCTGACGGGTTTGCCCAGGTGTTTCCGGAGCACAAGTTCCACATAGTTGATATTCTACAGAAACATGGCCACATCGTCGGCATGACCGGTGACGGGGTGAACGACGCGCCGGCACTTAAGAAGGCCGACTGCGGCTTCGCCGTCTCCGGCGCCACCGACGCGGCACGCGCGGCGGCCTCCATCGTGCTGGTGACGCCGGGGCTCTCGGTAATCATCGACGCGATCAAAGAAAGCCGGCGCATCTTCCAGCGCATGAACAGCTACGCGATCTACCGCATCGCCGAGACCCTGCGCGTGCTGATCTTCATGACGCTCGCCATCCTAGTCTTCAAGTTCTATCCGCTTACGGCGATCATGATCGTGATGTTGGCGTTGCTCAACGATGGCGCGATCTTGTCCATTGCTTATGACAACGTCCGCTACCGGAACGCGCCTGAAGTCTGGAACATGCGGCTCGTCCTAGGCGTCGCCACGGTGCTGGGTCTGGTCGGCCCTGTGGCCGCGTTCGGCCTGTTCTTCCTCGGTGACCGATACTTCAAACTTGGCCATCCGCAACTCCAGACGATGATGTACCTCATGCTGTCGGTTGCAGGGCATCTAACGATCTTCCAGACGCGCACCCGCGGCCCGTGGTGGTCCACGCGCCCGGCCTGGATCCTGCTGGCTGCGGTATGCGGAACCCAGGTTGTGGCGACCCTGATTGCGGTCTACGGCGTCGCGCTCGTGACGCCGCTCGGCTGGACGTATGCGGGGATTGTCTGGGCCTATGCCTTTGCTTGGTTCCTGATCACCGATCCGCTAAAGCTGTTTGCCTATAAGGTCCTCGATATCAAATCATATATCAAGACTTCAGCAAGGGTCGAACTGAAGCCGGAAGCAAAAGCGCAGGCTTGCCAAACTAACGAGGTTGTCAGACCAGACACCAAGCCTTTGCCAAAGGCCGATCCGGAGCCCGACACCAAAGCCAAGCCCCTTCCCAACGCCGAGGCTGGAGACGCTTCGCGACCAAGCGCGACTCCCGATTCCGGCACCCGGCACCCTCCCCAGCCGCCTCCAGCGTCCGGCTCACAACCTACACCCGAGCCGGCGTCACACCCTGCCACGACCAACGCCAAGGTCGCGGCGCTGTTCGGCACGAAGCTCGGCGACGTTCTCCTTGCAGAAGTTCTGAAGGATCCCGCGGAAGCGGGGCGCCTGATCTCAAAGGCAATTAGCGATGCCGAGTTGCCGGCGACTACCGCGGCACCCGCGGACGCCAAGCCCATAACACCGGCGGCGCCGGAACCAATTCCGCAAGCTGCCAAGTGATCGTTTGCACCGGGAGAAGCGAATGGAAACCCACCTGAAAGAGTTGCGCGTTCGTGAAGGTGGAGGCTGCGGCGCGGGCTGCCTAACCCCAAGTTGCCTGCTTCGACACCGCTTTCTATCACACACTGCCGCTTCGCTCGAGCCGTTGTCGGACTGTCGTCAGAAGTTTGGATCCTTATTGCACGACCGGATCAGCCGAACTTGCGGCTAGCGCGAGCCTTGCCAAGGCCGGAAGCGAGGACATGCCCGTCTTGTGCATGATGGAAGCACGGTGGTTCTCGACTGTACGCTGACTGATGCCAAGGTCGGCCGCGATGTTCTTGCTCGGCTGGCCAGCAAGCACCATAGTCATTATCTCCCTCTGCCGCAGCGTGAGACCGGCCACCTGTGCCGCCGCCGCTGCATGCCAAGCGGTGAGCTTGGCCGCATCGAGCGATTGCTCCAATGCGCGGGCAACACTGGCCAGCAGGCCGGGCCGGTCTATCGGCTTCTCGATGAAGTCCGATGCTCCGGCTTTCATGGCCCGAATCGCCATCGGCACGTCGCTTTGCCCAGTTATCACAATCACCGGCAGGTTTTGCCCCGCAGCGCGCAGTTTTTCCAGAAGCTCGATGCCGCTCATGCCAGGGAGCGCAGCGTCAAGGAGCAAGCATCCGGCGGCCCCGGGGCGATAGGCCTGCAAGAACGCCTCGCCGCTGGGGAACCCTGCGACCGTTCGGCCGTCGCCTTCCAGCGTCTCCATGAGCACGCCCCGTACAAACTCGTCGTCATCGACCACGAAAATTACGGGCCGACCGAGGTCGGGCGGCATTAACGCGCGCGCGATGGCCTGCCCTAATTCAGCAAGGCCCACCGGCTTGCTCAATACAGAGCATCCCGCTTCGGCAACGGCGCGCAGCGTGGACCTGCAGATATCTCCCGTCAGGATGATTGCGGGCAGCGTACGACCGGCGGCCGCCCGGATGGTGCCCACAAGCTCCAGCCCGTTCGGGCCGTCGGGAAGGTTGTAGTCTGCCAATAACAGCTCGGGCACGGCCCGCGCCGCGCACGCCAGTGCCTCCGGGCCATTCGGCGCCGTCGTGACCTCGTGACCCTGGCTTTGCAACAGCTCGCCGAGCAGTTCCGCGAGGTCGGGATCGTCTTCCACGACCAGAATCCGTAGTGCCGCGCGGATGACAGCGATTTCTGGCTGATTTGTTGGGATAGGCGCGCTCTCGTATTGGGCAAGGCGCGGCAATTCAATCGAGAACCGGGAACCATGGCCAAAGCGGGACGAGACCTGGACCCTGTGCCCCAATAGCTTGCCCAGGCGCCTGACGATGGACAAACCAAGTCCAAGCCCCCGGCTTCGCTGCCGTGCGGCGTTCCCCACCTGGTAGTATTCTTCGAAGATCATCTCAAGGTCGGTATTTTTGATGCCACTTCCGGTGTCCCAGATCTCCACGCTCAGGCCACCACCGTGGCGGCGGCAACCAAGCAGCACGCGTCCTTCGGCCGTGTACTTGATCGCGTTGGACAGCAGGTTGCGAATCATCTGCTCCAGCAGCTTGGGGTCGCTCCTCACATGTTGCGCGCAGGGGACAACCCGGAGCTGGATAGCTTTCGCCCTCGCATGATAGATGAACTCGCCCCGCAACCGTTCTAGAAGGCCGTCGATGGGAAAGACCGAGACGTCTGGCTGCACCGCCCCCGCCTCGATCTCGTTGATGTCGAGGAGGGTATCCAGCATGCCCGTCACCGTGCCCAAGGTTGTATTTTGGCGGGCGACCAGGCTTCTCGCTTTCTCGCCTGTGACAGCTTCTGCGAGCATGGCTTGAAGAAGGGCGAGCGTCTGCAACGGCTGGCGCAGGTCGTGGCTGGCGGCGGCCAGAAAGCGGGTTTTCGCGGCATTGGCGGCTTCCGCCTCCGTCTTGGCGGCCTCTAATGCCCGGCCGGCTGCCTTGCGCGATGTGATGTCAGTAAAGGTGATCACAACTCCCTGCACTCGGCCCGCGCTTGTGCGGTAGGGAAGGATACGGCGGCGAAACCAAGTGCCGTCCGCGGCCTCGATCTCGTGTTCCAGCGGCTCCAGCCGGTCCTGCACGGCCTTTACGTCGTCGGCCAGGGCGCCGTCGGGCACCAGCGCGGCGAAATCCGTCAGCTTGCGTCCCACATCGCCTGGGATGATGGCGAATAGCGCGTTAATGGCGGGCGTAAAGAAGCGGATGCGCCCATCCAGGTCGAGGAACAGTGTCGCAACATTCGTGCTGAACAGCACGTTCTGCAAATCGTCGGAGGCCGTGCGCTGGCGCTCCAGGGTCTCTTGCAATTGGCTGTTCACCGCCGTCAGCTCTTCGTTGAGCGACTGTAACTCCTCCTTGGAGGCGACCATTTCCTCATTGGTCGACTGGTATTCCTCATTGACCGACAGCGCCTCCTCGTTAATCGCGCGCTGCTCCTCACCCGAAAGTTCGAGGTCACGCACCGTCCGCTGCAGCTCCGCCCTGGTCGCATCCAACTCGCGCTCTATCTCAGCAACACGTGAGACCTGGCCTGGCTGCAGTGGAACGCCGTCGCCGCGTTCCGGCCGGTCCGCGTCTAAAAAGCAGACCAGCAACAATTGCTCTCCCGCTTCGAACACAGGATAAACGACTAGGCTGAACGGCCGGCTTCCGTCCTCGCCAACCACGACGCCCGCATCAACCACTTTCACCTTGCCGTCGCGCGCCGCCTTCAGGGCCGCGCGCAATTTCCCGCGCACACCGGATCGGGCCATCGCCAGCAGATCGAGGGTGGCGTGCCCCGGCGGCAAGCGGAGATAGTGGTCGGTTGGGCCTATTGAGAAGAGCACCATATTACCCGTATCGATCAGGACCGACGCCGGAGCATAGGCTTCCATGACAAGGCGACGGCCGAGTTCGGCAAGGGCTGCCGGGCGGATCGGCGCCGCCGGCGCTGGTTCCGATCGAACCCGTTTCTCCTCTCCCGGCCGGACGAGGGCCGCAGTCTGTGGCCTTGAGGGCCGCCCAAGCTTGCCTGGCGAGGCACGGTCAACCCGGCGATAGATGCGCTCATCCTTGGCAGCGGCCACGAAACCGCGTTCAGCCCCAAGCGGGTTTTCGGCGCTGCCCAGCAAAAGGATCCCGCCGTCGCGCAAGGCAAAATGGAACGCTTCAATGACGCGAGCCTGAGCATCCGGACGCAGGTAGATGAGCAGGTTGCGGCACGATACCATGTCCAACCGCGAGAACGGCGGATCGGCCAGGACATCCTGAACCGTGAAGACGATGGCCGCGCGTAGGTTCGAGGCCGCGCGCCATCCGGCGTCCTCGCGTACGAAGAAGCGCGAAAGGCGCTCCGGCGAGACCACCTCCTTTATCACAGAAGGATATGCGCCTTCCCGCGCCACAGCGATCGCCTCGGCATCCACGTCAGAGGCGAACACCTGCAGCTTGATTCGGCGCTCGGCTGCCTCGATCTTTTCCAGGAACAACATGGCCAGCGAATAGGTTTCCTCGCCCGTGCTGCATCCGGCGACCCAGACGCGTAGTGGCTGGCCGTTTGGATGGGTCTGAATCAAGTCGGGGATGATCGTCGATGCCAGCATGTCGAACACCGTCGGATCGCGGAAGAAGCTAGTGACGTGGATCAGCAGGTCGCCAGCCAATGCATCCAGTTCGACGTTATCGGCCTGCAGCATGGCACGGTAATGGGCTACCTCGGCTGAACGAAGACCAGCCAAAGCGATACGGCGGTCGATTCGGCGGCCTAGTGTGCCGGATTTGTAGTTTGCGAAATCATGACCCGTTTGGACCCTCACCAATTCGAGGATTTCTTGATAAGGACTGAAGTTTATCCTGACAGGGTGGGCGTCGGACACTTCGTGACCCGCGAGGACGGCAGAAGGGACTCGATTTGCGGACAGCGCCACGGGAATGGCAGCCACCGGCAAGACGAAATCTGCCAAGCCGGTCTCGATTGCGTTGCGGGGCATGCCATCGTAGCTCGCCTCGGTTGGATCCTGCACGGCAACAAGACCGCCTTGCGCCTTGATGGATCGCAATCCGGCGCTGCCATCCGTCCCTGTGCCCGACAGCACGACGCAGGCAGCGCGCTTGCCATATTGGCGGGCGAGCGAGTGGAGGAGGAAGTCGAACGGCAGGCGGGCGCCGCCTTGACGTACAGGAGGGCTGGTCAGGTGCAGCATGCCCTCGCCAACTGACAAGTAAGCTCCGGGCGGCATGACATACAGATGGCCGGGCACGATCGGCATGCCTTCCGCCGCCTCGCAAACAGTGAGAGCAGTATGGGGCGTCAGCAAGGCGGCCATCATGCTGTCGCTGCTTGGATCGAGGTGCTGGACGAGGATGAACGCCATTCCGCTGCCCGGCGGCCATGCCTCGATCAACTGGGTGGCCGCTTCGAGCCCGCCGGCGGAGGCGCCGATGCCGATGACCGCCAACCCCAAGGGCGGGAGTACATGGCCGGGATGACGAGGCAAAATGTGCGCAGGTGTCTGTGACACGGCGGCCTTTCAAATGCGATGAGGCTCGCCCGCCGGACCCTAGCACGGTTCTGCCTCCTGATCGTCTTCTCGCACGGACACATCCTCTGAGTAGTTTCCGGCCCTACCGCCCCATCATCGGCATCCTGTATCGGGAACCATGCTCCCGCCCGGCCCCTGCCCTGTCAATTTGAGCGCCGTATCAACCCCTGTGATCGCCACGGCTCTGTGCAGCGCGGCGCGGGAGCCGTCGGCAAGCTCGGTTCCGGATGCGCGCAATCGTCCGGAGATACCATTTCGGGACAAAGTCAATGCGTCGGTAAACGACGGCAAAAGCGACGACGAGAAACCATGAAACGTTTGCGCATCCTACTGGTCGAGGACGACGGCAATATCAGCGCCCTGATCGTCGAGCTGCTGGCTGACATGGGGCATGATGTTTGCACTATTGCAACGACAGAGCGGGAGGCTGTTTCCGCGGCAGAGCGGCTTTGCCCAGATCTGATGATCGTCGATGTTCGATTGCGCGAGGGCGGTGGCGTTCCCGCAATGGCCAAAATACTGCGCCGCACCGCCATGCCTCACATCTTCATGACGGGCGGCTCTCGCCAGGGCATCCCGGACGATGCGGCCGTGCTACAAAAGCCGTTTGGAACGACCCACCTAACTGCTGCGCTGACCAGTGTCGCGTCCCAAATCGCGATAGCGACTTGACATCGCATGGCTGACATCGTCTGCGCCGTTTCGCACTACTGGCCTTGGGCCAAGCCGGGCACACATCGCAGCTTCATGTTCGCCGCGGACCAGCACCCACCACGCGAGGATGTGGTCGGGGCGGCGGTATATTACCACTGGTCCAGCTTGGCGCCTTCATGATTGTAAGCATCCAGCAGGATGCGCTGGCATCGCCTGAGTAGTTTCCGAAGCTGCCGATGGCCTAGGGAAGAAGCTAGAACCGCATTGACTTGAACACGGCGTCTGATGCGCGGGCCCGAGCGAAATCGCCAAAAGGATTGCATTATGGACACAGTCGTCTCGACTCTGGATCTTCCGAGCAGAACGGATCCGGCCGCCCTCTCCAGCTCCATGTGCAGCCCCGACGAGTTGCGCCGCATTGACGCTTATTGGCGTGCGGCGAACTATCTCTCTGTCGGGCAGATCTATCTATATGACAATCCGCTCCTGCGCGAGCCGTTGACGCTCGCCCATATAAAGCCGCTGGTCGTCGGGCACTGGGGCACGACGCCGGGGCAAAACTTCATCTATGTGCACCTGAACAGGGTGATCAAGAAATTCGACCTCGACATGTTCTATATTGCCGGGCCCGGCCATGGCGGGCCGGCCCTAGTCGCCAACACCTACCTCGAAGGCAGCTATAGCGAGGTATATCCCGACATCAGCCAAGATGAGGCGGGAATGAAGAAGCTGTTCACGCAGTTCTCCTTTCCCGGAGGCATTTCGAGCCATGTCGCGCCGACGACGCCCGGATCGATCCACGAGGGCGGAGAGCTTGGCTATTCCCTCAGCCACGCGTTCGGCGCAGCGTTCGATAATCCCGGGCTGATCGTCGCTTGCATAATCGGCGACGGTGAGGCCGAGACCGGCCCACTTGCTACCGCCTGGCAGTCCAACAAGCTGCTGAATCCGATCTCCGATGGTGCCGTGCTTCCGATCCTGCACCTGAACGGCTTCAAGATTAGCAATCCCACAATCCTATCCCGCATTGAGCCCGACGAGCTGGAGCAGTTCCTGCGCGGCTGTGGTTGGGAACCGATGTTCGTCGAGGGTGACGACCCGGCAGTCATGCACCGGCTGATGGCCGAGACGGTCGAACGAGCCGTCGCGGATATCCGCCACATCCAAGACGAGGCCCGCTCGTCGAACGACGCATCGCGCCCCCGCTGGCCGATGATCGTGCTGCGGTCCCCCAAAGGCTGGACCGGTCCGAAGGAGCTGGATGGGTTGAAGATCGAGGGCACGTTCCGCGCGCATCAGGTGCCGATTCTGGTGAACGCCGCCCACCCAGACCACGTAGCACCGCTCGAAAGCTGGATGCGGAGCTACAAGGCCGAGGAGCTTTTCGACCTACAGGGACGGCTCATCCCGGAACTGGCTGAACTCGCGCCCAAGGGCGACCGGCGGATGGGCGCCAACCCACACACGAATGGCGGCGCGCTCTTGCGCGACCTGAAGATGCCCGACTTTCGGATGCACGCGGTGGCTGTTCCCTCGCCCGGAGCAGTCACGTCCGAGGACACACGCGTGCTCGGACAGTTCCTCCGCGACATCGCGGCCGAGAACCAGGCGCCACGCAACTTCCGCATCTTCGGGCCGGATGAAACGCTTTCCAACATGCTGGACGCAGTTTTCGAGGTCACAAGTCGGCAGTGGGACGCCCGCCAGGTGGCCGATGACGAGTTCCTCGCGCCCGTTGGCGGCGTGCACGATTCGATGCTGAGCGAGCACCAGTGCGAAGGCTGGCTGGAGGGCTACCTGCTGACCGGGCGCCACGGCCTGTTCAACAGCTACGAAGCCTTCATCCGCATCGTCGACTCCATGTTCAGCCAGCACGCCAAGTGGCTCAAGGTGACCAACGAACTCCCCTGGCGGCGCAAGATATCGTCACTGAACTACCTGCTTGCCTCGCACGTCTGGCAGCAGGACCATAATGGTTTCACCCACCAGGACCCTGGATTCCTGGACCACGTGATTAACAAGAAGGCGGCCGTCGTCCGCGTCTATCTACCGCCTGACTCAAACTGCCTCTTGTCCGTGTTCGACCACTGCCTGCGGAGCCGCCAATACGTCAACGTGGTCGTTGCCAGTAAACATGCCATGCCGCAATGGCTGACGATCGAACAAGCCGTCATACATTGCACAGAGGGGCTTGGCATTTGGCAATGGGCGAGCAACGATCAGCACGAGGAGCCGGACGTTGTCATGGCCTGTTGCGGAGACACACCGACATTGGAGGTGCTAGCAGCCGTCTCGATCCTTCGCGAGCATCTACCGGAGATCCGGATTCGCGTGATCAACGTCGTGGACCTGATGCGGTTGCAATCTGCGAGTGAGCATCCGCACGGTTTGAGCGACATGGACTACGACGGCCTGTTCACGAAAGACAAGCACATCATCTTCGCATTCCACGGCTATCCATGGCTGGTGCACCGGCTCACGTATCGCCGAACCAACCGGAACCTCCATGTGCGCGGCTACAAGGAAGAAGGCACCATCACAACCGCCTTTGACATGCGAGTGCAGAATGAACTGGATCGATTCAACCTAGTGCAGGATGTAGTCGACCGGGTTCCTCATTTTGGCACCAGGGGCGCATATTTAAAGCAGCTGATGCGAGACAAGCTGGTCGAACACAAGCAATACATTGACAAGCACGGTGAAGACCTTCCTGAGATTCGCGATTGGAAATGGGACGACTCACCATGAACGATTGCATGCTCATTGAGATTGCGCAAGCGCTGGTGGTTGGCGGCAGCGGGCTGCTTGCGATCAACCAGAGCAATGACACCTCCAACAAGCCTTCCGCCGTAGCAGGCATTCCGCAACGGAGGCAGGGTGATCCTGCCGCGAGGTGATCGTGATCTCATCTGGCGCCAACAATGTGCTGAACCAGCCAGGATCGCCATTCCGCTAGACTTGCGTTGTCCGTCGTCGACGGATGCCGCACCATCGCAGATCCCCAATCGTAAAGGTCAGAACACTGCGGCCCGGACATGGAATCCTCGAAGCGGTCTGTGGAAGTGAGCGTCTGCAGGTCTCAGGAGCCTGGTTTCAGCACCTCGCGGAGAGGCGCCCCCGGTTGCGGTAGCTGGTTCGGTAGGTGCTGCGGAAGATCTCTTAGGCAACGCGCTCTTCCCCTTTTGTGAAGATCGTCGTGATGAACTGATTAACGTCCGTCGTATGACAGTCCGGCCGATGCTTGCTGTCCCGACGGCGAGGTCAGGGAAGTTTTCTTAATCGCGAGTGATGAGGTGCGTGCAGGTCGGCCTGACTTAAAAACCCAGGTTACGGTGTTGTAGCTGTCGCTTGCCGGAGTTGCTGGTCCAATCCAGGACATCTTTCCATGCGATTCAGTGCACGTCTCCTATTGTTTCGGCTTCTTAAGGTGCGGATGCCATCTGGGGAAAGCGACTCGCTTCCCATGAGTAGTTTCCGAAACTGCCATCCGGACCTCGAAACAGTTATAGATGGGCTCTGCCCGGCGCTTGGACGAGGAAGTCTGCAATGACGAAATACCGAATTCATATCGTAAACGAAGATGGGCACGTTGCAGACCGCTGGAAGGTTTCGCGCGCTACCGACGACGAGACGCGCTTGGCCGCCACGTTCGAGGTCAAGCCAGATGGCCAAGCAGAGGTGTGGGCGGGAGAGCGATACGGTGGCCGAATATCCGGCGAAGACGCTCCTTCAACGGGAACGCCATCTGGGAAAAGGCCAACAACATGACACCCCTCTCTCTTGCTCTAATCGAGACTGCTGCGCGTGCCCTCGCCGACGCGGAGAAGCGGCCTCTGACGGAACGAGTAGTTCAAGAGTATCGCGATGACGCCCAGGTGGTCGTCGTCGCCGTGTTGGCGAGACTTGGAGGCAAGAAAGGCGAGCCAGGGCTTTTCTCTTTCGCCTCAACCCCGGCTCAGATGATTCTATCTATGGCAGATGAGATCGACGAGGGCCGGCCGCTTAAGGGTCAAGTGGCTTAAAAGTCGTGCCGCGAGCGCACTCACCCGATGGCAACGAAATGATGCCAGGTGTGTCGGCATGCCGTTTTCCAGCCAGCAGCTGCAGTTTGCGCGTGTCCTCTCGGACGGCGACTAGGAACGCAATGAAAATTCAAATAGGAGGATTTTCCTGGCGGTTTCACACGCTATTTGCGCTCTACCAGCGGCTTCCCCGCAGGCTGAACCATTTGTTGCCGTTGCCATCGGCATACGCGCCTCAGCGTGGAACCCGGAGCGACACAGCCAGGTTTCCGTGGGCATACGGACGTTTGGAGGTGGATACTCGCCACGATGGAGCTTCAAACGAGCGAGATGCTCGAGCTGGCCGGCGGTGCAATCTAGTAGCTCTGCCCAGTCGCGTCTGTTGTACTGGTGATCGTTGGCATCATGACTTTGGCGGCGCTGGGCGGCCGGATCACGCAAAACCTGGGGCGTCTTCGAAGGGGGCGATACTCGCGCCACACGCTCTGCGGAGTGGGCTGGTTTGTGCGGTTCTTATCTTTTCGCGTTCGAGCGCGAGGCTGGACGGTCCATGACGTCCGCCCCGTTGTCTTCCGAACCCTGCATGGCTTGGACCGAGGTCCTCAGGTCAATCGTCCAGGTCATCTTCCGCCTCGAGTTGAGCCTTTCGTCGCGCCCTGAAGGCAGCGTTGCCTCGTTTCTTGATGTTGCGGCGGCGATCTGCGCGTCCAGCTTCGATCTCCGCGAGCTCTTCGGGAGTTTGGACGACGGCATTGTCCGCCGGGCTCGGTTCAGCGTGCCACGGCTTCCAGACACGTGGGCGGCGGCTCATGCCGTAGCTTACTCATGGAGGCGGCTCGCGCCAGCCTATTCGAGAAACTCCTTCTGTATCCTGGAAATGCTACGGGAGCGCGGCTCGATGGTTGTCTTTACGGGCAGCATCCATTCCAGCAATTCCAACATTGTGACTTCCGGCGTCCGTGTCCCGGCGAACAAGCCGGCAGCCACTGTAGGCGGACTCGTTATCCTGCCGACAGGGCAGTCCAGTGGGCGCCGTTCGTCACAACCTCGGATTCCGCGCCTTGATATCTCGCACCGGGGCTCCAGCGCTGAACAGCGTGACCAAGGTAGTCCCAAGGTTGGCCCGGGCGAGCGCTGCTTAGTCCTCTGGCTGGAGACACAGCCAGACGGCATACGTCCCACACCCTGAGTAGTTTCCGAGCCTAGGCGCGGCGTCCTACGAATGTTCTCTTTGGTGTTTCAGCTGTGCCTCCTTGTTCGATTGCAAACGTCTTTGCTTGCGTTCTTCGGCGGCGGGAGGCCGGTGGCCTCTTCCGCTCGAACCGTTCCGACCTCAATGCCCCAGGGCGGCGGGCATCCCATTGACTTCGAGACCACTTGCCGAGGTGCCGCAGCACGTCGCGCGCGCCGCCCTTGGTGGTTGCTGTCGTTGGAGTGCATTAAGAAAGGGACCATCAGTTATGAAGGCCAATGTCGACCCGCTCCCCGCTTCGGTTTCAAATACAGAATCGGGAGCGAAGGCGAGCATTGGGCCCAGTGCTGTACCTCACGCGGAACCGGCGTCAGGATCGGGGTCCATAGCGAATAGACTGGCACACGTTGAGCCGCAGAAACTTCCTCCCGCAACAACCGCCGCCCCCGCCACTTCCACGGACGCTCAGAAAGCCGCTTCAGGCGGTCTGACGAGTGAGGAAGCCGGCCGCCGGCTCGCAAAAGTTGGCGCCAACGCTATGCCAGACACGAGCGTGCACCCATGGCGAATGGCGCTCGAAAAGTTCTGGGCGCCCATCCCGTGGATGCTCGAAGCCGCCATCGTGCTCGAGCTGGTGCTCGGCAAATATGTCGAGGCTGCGATCATTGCCCTTCTCCTCTTGTTCAACGCCGCGCTCGGGCTCTTTCAGGAAAGTCGCGCTCAGGCGACGCTTGCCGCGCTGAAGTCGCGACTCGCGCTGACCGCTTCGGTCAAACGCGACGGGGTGTGGAAGTCCGCGCCAGCCGCGGAGCTCGTGCCGGGCGATCTGGTGAAGCTGTCGCTGGGCGGCGTGGTCGCCGCGGATGTGAAGCTGATAGGTGGCGAAGTTCTTCTCGACCAATCCATGCTTACCGGCGAATCGGTGCCTATCGAGGCCGCCGCCGGTCTTCAGACCTACGCGGGCACGTTGGTTCGGCGTGGCGAGGCGGAGGCGGAGGTCACAGCAACTGGCGCTCGGACGAAGTTCGGACGCACTGCAGAGCTCGTTCGGACCGCCCATGTCGCGAGTACTCAGCAGAAGGCGGTCCTGCGTGTGGTCCGCAATCTCGCCGCGTTCAACGGCGTCGTCATCGTGCTGCTGGTGGCCTACTGCTGGTATCTCAAGATGCCGATCGTCGACATCGTTCCCCTCGTCCTGACGGCCATCCTGGCATCGATACCCGTCGCACTCCCGGCTACCTTCACCCTCGCGTCCGCCCTTGGCGCCCGGGCCCTGGCAAAGCTGGGTGTCCTTCCGACCCGCCTCTCGGCCGTGGATGAAGCTGCATCGATGGTTGTTCTTTGTGCCGACAAGACCGGCACACTGACCCAAAATGCGCTGACGGTCACAACCGTCCGACCCATGCCCGGATTCGATGAGGTACACGTTCTGGCGTTGGCCGCACTTGCCAGCTCGGATGGCGGCGAGGACCCGGTCGATGGCGCCATCCACGCGGCGGCCGCAAGCAAGAAGCTCTCTGATGCGCCGAAGTTGATTAAATTCGTCGCCTTCGATCCAACTAAGAAGATGTCCGAGGCGACCACAACGGATGCGACGGGGAACCCGCAACGCATCGTGAAGGGCGCCTACGCCGTCGTTGTCGACCTTGCCCAAGCATCGCCGACCGCCGCCACCGCCGCAAAGGAGCTCGAGGACAAGGGCTTCCGGGTGCTGGCGGTCGCCTCCGGCCCCGCGACCGGGATGAAGCTTGCGGGACTCGTTGCGCTTAGCGACCCGCCTCGCAAAGACTCGGCCGCCCTGATCAGCGAATTACATGACCTTGGTGTCCGCACGGTCATGGTGACGGGCGATGCGCCGGCCACAGCGGCCATCGTCGCGAAGACAGTGGGGCTCGATGGCGCGATCTGTCCGCCCGGCCCGATCCCCGATGCTGTCCACCCCGAGCAATACGCCGTCTTCGCCGGTGTCTTGCCCGAGGACAAGTACAAACTCGTCAAAGCATTCCAGAAGGGCGGCCATACCGTCGGCATGTGCGGCGACGGCGCCAATGATGCGCCGGCATTGCGCCAAGCTCAAATGGGAATCGCCGTTTCGACAGCAACCGACGTCGCCAAATCGGCAGCCGGCATGGTGCTGACCGAGCCAGGACTCGCCGGTATCGTTGCCGCGGTCAAGGAGGGACGCGTGACGTTCCAGCGCATCCTGAGCTACACGCTGAACTCCATTACCAAAAAAACCGTGCAGGTGCTGTTTCTGGCTATCGGCCTGCTTATGACTGGTCATGCGATCCTGACCCCGTTGCTGATGGTCCTGATCATGATCACTGGTGACTTTCTCGGCATGTCGCTGACGACGGACAATGTCCGGCCGTCGGTCACGCCGAACGGCTGGCAGATTACGGATCTAACAATCGCCGGTGTCATCATGGGCCTTGGCGAGTTGCTGCTCTGCACGGGCATTCTTGCGTTTGGCGCCTATAGGATGGAATTCCCGATAGGCGCCCTGCAGACCTTGGCCTTCATTGTCATCGTGTTCGGCAATCAGGCCACCACCTACACCAATCGTGAGCGTCGTCATTTGTGGTCCTCACGTCCGAGTAGCTGGCTCCTCCTATCGTCCGTCGCCGATCTGCTCATTGCCTCCACCTTGGCCATTGCAGGCATCGCAATGACACCACTGCCGGCGTGGGTGGTGGCCGGCGCGCTGGCCGCGGCCGTCGTCTTCGCGATCCTCTTGGACTTGGTGAAGGTACCCGTCTTCCAACGCCTCAAAATCACTTGAGGTTGTGTGCTCGGGAAATGCGGTCGGCTGACGACCAGTGCTAGCTGAAGGCGAACTGCCCACGTCGACGGATATATTTGCGTGAGCCGGTTCTCTGTGGGGATGGTGGAGCGGCCCCACCCTTAGTGGATTTGGAATGCGTAGCCGCAGCGACCACGGCTGCCTAACTAACCCCCAACGGTTGAAGGCAACAAACGCTGTGAGCGAGTTCGACCCGCTCCCTCCTGACCGCTGAGGCGGCCATCGCCGATGGTCCAACAGATCGAACCCTCAATTGCGGCCACCCGCCATTCTCCCCTGCTGAGGCACGGTAGGATTGCCCACGATCAACGAGCACCTCCGAGCTGCGATGATCTGCGCGTCGTAGACGCCCGTCTGGCTGACGAAGTGCAGCAGATTCGTCGCCACATCCCAGCCACTATAGGAACGGCGAAATAGGGTGCGGGCGGCCTTCCAGTGCGCAGCGGGTAGGCGAAGGAAAGCCTCCCACCCTAGGCGCTCGCCCGGAGTGATTGGCCTCATCGTATCGATAAAGCTGCCGCTCATACCGATCCTACAAGTCGCGGCGGGAACGCTCTACCGTTTCGCATACTCTACGTGAGCTCCCGCACAGGAATGAGTTCGACATTTGCCGATTCCAGGCAATGCTGGAGCTCGCTACGCAGATGTGATCAATACAATTTATTACCAAGGCGTCTACTAAGCGTCTGTGACCGGCTTCAGGGTCGAAGAACCGATCCTACCTGCGTTGGCAGTGCGTCGTTCTGCAGTGGAAACGGACACGTCCGGCCACTATAAGCTTGGCATCCGGCGAATGCGGGCGAGCCAAAGGCTGGCGAACATTCGGGTCCGGCGCGCACGGCAACATGCTGCGGGGGCGGGTGGCTGATATCGTGGCTCTGCCGGATGTTCTCCCGCTCTCAGTAACGCGGCCAAGACAGCGGTCGAATGACGACACTCAAACGGCAAATGTCCGCGCGGGTCCCCATGCTTCCGGGGGACCTGTTCGTTTTGGAGGGGCAAGGCGCCGGTCGCAGATATCCAGGGCAACCCTTACCCGGCCTATAGTGATCAGTATTGACCGTGGCGCGACGGCTGGCTGTCGGCTTCCGCTGCCGAAGGGTGTGCGCAGACCTGACGGATGAGACTGCGATCAACATCCGTGATGTAATCGCGGGTCAGCGGCACGGCCGTCTGCTCGCACGCGAGCTGGATTTGGAAAACCCCCATGCTGCCGTAGCGGAAGCCCAGCTCGCAGCCTGAGAGGTAGAACTCGAACATGCGACAAAAGCGTTCGTCATAAAGCGACGCAATCGCGTCCCTGTTGGCGGCGAAACGCCACCGCCAATGGCGCAGCGTCTCGGCATAGTGCAGTCGGAGTACCTCGATGTCGGTGGCCACCAGACCCGAGCGCTCAACCGCGGGCATGACTTCGCTCAGGGCCGGGCAATAGGCGCCCGGAAAGATGTATTTGCTGATCCAGGGATTGTTGGTCCCGGGTCCGTCCCACTGACCGACGGTATGCAGCAGCGCCACACCATCAGGCCTGAGCGCGCGCTTAATGACGTTGAAGAAGGTCCGGTAGTGGCTGACGCCAACATGCTCGAACATGCCGACCGAGACGACGCGATCGTAGGTCTCCCGCACCGCCCGGTAGTCCTGCAGCTCGAATTTGACCTGATCCGACAGGCCCGCGGCCTCGGCGCGGGCGCGCGCCTCGTTGAGCTGCTCGGTGGAAAGGGTGATGCCGGTCACGCGGGCGCCGTAATCGCGCGCCAAGGTCAGCGCCATGCCGCCCCAGCCGCAGCCGATATCGAGCACGTGCAAGTCGGGCCGATCTAGGCAGAGTTTCGCGGAGATGTGACGTTTTTTGGCCGCCTGAGCCTCTTCCAGCGCTTCGGTGCCCATGGGAAAGTAGGCGCAGGAATACTGCCGGTCACGATCGAGGAAGAGGCTGTAGAGCCTCCCGCTCAGATCATAGTGATGCGCTACGTTGCGCCGTGCTCGTCGGGGCGCATTGAATTGATCAAGGGGTCGGCGCAGTTGAGCGGCGGAGCGCCGAAGCCAAGCGACAAGAACCCCATTGGGATTGGCCCGGAGGTTAGCCAAAAGCACGGCAAGGACTTCATCGATTGTGCTGCCGCCGAGCGGCCTCAGGCCGCCATCCATATAGGCTTCCCCGACCGCCATCTCCGGATTGAGCACGAGTCGGCGCACCGTTTGCCGATCACGCAACACGACACCCGCTTCCGGTCCCGCGCGCCCCGAATAGGTCTGCACTTGCCCATCAGGCCATTGCACCGTCAGCCGGCCGATGTTGACGAACCTCTTGAGGAACGCGTCCAACGCAGATCGCATGTTTTGCTCCGTCCGGGCAGTGCCCTCAGCCGCCAGGCGAGAAAGTCAACTAGACACGCACGTCGCTAAGCTGATTTGTTCCATATATACGGGCCTGATCGTTTCGCCTCAACACCTAGGACACCTGGACGGGTCGGTCGGGCGTGAAGGAACGCAGTAGAATGTCCTTTGAAGGTTCGGGCGCCCCGGTCTGGGGCGTTGACCGCTTGCGCACCGCCACCGATGCCGCAGGGGTCGCTCTGTGGTCGTGGAACGTTGACACAGATGAGATCGCTCTGGACGAGCGCGCTTACGGCTTGTGGGGCGTGACGAGGGACGGGCCGATCACGTTCGAAGACCTGTCAGCGCGAATTCATCCGGCGGACCTCGACAGGGTCAGGGTCGCCTTCAAGGAAACACGCGCGGTGCTGGGTCCCTACGAAATCGACTTCCGCATCCTGAACGACGGCGATGTCCGCTGGGTATCGGCGCGCGGTCAAGGCGACGATATCGGCATCATTGATCGCACTATGTTCGGGGTTTTCCTCGATGTAACTGAGCGCAAGGTTGCCGAGGAAGCGCGCGACATGCTCGCGGCGGAGATGAGCCATAGGGTTAAGAATTTGTTTGCCATCGCGTCTGCCTTGACGGCAATCGCCGCGCGCTCGGCAGCGACGACGACGGAGATGGCCCGAGATTTGACCCAGAGGCTGACCGCCCTGGGGCGTGCCCACGACCTGATCCGGCCAATACCGGGCGCAGCCAAAAAGGCGGCGCTTCTTGGCGATCTGCTGACCGTCCTGCTTTCGCCTTACCGACACGAGGAGGCTTTCCACGACCGCGTCCACGTCTCAGTGCCCGAGGTCTGCGTTGGAGAGGCAGGAGCCACGACGCTCGCCCTGATTGTGCACGAGCTGGCGACCAACTCGATCAAATATGGCGCGCTCTCGGTGCCGGGTGGCACACTGGGGGTTTCATGTACCGCCGACGATGATGAGGCCGTCCTCATCTGGACCGAGCACGGCGGTCCACCAGCCGCCGCCCACGAGCGACCAAACGGGTTCGGCAGTAGGCTCATCGAGCAGAGCATGTCCGGACAACTCGGCGGCTCGATCGCGTTCGATTGGTCGGGTGACGGTGTGGTCATCACGATGCGGATGAATAAGGCTCGGCTGGCAAAGTGAGCGGCCCGACAGCCGAGGCTACCGGGTCGCCATTAAGCGTCTCAGGGCGTCCATGATCTCCGTCATATTGTAGGGCTTGCTGAGGAAGACGGCGGCCGGTTCCAGGGCGCTAAGGCGTTTCCTGAGGTCGACAGCATAGCCGGATACAACAAGTATCGGGATCGTGGGGTCTCGGCGTCGGGCGTGCTCGGCCACATCTATTCCGTCAAGCGTCCCCGGCATCCGCACGTCGGTGAAGAGCACATCGAAGCCGTCTGGACCGTCAAGCAATCGAATGGCTTCAACACCGTTCCACGCCTCTACCACCTCGAAACCCTCCTCGTGGAGAACTTCCGCGGTCAGGAGGCGAATGAGGCCTTCGTCCTCAACAAGGAGGACCCGCAGCGCGGCCATTGTGTCATCCAGGAGGAGGCTCTTCGCAATTCGCTTAGGACTCGAAGTAAACCAGGGTGGCCTAACACTCATCGAAGCGGAAGTTGAGACACGATGCCGCGATGCCGTGTCCCTGACAACAACCCCCGGGGAAAAAGCCCATACGATAATCACCCGGCGGCAACCGATCAGGTTCATTTTATGCTGGTCAGGGCTAACGATCTTCAACTTGCGTCTCTGGGCGGTCGCCCATGGCTATGTCCACCCGTTGACCTATTGATCGTTAGCTTGAGTGTTGGCCCCCGGCTTCATGACCTTCCCGGCCCAGGGTGGCCAGATCTCGCAGACTTGGGCCGCATTCGCGAAGTGGGCGCTTCTCGCTGCTTAATCTATGGATTAAGTCGGCCGGTGCGGCGCTTCGCCTTTCTCGCATGGCCGCGCGACGTCCGCGACGGACACCGATTGCCCAAGCCTGCTCCTATCTGAGCGTCTCCCAGGAAAATGGCCGTCCAGGTGCGGACTGGCACAACCCCACTGAAGAAAGCCTAGCCACAGCGGGCGTGGCTGCTTTGCCCGGCAACGGCTGAAGAGGAGAAAGGCGGAGCGCGTTCGATCGCCACGGTCCCGGCCACCCCTCCCCCTCCCCCTCTCCACTTGATTAGCGACAGTCCGCCGAATAGCTGCGGCCATTGCCAAGGCCGCAGAAGCATCGAACCACCGATTGCGGCATCTAACGTGTTTCCCTAATGGAGGCACGGTAATAATTGATTACCGTGCCTCACCCGCGCAAAAGTCATTGATTCTGCTGTCGGATACCACGCCAGCGGGTTGTCAGCCGCCCAAAACGTTATCTTTGCGAGGCAATCAATCCAAACGCCGGGATGTGTTCTCAACAGCTCACTGCCGATGCTCCCGCCCTGCGCTCATGTGCCTTCGGACAACAAACACACGATGGCAGCAGCAGTCCGTCCGACTGATCCGGAGCGGCCCTCTCGCCCCGGTCCGCTGTTCACCGCCAGCAGGTGCCGTCGCCGCCATTGACACGCTGCCATAAGTGAATGTCGAACGTCTGATGAAGCGTTTTTCTGCGTCAGGGCGGAGGACCGAGAGGAAAATCGCCCGGATGCCTGAGCGAGCACCGCATCTAGTACGACTTCTGAGCAGCTGTATCAGCACGATGTTCATGGATCAGAGTTTTACCACCAAATCGAACCAGTGAGACCGCCTCGGCTTTGGGGCCTACACCGACTCATGAAGGCTTTCGGCTGGAAAGGCGCCACCGGCAAGCCCGCGGTCAATCTTTAAAACCTGTCCGACAGCGCCGGTTTTTGAGCCAGAACGGCGTTGAAGCCGTCAGCACTGTATTTTGTCGGGCGGTTTTTGTTACGCACCTTGCAAAGGGCTGTGGGCGGTGTCCCCTGCCCCGCCCTACTGGTGCAAGGATGCTTGGGAACGAATCAAACCCACGAGAACTTGGTCTGCACTTGTTCAGGGTGGCGGCCCTCTCCTGCTCTGCCCGCGGCGGACCGTCGTTGGCAAGGTCGGCCCCGCGATGACCACGCCTTCTCGTCGAACACTCCACGGCGTCCGGAACTCTCCCTTTTCGGCGGCGCCGATCCGGATCGCCCAAATCTCAGATTGTTCCGCCGGCATTGCGTTAGTTGCCGCGACACGCTGGAGGGTCGCTAACGCTGCCAGCCTAGCCGGCTACAATTGGGTGCGGTCAACATTAGCTTCCGCCGCGCCCGCCGAGTTCGATACCCACTCAATAGCGAACAATGGCAACAGTCCGGCAAGCTTGCGCATGTCCGCCCATCGGCTGGCGACCTCAACCTCCGCCGCGCTGACGCGTCCGTGAATTGACCGCGGTCAACTCGCTCCGGGTGAATCAAACCCGCAGGTTCGCCATCTGGCTCAGTCATGGCACACCTTTTTCAAGGTTGCATTGTGGGAATCTTATGGCCAAAGCCCCACGCGCTCGAGCAGGCAGAAGTTGTCCGCAATCATCGGACGACTTCCGGGTGACCACGGCCAAGCTACAGGGTCCACGAAGCCACCGGCCGAGGCGCGCTTCAACCACTGGGCGGCGGCCGCGGTCACACAGCGTTGGGATCCGGCTAGCGGCAGTGCGACTATTTTCGCCCGGCGTGCCTTGGCGAGTAGATGAGCGCAGCTACGGCGCAACCTAGATGGTCGCCCCAGTAGGCCAAAACCATCAGCACCCAAAAGCCCGAAAGCGAAGTTGACCGTGGTCAACCGTTCGCCGACTCGCTCAGGATGTTGCCAAGCCGCCGTTCGCGACAACGCCGTTTAGCCTTGGGGTGGCAAGCAGCGCCCTTGACGCCGGTCAGAGAGTGCCGAGCCGAGCAGTCACGACGTGTTGACCGCGGTCAACACGTCGATTTGCTTGAGTGTGGGCCGCTCGATCAGGGGTCACCTGGCCACCCTGGCGCTGAGCTGTTGGAATCGCGCGACGCTAAAACGGTGCCAACCCCCTCGTAGCGCCGCGTCCTTCCCACCGCAGAAGTAGTGAAGTCGGCGCAGACCGTGCTAAGGTCAAGCCATGGACATAGCCCTACACAAACCCTGGACACAGGAACAGTTCCTCTCCTGGGCCGAAAACCAGCAGACCCGCTACGAATTCGACGGTTTTCAGCCGGTAGCTATGACCGGTGGCAACGTGGGACACAGCCGCGTAATGCGCGGACTACACAACGCATTAAACAGCCGGCTCCGCGGTGGCCCGTGCGAACCTCTCGGTCCCGATTCAGCTCTTGAGACCGTAAATAAGGCCGTTCGCTATCCTGACGCCCTCGTCACGTGTTCACAAGTAGAGAGCGAGGATCACCTCGTGCCCGGCGTTGTGGTCGTGTTTGAGGTCCTCAGCCCCACCTCCGGCCGCATCGACCGGATCGTCAAGGTGCGGGAATACGCAGCCGTCCCATCCATCCGGCGTTACGTCATCCTCGAATCATCGAGCATTGGACTTACGGTAATGGAGCGGGAAGGGCCAGACGAGGCTTGGCGAACGACAGTTCTGACCAATAATGAAACCCTCCCTATGCCTGAAATCGGCATCGAAATTCCCGTCAGCGAGATTTATGACGGGTTGTCCTTCCCCCGCCAGGATCAGGGCGAGACAAAGCTCGATTGAAGGTTGTGCTCCACTGCGATGTGAAGGTCCGGCG
This sequence comes from Acidisoma sp. S159, assembly GCF_009766125.1. NCBI lineage: Bacteria > Pseudomonadati > Pseudomonadota > Alphaproteobacteria > Acetobacterales > Acidocellaceae > Acidisoma > Acidisoma sp. S159. Next base: position 38,152 of record NZ_LMUG01000011.1, read on the forward strand.
TTAGGGTTGCTGAACGTAGCTACTGCGCGGTCAGGGCAATCGCCCTGTGAAAACCGAATGCGACGGGTTTCCAGCCTAGGATCGTCGAATGGTCCGAAAGCTCAAGGCTCGACCAGCACTTCGCGTAGCACACGCTTGGCACCGCGCGCCGTATCGGTGAGCAGCTGGAAAGCTATGGCAAGCAGGGCAGGGGGCCATCTGCACCTTTTGCGATAGCGTATTAGGAACGTCACCTAGCGCACGAAGCTTACATGGTCTTTCGGTCAGCTACCGGTACCCTCGGAGCCTGATTTTGCTTGCATAGGCTGGCAGGATGGGCACATTTAGACGGAAATATTTGTGGAAGTCGCTAAATGCCGTCACCAACGAAGCGCCGCGTAGACACGGAACCGGCCAATTCAACGACGGCTATGACAGCTCTCCACGAGCTGATTGCAGACGACGCCAATGGACTCTCGGATAAATTGCACGCACACCGCCTTAAATTATTTCCCCCGAAGGCCGAAAAGACGCTCCGGCGGTTTTCCTCCACTGAGACGGCGAAGATCATCGGCGTCGCCGATAGCTATCTGCGCCAGCTGACGCTTGATGGCAAAGGCCCGATTCCACATACCACTATGCATGGTCGCCGATCCTACACTTTTGCTGATATCCGGGCGCTTCGAGAATTTCTAGACGAGGGGGGAAAAGGAGATCGGCGTTACCTCCCACAGCGAAAAGCAGATCACCATCTTCAGGTCATCTGTGTAGCCAACTTCAAGGGTGGATCAGCGAAAACGACAACCGCCGCGCACCTTGCCCAGTACTTGGCGCTACGAGGTTACCGCGTTCTTGCCGTGGACCTCGACCCGCAAGCAAGCCTCACGGCGCTTCACGGATATCAGCCTGAGTTTGACGTCGGGCCGGACGAGACATTGTACGGCGCTATTAAATATAAGAAAGGACGGCGGTCGACGAAAGATGTCATCAAGAAGTCGTACTTTCCCGGGCTCGATCTAATTCCGGGCAATATCGAGCTAATGGAGTTTGAACACGAGAGCCCCGTGGCACTAGCGGAGAAAAAGTCAGGGTCGACAATGTTCTTCTCGCGCGTGTCTCAAGCCCTGGCTGAGGTTAAAGACGATTACGATGTCGTAATTATTGATTGTCCCCCGCAACTGGGTTTTCTGACACTCTCGGCGCTCTGCGCTGCGACCGCCCTCCTAGTCACGGTCCATCCCCAGATGCTCGACATTATGTCGATGTGTCAGTTCTTGCTTATGACTTCTGATTTGCTCGCCGTCGTGGCCAAAGCCGGCGGCAATATGCAGTACGATTGGATGCGGTATCTGGTAACCCGGCATGAACCTACCGATGCCCCCCAGAGTCAGATGGTGGCCTTTATGCGCTCGCTTTTTGGTGAGCGCGTGCTTTTGAACGCAATGGTGAAGAGCACCGCGATATCTGACGCGGCGATCACGAAACAGACGCTTTACGAGGTGACGCGCGAGCAGTTCACCCGGTCAACCTACGACCGCGCTTTGGAATCGATGAATCAAGTTAATGCTGAAATCGAACGCTTAGTTGAGCAGGCATGGGAAATTTAACGATGGGGCGGAAGAACCTACTTGAAGCCCTAATTCCACCGTCAGAAGAGGAAACCTACGCGCCCACGGCGCCACGGAGGCCCGGCTCGCGCGCAGTAGGCGTGGTGGGCGCTATGAGCGAATCTTTTGAGGCCATGGCGGCCGACCTCCGGACGGCGAAGGATAGGATCGAAACAGGCGAATTCGTTGCTGAAATCGACACTGACTTGATCGACCCATCGTTCATCACTGACCGCATCGGCGACGGGAGCGGAATGGAGGAATTCATCGCCTCGATTCGAGACTACGGTCAACGCACGCCGATCCTAGTAAGGCCGCACCCTGACACCGAGGGCCGCTACCAAATAGCCTTCGGGCATCGGCGCTACCGTGCGCTTAAGGTCTTGGGGCGGCCAATAAAGGCAATGATAAAGACGTTGACCGATGATGAACTGATCATCGCTCAGGGGCAGGAGAATCAGAGTCGTCTTGATCTGTCGTACATCGAACGGGCATCATTTGCCGCGCGTTTGGAATCAAAGAAATTCGGGCGAAACGTGATCTGCTCCGCTTTGAACATCGACAAAACTGAAGCGTCGCGAATGGTTAGTATTGCAACTGTCCTACCGCAGGAGCTGATCGTGGCAATCGGCCCTGCCCCAAAAACGGGCCGCCGCAAATGGATGGACCTCTCGAAAGCGGTAGAGCAAATCGATTGGCAATCAGAGAGGAAGACCATACTGACGAGTTGCCGGAAGGCCTCCTCGGTGGACAGCGACGCGCGGTTCGACCTCATCTTGCGCCACCTAACCCGTCTCCCGCCAAAGGGTGATGCAGACGAGCAGTCGGAGACGGCGCCAAACTTCATTCTTGATAAGAGGCCCGGTCTGATCCGTATCCGCTTCAACGAAACGAATCTGCCCAAGGACGAAGTAGAGAAATTCTTGTCCCAGGTAAGGGACATATGCAGCAATTTCGCAGTCAAATCATGAAGGAATCATTACAAAAATCCACTTTGCTGGACGGGTTTCAAAGCATGATTGCCGCGAAATGTAGCTATCATGCACAACCTAAGATGACCTCGCTTCGGATTTTGCCACGCGAACTTGCCGCGTTCGCCTTAACCGAGGACTTATCGTCGAGATATGAGAAGGAAATTGACCATCTAATCAAGAAGAAGGCCAAGCAACAGCGGTCTACGATGCACGCGCGCATCTGAGCAAGTTGTTCTAACATTACGGAGAACGGACAGAAATCTCATTCTCAAGATCATACGCCCGTCGAGGATACCGGACGCATCTTGGCGCTGAGATGGCTCGCAGCACCCGGTGGTGTCGCTGCTCCCATTCTGACGCAGCGACAATGCTAGGGTGACGCGAGACCCCAGCGAAGGCGAGGAATAGGTTGCGGATAACACTTCGATACTTATCCACGATGATTTCGGAACTTCGAGTTATCCACGATGAGTCCGGCACAAAAACACGATGATTCTGGGATACGCTTTTTACTGTCCCGCGCTGAGTTTGGAATATGACCCGTGCTTTTCCACGATGACTTCGGGATAACTATCTTACCTATAGAGTCTATAAAAGATCTTCTGATAGGTCGGGCGCGCGACTGAGAGCTAGATCAGAAAAGTGATTGATGAAAAGAAGGCCGGACCAATGCGGAACTCAGCGTATCGCCACGAACGCCGGGTAACCCCAACTCCACCTCCAGCGGGGATATCTTGAACTCAGCACTCGTCTGACGGCTACAACCCCGGAGAGACTCGCGGAACTTCCGCTGCCGAATGGAGCCTGCCGGGGGAGGGGCCTGAGATCGCATTAGCTTCAGGACCAACATCCTCTAAAGCAGCGAAGATATCCCAAACTCATCGTGCACACACGCTCGCTGCCTACTACCTACAAATCCCGTCACAGAACCCCCGACACAAAGAATGGCATATTTATCAGCGCGTTATCGGGTAACCACGGAGGCTGATATCCCGAACTCATCGTACTGCCGGCGGAGCCCATCCTTCGAATATCCCGGACTCATCGCGTTTAGAGGCCCAAAATGGCCACCGTCGGGCGACTCGACCTATCGACGTACGATGAGTCCGGGATATTTGCGCTGAGTCAGGGATATTTAAGGCGACTTCGGGGGGTCCACTGGCTTCCAGGAGCGCTCAGGACACGGCTACGGCTCTGCCAGTACGATGAGTTCGGGATATCAGCGCTGAATCAGGGATAAACCATCGTTTTCATTACTTAAAAACGCTTTGACAGCTAAGAATATGCTTTAAGGATGACCCGCAGAGCGCGGAGGCCCAGATGGAAAGCGGTACACAGCTGACGTTCGTAGGCCTGGATGAGCGTATTAGGCAAATCGAAGCCGAGAGCCCAAACCTCTCCGTGAGAAACCGCTTCGTCAAACGTGCTGAAATCGGTCATGGCCTTCTGACCAGTATGCCCGCGGCTGACGATTTATCCTTCCTCCATTCGGGATTGTGCCAAGTGTGTCTGCCTCACACTCGACCGGCCAATAACCAAACTTTCTGGCGTCGTGAGAGTGGCCGCTTCACTCTTCTGATCACACCTGGCATTTTGGATGATGGCAAGGCCAAGGGACGGCAGCTTACTGACGCTGAAAACGCTGCCGCTTACGTTGGCGTTCCATTTGGTCCAAAGGCGCGGCTCATCATGATCCATCTTCAGACCGAGGGCCTCAAGAGCCGCACCGTGTCTTTGGGCGCTAGTCTGAGCGCTTTTCTGCGATCCCTTGGCCTTTCGGTCAGTGGTGGGCCTAGAGGGTCTATCATGGCGGTGAAGGAACAATGCCTCCGAATCGCAAGATGCCAGTACACCCTACAGTGGACTGAGACAGGAGAGTCGGGTTTTGAGCGGACCACGATCAGCGACACCAAGATTGTTGAGGGATTGGAGATCCTGAACTCGAGTAACGATGGATGGTCTGGCACTGTGGAGTTGAGCGCGAAATTCCATGAGAATCTTCGCGAGCATGCCGTTCCGCTAGATAAGCGAGGTATCGCAATTTTGGCAGGTAACTCACTTGGCCTCGATCTCTACGCCCTCTTTGCCTATCGGTTACCACGATTGAAAGCCGATCTGCATTTGCGTTGGGAGCATCTCCAGAATCAGCTGGGCTCAGAGGCGCGCTCACACAAGCTCGGTGCTAGCGTCCGACAGGTGATGCCTTTGGTGAAAAGTGCTTATCCGAACGCGAACATTGAAATTACCCGTTACGGGCTTTTAATGAAACCCAGCAGCCCCGCAGTTCCCAAGACAATAGTCAGAGGAGCACGGCTGCTGGAGGTCGCGGGCTAGATCGAGACCTCTGCTCTGTGCACTGATAACGACGGAAATACAGCACACTGCAGTGCAGATTGTCACGGCATGTGACCAGCGACGTGAATGGCGCAACTCGGCTTTGCCACTGTCGCCTACCGTTCGGTTATTGAATGAATATCGAGCACAATCCGGGGTAGAAAAATTCGCTGCGCCAACCCATCGATAATCCTAGTTTACCGTGCCTGGGCAAGCCGGGAGGGCGGGTTGCCGCAATCGGAATTCGATCTGACGAGCGGGGGTAGGGCTGGGGAGGTAAGTCGTTTTGCTGACAAACTGCTCGAAAGGTGTTACTCACGCATCCGCCCTGGAGCCGATTTGGAACCATGCCCGTAAACCTTTCTATCAAAAACGCACCCGATCGGGTTGTGCAGCGCCTGCGCGAGCGGGCTGAGCGGCATCACCGATCCCTGCAGGGCGAACTGCTAGCTATTATCGAAGCGGCTGTTAAAGGGGATGAGCCGGCGACACCTGCCGACATTTTAGCTGAGGTGCGTCGGTTAGGCGTCCAAACGCCAAGTGAGGCCGCTGCCATTATCCGTGCCGACCGCGATGGCCGTTAAGGTGGTCGACGCATCGGCTTTGGCTGCCCTCCTATTCAGTGAACCAGAGGCGGAAAAGATCGCTGCCCAGCTCGATGGTGCACAGTTGGCGGCGCCCGCTCTGCTCGGCTTTGAGCTCGCCAATGTCTGCCTGATCAAAAGCCGGCGCCATCCGGAGCAGCGGGAAGCACTCACTTCGGCCTTCCGTTTGCGTGACCGACTTCAGGTGTCGAATGCCACAGTTGATCACGACGGTGTTCTAGAGCTGGCAAGTGCCACAGGTCTAACTGCATACGACGCAAGCTATCTTTGGCTGGCCCGGCAACTCGGCGCCGAGCTGGTCACATTGGACAAGCAACTCGCCAACGCTGAGAAGGCGAGCCGGGCATGAGTGTCAAAAAGGGTAGCACCCCACGAGACGACGTTCTTCAGGGCGAACTGGATGACGCGATTTTTGCTGCAAGCTTTGGTAAGCTGATCAGGAACGACGGACCGACGATCTACCGTGATCCGGATCAGTTTTTCCGGAACACACATCCGACGGCAGCTCTCGCAAAGCTATGCCGGGACGTTTTCGGGCGGCTGACCTCGACGACTGAGGCCGGAGCGATCCTGCGTCTCTCGACAGGTTTCGGCGGCGGTAAGACCCACGCTCTCATGACCCTTTGGCACTTGGCCAAGGCGGCAGTGGAAAGTCATCGAGACCGTGCGGGAGAAGTTCACGTGTCGTGATTGCGAGTAGGTCAGCCAGACACCCGCACCGTTCCATGTAATTCCCCGAGGATGGGCGGGCCCCAGCCTTCTGGCCATGATCCTGTATGAGAAGTTCGGCGCCCACCAACCCCTGAACCGGCTCTGTGAACGCTA
>NZ_LMUG01000011.1:44485-45658 GCF_009766125.1 Acidisoma sp. S159
CCCTCCACTGGCATTCCACCGGCTAGCGCCGGCGGAACCTTGGCCAGCTTCGCCCATCCTCGGGGAATTACATGGAACGGTGCGGGTGTCTGGCTGACCTTCTCGCAATCACGACACGTGAACTTCTCCCGCACGGTCTCGATGACTTTCCACTGCCGGGGAATGGATTCCAGCGTACGGGTCACGTCTTCGCCGAGCCTGCGGAGCCGGTTCCCACCGCAGCACGCGCAGGCTGTCGGCGGGTCGATCACCACGCGCTCTCTGGGCAGGTGGTCGGGAAAGGTGGTCCGTGCCTCGGGGCGTTTGCGCACGAACGCCGCCACGGTCGTGCTTTTGGCAACAGCAAGCTCCGCCGCGATCTCATCCTCGGTGGCGGTTGCCTCCAATTCTTCGAGCGCGAATTCCATCTGATCTTGAAGCTGAGCCGCTCGCTCCTTGCGAGGCCCGTAGAGCTGACGCTCCAGCTTGGCGATCCTCAAGGCTTGATGCGCGATCAGAGCCTTATCGTCGGAGGTCATGGCCTTGGCCACCGCCAGCTCGGCTACGGTATCGAGATGCTTCTGCTCTGCCGTCAATGCTTGGGCGCGGGCTGCCGTCAGCGCCTGCCTCAGCGCCGCAACGTCATCCGGACCGTCGTTGAACTCAGCATCCATGGGTCCAATAGAAGCATATCTCCGGGTGCTTGTGTACTTCGAAGCAGAGTGTGCGAAGGATTTTTAACCGGCAGATTTGGGGCGCCAGCTTTGCTGGGGATTACGCCAGTCGATGCCTTCCAGAAGACAGGAAGCCTGCGATGTGGTCAGCGAAATCACGCCGTCGGATGCCGAGGGCCATATGAAGCGGCCCCGATCCAAGCGCTTTGTATAAAGCGATGTACCAACGCCATCGTGCCACAAGCATTTGATGAGCGAACCACTGCGGCCACGGAAAAAGAAGACGTCGCCCGCAAACGGGTCCCGTTTGAAATGTTCCTGCACCAGCAGCGAAAGGCCTGCCATCCCTTTGCGCATATCGGCATGTCCACTTGCGATCCAAATTCGAACGCCACTCGGAACCGGAATCATCGTAGCGCCGTCAATGCGGCCGCAACCAAATTGGCAGGCGCCGATGCAGATACCACCATTTTAATTCCGCCAGACAACTCGATCACCATCGCAGGGCAGACATCACCCT
>NZ_LMUG01000011.1:45668-58601 GCF_009766125.1 Acidisoma sp. S159
TGAATTAGAGGGCGTGCCAATTCCGTTATCGACCATGGCCGATGCTGTCGGCGCGGCCTGTCATGCCCTAGCTCCTATTTTGACTGCGCTGGAGCGCCACGTCTTCTCGGCCGAGCGGCTCCACGGCGATGATGCGACTGTCCCTGTCCTCGCCGCCGGCAAGACCGATATCGCCCGATGTTGGGTGTATGTTGCCGACGACAAACCCTTCGGTGGGGCCAGTCCACCTGGCAGGCGCCGATGCAGATACCACCATTTTAATTCCGCCAGACAACTCGATCACCATCGCAGGGCAAACATCACCCTCGTCTTGGCAAGAGCCATCGCCAATGACGGCTTCCACAAAGGCCGGAGGCATCGCGTCGCCACGGAGCTTGTCCCGCCATTGATAGATCAGGCTCGTCGAGATGTCGTTCCGGCGGGCAACGGCCGCCACACAGGCGTCTGAGGAAAAGGCCTCTGTTAAAATGCGGGACCGATCCTCGTTACTCCATCTCCGCCGTCGCTCATGGCCGCTGAAAACCGTCACCTGGCTCATCCACCATCCTTATGCGCACTCATAAGGACGACCTTAAGCGCGCTCGATCATACCAACGCCAGGCGGCCACCGGCGGATGGATACCCATCAGCTTGCCCGCGTCGTGTTCCATGGCAAGCGCGGCGAACTGCGGCAGCGCTACCGCGAAGGCCAGGAGGACCAACTCGGCTCGCTTGGCCTGGTGGTGAACGTCATCGTGCTGTGGAACACGATCTACATGGACACCGCGCTGAACCGGCTCCGTGCCGAGGGCTTCGACGTGCGCCCAGAGGATGTAGCCCGGCTGTCGCCGCTTGGGTTCGACCATATCAACATGCTCGGCCGCTACGCCTTCATCCTGCCCGACCAGATTGCCCGCGGAGAGCTTCGACCGCTTCGCGATCCCACCATCATGGACGATGAGAGCTGAAATGCAGTTTCGGTTCCGCTGCTACCGGACCCCCAACAATCGAGCGGAGAACTCGCATCGACCGACGCGGCGCCGAGAACGGCAGATGCAGCGCTTCAAGTCGGCGCGGCAAGCGCAACGCTTCCTATCCGCACACGCCTTCATCCATGGCCATTTTCATCCACGGCGCCATCTACGACCGCGAGGCGGTGCCGGGCAACCCATTCAGCGGCCTTCAGGGTTTGGGACCAGGAGACGTGTGCCCAGACGACAGCATAAATGCGTCGTGCTCCATGCTCCTATCCGAGAGCCGACTGCAACTGGTTAAGTTGACAATGCCGGCATAACACCAGGTCTATGCCTGGGCCTTCCGGCTACGGCCGGTGTCCGGTCGAAACGGGGTGCAGTTCAGCTTCTCACCCGGGGGGGCCAGGCCGGGATGATTACCGGCCGCGTCATTGGCGGAGCAGCAAAAAACCTAAGCCTCATTTCTGGCTTGGCCGAGCCCGCCGCCAGGGTTTCGCGCATCGCTATTAAGTCAGCGGTGCCCCCAATACCGCGAGAGGCCTCGCGATCAGACACCGCCAGCAGCGTGTGGGATCGCTCAACGATGTATCGCCCAGCGAGTGCATATTGCACGGCCCGGCGCACACGGGCTGCCGGAGCTATGTCTCCGCTCCGCGGTCGGCTCATCTCGCTGCACCGATGCTGCAGCGGCATCTCCAGATAATACTCGGCTCTTGCAACCAGCGAGCAGAAGGTATTGTCCCAACTGTTAGTCGCCTGCGACGGGTGTGCGTATCCTTCGGCCTCAGGACCGAAATCCTCCCGGTAAAGTTCGTAGGGCAGCGGCAACACGACATTATAAGGCATATCGAGCTTTAGGGCTTCATCCACCGCCCAGGTGTCAGCGCCAGTCGCGAGGGCGGTCAACAGAACGGCGCCGGCATGTTCGCCGAGGATTTTACTCAACTTTTCGCGCAGGTTTTGCCTCACCCATCCCTCGTCCATCCGTGGCGGCGCTTTGCTCCGCGCGTCGGGCAGCCGATGGCCTGTGATGCCGACGAAATGAGCTCTCACAAGGCGTCTTTTTACCTTGGCAAGAGCGGCCGGTATTGCGACGATCAGGGCGTCATCAATTTTTCTTTCCGTGTCGCCGAGCTGTGTCCAGTCCCGCAAATCGGGGTGCACTCGCATCGCGTCGCAGCGTATGTCCCCGCGACGCCATCCTTCGGACACTCGCTCGGCGACATATCGCATGTGCTCCAACTTCGATAGAATCTCCTTTTCTGCCTCGTCGAAAGCGAGAGGCGGCGGAGCGTCCGGCTTCGGGAACTCCACAATGTGGCCGCCGACGTCGCCCGTCCGCGTCGAGAAAGCATTCTGCTCGAGGGGTGTAACGATGCGATAGCCCAAGGCCCGGGCCTTTACCTGCAGGTGGTCAAAGGCCAGCATGTTTGAATAACGCAGATTCGGGGCCAGATCGGACCACGGGACTGCTGCCGGACGGTCGGCCTCGCCAGGACCTACGTGCTCAGTGTAGTGCTTGTGCAGAACCGCTGCTCCCGCATCCCGGTCGGTTCCCACAATCGCGGTGTGGTGGAGTAGCTCATCGACGTTGCCGAAGCCGAAGATCGCGTCCGGCGCTTCGGAATTACCGACAGGACGCAGTGTCCGGTCGTTGCCCGAGCGCACCAGTCCGCCCAGGCCACCCCGGTCCGCGACGGTCACGAAAATTGGCGCGTTGCGATGATCTGCCATCCATTTGGCGTCCGCGGCCGGGGGCGGCTCCAGCATCCAGCGCCTCAGCGAGAGGGCTTGCGCGATTACCCAACTGGGCTCGTCGAGGGTGATAATGTGGGCAGTGACGTGATCGGGCACCACGGATTGCACCTGTTCGGCTGTGAAGCCGCTGATCTGCAGCGTCGCCTCGATGGGCTTAATATCGAGAAGCTGCTGGATCTCTGGCTCCTCGGCCAGAAAGGCGGCCATCGCCGCGTCTGGGGCTCGGTCAATGACGCTGACGCGAAGCCGCAGCTTTAAACCACTGAACGCGGCACGGGTCACGTAGTAGCGCGCCGCTTCCTTGGCAATCGCGCGGCCGAGATTGCCAAAACCATATATGGCCAGGTGGATCTGCTCGTGCCCCAGTGCATCGGCCCATACATCGAGAGGGTGCTTGTGCAGAAGCTGGCGCGCAGCAAGGCCGTAGAAATCAAAGAATCGCAGTCTGAGCCTTTCAGCGTAGAATTTAAGGTAGCTATCGAGCCGCTGACGCAGCCCGCGCTGGGGCATGAGCAGCCAAATGTCCATGGGGCTGACATCGCGCTCGCTTAGCCAGCGGTCGAGCGCCTTGACGAAGCGCACTTGATCATCGGCATCGGAAAAGAATGAGATGTGATATTTTGCACGAACTAGCAGGAAGGCGGGGAGAGCGTTGAAGCCAAGGCCAAGGCCGAGGCCGACCCAGCTCAGGCGTGGCCAGAAATAATCCTTCTGCTTGGGCAGTAGGGTGAAGACTGGAATTCCGTCATGTTCGCATTGATTGAGCAAAGTTAGCGAAGGTTCCGGATCGAAGATGACCGGCAGTTCAAGCCTGTCGGGCGTGCGGAGTGAGCGCGCGAAGGCGAGGCTTTCAGACGTGAGGCCGAAGATGGCAGTCGGTCGCTTGCGCCCCAGCCGGACCAGCAGCACGCTCCAGAGACGCAGAAGATCGGACCAAGCGCGGCCGGTGAAAAGTTCGGCAAGCCCGAAGAGAGATACGATGGGCGCGACAATAGCAAGAACCTTGAAGATCTGCGGTGGGGTGGGAGAGGCGGACTTGTCGAACGCCCAGGAGCTGTTTCCGGTAAAGAGACCAACCGAATGATAGATGTCTTCGATGACGGGGCGTTTGAACCTATCGGTGACGAAAAGCGAGAGCAGCGCAATGATGAAGACGGAGCCAAAGCTGACGACGAACACACCTACGCCGCGGCGCTGGAGTTTCCCGTCCACGCTCAGAGCCTTCCTATCCAAATTACCAGAGATTGCGTCATCCCGTGGCGATTAAAAGGGTCGATGAAGAGATGGGTCATAGATGCGTCCAAGCGATGCCATTACGCCCAGGGTCATATTGCCGGTCGATCGGGCAGCGGCCGCCCGTAAGAGTTATGTCGCGAACCTGCTCGGCGGCCATTCGCCGGCCAACGGTCGTGACCAGGTGCGAGATCGAGGGCAGATCACCAGGCTGAAGCTCGTGAACCGACAGGTGGATGGCCGCGGGAAGCTCGTCAATCAAAATGATGTATCGGACTGGCCGGATTGACCCGCCGCCGCAGGCCGCAAATTTGCCCCTGGTGGTCCATTCAACTCCCCCGATAACTGCGCCATCAATGTCGACAACAAAGGCCTAGCCATTGGAAAAACTGCTTTTGATTTCGAAGATGAACCTTCGGACAGTCGCCTGTTTGTCTTGTGGAATTTTGGCGAGCAGCGGCGGAGAGCCGAGTGTTTTTAGGTCGCTTAACACGTCGCTCTTCCACGGCACTCCCGTCCCATCGTCGGTCACCGCCACGTTACGCGGGTCGAGATAGATTGCGCGGGCCTCGTCTGTCCGCCCGAGCATCATCAGCGCATCCGCCTTGTTGCACTCGAGCCAGAGCCATGGTGCGGGTGGACCGGATGTCTGGTCACCGGAAGTCTGAGTGTCGACGAGGCGGATCGCCTGCTCGGCCTCGTCCAATCCCTGCGTGAATGCGCCCGTCTTTATGGACGCCTCTGAAGAACTGCCGAGTGCTTGCGCCGCGCCTTTGGCCGCATCCTGGTCTGCGGGAGCGTTCGTCTGCACGATCTGAAACGTGTTTAGCGCCTTGCGGTACCATACTATCGCATCGGCCATTGACCCTTGATCCGAGTAGATCTCTCCGAGTTGGTTATATGATCTCGCGACAGCCGTTTCGCTGTCCATGTCGGTCGGATCGGCGGCGACGGCAGCCTGACCGAACGCGGCCGACTTCTGAAACCAGGAGATCGCGGTGTTCTCGTTCTTGGCGATACCGAGGCCATTATCATAGAGGTTGCCAAGATTGTACATCGCCGCGCCGTTTCCTTGAGCGGCTGCCCTCTCATACCAGGCGATAGCCTGCTTGTAGTCCCGCCTTACTCCAACACCGTTATCGTAGAAGTCACCGACCTTAAATTCGGAATTAGCGTCACCTTGGGACGCTGCCTTCTGATACCAGGCAAATGCTTTCTTATAATCCTTCTTCACCCCGCGGCCGTTTTCGTACAGGCCGCCGATCTCGTAGTTGGCGAGTAGAACTCCATGCCTAGATGCTGCCATGTACCAAAAGAGTGCGGCGTTATAGTCCCGCGGCAAACCCACCTCGTAGATGTAGCCTTTCGTGAGTTCGGCATTTGGGTCGTCACCCTCGGTCGCTTTCTGAAACCAATAAAGCGCTCCGAACATATCCTTGGCGTCGCCCCTGCCGAGAGCGTACATCGCGCCAAGTCGTTGGGCCGCATCGGTGTTCCCTCGATCTGCCGCCGCCTTGTAATGCTGTCGGGCCTGGCCTAGATCCTTCGCTACCCCAAGTCCGCCCTCATACAGCTGCCCAATATGGTATTCCGCGTAGGTGGATCCCTCTGCGGCAGCTTGCTTGAAATGCATCATCGCAAGCTGATAGTTCTTTGGAACGGCCTTCCCATCCTTGTAGAACTTCCCAATATTGTCTTCTGCTCCAGCAGAGCCGCGGTGACTGCCCCGGGTGAACCACTTCATTGCTGTTTGAGAATCGCTGGGAACGCCGTAGCCTTCTTCATACATCACGCCGAGCATATTGTCCGCATCGCCCGAGCCGTCGGCGTCAGCGCGCAGCAGCCAGTGGCGTGCCTTCGCATAATTTTCCGTTGGGCCGTAGCCTTTCATGTAGAGAAAGCCGATGCTGAACTCCGCATAGGCGTCGCCGCCTATGATGGCGTCGTCCAGTGCGACAGCTTTCTTATAGTAATAGAGGGCTTTGCTGTAGTCGCGCTGTGCGCCGCGCTGGCCAAAATAGTAGTTGTCACCTCTGGTGTCTGCGTCGGCCCGCGCCGACTGATCGGCACGGCTGCGCGCGTAACCGTAGCCGGCTAGCGTGCCGAGGACGATCAGTAGAGCTCCCGCGAACATGCCGGCCCGGCGCAGGCGGCGGCGGCGTTGCTGCATCGCTCCGCTTTGCGTAAGGAATTGCATGGTGAGGTGGAAGTCGCCGCCATAGAGTTGTGCCCAGGCGGGGGCCGGTGTTTCGCGGGCGCGCCAGTCGAGCGCAATGCCGAGATAAGGCATTTGCAGCAGCGGCGCGCTGCCCGAATTCCAGCGCCGCGCCGTCTCCTCTAGATAGCGATACTCCTGTGCGGCCTTCGCCTCCTCAAGCGTCCAAGTGCTGAGCTGCATCCACTGGCGGATCAAGCTTTCATGGCCGATATCGACCGTGGACTCGGGCACAAGCGGTCCAGACGGCGCCACCGTGAGGAAATTGCATGACGGATCGCGGAACGCTTCAATGGTGACACGGATCGCTTCGGGACGGCCGTGGGCGATCCCCACGAGTTCGCCAAAGCTGCACGGCCTACGCACTGCCCCCGCTATTTTATCGCCGTTTACAAGTGCGCGGAACACCCGTGCCGGCACATCGCGCTGGTCCTCGCCGATGGCACGAAGGACCTCCGCGAGCACAGTATTGGCATGGTGGTTCAGCGCCCCCTCGAGGCCATGCAGAGCCTCGTAGTGGGCGAGCCGCAGTGTAACTGGGTCGTCGCTCTCGGCGGTGGCGCGTAGCCAGATCTGGTTCAAGGCATGCTGCATCAGGGGAAGTTGATCAGCCCTGCGGGCGAGCACAAGCAACGGATCGACACCGGGCTCATCCGACTCGGGTGCGAAACGCGCGAGGTCGTTCAGTATCCGGTTGACGAGCTCGGGTTCGATCTGAAAGCCGCAGACACGTGCCGGTCCCTCGATCGCCTGCTGAATCTCGTTGCGCGTCATCCGGCGGGTGAGGTAGAGGCCGGCATTGATCTGCTCCGCAAGGTCGGGGAACAGCGCGCAGGGCCCGAGATATTCCGAGCGCATGGTCAGTGCGACATAGACATGGGTCCCGCGCGCGCGGGCACTCGCGATCAGCAGTCGGACAAAGATCTCCGCTTCGTCGAGTGCGGCTCGCCCAGAATAGCGGAACAGCTCCTCGAACTGATCAACAAGGATCAGCATATTGCTGCCTTCGGGCAGATTTCCCGCAGAGCACCAGAGTTCGACCGCGCGCGGTCCGCGGCGGAGCTCGCGGTTGAGTTCGGCGACTTCCTTCGCGGCGGGTACGGTCCCGATCGCCCTCAACAAGGCTCGTGCGAGGTTCGCAACCGGCTGTCCGGTGGCCCGGAGGTCGGCGATCAGCCAGTGCGAGCCAGCGCGCGACATGAGCCCGAGATCGAGCGCATGGAGCAACCCGGTCCGCACGAGTGAGGACTTGCCACTGCCCGAGGAGCCAAGCACCGAAAGAAAACGCGTGGCCGCAAGCCGCTCGATCATTTGGTCGACGCATGCCTCGCGGCCGAAGAAGAGGTACGATTCATCCTTGCGGAACGATCGGAGCCCCGGATAGGGCAGGGCGCATATTCTGCTCACAAGCGTAATACTGTCGCGAGGGAGGAGACCGTCTGTTGGTCTATCGGTGCGTGCACCCGAAGGCGATGCAGGCCGGCAACGATGCTTCCGTCATCTTCGGTCTTCTCGGGGGGTTCGACGATGAGTTCTACCAAGCGCGGTGCCTCTTTGCGCAAGCTAAGGAGCCGGTGGAACTGCCGGTACTGTGCGCGTACCCAATTCAAACTGGTGTGACAGTTGACCAAGATGAGCGCGTCACAGTCCACGATGTTGCCCTCGAGGTCGGCACGGTTCTCCTCGGGATTGTGTGTAAATATCGGCAGGTAACAGAGGTCGAACTCGCCGGCCGGAAGCGCATCGCGAACGGCGCACGCGAGTGCACGGTCCTCGATGTCGTGGTTGATGAAAAGAAAGCGTCGCGCTCCTGACTCTTTGCGCGGCTGCTGCGGGCGTCCAGCCTCCTGGACGCGGGCGACGATTGTCGCCTTGAATGACTCGATTCCATCGGCGACTACCCGCTTGCCGTCGAGCAATGCGCGATGTTCGGGATCCGTGATGCGCCCGAGATCGAGCATCGGATCGCGCCATTGCAGGATCTGTAGCCCACCACTGATGGCTCGGGCTGCTGCTGCTGCTGCCTGGTAGCGGACGAAGCCTTCTGGGATTCCTTGGCGCTTACCTCGCAGCGGACTAAACAGCTGGACGAAGCTACCGGCACGGGCGAGGTCGGCCTCAAAACGACTGCGGAATCCGTCCGCGGAATCGGGGTATTCGGCCGTCGGAAGAACCGTTATATTAGCCTGCTCGAGATAGGCGCGCACGCCGTCCTGCTCGTCTTCCACGTCCTCCGCCGCGTGAGCCAGCAACACGCAGCGTTCTCGCTCCCCGACGGATGCAGCCGCGATTGCACTAGCCGCCTCCCGCATCCCGGTCAGCTTGCGGGCGATTTGGCGCGCAATCGCCACGATGCCGACCCCGTATTCGAGATCGCGTGGCCAGAGCGGCATTGAAACCGCGCCGTGGCGCTTCCAGAATTGTTGCGCGATATGGGTATCGAGCGGCGCCGGATAAAGGCAGCGGTCGGTAGGCTCTACACATTCAATTGCAAAGAGCCGTGTCTCTGTGCCGTCTTTCCAAGACGCGGCCTGGGTGAAGGCCTCCAGTTCGCGCCGCGTCCATTCCCGCTCTGCATAGGCGCCGGAAACGATTGCGAGAAAAACCGCAGAATCGCTAGCAGCATCACGTAGCTTGTCGAACTGATGGTTCGATTCGATTTCGGTCCTGTCAAAGAACACCCGCGGCTCGCGCCCATTCAGGCTCTGCCGCAAAACAGGGATCAACTTGTCATAGAAAACGTCGACCCACAGTCGGTCGGCTTCGTTCGGGACGTTGTCGGCCCGAGCATAGCTAAGGAAAACGTCGTAGGTGTAATTCGTGGCGTCCCCCTTGTCCCCGACGAAGACTTTTTACTTATCTATAAGATGCTGGACGCCCCCAGCGGCGAAGCAAAACCACGGTCCGCGGATGCCCTTAGCCCCATGTCTTTCGTCACGCGGGCAGCCCGAGCGAACGCGTTTGCAGCAGCAATTCCCAGCCCGCCCGCACGAGCCAGATCCCAACTCGTTTCTAACGGGCATGGATCTCGACACGGTCCCCACCCCGCACCTCGACGCAGTTCCCGATAGGATTATGACGAAGGACAGTGTCAGCGTAAAGCCAGAATCGAGCTTCGTGGCCACAGCTAAAGGTAGGATAGAAGTCACTGACACGCCTTTTGGACGAGGTCGCGCGTCGCTCGGCTTAGCTTGAGCCCCTCAGTCGCTGCTGCCTTCTGGTTCAGGGAGCTCCAACACGGTGATTCTGGACCGAGGCCTGAACGCCAAGCACCTCCTTTGCCGGCTTCGTCGTCTGCGTCAGCAGGCCCATGTCGAACGCTCGGTTCGTGAGACAGTGAGTGCGCGACGGAGCTCTCGCCCTTGCGGCCGGTGATCACTGCCTTGAGTCGCCAATCGCCTGGAATGGAGTACCTGCGTGAAGCGACCTGCTGTGTTTTTGCCATCTTCGCCAAGTCGGTTGCTTAGCTTTTAGGGCAGTATCGGAAATTTTGGCATTGTCCGCCGTAAGTTCACCGACGAAATTGCTGAACTGGGTATAGGCAGTTTCTCGGTCTTCTGCGGTTTTGCGGACGGTGTCTCGTATACAGCAATGCCGCCGGCGATGATGGAGATCACGGTCGCCACAACCCCTGCAAACCACCGAATCTCAGACAGCGATTTTCGGCTGAGCTTGGCATTTTCCTTTCGATGTCGCAAATTCTCGCCCTAAGCTCCTAGATTTGGGCCTCTTGTTCGGGCATATTTGATCGACAAAAGCGCCCGACGATACGCATAAGCAACCATAAAATTTGGAGCACCCGGCAATATGCAATCGCCAGTTGAGTAGCTAGTAGTGGCGTTTCTTCTCCGAGAGCCTCTTTCCCCAGAACCGCGACCAGGTCTCCCGCGCCAGCTCATAGTCGAGCTCGTTAGCGCCAACAAATGGGAGCTAATCGGTTACCGTTTCCGACGGTTCTGTTGCAGTGCGCCGTGAGGCGCCGCGTTGGGGTAGAAGGCGTGAAGCAGCGGTGGACAGGTGATGGCGGTGGGGCGAAACGGCGGGTTCAAGGGGCGACACTTCGCGTCTGAGGTCATTCTCTGGGCGCTGCGCTGGTATCTGGCGTTCCCGATCAGCTATCGCGACCTCTCGGCGATGCTGGCGGACCGTGGCGTCGGGGTGGATCACACGACGCTGTTCCGTTGGGTCCAGGCCTACGCAGTGACGCTGGAACAACGAGTGCGACAGCACCTGCGCCCATGCACCGGTTCCTGGCGGGTGGACGAGACGTACATCAAGGTCAAAGGTGTCTGGACCTATCTATATCGCGCTGTCGATAGCCTCGGTCAGACCATCGACTTCCTGCTCACCGTCCGGCGCGACGCCGCTGCGGCCAAGCGGTTCTTCCGCAAGGCATTGGCGCAGCCGCACACGGGCAATCCGCGGACGATCACGATGGACAAGAACCCGGCCTATCCGAACGCCGTGGCCGAGATGAAGCGGAGCGGCCATTTGTGGCGTTTCTCCCGGCTGCGACAGTGCAAATACCTCAACAACATCGTCGAGCAGGATCACCGGCGGATCAAACGGCTGGTTCGGCCGGGGCTCGGTTTCGGCAGCTTCCGAACGGCCCGGCGGACATTGGTTGGCTACGAAGCGATGGCGATGATCAGAAAGGGACAAGTTCACGACATCGGCGGTCGGGATATACAGGCGCAAGCCGCCCTCGTTGCCGAGCTGTTCGCAGTAGCCGCCTGAAGCTCCGACGAGTCCTTACCCAATACTTCCAGGGCCAGAGTTTGCGACAGAACCGCTCTAGGCGGTCTAACAGTTTTAGTGTCCTCCGAGAGATTGGGTCAGCATTCTACGCAGAGACCAGTTCTCGAATTTTCCATCAGAGCTACTTCCCCGTATGTCGTCTAAACGCCAACCATCAGCCTTTCTCCTGAAGATGTACCGTACAGCGATAGGGTGCCCCAAACTAGTAAAGCTACTGAGCACGTCGATACGATCACTGGCAATCACCGTCGAAACGAGATGAGGTGCTTCTGGAATTTCCCAATCTTGCCCATCAACTACCACATCCCAATTTAATCCACATTCCCCCTGACTTTTTATTTCACATTGCTGTTGGGCCGAAAGCAGAGCCTTTAGTGTAGAACTGGCAAACGGCGCTATCGCATCGACCAAATCAGGTGGTTCTGGAGCAGAATACGGGTCGGACGAGACAAATGGCTTGTAGATACCTCCCACTAGTCGCACTAATGCGGAAGAGGTCCCCAATCGCGCCGCATCTCCTGTAACGACGTGATAATGGTTCCCAGCGGCAACAGCAGGAATCAGGAACGTGAGCCCAAATGCAAAAAGCATCCTCAATCCATGGAACGACATATTAGTCCCCGTGCATTAAGCTAATCGCCTGACGACCACGGCGTAACGCCTACGGCCCCTTTGCTGGCCAGAGTCCCGTCCGAATGAATGAGCGGCGCTTCAGGCGACCATCACGGAGGCCAAGAACCTCATCTGCCCCCCTAGATGAGCTGGAATCATCTCTGCCATAGACAAAGGATGGTATGGAAGATTGTATGGCCATGGATCCATGACTCCGACCGCCCGTATGTCTGGTCCCGTAGGAGTATCAAAGTACTCCGCTGAAACCACCATCATGCAATGAGTTGCGTTGCCGTAGATCAGCGGCCTGTTGTTTCCAAGCTCGTTAACGATAACAGAATTGGTAATTGCTGATACATTGTTCACAACGTCATAAGCGGCAGTGACGTTGGCCTGGAATTGCTGTCCGTTGTCGTCCTGCCACGTCGAACTCATTACCTGAGCTATAGTTATCGACTGACTAGCCTGGCATGCCAGGACGCCGTATGCACGTTGAACGATTACCATCTGATCGACGGGGTGACCCCAAGTACAAAAGATCATGGATGATGATGCAGCCCAACACCATTCAGGACATTTCTGTTGAATTATCGCCGGCTTTTGGACCCAAACCATAGAAGGGAGCCCGTTAGGGCCTGGAGGGCCAAGCACCGTATGATTGGCCCGCGCCCTGGGGGCGTCGAACGCAGCCAAGAGTGCGGCCGACCCAGCAAGGATGGTTCTTCTCTTCACGGCTTCCCCGCTCGCGTCTTTTTCGAATTGTGATCGTTCCGGTTCTCCAGATCAAGAGAAATGGTTCGAAACCCTAATATCAAAGCCTTTGGATACGAATGGGCGGTGAAGCTATCAGCTATTCAACTTACGAGTGCGTTTTCGCTGGGTAAGGCCCTAACTTTAGTGTTGCACACGCGTTTTGTCCGGCGCTTTTATCGACAAAGAAACACAGTGGACGCGCTATATGACCGAGCAAGAGGCTCAAATTGAAGAGCTTAGGGACAGGGTTGCCGACATCGAAAAGAAATTGCCCAGTCCGGGCGAAAGCCGCTATCTTCGGTTCGGCGCTCTTGCCGGAGTCGTGGGGACTGTCATCTCCATCATCGCCGGCGGCATTGCCGTGTACGGAGATACTATTCGCAAGACCTCAGAAGACCGAGAAGCCGCCTATACGCAGTTCAGCAGTCTCGTGGACGAACTAAACGCAGATAATGCTAAAATTTCGGATATCGTTTCGAGCGGTGCAAGTGACTCCGAGAAATTGGCACAAACACAACAGGTCGCTTCTCGCAGATACTACGTTCTGGGGGAAGCTCGTCATCTATATCCAAAACTAGGCCGTGTGGACGGAATCCCTGACATGCGTTTCTGACGGATTCCCGAATCGGGTTTTGTTCGAATCACTGCGTG
>NZ_LMUG01000011.1:58611-74410 GCF_009766125.1 Acidisoma sp. S159
TCGCCACCGCGAAGCTGACCCGATCGACCTCGGCGGCTGACATCAAGGCCGCCGTCAAGACGGTGGGCACAACCAATGTTGCGGATGGCCTCTGGATGAGCAAGGCGGGGATCCTCTACATCACGTCTCCGGAGGACAATTCCGTCAAACGTTGGGTCAACGAACGGGCTGAGATCGTCGTCACTGATAAGCGCTTACGGTGGCCCGACACGATGTCGGAGGGGCCCGACGGGACATTGTACGTGACGGCGTCCCATATCCAGGACACCTACTGGTTCAAGCAACGGGCGCCCGCATCGATCTCAACAGCGCTGTTCAAGTTCACTGCCCATTAATCCCATGCGCCGCATCGGCCCTGGCGATGAGACGGGCATCGAGCCTATCGTCCTGGCCAGCGCAGGTAGTCTCCCCGATCAGCCGTTTCGTTACTGATGACGCAAGCGGTGGCGCGCAATCCATGCCAGAACTGACTGCGAGGCCCAGTTACATTTCGTAGCGTTCTGTATCCTAAAGTCGAATTTCGGCGTTTTGAGACTTCGTGTAGTCTTGCTGCGTCCATAGGGGTTTATCCACTCCTAGGGGCAGAGACCTTTCAATCCCGTTGGTCGCAGTTGGTGGGAGCCCGACTCAGAAACCCAATCACAATGGAACACTGTAATGCAGACGTCATTCTGAGATGAATAGCTTCTCCCCCCTAGGGTGGCGGCTCAAGCTAGTGAAGCCGGATTGCACACTTGATGCAGAGCGACGCTTCCATGATCTAAAAAGCTTGCTCGGCGCCGCCATGATCCTTCGCAGGGAACGCCCGGATCTCCGCCTCATCATTACGGTCCCCGAGGAGGCTTCCGAGGAAGATCGCGGTCTCGTTGAGAAAATCGCCAATCGGGTTCCACCGCAGTCAGAGTAAGTTCATGACGGGCGGCCTCAGCGAAGCTGGAAAGGGGATCATAAAATGAAGAGAGAGGTCTGAGGATTAGCTGTAAAAGACCGAGCTTCTACTCCAACCTCCGCTCGCAGCCATGTTGGCCGTTACGGCCGCTGGTGCTTTCCGTATTCGCCTCGGTGATATTTCAAATGCCGCTTCGCCTTCCGCATCTACCGCCGCTTCTCACAGAAGTTAGATCACCTTAAGGGTGAGGCGAGATGGAGGGCGTGCTCTGTGGCAACAGCTGTAGAGTGGGCAGATGGACACATCCAAGCCATCAACCTGACGGCCTACCGGGCTTCCAGGACGGGCAAAGGCCGCGGCCATCGGCCAACTTTACCCGGCCGCATAGGAGATCCAGCGATCCAGCCGGCGGTTCTGCGCTCCTCGGCATAGCAGGGCGAAAGCCCTCACCGCCGTAGCAGTGGGGACGAGAGCGACGAGTTCCGTCTCCCTCGCCTGACCGGCGAATAACAAGTACGAGGCAGCGAATACGATCCAGAGGAGGATGCTCTTGTCATACTTCTCCATTTCGGCTTTTCGGCTCGACGGCAATGTGTTGTTAGGTCACTGGGCGGTCGCTGTGGCGAAGCGCCGACCCACCCCGATGATCCTCCCGTCAATATCCAGAGAAGGGGTTAACCTGCGGCTCACGAAATCGCGAGCTCCCACAGGGGTTGTCGTTGCCTGCTTCTGAAAGCAGCGCCTTGGCACTGATAGTGGGTTTCACGCGAACGGGTAAAATTGTTCCGCACTGGTCAGGAGGCAGAAGCGCCGCGTTGCTGGGGATCGTTGCGTGGTTGGAGGACCCGTCGGCTCAGCGGGCTTCTGCTGAATTCCTCCCAGGCCACCAATTGTTCCGCTCGTTGCTAAGGGCGAGAACTCGCCTTCATAGCCCTTGCTCTGGGGAAACGTAGACTATTCACGGCTCGCGGCTTAGCAAAATCCGAACTGCGGTCTCAAATCACAGTTGTTTCGAGCCGGTCAGCCTCCCGTCGAAGTCTTAGGACTATATCAGCACTCGCTTCGGCGCTTGGCCGCATTTGTTCGGCGCCCTCAAAGGCCATACTGTTGATCATGTCGATGATGAGCAAACCAACGCCGCCTGGAGCGCGTCCATTGATGTTCGCAGCGTCTTCGTCTCTATCTGCCATAAAAAGTTTCCCATGTCTCAAGGGCTTCGAGCCGAGCCGGTCATACAGTATCAAGTAATAGGGGGCTTTGACTCCAATGGCATCTTTTGACGCTCAGGGTCTTAGTGGCGTGTGCTGGGCTTACCTGATGTCCCGACATCTCGCACCGATGACGGGCAATTCTAGCATATTCCTGCTTCATCAAGAGCGTTAGGCCAGTTTCCGGCAAAGGCAACCGCGACTGGGCGTCTCGGAAGGGTCATGACCAACGAGCAGCGCCGGTGTATTAGCGGCTAATCTCGTGGCCGGTCACTTGGGTGCGCCGCCGCCCGGGAGCCACTTCGATTATCTCGTAATACTTGCCGTCCTGCCGAAGGCGGCCGCCTTTGGCTGCTAGATCCCGCAGGAGCGGTTAACGTCCCGCCGCTTAAGAGGACGGCGTGGAGATCCCGCATGGCTCGCGCGCATCCGTCGGTCGTGTAGTGGGATGCCTTTGCGTGTGCCTTCTCTCCTAGTCTCCGGCATTCCTCGGGCCTGGCGTGAAGTTCAGTTAGCGTTGTGGCCCAAGCGTCTTCGTCTCGCGGAGGCAGGAAGACGGCTGCATCGCCCCAAAGCTCCCGGAAGGTCGGAATATCGGAGAGTATCAGAGGCAACTTCGCCTGGGCGGCCTCCAGCGCTGTGAGGCCAAAAGGTTCGTAAAGGGCCGAAGAGGCGAAGATGCGAGCGGCATCCATGGCCTTGGCTATTCCGGCATCATTGAGGATGCCAAGGTGCTTGATGGTATTCAGGACAGCGCTACCGCCGCCAGGTGCGCAAAGCGCCCCAGCCGCGAGGAAGGGAACATGCCGTAGCCTTCCGGCAACGCGATCCAAGAAGCTGATGTTCTTGCCCTCGTCCCATAATCGTCCGATCGCGAGCACCCCGTTGCGCGATGACGAGGGGCGCCCGCTAGAATGCGCCTCCGGACCGGTGCGACCATTGTGAACCACGCGCATCTGCGTCATCGGCCCGTACACCTGCCGCACCAAATCTGCGAAGGCCTGGCTAGGCGCCACCACGGCGTCGGCCGCTCGCAAACCAGCCGCCACGGCGTTCGCGCGCCAAGCAAGCTCAGGGGGAAGAGCGCCTCCGCGCACGGCCTCCCACCAAGTGCCGACGCAGGAATGCATGACGGCGACGAGCGGTACGCTGAAAAGCGACTGTGATGCCAGCGCTGGCGTGTGGAGTTGTACAAGATCGACGACACATGAAGCCGCCAGCTCGGCGAGTTGGGCCGAGGACTGCGCGAGGGCTTTTGGCGAATCGGCTGTCCAGTCCAGGGCACACCCTGTGACATGTAATGTCACGCCGTGAAGTTGGTTTGCCGAGGCGCGCTGGTCCTCATTCGGGGCCGGTCCGAGTACCGCGAGTTCCACCCGGACTCCCCATCTCTCCAGGGCGCGAGCTAACTCAAGCGAATAGGACCACACCCCTCCGACCGCATCGGTGGTGAGTAGAATATGATTTGGGAATTTCAGTGTCACGCCCTCGTGTTCCAGCAGGCCGGGTCGCGTGTCCCCGTCGGATGGGGCCAGCTTCCCTCGGCCGGCAAACTTCGTCGCCTTTTAGCGCCCATAGATCTGATCTAAAACGCGGGCTACATCTACTATCTTCTCAACCCCGGCATCGTAACCTTCTCGTGCCGCCAGGCGTCTCGCCCAATCTACCGCGGCGCGGCCGCCCCAGGCATCTGGTGGTTCCGTCAGAGTTTCGCGCTTCGTACCGCGATAACGCTGGGCGACAAAATCATAGAATGACCCGTTCAAATTTCGCAGCGCGACTCCGCCTTCGGTACCGAAGAAGGTGGCGGAAATGATGGCCTCGCATCCGACCTGCAGGTTCCACGAGCAAGCCAGTCGCACCACAGCGCCGCTCTCGAGCGTGATTACCGCGGTCGCATAATCTTCTACCTGCGACGTGCTGTTGATCAGTGGCTTTCCTTGGCTAAAGAGCGTGCTCCTAACCTCGATCACACTGGGGAAGTCTAAAGCCCAAAGTACTAAGTCCACCAGATGAACACCCAGGTCCATCACGCAGCCGCCGCCCGACGAGGCCGGGTCGTAGAACCACGGCTTATCCGGCCCGTAAGCGTTGTGAAAAGCCAGATCAATCGCGAAAACCTGGCCAAGATTGCCGGCCTGAAGGGTCTCCTTGACGTGTCGCATCCCCTCCGTAAAGCGATAGGATAGATCAACGGCCAGCAGCCGATCGGCGACACAGGCGGCTTGCACTACGGTGCGCACTTCGGTCTCTGTGCGGCCTAACGGCTTTTGACAGAATACCGCGACGCCACACTGCAGAGCTTGAATTGACTGCGCAGCATGCATCGCGCTGGGCGTTGCGATGACCACCCCGTCTAGCCCCGCGGTCAGCAACGCCTCTAGAGAGCCAAATGGCACAGCTTCCGGTGCAAGCTTCGCCCCTTCCACCATCATCTCAAGCGATGGATCGGCAATGGCTGCTGCCTCTACCGTACCGCTCTCAAGGATCGCTTTCATGCGATGACGGCCGATCCAACCCAGACCCAAGAAGCCAATCCGTGGTCTTGTCATACAAAGCTCACTACGGCCTTGAGAAAGCCGTCTGGCCGGTCTCGGGCCATATCAAGCGCCTCGCTCAACCTGTCGAATGGAAAGACATGGGTGCAGAGCGCCGACAGGGCGAGTTGCCCCGCCTCGACAGATTTTATCGCCTTCTTGATGCCGGATATGTAGATGGCGGGGTCGCGCTCGTGAGCATTGATGACGTCGAAGCCGCGCCAGTTCCACAGTTGCATATTGACCTGACGAGGTCCGTCCTGATGATAACCGGCAATAATTAGCCGACCACGCTCACCCGTGAGTTCACCCGCAAGGTCTAATGGCCATTGGCTGCCGGCACATTCTATCACGCGCTCGCAGAACCGACCGCTCGTAAGTGCTTTCACGTCCCCGATGATGGTGTGATGGTCTTGCATGAGAAGGGTCTCGACGGCGCCCATTGTTCTTGCAACGGAAAGTGAGTAGGGGCGGCGGGAAATGGCGATAACCCGCGCTCCGGCATCCTTGGCTAGCCGAGTAAGAATGGCCCCCAGAAAGCCGATCCCGATGATGGCGACGAATTGGTCTGCCTGAATATCGCAACGATCAATGATATTCATCGCACATCCAAGTGGCTCGCCCGGAAATGGTCGTCCTGCCAATCCCTCGGGCAGCGGAACTATGGATGCGCTCTCCGCCAGGTCATATTCGGCGAAACTGTTGTACGAGAGTGCCGCAACGCGATCGCCCACCGAGAAGTCAGTGACGTCGGAGCCCAAGATATCCACGATGCCCCAGCCTTCATGGCCGAGAGCACCGGGGGCAGTCGGAAACTGCATCCAATCAGGTCCTGACCAAGGAATTACATTCGATGCACACACCCCGCAACCCTGCAGTCGCAATCGCACTTGTGTCGGACCGGGCATGGGCCGGGAAACCGTGTCGATCCGGATGCGTCCCGCGCCCGTGATAATGGCGGCCCGCATTGACGCGACCTTACCTTGCTTCGCCCTTTGCATGCTGAGGTCCATGGGCTTAGCGCTCAATCTTTATCGGCTGGTTGGCGCCGGAAAACGAAGGCCCACGCACGATAGGCGGCGCGGTTCGCTCGCGGTTTTTGCGGAACCAAGAGATCGTGCGCATCAGGCCATCCGGCAGGTCGACCTTTGGCTGCCATGCCAGCAGCTTTGTAGCAACAGTGATATCCGGACGGCGACGACAAGGATCGTCAACGGGTAGCGGGCAGAAAATAATAGGCGCATCCGTTCCAACCAAACGTTGCACGAGTTCTGCCACCTCGGCGATCGATATCTCCTGCGGATTGCCAACGTTGACCGGGTGCTCCAGCGCCTCCTCGTAAGAGGCCAATCTCAGTAGACCTTCGACGAGATCATCCACATAGCAGAAGGAGCGCGTCTGGCGCCCGTCGCCATAGATCGTGATCGGTTCATCCGCGAGTGCCTGAGATACCATATTAGAGATCACACGACCGTCGCAGGCGCGTAGCCGAGGCCCATAGGTGTTGAAGATGCGGCTGACGCGCACATCGGCTAGCCCATGCCGGAGGTAGTCGAAACACAAGGTCTCCGCGGCGCGCTTACCTTCATCGTAACACGCGCGGGGACCGATCGGATTTACGTTGCCAAAATAGTGCTCCGGCTGAGGATGCAGAGTTGGATTGCCATAGACCTCACTGGTTGACGCCTGCAGCAGGCGCGCCCCTGTTTCTGCCGCGAAGACCAGGAGATTGTTCGTCCCCACCACGCTGGTCATCATCGTGTGGATCGGATCGAGTTGGTACAGCGGCGGCGACGCCGCGCAGGCCATGTTGAAGACGAGATCAGCTCTCAGCCCGGCCGGCAGAGGCTGGATGATGTCGTGTTCAATAAAGCTGAAGCGGGGTTCGCGCAGTAGCTCACCCAGATTGTCCAGGGTGCTGGTCAAGAGGCTATCCATGCAGACGACACGAAGGCCGTCCGCGACAAGCCGCTCGCAAAGATGCGAGCCCACGAATCCAGCGCCGCCGGCGACAAGTGCCGTGCGGAAGGAACGGTCCGTCATGCGGGGACTTCCATCGGTCGCGAAGTTGATGTGGTCGCTTTTGATCTGAGAGTGCTCGCGATAGCCGCCTCGAACTCGGCCGCCCGATGTGCTGCCGTATGCGCCTCAAGGCAGCGGACACGGCCAGCCTGGGCAATAGCGAGCCGTGCGGGATCGGGCATGGCAATGGCACTAAGCACCGTGTCCGCATCGTCTGCCGGCAAAATATCGTTGCCGATCGCGAAGATCGTCTCCAGCCCGGGCCACAGATCGGTGATTACCGGCACGCCGCAAGCGGTCGCCTCAAAGAGACGAACGCTCGGGCTGTAACCGGCTAGGATCATATCCTGGCGCGTTACGTTCAATGTCCAGCGCTGCGCGCAGTAGAAGGCAGGGTGCTCGGCGGGCGGTAAGTGCGTAATCCGTTCCACGTTGGCGGGCCAACGAATGTTGGCGGGATATTGCGAACCAGCCACCACAAACCTACGCTCAGGTGCCTGGCGCGCCGGCTCGAGCAGAAGCCTGTCGAGAGTCGGCTGGCGGTCGGGGCTATAGGTGCCAAGATAGCCGAGGTCCCAGCGGAAACCTGTCTCCGATGGATGATAGCGTGCCTCGTCCACACTACAGTAGAGCGCTACCGCGCGTCGAGCGCCAAGCTCGCTTTCGAGACGACGCAGAGTCGGACCTCCTGTGAAGGAGAAATAGATGTCGAAAAACGGAACGACAGAGGGCGACAGATACTGGTGGTCGCCCTCGATAAGCTTACGAATAGTGACCGGCGTGTCGATGTCGTAGAAACAGACGATGCCCCCGCTCCATGCCGATATCAGGCGTGCCATCGCCGCACCTTCCGCGACATAGGAGCCGAGGACCACGACATCCGCAGCGGCGATCTCTTCTCTCAACCGAGTTAGGTCATCGAGGTCGCGATAGAGCACCAACCGGCAGAAGTCAGGCGAGGGTAAATCGCGGTTTGCGGCATACCAAGGCTGATCGCGCTCAAGAAAAAGAATGTCGTGCCGCTGACCAAGCGCAGCTAACAGCGCACGAAAGGTAGTAGCGTGTCCGTTGCCCCAGGAGGAGCTAAGGCTAAGACCAATGACGACGATTCGCATGGCGGCCCTTTACGCCACAGCCGCGGTGCGGCGTGCGGAAAGCGTCTCGCGCAATAGCTTATCCACCAACACGGCTCGACGAGCGTAGGTGTGCTCGGCTAGGATACGGGACTGGGCGCGGAGGCCTATCTCGGCGGCTCGACTGGGGGCGAGCGCGCCGATGTGCTGTGCAACATCCTGTGCATCTCGCGCCACCAAGATCTCCTCGTCCTGCTTCAGGAACATCTCGATACCCTCCCAAGCGTCGGTGATAATGCATGCGCCAGCGCCAGCGGCTTCAAAAACCCGCGTGGCGGGCGAGAAGCCGACCGCAGCCATGCTGTCTCGCGCGATGTTGAGCACGGCCAGAGCCGAGGAATTGAGAGCGTTGTGCTGGGATGTGCCGACATGTCCGAGCAACCGCACGTTGGTGGGTATAGGCTTATCGTGCCAGCCCGAACCCGCCAGCAGGAACGAACGTTTCGGCAGGGTTGCAGCAGGACCGAGAAAAAACTGGTCGACGCGCGTCTCTCGGTCCGGGAGACGATTCCCGAGGAAGACCAAGTCTGCGGCGAGTCCGACTTGGCGTGGCACAGGGTAATGTGTGGCTGGATCGAGCGCGTTGTAGATTGGCACGCATCTTGCGGCGCCCAGCGCGCGATACGCGGCCACAACCGGCTTTCCGCCACCATAGGTCAGCACTAAGTCGAGCTGCCCCAGAACGCGCCGCAGAGGATGGTTTGGCTGAGGCGTAATCTCACTGAGAGTCGCCGGAGCATCGACATCCCAGAAAATACGGATTGCCGAGGGGCGAGCGGCCGCCATGACGCCTTCGAGTAGTTCATCGTCGTAAACGCCCACGCCGCTAGCTTTGACGACCACGTCGGCCAAGGATGCTTGTTCCACTACGTCGTGGACCCCGGATTCGCTGGCCGGATAGACCTGCACCCTCGCCCAATCGGGCATTTCAATATCTCGATGAGACTGCCGATCGAAGGCGTCGGACTCGAAGAACGTGATGTGGTAGCCCAACGCTGCAAGTGCCGACAGCAAGCCGCGATAATAGGTTGCTGCACCGTTCCAATAGGAGGACAGCAGGCTTGATCCATAGAAGGCAATTCGCATCAAACGGCCTCCTCCGGGTCAGCGTCCCGCAGTTGAGCGATGATCGTCAGCAACTGCTGCGCTCGGAGGTTGCAGCTATGGCGGGTTCGAATCGTCTCAAGACCATGCGCCGCTAGACTGTCCCGCAGAGCGGCGTCGTGCATAACAGCCCTCAAGTGGGCTTCCATCTGGCTCGGAGTGTCAGCGAGGAGAAAATCCGCACCAGGTGAAAACAGGGTCTCTACATCGCGCCAGGGAGCCGAAACCAGCGGAATGCCGCAGGCCAAAGCTTCGAACACTCGAATGGTCGGGATTCCGGGGAGATGCGTAACGTAGAACCGACGGGGCACATGCAGTGTAAGCACATGTCGCGCAAAGACGGCCGGCGCGTCGGCGTTTGCGATCCAGCCATGGTACCGCGCGCCACATGCGTCTAGCGCCTCGATCGCGGCAGCCGGATAGCGAACGCCGTAAACGTCGAGTGGCAGTCCAAGGCGGCTGACGGGGTCGAGCGCGTAATTTTGCAACTCCTGACTTCGTTCGCCGTCCCCCCAATTTCCAATCCATACCGCGCCTTTGCGTGTGGTCTCAGTGTTTGGTGGATGGAATAGGGTCGTATCTGCCCCCTCGTGCCAGGTAAAAACCCGGTCGCCCCAGCCCTGAACCCTATAAGCGGCACTGAGTGTTTCGCCGAAGGCCAGGACGCCGTCGTAACCTGACAGGTCGAAATGGGCCATCGCATCAGGTTCGCTGACCATGCGATGATGGGTGTCGTGAAAGAGCAGACAGAACTGCCCGACCCCTCTTCGCCAAGCGCCTATTGCTGCCACGAGATCCAGCTCATTCCACTCGTGGACAATCACTACGTCCGCACCCTCGAGCATCGCCCCGAGATCGTTATCTAGAAAGTGGCTTCGAGCGGCAAGATCGGGGAAGCTTGTGGCGAAGGAACTGGCCGCCGCTACGTCGTTTTCCTGCATCAAATTGGCTCGACTCCAACTTTCCGCGGGCTCGAAGACCGTGACGTCATGGCCCAAGGTGACGAGCGCTCGCGTGACACCACGCAGGAAATGGGCATTGCCATGATTCCAGCAGGATTGCAGTGAATGTGTGAAATATACGATCTGCACTACGGCGTGACCGCATGAGACTGTTTCGTCGTCGCCGCGAAGACGGCGATCATCCCGCGATCGACTCGATCGTAAGCATCCCGTCATGATGCGAGCTGGACGGCAGGGAGACGCCGTAACGGTTGGCGATCTCATGCAGCAATTGCGCTGTACCCTGGCGCCATGGCGTGGGGTCCGAAAGCCTCAGGACCTGTCGCGCGACCCGTGCATCCGCGACGAAGTAGCGCTGGTCGTGTTGCCGCCAGTCGTCGAAACGGATGCCGATGCGACGACCCAGCAGAACTTCCAAATGCTCAATGAGCTGAAGAAGGCTCACAGCGTTGGATGTGCCTCCGCCGAGATTGAATGCTCGGCCGCTTACGCTGCCGATCCGTTTCCAGGCACTAACATAGGCGGCGACCGCATCCGGCGCGAAGAGGATGTCCCGGACCTGGTGTCCGTCACCGAACAAGGTAATGGGCTTCCCTTGGACGGCCAGCAGCATGAAATGAGCGACCCAGCCTTGGTCCTCTGTTCCCAACTGACGGGGCCCGTAGATGCAGCTCATTCGGAATATGCACGCCGGCACGCCGAAGCTATGGGCGTAGTCCAATACATACTGATCCGCTGCACCTTTAGAACAGCCATAAGGAGTGGCGAAAGACAGTGGAAACGCCTCACTGAGACCGTGCTCGCGCAACCCGGCGTGGCGTGGCATCCATGCGCCATCCTCCAACGTCAGCGCGACCTGTTCCAGGTTGCCGTAAACTTTGTTAGTACTGGCAAATATAATGGGAACGCCGCCGCCACGGCGCCGTAGAGCCTCGAGAATGTAGAAGGTGCCCGTAACATTGATCGAATGATCGTCTTCGGGGTCGTCGAGGCTCGTCGTCACCGCAACCTGAGCGGCGAGGTGGAAAACGCCAGCAGCGTCGCCTACAGACTCGGTCACCGCAGAACGGTCGCGGATGTCAGCCAGCGCAAAGGAAATCTGCTTCGGATAGAGACGCCGAAGCCATTCCACATTTTGTTCGACGCCCATCCGAGCTAAGGAATCGAGCAACAAAACCTGCTCGCCTTCCGCCGCCAGCCGGCTCGCCAGGTTGGCGCCAATGAACCCGGCGCCCCCTGTGATAAGCAGCGGCTTAGTGTGGACATAAGCTGGCGCGGGAAGCGCCGCTTCACTCGCGATCAGCCGAACCGCCTCCACACCCCCCTCGCGCAACAGCCGCCCAAGCAACTTTGGCTGACCGTTGCTGCGGTCTACGCCGAAATGATAGTGACGTTCGTCGAAATGCGAGCCTTCCTGAACTGCAACAGCCTCCGGGATGTCGCGGAGGCCGTACCAATAGATCTGATCGACAGGCGCATCGAAGGCCCGCAAAAACGCGCGCAGCTGACAGGAAGAATCGTACCGCCACGTCGAGTACCCGGTTTCCGTCACCCAGATCTCGAGCTCAGCGTTAAACGGGGTCACGACCTCGCGCACCTGTGCAATCAGATTCGCCCAGCCGGGCCAAAGACCGGCATATTCGGACTCCCAAGTACCCGGGAAGCCGTGGATGCCGACGGCATTAACCACCTGGAGCAGCCCGCGCTCGCCCATGAGCTTCAACCAATTAAGGTCTGTGGGTGAGCTAGCCGGCAACACAACACGCTTGCCCCGCTGTTGTGCCCAATAAGCTGCAGCGCCGAGCATTGTGCAGAACTGACGCCAATCCGGATCTAACCTCCAGTTCCAGTCGAGGAGATTGTTAGGCTCGTTCCAGAGTTCGAGGGTAGAGAAGGTCTTCCCATAGCGGGTAATGATGACGTCGACAAAATCAGCCAGGGCCTTGAGATCGAGCGGTGGACTGGACGTCCGGCCATCCGCCGTCAAGTCAGGCGGGGAGTAATGGATGCACGGCAAAAGATCGAAACGACTGCCCAGCATCGGCAATAACCAATCATACCAAGCAGCGCCGTTGACCGTACGAAAATCCGCCCAAGAGATATGCGTACGAAGACGCCGCGCACCAATTTCCTCCAAGGCATCTGCCGCCGCCGCTGCATGCCCGTAGTCACCCAGCCGGAACCACTCGACAAAGCCGAGCGATCGTGGTGAGGCGGGCGGCGATCGGGTCATCAAACGACCAAACCCCGTGCGACCAGTTCATTCTTCGCGACTATAACGCGGTCTGTGGCGGTCTGACCTGCCAGCCATTCTGCAAGTTCCGGCACACCATCGGCCAAAGTGCGGCGTGGTTCGAAGCCGAGTATCTCCCGGCTATGGCTGAGATCGGCGAAGCAATGGCGGATGTCGCCTAGCCGCGCTTTGCCGATGATCTCGGGTTGGATGTCGGGCCTTCCCATTGAGTCGGCCAAGAGCCGAGCCACTTGCTCGACGGAACTGCGAACACCGCTGCCGACATTGAATACCCCTCCCGCCGCACCGGGAACCTCCAGCGCCAGCACGAAGGCACGCGCAATGTCATCGACGTGCACGAAATCCCGCTGTTGCTGCCCATCCTCAAAGATCATCGGTGCCTCGCCATTAAGTATGCGTGCCGCAAAGATCGCCAATACCCCCGTATAGGGATTGGATAACGCCTGGCCCGCGCCGAAGACGTTGAACATCCTCAACGCCACGGCCTCCATACCGTAGGCAGGTGCGACGTTTAGACAGAGGCGTTCCTGCGTATACTTTGTGATCGCATAGACGGAAGAGAGGGAAGGTCGCTTCCATTCAGGGGTCGGCAAAGGGGTCAATGGCACGCCGACTGTATCGCGCGGGCTCCACCCGTCCGTTGGCCGTCGTGTGATTTCCTCAACTAGTCGCCCATGGCTGTCACGATAAAGGCCTTCGCCATAGATGCTCATTGACGAGGCGACCACGATCCGTTGCACGGGGTGCGCTAGAAGAGCCTTAAGAAGGATTGCGGTGCCGAGATCGTTCACGCTCACGTAGCGGTCGATCTCGTACATGCTTTGGCCCACCCCGACCTCGGCGGCGAGATGAACAACTTTATCTACGCCGCGTACAGCGCGCGATACGACCTCTTCGTCACGGATGTCACCGTTTATGACTTCAACCGAATTGAGCACTGGATCAGGAACTGCCGCGCCACCGTGAACCTGCTCGATAAAGCAATCGAGAATACGAACCTCATAACCCTCGGCCAATAGCGCGCGGTTGAGGTGGCGGCCGATGAACCCGGCGCCTCCGGTTACTAGTATTCTCATGTTAGAAAATCCTCAGAGTAACACGCAACTAGTCAAAAGACCGGCGTGGCCACATCGTCACTACGTTCGGATGATTAACTTACAATCTGTAAATCTGAAAGAAGAAGATGCTTCATCGGGGTTCACAGGGCAGTGATAGCTGGCGGACCTTGGACGAGATGGGAAGCCGGGCCGGCTTGAGAAGCGTGTCTTCAACCCCGATAACTTGTTCAAGAGAATCACGGCAATGTTATATCATGGTCCTTGTTGAGCGACGACGTTGCCGTCGGCATTCCCAGGCATCTGAATGTCGGTGATGAGCATACTAAAAGGTGTTGAGGTAGAGATTTGTTTGACCGCCTGATCACCGTCCTCCGCTTCAACCACCGCAAACCCGTCATCACTAGGCCGTGTGGACGGAATCCCTGACATGCGTTTCTGACGGATTCCCGAATCGGGTTTTGTTCGAATCACTGCGTGACCGGTATCGGGGAGCCGGACATGCTGACGGGAATGACGGAGCGCGATTGGTCGATCGTGCTGGAAGTGTTTGATGCGGCGCAATCGAGCCGGGGAGAGCCAGGGCATGATGACCGTAAATTCCTGGAAGCCATCCACTACTTCACAGTACACAGCATAACGTGGCGAGCATTGCCCAGCGAATATGGCAACTGGAACAGCGTATGGAAGCGGTTCTGGCGCCTCAGCCGGTCGGGTGTATTCGAGGCATTCTTCCAGATGCTGGCAGAATGCAGCCAGACGGCTCACCTGATCCAGTTCTTCGACAGCACAACAGCACGCGCCCATGTCTCGGCCGCCGGCGCAAAAGGGGGCAGCAGCGCCAGGCGTTCGGCCGCTCGCGTGGCGGCTTCTCGACCAAAATCCACCTCAAGACCGATCTCGACGGCAACCCGCTCGACTTCCATCTGACCGGCGGCCACGCCGGCGACAGCACAGAGTTCGAGACCTCGCTCGACATCGGTCCCGACATCCGCCCGCGTATCGCGATGACGGATAAGGGATATGACAGCCAGACCAACCGGGCGGCGGCACTTGCGCGCGGCATCACACCGGTTATCCCGCGCCGCGAAAACTCCAAGCAGAGAGGACGCTTTTTTCCGAAGCGCCTCTATAGGCTCCGGGCGCGCATCGAACAGACAATTGGCAAGCTCAAGAGGTTCAAACGCGTCGCCATGCGCTGCGAGAAGACCGACATCAGCTACTCAGCCATCATCAGTTTCGCGTGCGCACTGATGCTGGTTAAATCCGTCCACACGGCCTAGGAAACTTGCCCACCGCACCGCAGCTTATGGAGCTTGCGCAAGACATTAGTGTGGCGGGCGATTGGCCTAGCGCGCGCAGTTATGTGGTGCGCGCTCTCAACGTGAAAGACGATCCGGAGCGATATGAAACACTAAGATTGGCGGGCAGAGTGTTGATATTTAGCCCATATCCGAAAGACAAGGCGTTCGCCATAAAGTCTTTTAGCGATTCCTATCACTCGCTCGATGGGAGAAACGAAATCGGAGTAGGGAACGAGCGAGCAACGATACTTCATGACTGGATTCCAGCGACGATTGTGGTGGCGGACTGCGCGGATACGCAGCTTCTGATTGGTAAGTTCGCGGCTATCACGAATGACCCTACTCAAAACCCGAGCATCATGAGGCCAATGAAAACTGACGAGCTCAATTTACTTGCACGCTTCAAAGGATGCAGCCTCAATACTACCGCCATACAATAGATCCATTGTGACCCGAGGCCCCGGGGCCAACACAAGCGCGGTGAAGATCCGCTCTTCGGCGTTCATCCGAGATCGGCTGGCCATGAGAAGGCGGGCTAGGCGGTGTGGAGATTCACAAAGCGTGGCGAATTTGATTCACGCTTTGGATGAATCGTTATGTGCTGACGACGCCCAGTGGGCGAAGATGGAGCCCCATTGTCTCGGCAAGCCGACAGACCCCGGACGTAGCGGGAGGGACAATCGGCGGTTCGAAGCGGTGTTGTGGATCGCCCGAACTGGCAGTCCGTGGCGTGATCTGCCGGCGATGTGCGGCAACTGGAGCACGGCCTTCCGGCGCTACAGCGACTGGCGCAAGGCCGATGTTTTCGTTCGGCTTTTCAAGGCGTGTTCGGATGAGCCAGATATGGAATACGCAATGATCGATGCGACGATCGTGAAGGTCCACCATCACGGTCAGGGCGCAAAAGCGACTGTCTTGCCTGGCAAGCGTCGTTTCGAGTTTTCACGATCTGACATGGACCGCGTCGCCTTCGTTGGCTTCGGCCTTGCCTCGCTGCGGGCTTGTCACGTTAACTGGTGGGGGTTGAGCAACATCTGAGCCGTTGGGCAGCGGGAGCGGTCATCCGGCGGTTCGGGCGCACGTCACCTGTGTCCAACTCTTCAAGGCTCTCTCACGCATGGCACGATACCGGCTGGCAGTCATGCGATGGCGCCGCGGGCGGAAGTGCCCAGAGATGAAAGCATGAGCGGATAGGAAGCGCTGGGCCTGGCGCATCGACTTGAATCGCTGCATTTGCCGCTCTCGCTGCCGGTTCGGCCGGTGCGAGTTCTCTGCCCGGTTGTTAAGGTAGCGGCTCTCTCGATGCTCGACGTCCGGCAGCACTTCGCGTT
>NZ_LMUG01000011.1:74420-77319 GCF_009766125.1 Acidisoma sp. S159
AGACGTTCGGCGATCACCAGCCTTATTAGGGGTTGATCTTCCACAAGTAGAACCCGCATAGTTCCCGTAGCCATACAACCCCTGCTCAAGCGCGCTCTTGCATTTCCGTGGCTCAACGACTTCTACGGCCTTAGTGGCCGCGTACTCTAGGTGGAGTAGAGTTGCGGGACTGGGCATCAAGAGCCCGCGAGCCTCCACCGATGGGACGCCAAACATGACGGATAACGTAAAGACTTCAGCGATCACGAATGGCGGGCGGCGCCACGACAGCCTCAGCGTGGGCGGCCTCCTCCGGTCTGTAATGAGCGTCAGCCCTTTGTCGATGGTTCTTACCGATCCGCATCAGCCGGATTATCCGCTGATCTTCGTCAACCGAGCTTTCACGGCCCTCACAGGATTCTCTGAAAAGGAAGTACTCGGCCGAAACTGTCGGTTCCTCCAGGGTCCCGAAACCGATCGAACGGCGGTGCGAGTGTTGGGAGACGCTGTGGCCGTAGTCGGCGAGGCGCAGGTAGATCTGTGGAACTATCGAAAGAACGGCAGCCAATTTTGGAACAGCATGTCCGGGCCCAATAGCTGCTGTGGTCACGTTAGCGAGGTGACTGGCGTCAACAGTCGGCGAGGGTTCAAAGGCCTTCGCGGGACCTTAGCGTCTCCAACGGATACCGAAAGGATAGTCGCGACCACAATAGCTGCGAGGTTCGGAATGCCGACAAGACTCAGGACGGGTGGAAAACGAGAAGGGTCTTTGTGGTTATGCTGATGAATCCGCTCGGTGGTGGGCAGACTGGTGGCTCCCGGGCAGGGGACGAACAATCATTCTCTGGCCAAGGAAAGGGAATCGGTGGCGGCTTGAGCGGGCTCCTGTCGGGGTTAGAACAGGCTGGCTTGGTCAGGTCGCTCAGTCTCGGGTAAACGCCGTGAACGCCGTGACGCCCGAAGCGCCCTCCCGAGGGCACTGCGTCCGTCTAAGACCTCGCTGCGCACTGGGAGAACGAGTATTTCTCCAACTGGAGGTCGCACGAAGGAGCTACCGCTGAACACCGTCCGCGCCACCATGCCGCTGGTACGCAAGCCCGCGATCAATGTCGCGGTTGCCAATGTCCAGGTGGAATGGCGGCTTTCACTCTCTCACCCCCAGGCGCGCGACCACGGGTCCGGGCCATGTTGGTCAAGGACCAGGTCTTGTCGATAAAAACCAAGCGGCCGGGAGTCAGATCGGACTGGCTCTCAAACCACGCCCAGCGTCGTTTCAGGATGTCCGGGCGATCCTGTTCCGCGGCATGGGCCGTCTTTTATGGAACGGCCCGCCCCCTTAGTATCGGTCGTAGGATCGGCTGGGAACACAAGCGAGGGAGGGTGATGGATAAGCCAACTTTCGCGGTGCTCGGGATCGACCTAGGCAAGACAGCTGCAGCGTCGTTGGGCTCGGCGAGACCGGACGCGTAGATTGCGGCGTCGACCGACGCGCGTGGGCGCTGTTCGTCTCGCATGCAACATGTCGTCCTGCCTCGTCGCGATGGAGACCTGCTGCGGTGCCCCCCATCCTGCTGATTTCGCCTGAATACGTTCAGTCCTATGTTAAGGCATAGAGGAACGACGAACGCGAAGCTGAATCAATCGCCGAAGCCGCCACCTGAACGACGATGTGCTTTGTCGGTCTCAAGAGTGAGGCGCAACTCGAGATGCAGATCCTGCACCGGGCTCGGGCGCGCCTCGTCACCGATCACACCGCTCTAATCAACCAGCGCCGTGCCTTGCTACTGGAGCGCGTCATCGAAGTTCCCCGAGGGCGCAGCGGCTTGAGAAGCACCTCGTCACCATTCTCGACAACGGAGCTGAGCACCAAGCACGCTGACCGCGGACGCTCGCGCTAATCGACGACATGCGGCAAAGGAAGAACAGTGATTTAACAGCAGGCTTTGGCTCGTGTGTTGCATTCGCAGGGGAATCACTTGATCCAGATGGCGGCGGGGCGTTGGAGGGATGGATGTGAGAATCCTTCACATTTTGTCTGTCGAGGGATGAGATAACATACGTTGGAGGCGCGCTTCTGTCGCTTTCGTGTTTTGCTAAATCAATTCTAAGCATTCTATAGCACGGGACTTAATCGTCAGGCGGCGAACACTGGGCTCACTGCGAGTTTGGGCGGAAGAGCGTTAGCTAAATCTGGTAACCCAACCTCTTGAGAGGCGAAGAAAACCGTGTCCGAACCCAAAGGAACGATGCGTCGGCACCACCCGACGCGTCACGCGCCTTATTATGCCACACCGTGCTGTGGGCGCCGGTCGAATTCGATGCATAGTCTAGGTCGTTTAGACGTCACATTAGTGCCTCAGGCGGCTTGGCGACTGACTTTATGAGAGCTGCTCCACTCAACGTCCCTGAGGCCGCGCAAGATACCGTGCTTCAGCTCCACGCGGAGGAGGCGGTCATCGGCACGCGGCGGCTGCAAGGACATACCGTTCGGGTGGCGACCGTGACGCATGCCCGTGAGCGTGTCGTTGAAGTGCCACTGACGCGCGAGGTCATCGAAGTCGAGCGGGTGGCGGTTGGCCAGGTGGTCGAACTTGCACCACCCATTCGCTACGAGGGCGACGTCACGATCCTGCCTGTGCTGGAGGAAGTGGAGGTCGTCGTCATCGAGCGGCGTCTTATCCTCAAAGAAGAGATTCATGTTCGACGCCGGCGCGTCACGGAAACGCATCGAGAAACGATCTCACTCCGTGACCAAACCGCTGTCGTGACGCGGTTCTTTGCCGGCGATGCCGATCCTGCGCCGGCCGTTAACGCCATCCCAAGTGACACTGAACTATCAACAAAAGAGAGCTGATCATGTCAGAAACAATCGCTGCCATCTACAAGACGCAGGCGCAGGCTGAGAGCGCGGTGCAGGAAC
>NZ_LMUG01000011.1:77329-77564 GCF_009766125.1 Acidisoma sp. S159
CGAGACGTATGATGACACACGCGTTTACGACGAGAACCTGACGTCCGGCGGGTCTGTGGTGACTGTTCGCGCGGTGTCAGATGCGGATTACGATCGGGTCGCGGCGATACTCGACCGCCACGATCCCGTCGATGTCGATGATCATATGGGTCGCAGTAGCGTCGTTGAGACCACGACGGCCGATACCTATGGGACAGCACCGGCGGCCACTAAACCGACGGCGGCTGGATTAGCG
>NZ_LMUG01000011.1:77574-90657 GCF_009766125.1 Acidisoma sp. S159
TGATAAGGCCGTATTTCGCCCACCTGGCCAACGTGCCTTCACTGATGTCGAATTTTGATGCCACCTCCGCCTTAGTCAGCATGCCCCGATCCCGCAGCCGATCGTAGCGGGAGCGCAGACCATACGGTTTGATGAGGTAGATCACGCGCAAATTGGTAAACTGCGCGTTCTATCCCCCTGCGCACCGGCCAGGATGCGCAACTTGTCGTTCCATTCGCGTTCTAGTGTATCGGCGACGAAGCGATTGACGGCATCAACCAGCATGAACCGACGCTGTGCAAACTCGGCATCGATGCGAGCACTTCACCAGCACGGAGCCGGAGCCGGTCCGCCTCATCACAGCGAGCTTCGATTTCTCTCCTCATCTCCAGCGGCAACTCGACGGCAGTCGGCATCATTTCCGCGGCGTTCAGTTGGCCGATCATCTCTTCGACGAGCCAACCAGCGATCGTTTGGCAACGCGGTTCCCCGGGGAGCTTACGCGCGGTTGCGGACATACCAAGTGTTTAATGGCCGCGCCGAGCGCCGTAATGGACCTTCAAATGCGCACCAAACGGCCACACACGGCCCGCGCCTGCAACAACGCCGAGCCCTCGCGCGACGGCGAGTTGCGCGCGGTTTCATAACTAACGCCATTGGCTTCGAGCAGCTTGAGTTAGCCTGGAACCGCTCCCAGTTGATGTAGCCAGGATGCGAACGCGGGCCTCGAACTTACTCCTCCAGCGCGGCATACGCCAGGAAAGCCGCAAGTACAAGTGCCGCCGCGCGGCGCCGACTTGGCGCCCTCCGTTACTGCCCCCCTCCTACCCCTACCCGTACATCGAGGCCTACGTGACTGATAAGCTCGTCTACGCCCGATCTCTTATGCATGAGGTTCTGCGCCAGGTCATCCAGCACAACTCTCGTAACCCTTCATACTGCGAGACGGTCACCCCTTCTCAGGCGAACACCTGGTTCAGGCTTCGCTCGAAGGCCGCAACCGGGTTAATGACGTTCCCGCCACTGACCGGCACTTGCGCGGGCCCAATTCTCATCCCCGTTTCCCCCTTCGCTATAAGCGAGCCTATCCCCCTTCTAGAAGTCTTGCGTATTGCGGATCACATCTAATCGTTTGAGCATTCTCAAGCCGGTGGGCCGGTCGTTCGCGACGTTCTCGACGGTCCGCCGTCCCAAGCGGCGCAACTGACGGGCCCAGATGGGATCATCTATCGCCCTTAGCATTAGATAAAGGGCGTGGTCCAAATCCGGTTCGGCCCAATGTTGCCCCCGCCACTGCGGATACTGACCTTCTTCTACTTCTTTAAGAGAATAGCGTACGCATAGTGAATTCTCGTCCGACATGTAATCGCAGTTGCCAGACCATCCCGTCGCCAAAGCCAGGCGGTCGGCCATCATTGCCTCAGCCATACCTCTGCCAAATCCCTCGGATCTATGAAGGGAGGCGAAGCAGTCACTGGATTGGATGAGACTTCGTGCTGCGAAACTCTCGAGGCTCTCCGCTAGAACAATCGTTCCGCCAGGAACTTCGTCAGAGATCTCGCGTGCCAAGTCGTTAGCGTCGCCATCTCCTAACCTCGCCTTTATTATCAGCTGTATGTCGTCAAGTGGCCGAAGCGAGGAAAGCCTCTTAAACAGCTCGACTACTGCCCAAGGATTCTTCCGGTGCACATAAGAACCCATATCGAATAGGTTCAATACCGTATACGAAGACTCTCTTATTCCAAAAAAGCGCCTGGGAAGAAAGGTCTTGAAGTCGGACTCGACCGACTGTCCGACGTGATGTGCTAGTAATCCGGAAGCTTCAAGAGATTGCTGGACAAAGGATGAGATGGCCCAAATCTCGTCGAATTTAGCCAGACCGTC
Source organism: Acidisoma sp. S159 (assembly GCF_009766125.1). Lineage (NCBI taxonomy): Bacteria > Pseudomonadati > Pseudomonadota > Alphaproteobacteria > Acetobacterales > Acidocellaceae > Acidisoma > Acidisoma sp. S159. The sequence continues at coordinate 79,438 of NZ_LMUG01000011.1, forward strand.
GCGCCACACGGCCGGATAAGTCGGAAGCTCCCAGGCGGGCACGATGATATTGTAACCCTCCGAAAACGACTCGCCCTTATCTGCCAGGTGCGACAGCACTCGCTCAACCTCGTCACCATTTATATGAAAGACTCTGATGTCGCTCCCGGTCAACGTTTGAGCCTCTGTACCGGCGAGAAGGGCCCTCATGTCGGGATCAGTCCTGGCAGCGTAGCGGAAGATGTCGTACCAAAGAGCCGGCACGCCGACCGCCCTCAGCGCACGTAGCCCCGCACGGACCTGTTCGCCCATTCCGCTTGACGAAAAGGGATGACCAGCGACCACCACATTCATAATGTCACCCTCCCAAAGGGCACGACCGCGCTAAGCGGGTCTCGCGGTTAACAAGACGACAGCCAGGGCTGAGTTAATCCGCAAGACTCTTGACACTAGTGGGAAGCGAGCGTTCCCCACGTAACATGAGCTTGCCGCAAGAATGTGCAAGTCGGATATGCTTGGACGCAGACAGAAGTTCGAACACGCCTTGCATATCACGAGATCGAAGGAAGGCTCCGTGAATGTCTGGTGGCCTAGGTCTCCATTGCTACACTTCTCTATTGAATGTTCCGCGTCCTGTGGCAAGGCAGAAATCGGACTTACTCCCAATGTTCCCGGACACCCGTCTTAAGAGCGGCGGTCCGCTCCTCGATAGACGAATGGACATTCGTGAATCCTGGGGTCTTTTAAGTTCCTATAGAACGAGACTCCACCGCCCTAAAACAAGGCGCGTTCGCGCGAAGGAGAACCGCGTCGTCGGCATTTAGGGTCTCTCCTAACCCAATGCTTTATAACGTTTTGGAGAACCCTCATCACCCTCTGCTCGAAACTCGACGGCTGCCTGCAGACGCGACGGACGCCGCCGACCGACCGAGAGGGTGAATTTCCCGGCTACGAAGCTCACCGTCTGCTCGTGCATTGGAGCGGCCCCCATTTCGACCGGACACCTGGCGCAACCATGAGGACCTAGGCTTACGCCTAGGCATGCGCCTATGCCCAATGACACCACACGCGTTGAAATCATCACCGGACACGAGCGCCGCCGCCGTTATACTGCCAATGAGAAGCTCACCTTGGTCGATGCCACCATGCAGCCTGGGATGACGGTATCAGCCGTCGCCCGCCTGCACGGCGTCTCGCCAAGCCTGCTGTTCAAGTGGAGGCAACTCATGTCCCAAGGCGGTCAGGTCGCCGTCAAAGCCGATGAAGATGTCGTTGCAGCCAGTAAAGCTCGCGATCTCGAACTACGCGTCCGTGAACTGGAACGCATGCTCGGCCGTAAAACCATGGAAGTCGAGATCCTCAAGGAAGCGCTCGCCGCCGCTCGGGAAAAAAAGCCCGTCTGGCAGTTGCCGTCGCCGCCACGCGGCACTTCCCGGTGAAGGTTGTGGCCGACACGCTCGGCGTCGCCCGGTCTAATCTCGTCAGGCAGCTTTCTGGCAGCCCCAAACCCCGCGGCCGCTATCAACGGCGAGGCGACGACGAACTGTTGGCTGCCATCCGCCAGCTGACGGATGCACGCCCAACTTACGGCTACCGGCGGATCACAGCGCTCCTGAACCGGGCACGTCAAGCATCCGGCGCCGAGCCCATCAACCACAAACGTGTCTTCCGCCTCATGGCGCAGGGCCAGCTGCTGCTCCAACCGCATGTCGGTCATCGACCAATCCGGGCCCATGAGGGCCGCGTCATTGCCCTGGCGTCCAATCAGCGCTGGTCGTCCGACGGCTTGGAAATCAGTTGCTGGAATGGCGAAATCGTCCGCCTCGTGTTCGCCATCGACACCTGCGACCGAGAAATCATCGCCTGGCAGGCCAGCACCGGCGGCGTCAGCGGCGAGATGGTGCGCGACCTCATGCTGGCCTGTGTCGAACGGCGATTCAACGCCCTGCGGGCACCGCACCCGTTCAATGGTTGGCGGATAACGGCTCCGCCTATGTCGCCCGTGAGACGCTAGAATTCGCCGCTGCGCTGGCCCTGGTGCCATGCTTCACACCGGTTCGCAGCCCGGAAAGCAACGGGGTCAGCGAGGCCTTCGTGAAGACCCTCAAGCGCGACTACGCCCGCATCCAACCTCGTCCGGATGCTTTGACTGTTTTGCAACAGCTGCCGACCTGGATCAACGATTACAACGAACATCATCCACATAGCGGCTTGCGCATGCGCTCACCTCGTGAGTTCATCCGCAGCCAATCGCAACCTGCCTCGTGTCCGGTTTAACGGGGGCAACTCCATGCATGCCAATCGAGCGCCAGGCCAATCGCTGCTTAGCAAGTTGACGGCACGTCGCACACTCTCCCTGCCAGAGAAGAACACAACCTATACTGGCGCGAACAACCTCTCGCGCGCTGGGCTCCTTTGCACGCAATCAGGAGTTGCCGTTAATTCGTCGCTTCCTCTTTGAGTGGAGGGTGCATGTCGGTTCGTCACAATGGATTAGTGGACAGCATGCTCAACGGAAACTATCTTCGACTAAGATAACACAACTCGTTGATGCGCTAGCGAGTTTTTGGTGAGTCGCTAATGAAAAAGATGTCACTCCAGCTTTCCGAGACGACTGAGTCGGAAGGACCGGGCGTAGCGAACGGATTCTTCCCGACGCCCGACGATTTCTCTGATCATGTTGGCGTTTCTCTGGACGAGTTCAGAGGATCGCGAAAGGTGCTGGTCAGCCTCGACGTCTTACGATCCCTTATTGGGTTAGCCGCAGCCGGCACTGGTTTCGATGAGGTCACCTACCGAGAGCGTAACCAGGATTTGCGCGACGCGGTAGCGCGCGGTGCCATTTCCGATCTTCGTACACACTTCACTACAGAGGGCTATTTCGAGAGGCGGCCGGGATCGCGAGCTCAGGCCTATCCGGTGGACGAGACTTGGTATTTGGAGCGATATCCTGACGTGCTCGAGGGCATAAAAGCTGGTCTAGTCGATACACCCACGCAGCATTATTTTGTCACAGGTCGTAAAGAAGGCCGATTGCCCCGGGGCGACATTTCCGGCGCGGTACGCCAACTCATTTCGGCATTGAAGTCAACGGAGGCTTAAATTCTCGGCGGGTCGACTACGGCCGATGTAGTGGGTCTGCATGAGGGGTTTAGGTTGCCCTTCATGTATTGGGATGTGCCAAGTGGCCACTAGGACAAAAAAGACGCCTCGACCAATAGATCTGCCAAGGCAGACTAGTGCTTCCACCCAAGGTACTCCCGGCACGAGTTTCAGCATACGCGCCCTCCTGGATCTCGCGTTTGTGGATGATCGAGTGCTCTTTCGCAATTTCGGCCTGCGGCGCCACCAGCATTCTGAGCTCGCAGCCGTGTATATGCGCCTGCCCGCGCGTAGTAGGGCTACGCTGTCACCATACTTCGACGTTCCCTGGTACATCAGCCAAGTTCCCGGTCTCGCCGAGTCGGACATTGACCCCTTTTGGCATTTCTGCACCCAAGGAATCTATCGCAAGCTCTCGCCACACCCCCTCGTCTCGCTCACTCACATGCTTCGCCACCATCCCAATCTTCTCTCGCCTGATGGTGCGCTCGAGTGCCTCGTTAAAGGTTTGGAAGTAGACTTGATCCCACCCTCACCGTACTTCGACATCAACTACTACTTCGAAAAACGACCTAGCGCCAGATTGGCGCCCAATGGGCCTCTTCGTGACTTCATCGAGCAAGAGAGTAAGGCCGCGGTTGTTCCCAATGAATACTTCGATGCAGACTTTTATATCGAGCGATATCGAGATGTGCCCGGCAACATTCGTGACGCCTACTTGCACTTCGTCGTCGTCGGTGATCGACAGGCGCGGTTCCCTAGTCAAATGTTTGACTCAGATTACTACTTAAGGAACAATCCGGACGTCGCTGAGGCAAAATTTCCGCCGCTCATGCACTTCATTGGATGGGGTCGCGCCGAAGGCAGGCGCCCCGTTGGAAGTCGACGTTTTGATGTCCCGGCGGCAGCTGCTCCACAAAATAACTTCACGAGTTGCGAGCTGGATCCGAAGCTAGGTCGCGAACGTTACCGCGAAGCCGAGTCCACGATCACCAAACGCAAGCAAGCTCGACTTGCCGCTGTTTCTGAGCACGATGTTAGGCCGGTTGTAATATCCGATGTACGAGAGGCGCTCGAGGACCTCTCGTTTGTTTGCCCACAAGACCCGAAAGTATCCATCCTTATTCCGTGCTACGATAACCTCAAACTTACACTGGAGTGCCTCCTGTCGATCGCTATTTCAAAGTCAACTTGCAGTTTCGAGATCGTGGTTGCAGACGATTGCTCTCCCGATCCGGAGGTTCAGCGACTTCGCTCCGTGGCCGGACTCGTATATATTCGTCAACCGAAGACTCTAAACTTTCTAAGGAATTGCAACGCGGCGTTTAGGTCACTTCGAGGGGAGTATGTCCTACTTCTCAACAACGATGCTCAGATCTGCGAGGGCGCTCTGGACGCGCTCGTGATGGCTCTGGACAGCAATCCCCTCGTCGGCGCCGTCGGGCCGAAGATACTCTTCCCGAACGGTCGGCTTCAGGAGGCGGGCTGCATAGTTAACAGAGATGCAAGTACGACCATGATAGGGGTATCGGAAGATCCCGCTCAACCTTGTTACAGCTACGATCGTGACGTTGACTACGTGTCAGGGGCGGCTCTCATGTTCCGTCGCTCCCTCGCGAGGGGCGATCTGTTTGAAGAGCGCCTCGCGCCAGCCTATTGCGAAGACGTCGACCTCTGTCTCCATCTTTCATCGAGAGGATACACAGTACGCTATATCGCGAGTGCAACGGTCGTTCATCATCTTAGCATGTCATTCTCGGATCATGGAAAGAAGGTCTCCATGATCCGAACGAACCAGCAGAAGCTGGTTGAGCTCTGGGGAGAGCGACTCGCGCGCATGAACGAAGTTCGTGTGATTGCTTTCTACCTGCCGCAGTTTCATCCAATTCCGGAAAACGATCGTTGGTGGGGCGCCGGGTTCACCGAGTGGACCAACGTTACTAAGGCGCAGGCTAGCTATCAGGGCCACTACCAACCGCACCTTCCGTCGGACCTCGGATTCTATGACCTGCGGCTCGCGGACGCATTGCGGAAGCAGGCACACCTGCTGCAACGTTATGAGCTCGGTGGCTTCTGCATGTATTACTACAACTTCGGTGGCAAGGCTTTGTTGGATACCCCGTTAAGGGTGATCCTGGATAATCCTGATATTAAGTTCCCGTTCTGCCTATGCTGGGCAAACGAAAATTGGAGCCGCAGATGGGACGGCGGCGTTCGCGGAATGCTAATGGAACAGCAATATGACGACGAAACGATCGACTCTGTTGCGGACAGCGTCTCGCGGATAATCAGCGACCCTCGGTATATCCGCGTCGATGGAAAAGCGTTGTTCCTAATCTATCGCCCGCTGCTGATTCCGAGGCTGGACAACGTGCTGGAAAAGATCCGAACAGCTGCACGAGCTGCCGGAGGCGGGGAACTCCAAATCGTTCTGGTTGAGGGCATGGAATTCATCGAAGCGTCAATCGACCCAATGCAACTAGGATTCGATGCGTCAGTAGAGTTCCCTCCCCAAGGGATTGGCGTGGCCATGAAGGATCAGAGAGAAGTTTACAAGAGTGACTGGAGTGGTACTCGATACAACTATCAAGAGACGGTGGCCAAGGCTATTTTGACGCAACGCGCGAGTTGGCCAAGCTATACCTCCGTCTTTCCGTCTTGGGATAACACGGCTCGCCAACCGCTTTTAGGAACGTCGTTTGATCTTTGCTCGCCTGAGGTGTTTCAATTTTACTGTGAGAAGAAGATAGAGCAGTGCAAAGAACGCTTTACGGGCAGCAACCGTCTAATGTTTGTTAACGCCTGGAATGAGTGGGCGGAGGGTGCCCACCTTGAACCCGATCGAGTTTTCGGACATAGCTGGTTGGAGGCGGTGCGCAATGCATTGCTATCTAGCGGCTCTCTGTAACTTGAATCGCGCAGCAACCGCTTCGCCGCTGCCCTCCCCTCAATGGCACAGCCGACATTGTTGAGTCGGTCGAATTCAATGGTCTCAAGCTTGATGACAAACGCTGCTTGATAGTCATTATGATCTCGATCTCGGAAACTGTCCCGGCCGGGTACGTCCTCAGCTGTCATGTCTTATTTCAACATGAGGGCTTATCGAAAAAGACACACGTCGTTGAAGACTTTTGGTGAGTGCGTCAAAATGCCGCCTTCCGTTGCCGGAGGATGTCAGGCCCCGCCGATATTGCTTCTCGTAGTTCTGACCCTCAAATGATGCGATCGACGTAAATTTCCGGTGTGTGGAATGCTCCGACCAAATTATGGAGCTAGGCTCATCTGTGGACGCCCCCGGAGAAGCAAGAGGATTTTTGCCTTCTGACGCGTGGTTGGGTGCTGCCATCTGTCCGGCCTCGTGATGCGGCCGTAAGTTGCCGCGGCCCGTATGGAGGTTCGCGGATCGGCACCATATCAACGCCGCGTTCAAGGCCTGACAGAAGACCGCTTTCACTTTTTGCACAACGGACGGCAACCACAGAAGGCAACACGTTTCCGGTCCTGATCGTCGCGCTACAGCGCTCGTTTCTGCTGCGTTTCAGGTGTCAGGAATGGCTTGACATATTGCGGCGCGATCAGCCGGACCCGACGACCCATTGTCTGCAAAAAGCGTGTCCCGTGGTGAGAGCCCCCCAGGCCTCCAACACTACCTCGTCTTCAGAAACCCCTGTAAAAAGCTGTGACCGCCTTCTACCGAATCTTAGGGGTGACTCGTGGGGGATTCACGAGACGGTTTTAATCCCTCGGGGTGGACAGCCCAACGGCATCATGTGCCAAAGCTGAGTTGTTCAAGATCAACGAAAGGGCCCCCGGGTTGAAGTGTAAGCGCATCGCGAATGAGCGGGAGCGGCAAGTTTTGAAGCGAGAGGTTAAGTGTGGCCAGATCGACACTGTCGAACCGGAATGAATTATTATCTTCCATTACCGACATTACTTTCTCCTTCGTGGTTAGAGTTGAACTGGATGGTCTTGTTGATGAGTTTTACTACACGCTCGTTCTCCCCTGCTACAGCTAGCTCTCGAGATGGCCGGCATCCGCCGGTGGACGAGCGCACGTTCCAACGGGCCGCCGTCTACCGAAACAAGCGATTCCAGCGGTCGTTCCAGCTAAACATCCTGATGCTGTGCAAATTCGACCCATGAGTGAAATAATCGGCACCGTCTTAATTTATTAGACTCTTGCGGTAGTGAGCTCGGACACGAACCACTCATATCAAAAGAATTTTATAAAATTTAACATTTCGGAACAAAACAGGTTGCCTCAGGCGACACGGCGAGGTAATTGATAAAAACTCGGTTGTTGATCTTGCCGGAGCCACGGAATCAAGTGACCCGATGGCTCCAATCTGCGGAAACGTAGAGCACCTAGTAATGATAGCCAAACCCTCGTTGAGGGCTGAGTAACGGTTTGCCTGTAGCCAATATGTCCAGAGTTTAAGGCCCTCCGCGTTGGCCGTGCTAGGGCGCGACTGAGGTCTTCTGATGAGGTAGAAGATGACGGATACTACAATATGCGGCGGGTCTCACGCGTCAAACTTCACAGGCGGTCATGGACAGGAGGTGGGCCACAACCCGTTTAGCAGCCCGTTTATAGGTGGGTACGGCGCGATGACGGTTAGCGGAGGAGAAAACGGGGCAACTCTGTTCGGCGGAGCGCACAATTCACCAGCTTACCAAGGAGCATTTGGAAATAGCACGCTTACTGGCGGCTGGAGTTCTACAAGGCTAGTGCACGGCAGCACGGGAACAAGCGGAGACCTGTACGGCTTCCTTTCGAAACAAAGCCGCGGTCTCAGCGAGCAGCTACCCTACCATCATGCTAGCGACCCAAAACTGACCGTTGCGATAAATGATTTCGTTGGCGGTACAGATATGACTAGGCTTCACGACGGGACAACGATCGCCATCTCCGATTTGGATCACCACCAGTAATTGAAAGGGTGTCTATTGGCCGCTAGGTCGTGTGGACAGATCTAATCAGCATAAGCCCGCATGCAAAACTGTTGGTCGCTGAGTAGCTGATGTCGGTTCACGCAGCGCATGGCGACGCGCCTGAACCGCCTGAGCTTGCCGACTGCAAACAGCGTCTGAGGAGGGCACCTCTCCTGACAACGTGGATCATGGTATCGATGATCGAGCGACTGTCCACTCCGCGGCAGAACTCCATAATTGAGCACGAAGGGGTGAGATATGTCGCAACGCACAGTGAGGCCTGTTTGAAGGGAATGTTCCTGGACCTATGAGTTCAATGACGGATCTATATTGGCTGGAAGCTGTACCGAATTGGCGGTCAAGGCTCAGATCCTGTCTCGAAGCAGACGATGTATGGGCCGCTGCCGTCGCTCTTGCCAACAGTCGCCTAGACTTCCTTAAGACAAATCAGCTTGACGAAGTCGTCCAGCACACCATTGGTGAGACTGCGCCTCAAGGCCTCGCCACCAAGCAAATTCGGCTAGCCATCCTTGGCTCCTGCACGACTGCACACCTGCATGCCGCTATCCGGGTCGCTGCGCTCCGCCGTAACATTCATTTAATCATCTACGAAGCCGGCTACGGTCAGTACTGGCAGGAGCTTGCCGACCCGGACTCGCCGCTGAATACCTTCAAACCTAGCCTCATCCTATTCGTATTAGATGCACATCACATTGCCGCGGGCGTCAACGCGGCCTTCACCGTGCAGGAGGCAGACGCGGCTCTTGAGGAAATTCAGACTCGTTTACGCGAATGCTGGCGGCTTGCGCACGAAACATTTCGTTGCCCAGTAATTCAGCAGGCGCCCTTGCCCGTCCACGCCTCATTGCTAGGTCAGAACGAGCACCGCCTGCCCGGATCAAAGGCAACCTTCATCCGTCGATTCAACGCTGAGCTCCGTCCGATTGCGGAGGAAGCGCATATTGATATCCTTTCCCTTGATGAGCGAGCTGCTCGCGACGGTCTCGCGGCTTGGCACGATCACGGGCTCTGGCTTCGTGCCAAGCAGGAAGTCTCCCCTTTCGCCGCGCCCATGTATGGCGAGCTTATTGGACGGATGATCGCGGCCAGGCAAGGACGTTCCTATAAATGTCTTGTCCTCGACCTTGATAACACACTCTGGGGCGGCGTGATTGGTGATGACGGCATGGAAGGAATCGTGCTGGGTCAGGGTAGTGCTCTCGGCGAGGCATTCCTTGCGTTTCAGGATTACGCGCGCGAGCTCGCACGGCGCGGTGTAATTCTCGCAGTTTGTTCAAAGAACAATGAGGCCAGTGCGCTCGAGCCATTCGAGCGTCATCCTGACATGATACTTAGACGTAGCGACATCGCCGCCTTCGTTGCGAACTGGTCGGACAAGGCGGCCAACATTCGGTCCATTGCCGAACAGCTAAATATCGCGCTCAGCAGCCTCGTCTTTGTCGATGACAATCCGTTCGAACGCAGCTTGATTCGCCAGGAGCTTCCCCAGGTCGCCGTCCCAGAGATCGGCGACGATCCAGCCTCATATGCGCAGATACTCGCGGATGCGGGCTACTTTGAGGGGTTAGCCATTACCTCCGAAGACCGGGAGCGGACGGGTCAATATCAAGGAAATCGGTCGCGGGCGGAGTTGCGTGCTTCCTCAACGGACTTGCCGGGATACTTGCGTAGCCTGAAAATGCAACTCCGCTGGCGGCCCTTCGACCAGATCGGACTCTCGCGGACAGTGCAGTTGATCAACAAAACCAACCAATTCAATCTTACGACGCGACGCTATACCGAGGAGGAGATAGTCGACCTGATGCGGGACAGGAGTGCCTTCGGCTTGCAACTGCGATTGCTCGATCGGTTCGGCGATAACGGAATAATTGGCGTTGTAATCGGTAAAATGCGGCACGATGAAGCAAGTCGACTTGGACACTTGATAATCGATACCTGGTTGATGAGCTGTCGTGTACTCGGGCGGCAAGTCGAAGCCACGACTCTTAACCTTGTCGCCAGTCAAGCACAGCGTCTCGGTGCGCGGCGGCTGATTGGCAAATACGTGCCCACAAAATATAATGGAATGGTAGGAGATCATTACGAAAAGCTTGGATTTGTGATCACGGATCGTGACAAATTCGGGTGCAGTGAAGCGGTGCTCGATCTTGCCACGTTCGCGCCAGCTGAAACATTCATAGCGACCAGCGAGGATATCTGAATGACAGAGTCTGAACTTTATAGTCAGTTGACTGACGTCTTCCGTGACGTTTTTATGCGTGATGACCTTGAGCTGAAGCCGGAGCTGACGGCGAAGGATATTGCTGGATGGGATAGCTTCAAGCAGATCGAGATCATCCTGATGTTGGAACAGAAATACGACATCAAATTTCACACACGGGAACTCGATGGCCTTCTCAATGTCGGGGACTTAGCGCGCACCGTTTCGGCTAAGATCGACAAATGAAGGTAGCGTTGATTAGACATTGTCGGCTTCTGCTCGTTGGAGTGTAGTTCACGGACCCGGAAATGCGACTGTGTCCGCTGTCCACACGCGCGATAACTTAAGCGCACCATCAGAGCGGAGCCCTCATAAGCTCCTGCCGCCAGCCTCCTTTGACTGCTGTCTTACTCACCCGACTTCAATCCGATTGAAAACGCCTTCTCGCCTTCCCCACGCTCAAGGCCGTCCTACGCAAAGCCTCAGAACGCACGATCGACGGACTGCGGGAAACAAGAGGACGCGCAATCAAACAAACTTCTCCTGCCGAGTGCGCCAACTACTTCACCGCCGCAGCCTATGAGCCAGAATGAAAGGATTCTGCTCTAGGCGCAGATGTACCGCCCGCGGTTGATGAGACATCTATTGGCAGCCTACGCGGCGATTGCGACGGCTGAAAGCTGGTGCTGCCTGACTTGAGCGGGAGTTTGGTAATTGAGCCGCTGGATGAGCCAGGTGGTGTTATAGATGTGACGGAAGGCGAGCAGGGCGAGCCGGAGTTCTTCGACGGTGGCGAAGGTCCGGATCCAGAGCAGGTTTTCCTTGAGCGTTCGGATGAAGCGCTCTGCGCAGCCATTTCCCTCCGGCGCACGGACGAAAGCTGGCGAGCTCTGAATGCCCAGGAAGCACATCTCGGTCTGGAAGGTGTCGGACATGTATTGCGAGCCATGATCGTGACGAACGGCCAGGCCGCGGGCGACATCCTT
>NZ_LMUG01000011.1:90667-97300 GCF_009766125.1 Acidisoma sp. S159
TCGTCGCGCTATCACCGACCATGCTCAACTCCATCGGGTAGCGGAGACTAAGACTGGCGGCGTCGATATCGATCTGTACGCCGCGGGCACTGCCGGGCTTGGGTAAGAACTCGCTGTAGGGGAAAGACGAGCCGACCATCAGGAAGGTGTCGCAGCCTTGCATCAGATCCCAGGACGGCTTGGTGCCGAGCAGGCCGAGGGAGCCCGTCACCCACGGCAGGTCGTCCGGCAAAGCCGCCTTGCCGAGAAGTGCCTTGGCGCAACCCGCCTGCAACTTGTCGGCGACCGCGATGACTTCGTCGGTCGCACCCAAGGCGCCCGCACCGACCAGCATGGCGACCTTCTTGCCGCTGTTCAGAATAGAAGCTGCTTCCCGCAGCGTGCCCTCATCCGGCAGCTTCGCCGGTAAAGCATAGCCAACCCCCGTATGGGTCGCGCCATGGGCCATCGGAGGGTCCTGATACGGCATCAACCGCAGGTCATTGGGAAGGATCAAACAGGTGACAACGCGCCGCGCGCTAGCGATCCGCACGGCTCGGTCAATCATATGCCTGATCTGCGCGGGCACGCTCGCCTGCATCACGTAGTCGCTTGCCACGTCCTTGAAGAGGTTCTGGAGGTCAACCTCCTGCTGGTAGCTGGCCCCGAGACCGCTTCGGGCCTGCTGGCCTACGATGGCGACGACCGGCACATGGTCCATCTTCGCGTCATAGAGTCCGTTGAGAAGATGGATCGCGCCGGGGCCGGAGGTCGCGTAGCAAAGTCCAACCTGGCCGGTGAATTTCGCATGTGCGGAAGCCATGAAGGCGGCCATCTCCTCGTGCCGGACCTGGACATATTCCATCTCGTCCTTGGCCTTTTCGAGCGCGACATCCAGGCCACCGACGCCATCTCCCGGATAGCCGTAGACGCGGTTCAGGCCCCACTCGCCCAATCGCTTCCACACGAATTCGCTGACATTGATGGTCATGAGTTCCTCCGGGTCCCCTATCGCGCCGGGCGCGCAAGAGAGATCGCCACAGATGATTGATTTTCCATTCACAAGGCCGCGCGGCGACCGTTTTGCTGAAAGATATTGCACCACAACTGAGCAGCAAAAGCGTGCAGAGTGCTTGATTGCTCGGGCGAGGCCGCGATCGTCCGAGCAGTATCGCCGTCTGCGGCGCTTCGCTGCGACCAAGGGCAAAGGCCGGCATGCCCGTCGCCTGCGGTCACACAGACACGTCTTCTGATTTTTGATGATCAAGCTGCATCTGAATGCCGATGTTCCCCCGATGATGTGTGCGGCCAAAATGGACCGCCTCATTTCGGAGGATGCCTACGGAGAGTTTCGGCTTTCACGCAGCTACCGCTGTCAGCCCGGACGTCTTCGCGCCCACTACGATCTCGCCCGCTTCGCGCGTTAATGCCGCCCTGACCCACGCGGATCGGATCTTTTCCTCAGGCGGCCGGCTATCTGACCGCCTCACTCTATGTCCATAATTGGGGGACCCACTGATGTGTCCCTCCTACCCTCTTGGTAAGGAGACTTATGATGAAGAACTTTTTGGTGGCCGCCGTGGCCGTTGTCAGCTTAGGCATGACGGGCGCAGCCATAGCTAGCGAACCCACGCCGCATCACGGTGTGTCGGCGCAGGCCCGAAACGAGGCGGTGCGGCCAAATCAGCGCCCCACCTATCTTGCTCGCGACGAGCAGGTTTCGCCCCAGCAGCGCCCGGCTTATCTATCTCGCAACGAAACGGTCTTGCCGAGCCAGCGCCCAACGTATCTAGCTCGCAATGAGCAGGTCTCGCCTCAGCAGCGGCCCGCATACCTCACCGCGTGACGCGAATTGGCTGCACGGAAACGCATTGGAACGAACTTGGCGGTGACGTAACCCTGAAGAAAAGGGGCGTTCGCGGGAGCGCTTTCTCGTTTGGCATCATCGTCTTGACGCTTCCCGGACATCTTGAGCCGCGTGTTCTTCTGGACATATTCAGGTGCTACTGGCCGCATAGGTGTCTAGAACCATGTGAACCTCTCTTGATAACTGCCCCTTTCTTGGCTCTTCGAGACAACCTTACGATGGACAGAACGCCCTCATGGAGAACGTCTGGGATTATCCTCGGCCGCCCCGTCTCGAGCCTGCCGCGCAGCAACTACGCATCCTGTTCGCCGGCCGAGTGATCGCCGCGACGACTGCGGGGTTTCGGGTGTTGGAGACCTCTCACCCGCCGGTTATTATCTGCCTCCCTCGGCCTTCACCGGATGCGTATTGACGCCGGCCTCGGGAGCAAGCGTCTGCGAATGGAAAGGCTCAGCGCAATATTGGAGCATTAGGGTTGACAACCGTGTGGCGGAGCGCGCGGGGTGGAGCTACCCGAAGCCGACAGAAGGTTTCGCTTTGATCCGGGATTATCTCGCCGTTTATGCCGGCAGGATGGACGCGTGCTTTGTTGGCGGCGAGGCCGCAACACCGCAGCCGGGTGGCTTCTACGGCGGGTGGGTGACGCGCAACCTCAAGGGGCCGTTCAAGGGCATGCTGGGAAGCATGAGCTGGTGATATCCCAAATGCGCAGCTTTGCACCGAAAAGCTGTGCTGTCGTCATTGGCGCCTCGGGCGGCATCGGCGCGGCTTTGGTGAAGGCACTGCTTGATCAATCCACCTTTACAACAGTGGCTGCTTTAGCCCGTAGTTTCGAGGACGATCTCGAGCGGACCGCCCGTTTCCAGCACGGTTCTATCGACATCGCTAATGAAAACAGCATCAGCGCCGCGGCGGCCCGTTTGGGGGGCGACGTGCGGCTGGTGATCGTTGCCACAGGCGCGTTACAAGGCAATGGTATCCCGCCGCCTGAGAAGACTTATCGGATGATTGATGCCGCGGGGATGCTCGAAAGCTACCGAATTAACGCGGTAGGACCGGCTATCGTCGCAAAGCACATGCTACCACGGCTGACTCTCTCGGGTCGAAACGTTTTCGCCGTGTTATCTGCCCGCGTAGGCAGCATCGGCGACAACCGAAGTGGCGGCTGGCACAGCTATCGTGCCTCCAAGGCAGCGCTTAACATGTTCGTCCGTAACCTTGCGATCGAAACCGCGCACCGTAGTCCTCAGACGATTTGCGTCGGGTTGTACCCCGGGACAGTTGACACGGAACTTAGCCGACCCTTCCAGCGGAGCGTACCAGAGAACTGGCTGTTCACACCGATGGCGGCCGCGTCGCGATTGCTGATGGTGATCGATGGTCTAGCTCCATCCGATACGGGCAATGTCGTTGCTTGGGATGGTAATACCGTCGTGCCCTAAGACCGGTCACTTAGATAGACGTGCAAGCGGAGCTACAATCGCATGCGGAGCGCCGCTCCGATTGAGACCTTAAGAGGTCTGTCACTATGGCACCCCGAGACGGAAAAAGCTCAGTAAAATCATTGCGCCAATTGATTCGCTGCAACGCCTACGATCTTCCTGAAGGTCAGTCGTTCGTTCGCCGTGAGCCAATGAGCCGCAAGCCGTGTGAATCATGGTGCTACTCGACGCTGATGTGGCCGAGGGTCGCGGCCATCTTCGCGTCGTGTATCATGCAGCCCGAATTAATCGTAACAAAGCGGGTGACCTGGATGCGATCGTTCGCGATGGCTTCGAAGCCTTGCTGGATCCGGCGGATGACCAGTTGAAAATCCTCGTCGAAGCTGAGGTCTGACGCAGCCTTGCCGGCAACCCGAGGCCATATCGCATGGATGTCGTCGTCGGCGATGTCGGGATGCTTACCGATGCCAGCGACGTCGACCTTTGTTGCAGGGGTTGTCGGCGGCTCTACCATGGCCGGACCGGGACTGTGCCGCGCTCCGCGAACTGCTAATGCTCTCGATTGGCTCGGAAGAGACGGTCCAGATCGGCGCGTTCTTGCGGCTAATGTCGACGGCACAAGAGCCATATGCCACAAGTTTCAACTTCTATAACAATAGCACCGATCGAGGCCCCTGATGTCCATGGAAACCAAACGTGTTCTCGTCGCTGGTGTGCAAGGTGTCATCGGCCGGGCGGCGGCCGAGCGCTTTGCCCATCTGCAGCAAACCAAAGTTCTTGGGTTGTCGCGCCGGCCAGGGGACTTGGTCGACGTTGAGCACATTTCGGTCGATCTGCTCTCCCCGACTGACGTGCGATCAAAGCTCGCGAACCTGACGGACATCACTCACGTCGTTTTTGCCCCGTACATAGAGAAACCGACGGCTGCGCAGCGAAGCTCGGTTAATGTCGCGCTGCTAGAAAACTTGCTTGACGTCATAGAGCCAGCATCACCGAGCCTTCGGCACATCGCATTCTACCAGGGTGGCAAGGCCTACGGAGCCGATCTTGGGCCATTCAAAACCCCAGCGCGCGAGGATGATCCCCGCCTAATGCCGCCGAACTTCTACTATGACCAGGAAGATACTCTGCGCCGTAGGCAGCAGGGAAAAGCGTGGAATTTCACTGCGCTGCGGCCAGAGGCGGTGTGCGGTTACGCCATCGGCAATCCAATGAATCTAACGATGGTCATTGCCATCTACGCGGCACTTTCAAAGGAACTTGGCTTACCACTGCGTTTCCCTGGGTCAATGAGCGCCTACAGAGCGCTGTATCAAGTGACTTCAGCCGACATTCTAGCCGCGGCGGCCGATTGGGCAGGAAACGAGCCGCGAGCTGCCAACGAGATTTTCAACATCACGAACGGTGATTATTTTCGCTGGGAGCATATGTGGCCACGTATTGCCCGGATGTTTGACATGGAAGTCGGCTACCCTGTGCCGCTGCCTCTGGCCGAGTACATGGCAGATAAGGCGCCGCTTTGGGAGACAATGATCCAAAAATATGGACTTAAGAATGTAAAATACGAGGACATCGTGTCGTGGCCATTTGGCGATTTCATTTTCAATAGCGAGTTCGACAATATTTCCAGCACGATCAAGGCGCGGCAAGCGGGTTTCCACGATTGCATTGATACCGAAGAGATGTTCCGCCAGTTCTTTTCATCGTTGAAGGCGCGAAGAATCATTCCGGTCTAAAGCGAAATTCGTTGTGAGACCCGCGGTGCGGTTGCGTCATACGCGCTAGGGTTGTCCTTCCGAAATGCCAATGCAAACTTGCGACCAGCAGGCTGAGGGTCAACACGTGATAAAGTTTCCTACTCACGTCTTGAGACCTGGACGCACAGGGACCGTTAAACAGAGCGATTGAGCCGTTATGAGTCTCGTCAGAGCCGAGGACTTCTAGGGTCGAGCGAACCTACACCTGCCTACGTTGTGTGAATCAAATGGGCCTGCATGGGATCTAACATGCTTTAGCCTGTGATCCGGCGGCGGGTCTCGTCTGGTTTTGGGCGCTGCCCGCCGACGTAGGTCTCGTAGCACTAACAGAAACGCCATAGATGAATACAGCCAAAGGGCATAGAGTGACCGTAACAGTGCGTCGGTCTGGCGACAGCATACTTGCAGTCTTATAAAGACAGGTTAGAATGTCTAGAAACTATCCCACTTTCCGACGGACTGTATTCTGTTTTTACCGTGCCTATGGGCGAGGGGAGGGGGAGTTGCCTCAATCGAGGCGGCCAGCCAAAGTGGGTCCTGCTGGGGCGAGTGATGTCCGTAGTTGAGGTTACTGTGGGCCTGACCTATGAGGCGGCGACCGACCGCTCATCCTGTGCCGAAGGCGTATGGGGCTCGGCATTCTGTCCCCGGACGCCGAAACCTGCGCCTCATTTAGCAGCAGGAGGGTTCTCTAGAGCCGCGCAGCCATCCCGGGGCAGTGCCAATGGTTGGTGGCGCTGGCGGCATATTGAGTGTCTGCATCCGGACGAGGACGCCGGGAGTGCTGCGCGACGTGAGGGGGTTGTGCGACGTCAGATAAATCCAGCGCATCGTCGCGGGTCGCGAAGTCGATATGGCGGACCTTGTCGAAGTTGACCGCGTAGGCCAAGCGGCACTGGGCACCCAGTATCGGCGGGGCCTCCAGGTCCAATGGAGTTGAGTTGTTCGAATGCCGGAACAGCGAAGCCATGACCACTTTCGACCACTGCGGGGCGCCAGCCGCATCAGCTGGGAGATCCAGATGCCGCCTGGCGAGACCACCGTTCTACCGAATACCCGGCTCTATGGCTTGCGATGTCGATCACATCGACGGCCGTTGCGACACGATAAAATTCGCTTACCGTGCCTCTCTTGATGATTCCCGGGCGGAATGCCGCAATCGAGGCATGTCCCTGAGCTCTGCGCCCTCTGAAACCCAGAAGCCGATACACAGATATTTTTGGACGCTTCTATATCGGGGGTGCTCTCGGCTTCCGTCGACCTTACGTCAACGGTTGGCTTAGGTTGGTAGACGCTCCAGCTCCGTGGGATTGATCCGATACATCCCACCATCGTTTTTTTACAGCCGAAAGCCGACCGCTTTTGATGACCTTGTGCATCGTCGCCTGAGAGGTGCGATCAGAACATTGCCAACGGGTTCACCGCCGAGCCGGTGGCCCCCTTCATGCGCCACGGCGCTACGGTCACAAAGAAGTCCCACCGTCGCTCGTCGGCGCAAGCGGCCGCGATGCCGTCCAGCTCGGTCTGGTCGAGCAGCGTGAGGCCCATGTAGGCGATCCCCACCATGTGCATGGGCTCGCTCCAGCGC
>NZ_LMUG01000011.1:97462-99922 GCF_009766125.1 Acidisoma sp. S159
GCCCCGGCTGGGGTCACGTCCGCGACCGAGAAGCCGTTATACATCCCCTGCGCGCCGGCCGGCGTGAAGACGTGGCACAACGCGTCGAGATGGGTGATAGCGAAGCCGTGGCAAGTCATCCCGACCACGTCGTAACAGCCAGCTTCCTCGGGGAGTGGGTCCTCGTAGCGCTTCATCGCGTAGTTGAAGTTTCGCAACTCGGGCGTGCTAGGCGAGAACTCTCTGGCGAGCGAAACGACACGCCCCGAACGAATCAGCGCCGCCGCCGCGAGTCTCGTCGTTGGTGACATGAAGTTCAGCGTGCCAAGCTGGTCCGCCGCGCCCCATCGCCCCCAATTGGACAATGCCGGCAATGCCCGCTCCAGGTCGGCGTCGTTCGCGATGGACGGCAGTGCAGAGGTTTCGCCGGCGGCCAGTGCCGCCGGGTTCGCCAGTAGTGCCGCGCCAGCGATGGCGGCGGCACCCCCCAGGACGTCACGCCGGAGCATGCCGGGCGTATTTCGAGCTTCCGAAGGAGGGCTCATGGTTGACCTCGCATTTTACTGTTGCCGATAAGCTGACGCCGCCGGCGCTCGAATGCGTCCGAGAACGCCCGGCGCGCCCTTCTCCTCTCCACCATCACCACCTCCAAGCCATTCAGCCTATCAGAGATGCTCGACCATTCGGCGGGAAGCCCAGAGCGTCCCTGCGCGGGTTCCCGCAAGATAGGAACGCCTGACGACGGACGGGTTTCGCCGCCATCCGATCGATATCTTTTGCTTTGGCTACTGCGCAGGGAGGAGGGGAAGGTCGCTTTGTGATTGGGGAGCGCCGGACCGTCACCAGACTGGTTCGCTGCTCAATTTCAGCACGGCGCCTACCATCCATCCGCGCGTCATTCGACGGTCCTGCGGCTTCCCAAACCTGTGGCCCCACAATGCCTATCCTGCCATCCGTGTCTGATTTTAAGTGATCGCCAGTGATCGCGTCGCCGATGATTGCCGTTCTCATTGGGGATCACTCCCGATCTCTTACGATCACTCAGTCTCAATTCTAATCAGGTTAGCGCGTCAGCGCGAGGTGGGTCGCCAGTTCGGTTGGGACCACCTCCGTTACCCGATAGCCAAGGCCTGGCAGGTCGACACCTGCGAACAGGGATTCGCCACGACCCAGAACGACGGGCGACAGCGCCAGGTGCAACTCGTCGATCGCTCCTGCGAGCAGGTACTGACGGACCGTCGAAACTCCGCCGCCGATCTTCACGTCCAGGTCGCCCGCGGCGGCCTTGGCCTGGGAGAGCGCCGCCTCGATCCCGTCGGTGACGAAATGGAAGGTCGTCCCGCCCTCCATCACGATTGGCCGCCGGGCGTGGTGCGTGAGGATGAAGGTCGGCGCGTGATACGGGGGATTGTCGCCCCACCAGCCCTTCCAGTCGGGCCCGCCCCAGTCGTCGCCGGCCGGCCCGAACATATTACGGCCGAGGATGAAGGCGCCGAAACCTTCCATCGCGGCGCGGGCGAAGCGATCGTCAGCACCTTCGGTCCCTCCCTCTTTCCCGACCATCGATCGAAAGGTCCGGGTCGGGAAGAACCAACTCATCAACTCCTGGCCCCGTTTGCCGAGCGGAGACTCCAGGCTCTGGTCCGGGCCGGCCCCGAAGCCGTCGATGGACACTCCCAAGCCCGCTACGCGCACCTTGGCCATGGGAACCTCCATCTGATTGTGAACTGCAACCAGTTCAGTCTTGCGCGGTCTGAGGTTGTTCGAAAAGGCGGGAGTCTGGTCTAGAACGCGCTGCATCGGCCCTCGCAGTCTCAAATCAGCTTGATCGAATACGACGCCCACTGCGGACCGCGGGCAATCGGTAACCAATCGGTTCCCAATCCGTCCCACACCCGTATCCGGGACCCCACTCACCGTCGTGTTCATGTTTTGTTCTTATCCAGGGAGGGCGATCTATGAACGACCAGGCGACGCTCATCTCCTCGGACCTCCATGCTGTCGACGAGGCGGAACTTACCCGGGTCGTTCAGACGAGGGTAGAAAGCGTCGGCCGGCGGTCGGTGCACCCGGCCGACAGGGTCGCAGCGGCCCATCTACCCGCGGACGTCGTGCGCGTCATCCAGGGGGGTGTACTGCCCGCGGTTGATGAGACATCTGTGGGCAGCCTACGCGGCGATTGCGACGGCTGAAAGCTGCTGCTGCCTGACTTGAGCGGGAGTTTGGTAATTGAGCCTCTGGATGAGCCAGGTGGTGTTGTAGATGTGGCGGAAGGCGAGCAGCGCGAGCCGGAGTTCTTCGACGGTGGCGAAGGTCCGGATCCAGAGCAGATTTTCCTTGAGCGTTCGGATGAAGCGTTCTGCGCAGCCATTTCCCTCCGGCGCACGGATGAAAGCTGGCGAGCTCTGAATGCCCAGGAAGCCCATCTCGGTCTGGAAGGTGTCGGACATGTATTGCGAGCCATGATCGTGACGAACGGCC
>NZ_LMUG01000011.1:99932-100681 GCF_009766125.1 Acidisoma sp. S159
GATTTCCCTCCGGCGCACGGACGAAAGCTGGCGACCTCTGAATGCCCAGGAAGCCCATCTCGGTCTGGAAGGTGTCGGACATGTATTGCGAGCCATGATCGTGACGAACGGCCAGGCCGCGGGCGACATCCTTGCCGATGGCGCCGAAGTGGCGTCGTACGCCCTGGCGCAGCGGTTCGAGGGCTTCAAAACGGGTCCCACGTCGAGCGGCATGAACGCCGACGCACTCGGCGTTGTGGTGATCGACTGCAATGAAGACCGCCACCTGGCCTTCCGCCGTCCAGGTCGTGGTCATGTCGGTGCCCCACACATGTCGATCGCATCGGTAATGATGGTGCCGTCATGGTTGCGCGGTCCGTGCGGCTGACCGACCCGGCCGGGCGCCATCAGGTCGTTCTCGCGCATGAGCCGCAACACTCGGCGCAGCGACGTGCGGATGCCGCCGATCCGCAACCGGGCCCAGACTTTCCGGTGACCTTCGCCATGGAAGGGCTGTCGGAGAGGACGCCACGGATCCGTTCCAGCAGAGCTGCATCCGACATCGGTCCTGCTGGACCGGGCCTCTGTCGTGCTGGCGCCGGATGGCGATGCCGATAGACGCTCGCTCTCGCGCTGCGCCAGAGCCGACAGACGCGTGCAAGGCGTAGGGCTTTCCGCTGCTGGGCGACAGGGTGCGGCTCATCGCCTCGGCCTCCGGCGGCCCAAAGGGCCGCTGTTGCCCTCCAGAAGGGCGATCTTCTGCTCCAGCA
>NZ_LMUG01000011.1:100691-112666 GCF_009766125.1 Acidisoma sp. S159
TCCGACAGACGTGTGCAAGCCCGTAGGGCTTTCCGCTGCTGGGCGACAGCGTGCGGCTCATCGCCTCGGCCTCCGGCGGCCCAAAGGGCCGCTGTTGCCCTCCAGAAGGGCGATCTTCTGCTCCAGCAGTTCGCGCTCGAGCAACATCTCGCCAAGCCGTGCCTTGAGGCGGTCGCTCTCGCGCTCCTCACCATTCGGGGCCTTGGTCGCCAGGCTGGCCTCGCCGCCGTCGAGGAAGGCGTCGCGCCAGCCGCTCAGCGTCGCCGCGGTCACACCGAGCGAGCGCGACACCATGTCCAGGTCCTCGCCCCGCAGGAGGCGCAGCACCGCCTCACGCTTGCGCTGCCGCGACATTCGGCCGCCGTGGCCAGCGCCAACGGCATCCATCTGCTGTGTCGTCATCGTCTATCCCTCTCACGGATACCGTCCGCTTACGGGATGATGCTCCTATGTTGGTCAAGCGGCGGTGGCGGGTATGTTGGGTGTGATCGGCTCGCGACGGAGATGCGCAAAGATTTCGCGGGCGACGTAGCGTTTGAGGCAGCGAATAATCTCGGCCTTGCTCTTTCCCTCCGCCGTGCGGCGTTGCACGTAGTCGACCGTTGGCTGATGGCCTCGCATGCGCGTCACGACAACCCTGTAGAGGGCCGCGTTCGCCTGTCGGTTGCCGCCACGGTTTAATCTGTACCGTTGGGTCCTTCCGCTGGATGCGGGGATCGGGCATACGCCGCACAGTTCGGCGAATGCCGCTTCCGAGCGGATATGATCCTGGTTGTCACCAACGAGCAGGAGCATCTCTGCTGCGGTGCCGCTTCCGATCCCATGCACCTCGACCAGGTCAGGAGCACGCGCGCGGGTGAGCGCCTCAAGATGAGATTGATGGACCTTGATCTCGTCGTCGAGCGCAAGCCAACGCTGGGCGAGCGCCCGCAGGCCGGCCTTGGCCGAGGCGACAGTCGAGACGATCGGTCCTGGCCGCAAGGCGGCGAGATGTCGGATGAGCATCATCTTGCCGCGCAGAAGTTCAAGACGCTCACGCAAGGCAGACGGGATGCCGACAATCAGGGCCTTGATTGCCAGCATGCTCTGGCTCCGTGCCTTGACCGCAGTATCACGCGCCACCTTGAGATGGCGGATCATCTCCACTGTGCTCGTGCCCGATTTAGGAAGACTGGTCGCCTGGCCGCCGAGGACCGCCCGAGCAGCCGCCTCGGCATCGATCGGGTCACTTTTGCCCCTCTGATGTCGCAGTTGCCGATCGGAACGGTTGACCTCGATCACGGCATGTTCCTGCCCGCGCAGGAACCTTGCGAGGGCCGCTCCGTACGATCCAGTGCCCTCGACGCCGAAGGCCCTGATGGTGCCGAACGAGCAGGCCCAAGCCGCGAGATCACGATAGCCTTTTGCGTTTGTTGGAATGGTGATGGTGCCCAGGCGCATGCCGAGTGGGCTGACCACCACGGCAACATGGATGTGCTTATGAGTATCGACGCCGACGACAACCTCGGCAGCAGCAGTCTGGTTCATGGCAGGAGACTCCGAACAGGTTGCGGAGCCTGACGGTCGAACGAGCGGACAGGACTGTGATGGGACCAAAGCTTCAAGCTCCTATGAGGTCACGTCTCGCCCGACCGACAGGCGCTGCCTGGAAGGCCGACAAATCATCCCTAAGACACGAGGTCAGTCTCATTCAGGGTCAGGAAAACCAGGCAGCGCATACAAACTCACAGTCTCATTCAACTGTGCAGCGGAGGACAGAAGGACAGAAGAACGACCGCTTACGATTGTTCTGGGCTTGGATGGGCGGTTGAGGATTAAGTTACAAGGTAAAATAGCCAAGTTGTGGCATGTGGATCGACCCCGTTGCGTAGCTTCGCGGGTGGGGCAACCGCTGCGATCTCAGCTATGTGCGACGAAGGCTAACGCCCGCCCTGAACCATCGCTCTGATCAGCGGGAGCAGAGCCTCGGCAACGGATGGCGTCGCAGAGGTTCCCGAAAAACCGGGATTTTGGTCTGTTGCAAGACGAGGTAGGCGCGAAACCATGACGTGGAAGTTAGCTATGCTTTCGTTCATGTCTTGGCACAATTGCTCGCCGGCAGCTTTCGCCATCGCATATTCGACAACCCCGGCCGGCCGCGCTTCCACGAAGACAGAAGAGGGATAAAGCGCGGAAAGTCGCTCCGGCTCACGAGCAAGCAGCGTCTGGCAGCAATCATAGAACCCCGTGACATAAAACCGAAGAAAATTGGCAAGTTTTTCCGTTTCAAACAGCGCATTTCGGCGGCCACCGATCATGGGCGTGGCAAAATAGTAGAGTTGATCCGGAACTGTCTCGATCGAGGCCAGCTGGGGGGCAATAGGCTGGCCGACATCCAACTTTACGACATCACACCTGCCGCCCTGCGCTTTGATCTCTGTGGCCACCCGTTCCGCGTCACTACGCCCGACAGCATAGGTGATGATCGTATTTCCGCCGCCGGCCGCAACGAGCTTGGCAACCACCTCGCCAATGCCGCGCGATCCTCCGATCACCAGAGCATTTCGGCCCGCAAACTCGTTCGGGACGACTAGCCGGGCTACGTCCTCCGAAGAAGATTGGACCGTCGGCCGATGCCGCACCATACTGGTCAACGACCCGACCCAGCCGCCGCCCCAAACCGCAGATACGATGCGGCGGTGCATCTGGCTTGCGCTTGTCACTTGGAAGCCGATGTAGTCGGTGCCGTCATCATCGGCTGCTTCTAGCGTGATCCTGTTGAAGATCGAGTGCAGACCGGGGCAGACCATGCCGACTAACCGGGTGAAGCCGCCCAGTGCCGCCACACCTCGATCGCCAAGCAGGCGGGCCGTGTGAGGGAAAGCTGCGGCTATCATGGCCACCGGTTGGGCAAACGGAATCGCGCCACTCAT
This sequence comes from Acidisoma sp. S159, assembly GCF_009766125.1. Taxonomy (NCBI): domain Bacteria; kingdom Pseudomonadati; phylum Pseudomonadota; class Alphaproteobacteria; order Acetobacterales; family Acidocellaceae; genus Acidisoma; species Acidisoma sp. S159. The sequence continues at coordinate 103,604 of NZ_LMUG01000011.1, forward strand.
CGTCTCGATCTCCGTTTCCGGCGGGTCAATCGCGGTATCCGCGTCGAAACTCACGATGGACTTCGGCTCTGGCGACGCTGCGCGCTTGTCGCCAAATCCAAGTAAGACGGTCATCACGGTTACGCCTCCGGCGCGCGCCTCCACACGAATCCGCGTGACATCGGATTGCAACAGTGCGATTTCGACTTGTTCACCAATTGTCACGAACGTATCAAAGTTTACCCGCAAGCTTGCCATGGGAAGGCTGTTGGTGGTTTCTTGCGCCACGCAGCCGAGGCACCAGAGCAGGTTATGCATGCCATGTACAACCTGCGCGCCGGCGCCGGTTCGGCGCGCCGTCACACGGTCAACATGCATCGGGTTGAAGTCTCCAGACAGGGTCGCGAATTTCAACTGGTCGGCTTCTGTGAAGATGCGACTCGCAACTATGCGGCTCAATGTCGACCTCCTAGCTAACGATGGTGATCATAATACGCACGTGACATGAGGTCGATGCATCACCAATGGCCTCTTGGCAGGCGATTCGTGGCGCGAGAGGCGGCTCACCTTAGCCGGGGGCATCCAAGACGCACAAAACCGGCCCGCGTGTGCCGAGGTGGGCGTGGAAAGGGCAGCGCATGGTTAGGCAGGGGCGGGCTCCGCCTACCGATGAAGCCCCCGTCGTAACCGATGGAGAACAGGAGAAGGCGCTAGGAGTCGGTCCAAGATCAATTTATTCGTTGGCAAAGGTGTCGCAGCATCGATCGCACTGAAGCCCAGCGCAGGAATGCCAGGAGGTTTCGGTTGAGGCACTCCCAGTCCTTGCTGAGGCCTCGGCAACGGTTCAACCAGGCGATTGTCCTCTCGGCGCAGGCGAATGCTCCTTGCGAGCGCCAGCACCGTCTCGCCGGCATCCCTGCGACAAAAGTCCGCCCTCGGCGGATTGAGCTCGAGTTCCCCGGCGCGCCGATGACGGGCAATCGCGCATTCTGGTTTTTGATCCGCCTTAGTGCCGCGAAACGGCCTACTCTGATGTGACAGAATGCGGCCCTCGCAATTGCAGAGCGGTCTGGCACACCGACAGCCACGCACTGAAAGGCGATGCCATACGCTCTGATCCATCGTCTGCTCTTGACGTCTCAACCTGATGAAGCCCGCCAACCAGCAGCCCCGGCAGCTTCTGTTCTACGAACGGCGGCGCTGCCTGATCGTTATGCCGCTTTATAATGAGCAACGTGTTGTCGCCAAAAATCTGGATCGCGCGGTGCATTCGCAGAACGATTTCCTCATTGAGCGTTGATCCAATCCCACTTTGCCAGACGAAGACCTTTTCCGCTGCCCGAAGGTCATCAAGTAACTTTCGCTTGAGATATCGCATCCGGCGGAACAGTTGCTCGTGGAGCTGCTCAACCGAGCCGTGATACTCACTTCTCAGGATGAATGTGTGCATCATCATCTGATATTGATTCTCGTACAGAAAATATTCGGGCCCGTTCGGCCTTATCTCGAAATTGGATTTCCTCTCGAAGGCACCGAACTCGTCTTCAAGAGCCGAGCAAAGCTGTTCCGGTGATGATGCCATCCACCTCAGCAGACCAAGAGGCTCCGCACCAAAACGCCTTTGGGCCAGCCCAAATTCACAGTTTTCACCCAGGCTCTCGAACTGCATAAACAATTCCCGGTCGGACTTCGGGTCAAGTTCCTCTACTATACTTTTCCCGCACACGGTGGAAGTTTCCGCCTCGTAGTCGATCTCTTCGAACCGTCTACGTGCCTCAGTCTCCCCCCTCCCCTCCACGACAGCGGAATCGTCGGGCCACCGCAACACCAACAAGTCCCAACGTCGCACTGCCTCGTCCCAGTCTTTGCGGTAGTCTGCGACTCGGGCATGTTGGATTGCGATGCCAACGTCTTCAGTAAAGCGCTCAACGGCGGCCGACAATATCGTTTCGGCTTCTTCAAGTAGATTTAGATACCGCGTTAGAATCAGACCTAACATGGTCGGAGCGAGTGGATTTTCAGGAAAATGCATTAGAAGGTAATGCCAACGATTTCTTGCTTCAGCCCAATCACCAACCCGATCACCGTTTAGCTGGGCCGACCAAGCGTAAGACACCGCAATCGCCGATTCCGTTGGGAAGCGCGTTAGAGCCCGCTGTAACACCTCATCGGCCTCATCGTATCGACCTTGAGCGATCAGGAGATCACCTACGAATTGATAACCAGTGGCCATATCCGGAAAATGGGTGCGCAAGCGTTCAAAGCGGCGGATCGCCTCCTCTGCGTCTTGCTGAGAGTATGCAATCAGCGCATACGCTAACGCGGCATCGCAATCATCCGCATACCGCAGGGTAAGGCTGCCGATTATGTGTTCCGACTCCATCACGTGTCCAGTTACAGATAGACTTCGCGCTAGACCAAGCCAATCATTGCGCGACTTTTCCCAGCTATCAAACGCATCAATCCAGTTCCTCTGCTGAAGCAAGTCCGCAACTTGCTGAAGTTGCGTGCGCAACATCGATGCCCATTCGGTCATCGAAGTGCCTCTTGAAGTCGGACAATCATATTGCATGCAAAGCGGGACGAAAGATCTAGCAACCTTTGCTGATTGAAGCTGAGACGCGGAAGCTCGGCGTGATATAGCTCATGGACATCTGCGATCGACCATGCGCCAAGCTGGGCTACCAGTCGGTATAACTGATTGAGACGGTCTCCCATGTCGTCCGCATCATCGTAGGCATTGTCAAACATCTCGAGCGGGGCAAACCCGTGATGTGAAAGACGTTGGAGGTGATGTGCGTGGCCGAACACGAGGAAGGGTTGCATGTTCGCTATTGCTTTGCAGGTTTTCTCGGTGATGAATACATCCTCGCGCTCGCCTTCCATGGCCGTCTCCGTCACGATCTGTACATACGTGCTCGAAAACAGATCGCGGGTCTGGGTGCGAAAAAGAAACTGCTCGGGCTGGCCGCTGTTCTTCCCCATGTCGATGTCAATTACCCAGGGCAGGGTCGAAAACAGCTCCGCTCGTATCGATTTCAGATCTTTCCATAGGGCAGGTGCCATTCGCTCCCCAACGAGGTCAAGATACCGGTCCTCCGACGCCCAATCCCCCGAATAACCAGGGGAAGGCATTGAAACTACACCTTGATTCCGCAGACCTGCCGCACTGATCATAAGGGACATGAGAAATCTGTGCCAGCGGGGGCGCCTGTTCAGCGAAAGGAACTTCATCGGCCGGAACGTGGTGTCCAGGCGTTCGACATCCGCCATCGATACTATGCGCTCTGGCATGTCCGGCCAATTCTTTTGCCGAAACTCAGAACCTGAAAACAGTAACCAAAGGTCGTCCCCCAGAATCTGGAAGCTCGACGACGCAGAGCGACCGCGTTCTTGCAAAAAGCGATTATACCGCGCCTCGATACCGTGATTCGACACCAGCACCACGACTTTGCTCGGATCGATATTTAAGCTGGTGACAAAATCAGTCATGCCCTCCAGGAACCACTCACCTAATCCAGCCTCAAACGAATAATCCACCAACACCCGTAGCCGCGGATGTTCTGCAATGATTCGCGGGAGATCATTAAGGTGCGATGCGAGGGGCGGCGTCCCGGTGCCATCGTGGCCGGTCCAGTTGGTTGGATTCCCGTACAATCCAAACACCAAGTAGCCAGGATCGTGTCCCAGGTCCGACAGTCTGCGGTGCGCGACGAACCTCCGGGCGGAACAATACTCGATGTATTTCACCAGAGATGACTCTTGGCAGCCGGAGATCACACCCTTGCGGTTGACGGGAATGCCTTGGTGATAGACGGCTTCGTCAAAAAAGACGAAGTTCAGACAATCGCTGATGTAGGGTTTAGTCATCTAAGTGCGCCACGGGTTAGGCGTGGTGATCGTTGTAGTTCTGTCGCCCGCAAACAATCCGTTCATCACTCCGCGAACGGTTTCGGCATCGACGGTGACCGGACCGTTGATTGCGATGTGATTGCCGGGAGACGGGCACCAAAACACCCAACCACCGATATGGCAATTGCGAAGCGACAGAGCTCCAACCGTGTGCCGTGCGCCGGTAAGCTGTAGCAGGCCTATGTTAACTTTATTAACCGTACATCCTACCGCGGTAGTGGCTCCAATAACACAGCCATTCGGGGGTCCGTTAATCGACGTGCCGTTCACCTCAGGAGAAATGCGAATCAGACAATCCGCGCCGGCCTTCTCACTAGATCCGCATTCAATAAAGTAATTGCCGTCGAGTTCATGATGCCCTCCACTGCCTGATATGACGATACCGCCTCCGGTATTCATGAATTGATTGCCGATAACTTTCGCGTGCTCGGTAGCACAACCTGGCCCATCGGCGTTGATGACAATCCCAGGCCCGCACGGACTTAGGTGGCTCCCGTGGATCGAATTATTCTTGAAGCACGCGCGGCTTGCGGTATGCTGCGTTCCTTCTCCACCAACACCGGTAAACAGAATCCCGTTTGCTGTCCCTAACACATAAGCATAACAGTTTCGCACAGTTGCATCCTGCGGCCCCTCCCAATGGTCATACGAGCAATTATTCTGCCCGAATGCATGACAATTCTCTACGAGAGTGCCTTTGCAAGCTAACATCGCGGTTGCGTCATTGCCGCCTAAGAAGACGGCGTCTCGTACTACGATCTTGCTGGCCATGCGCATCGAGATCGCATGCGTAGATCCGTCTCTAAACGATCCGTAGTCGTAGGTGCCCCCTTCGAGCGTGATGTCATGATCTATTTTTTCAGTTCCATAAGGAACGTCAAAGTTCCTGTTGGTAAAGAGGGCAAAACCTGATGAGCTTGCAGCGAAGTGAGCCCCATAAGCGCGCAGCTTCGTATTCGAAGCGATTCGCAACGAGGCTGATAAATAATACTTGCCCGGCGGGATCTCGGCTAGCTGACCCGCTGCTCGGTCGAGGTGCAACTGTATGGCCTTCGTGCTGTCAGCCGCAAAAGACGGGGCGATAGTCATAGCCAGCAATCCGCGTCGAGTGATAGTCATGAGATTAGCCGCACTGTCTCCCGACAGATGCTCGTCCAATGTTCGAACGCGATTGGCCATGTGTCATCCGGCAAAGGGCAGGACTTGTCCAGATAGCCAAAAGCCATTGTATCGGATATCCGCCTTGCTGATCCAGCGATGTTTTCTCCATCCTCAATGCGTACGCAGAGCAAACGGTTCGGCCCATACGCTTTAACTGCCTTGTCAATTTCGAACAAGGTCGCGACATCCGTCTCTAGATGATCCTTAAAGATAAAGATCTTTTCGGAAGTCTGAAGGTCATCAACCAGTTTCTCGCGGAGCCATTTGAGTCTTCTGCAATGCTGCGCCAATAGTTGATCTGGGTCGCACGACCCAGGAGGCACGAAGGTATGAAAAATCAGCTCGTTTCGAATATCTTCTATGAAATATTCATTCGAACGCGACACGCTGATGCGGGTGGTCTTCGGATCTCCTATTCCGGCAAACTCAGACGCCAAAAGCGCAACCATCTGCGCTGGCCTCACATACGACCACCGAAATAGTTCCACAGGCTCAGCCCCGAAATGCCTCTGCACCAGTCCAAATTCGCAGTTTTCCCCCAGACTCTGGAAACGCATCACTAGTTCATGACTAATGACGTCATGTACGATTGGGACATCTACGATACGCTGCGCTGGAGCCTCTGCGCCTTCTGAGTTCAACTGCCAGAGGGCTCGACCGTAACCGTCGATCAGTCCGGGATGGTCAGGTTTCATCAGCAGAAGTTCACCCCAGAGTTGTGCCGCTCGCTGCCAGTTACATTTTCGGGTAGCAATTTCTGCCAGGACCATTCTGGAGTCCACGTCGAGACCACCATAGTTGAAACGACTAAGGTAAGTTTCCGCTTCATCCATCTCCCCACGCTCAATCATGCACCTTGCAACCCCGGCTGGACCTGTCGATACCTCCGGAAAGAGCAGCGCCACAGCCTGCCAACGTCGCGACGCTTCCGCCCACTCAAAGCGATAATGCGCTGCCCAGGCATATTCGACCGCAAGCGCGTATAGCCGTTCATAGAGGACGTAGTCTCGTCCATCAGGCGCGGCTTGTACCGCCACAGGTTGCAACTCAGACATGAACTCTCCGCCGTGACTTAAGCGTTTCGAGCTGCGAGCTTAGTGCAACGGTGCGGGTTCCTGGCAAGCTAAAACAGCGCCTATACCTTTTGGGGAGGCTAAGAACAAATAAGCAGCCAGGCCGCTTGCGGCAGGTCCTCAACACGACCGCGCAGCTCAAGCCGCCAGGCACCAAGATAGGCACAGGCATCATCCTCGTCGGCCACCCAGGCGTGCATCTGGGGAACGAGCTTCCGCTAGTCTAGCAGTAGCTCATAGACGCTGGCTCAGCAAACCTTTTAGTAGCCACTCACATCCAATAGCGATCGGCGTCCTAAGGCCGTAAAGTGTTCTAAGGACATTCAGGGGTGTTCTCCTCGCTGCCGTTCCATTTTGGGCAGACCTCAACGAGAAAGTCTGCCAACGGGCATAGTCTTATCTTTTGGGTGCCCTCCTAAGAGGTATGTCGCCGGAACCAATCTGCGGAGGATATTCGCCATTGACGCCGGGAAGACAGTGCGCAGCATGTGTTGAGATCGACCTCTGGCTCGGGATTTCCCGCTCTGGCGTAACCACTAAGGTGAATTCCTGCGGTAACAGAAGCCGGCAATGGCTGAATGAAATTTAGGCGGTGCCACGAAATGCTGTCGCCACAAGACGTCCGGTAGCCGTACGATTGTGCTCGCTTGATGAGTATCATGAGAGGCCTGTCGAGGCCCTCCCAAGGCACGCGACTCTCATCGGAGCTGGAGGCACAACATGCGAAATTGGCCGGCTGGCGGACGATCGAGTGGCCTCCTCCACGGCCAAAAGCACTTCGATCGCGCGGGCCGAACGAATGCACGCACCGATGGTGCGATCAGATGCGAGTTGGGCTTTGTGCAGCTTGATCAAATTCTCGGCCTGACCCCGGGCGCAGTATAAGGTGTCGTACAGCCACTCGGCGCTGCCGCCGAGCAAGTTGGTCACCACGAAACGTATGTCCAAACCTTTTGTGGTCGCTTCGATGCGTGCCGCCACCCGCCGCTGGCAGTGCCAGGATTGGGCGCCATAGCGCGTCTCGATATGGCCGCGCACGACGGGTGCCTGTTCCTCGGCGCGGCGCACCCGAATATCGTCGGCGGTTAATTCCAATAGACGGTTCAACACGGCATTGCCAGGCAAGCCGAGGATGTAATCCACGCTATTGGCTTCGCGCCACGTCATCACTTCGGACCGTCCGTAATGACCATCGCCCCGAATGGTCAGCCGTGTCTTGGGCCAGTGGCTGCGAATACGGCGCACAAGTCGGCGCAGATGGTTGCGGATTTCTGCGCCCGACGGTGTTTTGCCGGGCCACAGCAGCACGGCGACGGGGCGTGATGTCGCCGTGTCGTAGATATGGATCGGCAGAAAGCACCGCTCATCGTAGTGCGCATTGAAAAGCGAGAGCTGCTGATGGCCATGAACGATATCGACCGTGTCGTCGATATCGAGGGTCACCGCCCGCGGCGGCCGGACATAGCTTTCGCAGTACAGATCGACCATGGCGTAGGTCAAGCCGATCACTTCACGCAGGGTGGGTGCATTCTCCCAGCGCGAGACCGTGGGCTGAGAGCATAAATTTGTACCGCTATCAGGGAGACGCCCACAGGCCAGCTTGAAACCTGGATCGCTGCGCAGATAATCGAGGTCGTCGGCATCCTCATATCCGCAGGCAATCGCAAGCATGCGCGCGCGCAGGATATCGGCCACGCTGTGGGTGATGAATGCTGGATTGCGCGGGTCGGCAATCAACCCGGCGAAGCGCTCCGCGATGCCCATGTCGCGCTCGACAGCGGCGAGCAACATAACGCCACCGTCCGATGTCAGGCGACCCCCATCGAAAGCCGCAGTGATTTTCTTCCGCCCAATAGCTGGAAAGCCGAACGTCTCGGTCGTAGTGTCGGACATGGCGGGTGTGGCTCGGTCTGATCAGGTGAGTGGAGTGGTCTCGACACCCAATCCTCAAGCAAGATCAATTGCTTATGCGACACCCGCCAGCGAATCTCGGACATGCGCTGCATAAGAGCGGCTTCTGTAACGGGCCCTCCTGTGTCAATCCCTTTCGAGCGTGATCCTGTCGCCGGTGTCTTGCTTCTGTCCGGGGTCGGCGCTTTGGCCGCCACCTGATGGGGTCTGATGAGGATCGGCCGGCCAATCTAGAAGAGCGCGGTCAGTGGCGAAGCGCCGCGTCCGCTCTTGCGGTCTGACCTGATCCATCGTCCCGGCGACGGGACCTGCTCCGGGCGACTGGTGCCTTGTGGCCGCCCAAACTTGCGATCTCTCCTCTGTTACGCTGCCGCAGCGGCCTTGCCGGCCACGAACGTCGTCCCGTCGACCAACATCCGGTGCAAGACGACGGCGAGCTTGCGCGCCAACGCCACTTTAGCCTTGCGCATGCCAGCGCGCTTTGCCACCCGCATAGCCCAACTCTCAGCGAAGAGACCTTCACCGGCCGAGTTAGGATAACGTTCGCGGCCTCATAAAGTGCAGTTCGCACGCTTGCGTCTCCAATCTTAGAGATCCGTTCAGTGACGTCTGTCTCACCCGATTGATATTTCTTTGGTGTTAGGCCAAAATGCGCTCCAGTCGCTTTTGACGACTTGAACCGGCCTGGGTCATCAATGGCCGCAACGTAGGTCAGCGCCACCAACACGCCAACACCGGGAGTCGTCATGAGGAGCCGGGCGCGGGCGTCGTCTCGCGCCAACGAGACAAGCCGCTTCTGCAGCTTGCCCAATTGCTCGCCGAGTGTCGCGCGCGCGAGCAATAAAGCGTCGGCTACAGCCACCAGGGTCGGGTGTCCTTCTACCAAGGCGTTGTCACGTTAACTGGCGGTCTACGACGGCCTGGGCGAGGATGATGACATGAAGAAGCTGCCAGACCCGCACCATCGCCACCGTTTCCCGGCAGACCTCATCAGCCACGCTGTATGGCTCTATCACGTGTTCAGCCT
>NZ_LMUG01000018.1:0-12535 GCF_009766125.1 Acidisoma sp. S159
TCTGGGGCACAGTGGCGAACTCCCTCGCTGATCCGAGGCCAGAAAGCACCCCAATTCCATCAAAAGTGAGTCAGAGCCGCATTTATGTGCGCAGTTGGATCGCGCGTACGAAAGCCAAAAATCGGTCGGCTTCAATCCGATGATGCAGCGGGCTTGTTGACCGCACTTCGGGGCGCTGCGCCGTCAAGTCATGGAGCCTGCTTCAGAGCCGAGTGCGTCGACCTTCGCGGTCGACTTATGCTAGACTGCACCTGCCCATTGGGTTGATTGTTGCGGTTGGTCTCACCATGGAGCAACTCGACACCAAGATGACCATCGCCGCCATCCGGTTATGTCGAAGAGCCTCCACGCGGCACTGCTGCGCATGAGCTTCACGGTCACGAGCAATGTGGTCGTGCTGGCCGTCTTATTCCGGTGAGCGGATGGTTCGCTGATCGGTTCAGCGCTCGGCGAGTGACCCCCCCGGCTCTGCGCGTCGCTACGGCCGGCCGCGTGCTCTGCGGGTTGGCATTCGCTTGCCGATGCTGTTCGCGGCCTGAGTGCCGCGGAGGGTTCGGCGGGGCGGCGCGATGATGACGTCGGCCGAGCGGCTCACCCTGCTTCGCAGCTTCCCGTGGGAGCAACTGGCCACCGTAATGACCTATATGACTTTGCCTTGCAGCAACTGACCCGTGATGGGCCCTGTTTTAAGCGGGCGCTGACTACCTACGCCCGTGGCGCTGGGCCGTCTCCATCAACGTGCCCTTCGGCGTAGCTGGCTCGATTTTGACGTCGATCTCGTCGACCCGTCAAGCTGGACCCACCGACGAGCCGAACCGTCTCCGCCACTTCTCGAACTCGGGCACGTAACGCTGCACCTAGCGCATCACGGTCGTGTGAGTCAGGGGAAGACCGCGCTCCTATTTATCTCCGCCAAGTCGCGCAGGCTTGGCTTGAACCGCAGATACTAGCGTACGCCCTTCGGCCCAGTAATCGAATAGCGCTCCATCAGTTCAGCCGTCAGAAGAGCCGATCAAGGAGCGCCACTTTTGCACCAGAGCCGAAAAGGCCGCCTTCTAAAAGACCTCTCTTTTCAAACTTACTCTGTTGGCTCAGGAGTATCTTTGACCATTGACCAATTCTTGTCTGCTCGACTTATATTTTCGGCTTCGTTCTTGCGCCATACGGTCGTCCAGTATTTCGTATGATTGATATACAGCTTGCCGCCGACGATCGTGAAAGCCTCAGGATCGACAGTAGCTTTGTGGCCATTCCCAACGGCAACACCCATTGCACAGTGTCCGTCATATTGGGCTGCATATTTTTCAGGATTGGATGTGAAGAGATCGAGATCCTCTTTGCTGGCAAATTGCCAACGCGCACCATGCCAAATAGTTTGATATTCAAGAGTACCTGGGACGGCCCGTCCAGCAGAAAAATAAGCAACAGTATCGTAGCCGCCAATGGCCAATCTTGGCATCCCGCTCATTTGTGGAGCTGTGTCAGCGAAAGCTGGAAACGCGAGGATAGCCATTGTCAGCAAAGTCAGCGCCTTACTGGTCGTACGCATTTTTAACTCCCTTTGAACATCCTGATGGAGCATCTCCGCAGTCGCCGACGGAGCCGTGTAACAGCAGCTCCCCGTGTGGAGAGCCGTGTTCCCCGAACCGAGAGCGGCGGCGAGGTCGAAGCGTCAGACGTTAGGTCATAGTTCGGTCCCGTCGCTACGTAACGAAAGCTTCCCGATCGGCCGCCGAAATTTTGCGAAATCCTGCGACGCGGTGCAGTCCCGGCTGAGGCGGCAACCGCCTCAGAATGGGCTAGGTAGGGTGCTCGGTGCCGAGGGCCGGATGGACGAGCGGGGTCGAAAGCTTGCCGTCAATGGTGTGATTGCCGATTTCGTCAGGGAGACCTATGCGCTCGGACACCAAACTCCAACGGCAAGCTGTTGAGCAATGCCTGGCTTTCCGTTCCAGGCATTCGAAGCCACCAGGTCTCCAATCGCGAAGATGTTGTCGTTGCATGGCACGGACAGCTCTATCTCGACGGTAAGGCACCCTGCTGCGTCCGTTGCCGGATCGTCAGCCGGCGCAGGTTGTGGAAACCACACATCGCCCGAATATCCGGCCAATTACCTCGACTCAAGTGTGCGGACGACAGCCCCACGATCGACGAATTACCGCGCCCGGTATTGACGACATAGGTGTCCCTTTTCACTACGGGGGCCGACGACAAATCAGCTGAAGTCAATCAAAGCTACATGCGGGAACATTTGTCAGAGCAAGTGAGCCTCGCCAGCATTGCGGAGGTCGCCGGTCGCAGCGAGCGTCATCTATTTCGGGAATTCCGCAGAAGTGTGGGAACATATCCGATAAACTACATCAGGTCCCGGGGTATCAAGTATGCGCAGTAACTACTGTCGGAGGGGTCACGTTCCTCGAAGGAAATCGGCCAAGTCTGCGGATTTCCCTATGTCAGCCACTTGACAACGGCTTTCGGGCAAGCCACTGGGCTTACGCCGTCCCAATACCGGCGGCTCCTTGATTAGGTTACACCGGTTCGTTGGTTAGTCTCTCGCTCGGTCTTCTCCCGAGATGGGCCAGGCCTTCATTGCAATACGTCCGATCGTCAGGAGGCGCTCAAGGGAAACCCTGTCATGGGCTTTCACTGCCATCCCATGAAGGGTGGCCTCCAGGAACGAGGCCGGTCCTTCCACGTCGGCAGCTGGCGACATGTCGCCGTCGCCAATGCCCTGGCGCGGCCGCTCGAACAAGGATGCTTCGCCAAAGCTCCGGAGATCACCCATATCGTCGCACACCGAGGCCAGTCCCGGCGGGCGGTGGGTGCCGCCTAGTGAGACCATGCATCCTCTGGGGAGGCCTTCACGCGTAAATGCGTAGGCACTCGCTTCCATTACAGATTGGAACGCAGACCTAGAGTCGTTGCCACTTTTCAAGGCGTCAGAAAAAGAAGCCCGCATATTCCGCGATGTAATGTCTGGCCGCTTCGCGGCAAAGCTCCTCTTTGCTCTTGAACTTGCTGTAGAACGTCGCGTGTCCAATGCGCATGGCCGAGCCGAGTTCGGCGAAGGAGGTCCTCTCGCAGCATGCTCCCAGAGTAGGCGCGTCGCGGCGTCGAGCGCGTGATGCTGCAAACTGCTTATGCATCACGTCCCAGTGCTCACGACTTGCCCGTTGCTATCCGGAAGATGCGGCGATCATCGGCTTTGGACCCCACCCCGTGTAGCGGCCCTGCACCATTACCAGGTCGCCGTCCGCCACAGCCATGCCTGGTTCATATTGGAAATTGGCGGGGAAGCCCGCAATCATCGCCGCGATCGTCCCGGGGCCATCGGAAATGGTTGGATTATGCCGGACGTTACCCGGCACGAAGTAGCGGGAGCCGACGGACGAATCGCGGTCGATGAAAGTTCCCCTAGGACGTTCAGCGCAATCGGCTTGTTGTCTTCCATTGCCACGCAGCTCCCGATTTCACCTCTTGGGAGACAGTCCAGAAGACTGACGCGGGCGGCAGGCCGCGGTCAAGAGATTAGGAGTGCACGCTCCTGAAGGATTGGCGGGAGCGCTTCGTTCATCTTGCCGTTTTCGTTTGCCAGCAAGCGAGCAGCGTCAATTGAAGCATGCATCGGCACGCCGGAATGGACCGCCCCAACAGCGCCCTTGTGAACAAAACGAGAAACATGGTTGATTGCGGTCCCTTTGACCGCCGGTGCGCATAGATGCCTCTCGACCATCTCGCCAAATTAAATACCGAGCAGCGTCGGGCCGTAGATCATGGTATCGGCGGCGAGAACGCTGGCGACCTGGCAGGGCCGCTCCTCGTCATCGCCGGAGCGGGATCGGGCAAGACGAATACCCTGGCCCATCGGGTCGCCAATCTGATCGTCAGCGGCGTGGATCCCCGCCGCATTCTGCTGATGACCTTTTCCCGCCGCGCCGCGTCTGAGATGAGCCGGCGTGTCGAGAGCATCTGTTTGAAGGTTCTCGGCTCCAAAGCAGGCATTATGTCGGACGCACTCTCCTGGGCCGGGACCTTCCACGCGATCGGCGCCAGATTACTACGGGAGTACGCTGAGCAGATTGGGCTGCAACCCAATTTCACGATCCATGACCGGCAGGATTCATCCGACCTGATGAACCTGTTTCGTCATCGGCTCGGGTTTTCCCAGACGGAAAGTCGATTTCCCACCAAGGGTACTTGCTTGGCGATCTACTCCCGAGCCGTCAACGCTGAGACGCCGCTGGAGACCGTGTTGAAGGGACACTTCCCCTGGTGCGCCGCCTGGGAGACGCAGCTGCGGGAGCTGTTCGCGAGCTACGTTGAGGCCAAGCAGGCGCAAGGCGTGCTCGATTACGACGACCTACTGCTTTATTGGGCGCAGATGGCCGGCGAGCCCGCCTTGGCATCCCATATCGGCGCGCGCTTCGATCACGTGCTCGTGGACGAATACCAGGATACCAATCGCCTCCAATCCAGCATCCTCATGGCTTTGAAGCCCGAGGGCGCGGGCCTGACCGTTGTGGGGGACGACGCTCAATCCATCTATGCGTTCCGCGCGGCGACAGTTCGCAACATTCTCGATTTCCCCAGCCAGTTCAGCCCGGCCGCCACCATCATCACCTTGGATCGAAACTACCGCTCGACACAGCCCATTCTCGCGGCCGCCAATGGTGTAATTGGCCTTGCCGCGGAGCGATTCACTAAAAACCTTTGGACCGAGAGACAATCGGGTGAATTGCCGGAACTCGTCAGCGTCCGCGACGAGGCTGATCAGGCTCGCTACGTGGTCGACCGCGTGCTGGAGAACAGGGAAGGGGGCACAGAGCTGAAACACCAGGCCGTGTTGTTCCGCACATCAAGTCACAGCGGACCTCTCGAAATCGAGCTGACCCGTCGCAACATCCCCTTTGTCAAATTTGGTGGCCTCAAATTCCTCGACACGGCGCACGTCAAGGATCTGTTGGCGCTGCTACGTTTCGTGGAGAACCCGCGAGACCAAGTGGCCGGTTTCCGTGTCCTGCAGCTGCTGCCCGGCATCGGCCCAACATCAGCGCAACGTGTGCTGGAGGCGATGGCGGATCAGGTTGATCCAATTGGCGCGCTGGCGGAGATCACCGCCCCGCCCCGAGCGGGTAAGGGGTGGACGGACCTCGTGACCACTGTTTTGCAACTCCGGTCGGGTAAGGCGGGCTGGCCGGCGGAAATTGGCTACGCGCGGCTCTGGTACACGCCCCATCTCGAGCGGATGCACGAAGAACCCGCTATTCGGCAGACCGATCTGCTGCAGCTCGAGCAGATCGCGGCCGGCTATGCGTCCCGCACGCGCTTTCTAACTGACCTCACGCTCGATCCACCGGACGCCACCAGCGATCAGGCCGGTGTACCGCTGTTGGACGAGGATTACCTGAGCCTCTCGACCATCCATTCGGCAAAAGGACAGGAATGGAAGTCGGTCTTCGTGCTCAACGTGGTGGATGGCTGCATACCGTCGGACCTCGGAACCGGAACGACGGCGGAGATCGAGGAGGAGCGGCGGCTGCTCTACGTCGCCATGACGCGGGCCAAGGACACGCTGAATCTCGTCACACCGCGCCGTTTTTTCACCCATGGCCAAGCTTCGATGGGCGACCGCCATGTCTACGCCTCCCGCACGCGGTTCATCCCGGGCAATCTGCTGCCGCTGTTCGAGAGCGTCACCTGGCCAATTCTTGCGACCGAGGTGGCAAGACAAGCGGCGATCAGCCAGGTCCGGATCGACGTCGGCGCGCGTATGCGCGGCATGTGGCGGTGAGACGGGTTAACGTCGTGGCCGGGCTTCCTGTCCAAAAGCTGGCTCCATTTCAACCTTGGTGAAGCCGCAGGTGCACGCGGTCAGTCTGTCGAACGGCTATGTTATTAGCGACGACCGCGAGCGTCTCGACATGGAATTCGTCCATGGCGCGTTGGCCGACGCCTATTGGGCTATCGGCAGGTCGCGCGCCCTGACCGAGCGCAGCTGGGCCAATTGCCTGTGCTTCGGCATCTACAGTATCGACGGGACGCAGGTCGGCTGTGCCCGGCTGCTAACCGACTACGCCTTTCGCGCTCATCTCGGCGATGTCGTTATCCAGCCGGCCTCGCGCGGGCTTGGTCTCGGCAAGGCACTGGTGGAAACAATCCTGGCACATCCCGAACTCGCGACTGTCTCGCTCTGGACGCTCACAACCGCGGATGCACATGGACTATATGCTCGCTACGGATTCCGGCCGGGCGAGGCAAATAGTAATTGGATGATATTGGACCGGGGCGTCGCGGCCGGTTGATGGTCCGGATTTATCTGGGCTGCGGACTGTCTCGACGAACTCCAACTGCTCGGAACTATCACGCCGGATAATCCTCGGCACTCGGCGGCAGCACGAAGGGGCCAGGTCGGCTGAAAGCCGACGGGGCTGACTGGCCCATGCTTTTATTGCATTGCTGGAAGGAATGACCGAATTTGCATTATGGTCGTAATCGTGCATTATGACCATAATGCAAAGGCGTTCACTTCGATCCCGAAATGTCGGGTCGTTGCCAAGGAGGAGAGCGAATGCGTTCGGTTTCTTCCTCGAAGCTGAAACACGCTTGAGGCTTAAGCGCATCCAATGAGTATCGGAATGAATGAAGGCGCCAAATCAGCGCCGAATAGTGCCGACGCGTCCGTTGATGCGAAAGCCACACGTGGGACCGCCAAGAATATGCATGGCGCGGCCAAACTTCAGGTGCGCGAGGCCATGCTACACGGCCCAATCTTCAAGATAATGATGCGGCTTGCGCTGCCGACAATCGGCGTTCTCGTCGCACAGACTCTCGTGAATGTCGCAGAGACCTTTTACGTATCGCGTCTCGGCACCCATGCGCTGGTCGGCGTCGCGCTGGTATTTCCCGTCTGGATGCTGATGACGATGATGGCCGCCGGAGGGATCGGCGGCGGGGTGGCCTCCGCCGTGGCACGGGCCGCGGGCGCCGGCAGACATGAGGACGCGAACGCCCTTGTCCTGCATACGCTCGTGATCGCCGTAGTCTTCGGCATGCTGTTTTCGGTCCTCGCCATCGGATTTGGCAGCCCTCTCTACCGGGCGTTAGGCGGAACTGGCGAGGCTCTACACTCGGCACTGGTGTACTCGGACTTCATCTTCCTCTCGGCAGTGCCGATCTGGGTCGTCAATCTTCTGTCCGCCGCACTCCGAGGTATCGGCAACGTGCGGGTTCCGGCATTGGTGACATTTATCGGCGCTGCGGTGCTCGTGCCCCTCTCGCCGGCACTCATCTTCGGCGTCGGGCCGTTTCCAGGCTTCGGAGTCGCTGGCGCCGGCATTGCCGTCACGCTCTACTACTGTGCGGCCGCAGCCGTGATGGTGCGATACATGGCGATCGGGCGATCGGGCCTACGCCTGTTGCTCGATCGACTGCGCTGGTCGTTGTTCCGCGACATTCTTAAGGTCGGTCTTCTTGCCGCCCTGAACACGATCCAATTGAATCTGATGGTGCTGCTCGTCACGGCGGCCGTTGGCCGGTTCGGTGTCGCTGCGATCGGTGGCTACGGCACGGCATCGCGGCTCGACTACGTGCTCATTCCCATACTGTTCGGCCTGGGAACGGCCGTGCTGACCATGGTGGGCACCAATATCGGCGCCGGCAACATCGCGCGGGCGAAGAGAATCGCATGGTTCGGGACCGTCGTCAGCGTGACTTTCACAGAGACGGTAGGCCTCTTGGTCGCGATCTTTCCCTGGCTTTGGATCGGCCTGTTTACCCATGACGGCGCTGTCCTGGAGACGGGATCGCTGTATTTTCGGATCGTCGCGCCTCTCTACGCCGCCAATGGCATCACTTTCGCGCTTGGTTTCGCGGCGCAGGGCAGCGGCCGTATGGGTTGGATATTCCTCGCTGGAGCGATCCGGCTAGTGATCGCGGCCGGGGGAGGATGGCTCGCCGTCGCTATATTCGGCTTTCCCGCAGCAGGACTTTTTGTACTCGTCGCGGTCGCTTTGATCACCGCAGCCACCATATGCGCGGCCGCAGCGCTGTCCGGTGCATTGTGGCGTACCGCTGCTAACAACGCCGGCGCGAAGGCGCGGTCGTCTTGACCGCCTAGTTTCAGCGACGTCGCGCTTTCAGTGCCACCCGGCAGGTTGAGAAGAACATATGAAACCTGATGTTTCCTGCGCATTTTGGCGCACCGCATGCCGGACGTATCCGTCGTCATGCGAACTCGTTTTCCTTTGCGCCCGAAGAAGCCCGCTAGCGACCCACAGCGACCCTGAAATGACTGGTTGCAACTTTTGCGAGGAATTATGACCAACACGGCAACAACTACGATCTCCAGCCGCACTGCACCGCCCAAGGAACCGGACGTTACCTCACTCGGGGTCGCGGCAGCCGCCCAAGCGATCCGAAGCGGCGAAATCACCTCTGAGGTTTACGCCACCGCCCTGTTGCGAAACGCGCGGTTGCAGGCCAATCTTAACGCCTTCATCACTATCGACGAGACCGCAGTCCTCAACGCGGCGCGCGAAGCGGACGAGGCGAGGGCGGCCGGGTCGTCGTCCCCGCTCTTGGGCGTACCGATCGGGATCAAGGATAGCTATTTGACGAAAGGCATTCCCACCAGCCTCGGCCTGGAATCGCTGGCCTTTTTCGTCCCGCGCGAAGATGCGGACGCTGTTCGCGCGATCAAAGGTGCGGGTGCTCTGGTGTTCGGTAAGAATAACCTCGTCGAGATGTCTTTCGGGCTTACCGGCCATAATGACCGCTATGGTCAGGTGAAGAATCCGGTCTCACCTGGTCGCATATCGGGCGGTTCGTCCAGTGGCTCTGCCGCATCCGTAGCCGCCGGCATCGTGCCCGCGTCTTTGGGCGGCGACACGATCGGATCGATCCGCGTGCCCGCATCACTGTGCGGCGTGGTCGGTTTCAAGCCGACGACCAGGCGGTGGCCCACAGCCGGCGTGGCGCCGATCTCGCATACACTCGATACGACGGGCGTGATCGCCCGCAACGTCGAGGATTGCGCTCTTATAGACCAGGTCGTCACCGGCGAGCGGTCTTCGGGACTCTCCGCGGCTGCAGCTGGAGTCAAGGATGTTCGGCTGGCTTATGCGCCGCGGCAATTTCTCGATCTTGTCGAG
The DNA here is from genome assembly GCF_009766125.1 of Acidisoma sp. S159. NCBI lineage: Bacteria > Pseudomonadati > Pseudomonadota > Alphaproteobacteria > Acetobacterales > Acidocellaceae > Acidisoma > Acidisoma sp. S159. Next base: position 9,150 of record NZ_LMUG01000018.1, read on the forward strand.
CCGGATGTCGATGCACGCTTCCGTGAAGTGGTGGAGAGGCTACGGGGTGCTGGCGCTGAGGTAGTCGAGGTGGACTTGGGCGATGATTTCGGCGCCCTTTCGCAAACAGCCACGTGGAGCGTCTTTTTCCATGAGACGATGGGCGCTGTGTCTGAGTTCCTTCGGCAACATGATATTCCTACCACTTTCGAGGCGGTCGTCGATAGTCTGAAGCCCGAACTTCAGGGCGCGTGGCGCTATATGGTGATGCCGGACGGCGGTGGCGCGACCTCGGTCGAAACCTATCAGGCCGCACTGACTGTGAGCCGGCCGGAAATCCAGCGTCGTCTCGACACGGCTTTTCTCGAACACGGGGTGCAGGCGATTTTGCAACCGACCACGCCCTGCACGGCTCCCCTGGTCGATCAGCAGGCAAATTTTTCGATCGCCGGCCTCGCGGTGAGCGACCTGGTGCTGGCGAACCACACCGTGGTGGCGAGCTTTCTGGGTCTGCCAGGCATCAGCCTTCCCGTGGGCCTGTCGCGGGGCGGTCTCCCAATTGGCCTTGAGCTGGATGCGCCAGTGGGCAGTGACCGGGCGCTCCTGAATCTTGCACGCCGGATCGAAAGCGTCTTGGCTGCCCGGCTGAATTGAATGGTGGAGAATAGACTATGCGTTTCGAGAAGGGACACAAAGCGGCAACGCGACAGCACATTCTCGAGGTGGCCTCGAAACGGTTCCGACATGAAGGGATATCGGCTGCGGGGATCGCCGGAATCATGGCCGAAGCAGGCCTGACCAATGGCGCATTCTACCCCCACTTTGCGTCCAAAGAAGAGCTTGTTCGCGAGACGCTTGCGAGCGCGCTCGGAGATCATCAACATCGGCTTGAAGAAAGCCTGCGGGGCTGCCACGAACTTGAGGGCGTAATCCGAAACTACCTGAGTCGTGAGCATCTCAGAAATCCAGCATGCGGATGTCCTTCGGCGGCTTTGCTGCCGGAAATCGCTCGACAGCCATCGCCAACCCGGCAGGCCTACGAGGAGGGGTTACAAAGCTACATTTCTGTTTTGGCAGCACAGCTCCCAGACGCCGACTCCGCTGTAGCCGGTCGCCGCGCGACCGCAATCTTCGCCCTCATGGTTGGCACCCTCCAGTTAGCGCGCGCCGTGACGGGCGCCACCAACGCAGAACGGATGTTGGAAGGCGGCGTCGAGGCGGCACTGCTGCTAGCAAGGACGCCACCTGCGTGATTGCGTCGGGAGTTGGGAACGGCACGCTGGTCGGCGGCGCGAGCAATTCCATCCTGTTTCGCGAACTGTCAGTGATGCCTAAAGCTCTTTCAGTCGCCATGCAGGAGGTCAAGAAGGCATTTACAACTTCAACAACACCGATCGTCTGGTTTCGGCGGCTACAACGGCAATGCAGTCATAACACAAGCGGCCGGCGCGATGGGCGGCCCTCCGTGCCAATGACGATGAGACATTGACGTCCGGGAAGTTTAGCCTTGAGGGCGCAGGTGAAACATCGACATGGTCATGCCCCGCACGACATCCGAAAAGCCCTTTGCTGCCGATGGCGCTGAAAACGAGGATGGCCCTAGGCCGACGCTGGTTTCAGCGCCATCGGCAGCGTCGCCCGAACTTGAGGACCGTCCGCGTCGGCGCACGTTCACAGCTGCCGACAAGCTCAGAATTCTCCGTGAGATCGACCGCGTGGGGCCGGGGGGCGCCGGCGGGATTTTGAGACGCGAGGGGCTTTATTCGTCGGCGCTGACCGACTGGCGCCGCCAACGTGACGCTGGCGCCTATGAAGCCTTGAAGGCCGTCAAGCGCGGCCCCAGATGCGCGCCGATCGATCCCGTGGTGGTTGAACACGCCCAATTGGTGCGCGACAATAAGCGTCTCACGCTCCAGCTCCGTCGTGCCGAGGCAGGTCATCGACATCCAAAAAACGTATGGCCCGCCCCGTCTGCAAGCGATTTCTGCGATCCGATCTGGTCAGTCTACGCCAACGTATCCGGCCTTGGGACAAGTCCCGGCCAAGATGGAGATCCGCACGTCCTGGTCCTCATAAAAGTGGCGGCGACGAATGCCATTTTTTTGGCCAGGTTTCCAGAACGCCGATCGACTGTCAGGCCATCTCGCATTTACCACCCGCAGACCCCATCAGCCGTCCGCGCCGGATGAGCGCGGCTGGCCAATTCTATTGGTTATGATACCGTTGCAGTCGTAAGCTCGAACTTCCGCCCGCTACGCAGCACTGCGCAGATGATCCTTGCCAGCTTGGCGGCCAGCGCGACCACCACGGTGTTCACATGCGCTCGTGCGAGCAGACCGCGCAACCAGTCGCCCATCGGCGTCTCACCCGTGGACAGTGGCGGCAAGGCCGCTCGCGCCCCGTGGATCAGCATCTTGCGCAAGTATCCGTTGCCTCGCTTGTTGATGCCCAACAGCTTTGGCTTGCCGCCGGTTGTCATCTGCTTCGGCACCAGCCCCAGCCAGGCTGCCAGGTCGCGTCCACGTTGGAAAGTTCTGGGCGTTGCCGATTGCGGCCGCCAGCGCCGTTGCGTTCAAGGGGCCAATACCTGGGATCGTGGTCAACAATCGGGCGGTCTCGTCGGTGCGCGCCTGCGCTGCGAACTCGGCGTCAAAGACCTCGATTCGGCGGTCCAGTTCGCGCCACTCGAGGCGCAGGTCGTCAACCAGCAGGCGGGTCCTTGTGCTCAATGCAACGGTTTCTCCAGCAAGCCGCGTATCGAGGTGTAGTTCCAGCTTTCGCCGTCCTTGTGGCATGATGATGCCACGCTCCAGCAGGATGGCGCGCAGCTGGTTGATCAGGGCCGTCCTCTCGCCGATCAGCCGGTCGCGGGCACGGTGCAGGCTCTGCATGTCGAGCTGTGTCTCACTCTTCAGCTCCACGAACTGCATGGTCGGCCGCGTTGCCGCTTCGGCGATTGCCTCGGCATCCCGGTCATCATTCTTCTGGGCCTTTACGTAGGGCCGGACATATTCCGGCGACATCAGCCGAACATCGTGTCCGTGATCGCGCAGTATCCGGCCAAGATGGTGCGCACCACAGCAGGCCTCCATCGCCATCACGCAGCTAGGTAGGCCCCCAGCAAGCTTGACGACGCCATCGCGATGGAGGCGACGCTTCAGGACAACACGGCCCGTTGTATCCAGCCCCACGACACTGCAGCTGTTCTTGCCCAGGTCGATACCTAATACTGCGATCTCCATCAGCCCCGCTCCTGTTTCTCCGGTTGCCTTGCCAGCTTAGCGCTCCAACTTCGCGGTATTGGAGAGATAAGGGGCGGGCCATCCCATAAAAGTGGCTTCGCTTCTGGGTCTGCCGATCGTCAGCGACGAGGAGTCCTGATGGATGCCGTAGCCGCTCTGGCGCCT
>NZ_LMUG01000018.1:12545-36153 GCF_009766125.1 Acidisoma sp. S159
GAGCCGCGGTTCGTCGATCAGGCCCCGGCCGAGATCTACGCCAGCCTGCTCGACGAGGGCCTCTATCACTGCTCGATCCGCACCATGTACCGGATCCTCCACCGACATGGCGACGTGAAGGAGCGCCGCCGTCTGCTGCGCCATCCCGTCTACGCCAAGCCTGAACTCATCGCCGAAGGCCCAAACCAAGTGTGGTCCTGGGATATTAGCAAGCTGATGGGCCCTGCCAAATGGACCTATTTCTATCTCTATGTGATTGTCGACATCTTCAGCCGAAGGGTTGTCGGCTGGTGCGTCGCCGACACGGAGAGCGCCTCTCTCTTCAAGCCGCTGTTCGAGGACGCCGCCGCCAAGTATGATGTTGCGCCCGGCCAACTCACCCTGCATGCCGATCGCGGTCCATCTATGAAGGCCAAAACGACTGCCCTGCTGCTCGCCGATCTGGGCGTTACCAAATCTCACAGCCGGCCTCACACCTCCAACGACAATCCCTTCTCGGAAAGCTGCTTCAAGACCCTCAAGTATCAACCCCAGTTCCCCAAACGGTTCGGCTGCATCCAGGACGCCAAAACTTTCTGCCGCGCCTTCTTTGACTGGTATAATAAGGACCACCATCATCTCGGCATCGGCATCATGACGCCTGATCAGGTCCATTATGGGAAGGCAGACGAAATACACACCGCCCGTCAGAAAATCCTCGACCAGGCCTTCCACGCCAATCCCAACCGCTTCGTCAACAAGCCGCCCCAATCGCCGAGAAAACCGACCGCCGTCTGGATTAATCCGCCGAACCAAAAGCTCGCCGTTCAAGCTTAATCTCGAAAACCGGCTGTCTCACTTTCGTTGACACGTTCCGGGCCCGTAGGATTGCGAGGGCGAGCGCCAGAACCGCGATCGCTGCAAAATACAATGCTACAACGGTCATTATTCGCACCCAGAGAGGATCGCTGTCGGGACTCATCGTATCGTAGAACTGGTTGAGGCCGTTACATTTCAAACCCGCAACCACCTGCGCGGCACTCTGGGGGCGATGCCGGGATCACAAAACCTTCAAGTCGCTTAGCTCTGGGGGCGGCGGCGTTAGCGACAGGGTGAAGCTAGAGCGTGATGCATTTAGCTTGAAGCATACCCAGAGTTTTGAAGGTATCGGCCGCATTCGTCTGGCTTGAAGTTATCGAGGAGTTTGCCGGTACGCTTCCACGTGGCGTCAACGGTTCGTTCAGCGGCTTTTCGCATCAGATGCTTGAGCTTGGCGAATACCTGTTCGATAGGGTTCAAGTCTGGCCTGTAAGGTGGCAAAAACACGAGCCTGGCCCCCGCGGCGCGGATCGCGGCTCGCACTGCCGGTCCTTTATGACTGCCGAGGTTGTCGAGAACGACGATGTCGCGGGGCTTCAAGACCGGCACGAGTTGGTGGTTCACATAAGCCAGGAAGCTATGCGCGTTGATCGGGCCGTCGAACTCGCAGGGGGCGCGGGTCCGGTCGCAGCGGAGTGCCGCCACGAAGGTCATTGTTTTCCAATGCCCGTAAGGCACCTTCGCATCGAGCCTCTGACCCCGCGGCCCCCAGCCTCGTAGCGGTGCCATGTTGGTCCAGGTCTCGTCGATGAACACGAGCCGTCGCGGGTCGATGCTAGCTTGATGCTTCTTCCAGAAGGCGCGTTCGCGGGCGATATCAGGCCTGCCTTGCTCGCTTGGCAGCACGCTTTTTTTGAAGCTGAGGCCCTCGGCATGCACGAAGGCCCACACGGTCCGGTAATCGACCCTCACGCCACGCTCGGCTAGCTCGGCTTGCAGGCCGCGCAGGGTGAACGGCTGATCGCCGCCGTGCGCGCGATCAACCAATCCCGATGAGGCAACAAAACACGCGGCCGATGGCCGTGCATCGGACCAGGCGCAACGCTGCCGGTTCGATGAAAACGTTGTGACCATTTCACAACGCTCGCCACGCTGACCTCCAGAACCGCCGCAACCGAGCGTGTCGTTTCACCAGCCATGCGCGAGCCACCGCGCGATCCCTCAAATCCATAGAGTAGGGTCTAGGCATCACCGCCGACCTCCATCCGGCCGGTCGTTTGAATCAGATTTCCCCCGCCGTGGGAATCCTTCCTTGATTCAAGCCAAAACCATCCTGCTCTAGAGTAACCGGCAGCTTGCCGGGGCTGACGCCCGTAGCTGTCAACACGCGATAACTGTGCCTCTCGAGTGTTGACCGGAGGGCGGACGCAAGCGGCAGATTCATTAGCCAAAGGCTGGATTAGTGACAGTTGATCGACGCCGAACCGCGGTTGAAACCTGTCGCGCCGACGAGTATCAACATCGTCTGCTACCGCTATCAACCGGCGGGTGTGAGCAATGACAAGCTTAAAGCGATCAACACTTAGATCATGCTGAGGCTACAGGAAGAGGGCACGGCGATTATTTCGGACACGACTGTTCGTGGCGCTTACTGTTTACGTGCCGCAATCAACAATCATCGAATCCGCTACGATGATCTAAGGCTTCTGATCAAGGAAACTATTCGCCTCGGAGAGACGGACTGGTATCGGCCAAACACTCGTGCAGCGGAGACTAAGACTTTGCTTTTAGAAGGTCTGAGTATATGTGTACAGCTCAATTGAACTAAGATTCCTGATTCGCTACACGACGGGGGTTCTTTGGACGACACGGACTCGTTAATGGATAGCTCTCGCGCGGTCTTACGAGCACTGGCACTGGGTGGTCCGGTAACACGGCCCCAGCTTGGCACCTTGCTCAATCTCTCCAAGCCGACCATGTCAGCCGCTGTCGTGGAATTAAGCGCTCTCGGTCTAGTTGCGCCGCGCGGCATGGCAAAGGGGCCGATGGGACGCACCGCAACAACATACGGCCTCGGCTCGTCTGCAGGCTACGTCATCGGACTTGATGTAGGCGCGGCGCAGGTCCGGGGCGTCGCGCACGCGCTGGATGGAACTCAAATAGCGACGATCGAAAGCCCAATCGAACTGGAAAACTGGGGTCTTGCCTCCCAAATCGGACCCATCATCTGGGCCGCAGCCCGTCATTTGATTTCGATCGCGGCGGGTGAACATGGGCCACTTCGAAGCATTGCTGTGGCGGTTCCGCGTATTGTGGCGCAGCGACAACTCGGACTAGATTCGCAGGCCGGGCCCGAGGCTGCCCTTCGCGAATTGCGACAGCGCGTCCAAGCCCCGATAATACTTGAAAACAATGTAAACTGCGCGGCAATTGCCGAAATGTCCTATGGGGCCGCGCGTGGCGAAGAGACGTTCGCCTATCTCCAAATCGGTGTGCGGATCGGTCTTGGCATCATAGCGAACGGTCGTCTTTTTCGCGGTAACGGCGCGGCGGGCGAAATTGGCCGCACGCCCTTCCCGTGGTCGCCGACAACCAAACCATACCGTGAGGGGCTTGAGGATTTCCTTGGTGCAGCCGCCTTTATGGCGCGGTGCACAGCAAACTGGCCGTCTGACTCCGGGCCACCGCCAACCTCGGCAAAAGAACTTTTTCGGCTTGCCGAGGGCGGGTCCTTCTACGCGCGCGCCTGCGTGACGAGCCACGCGGCAGATATCGGACGTTTGGTGGCGGGTTGCATCGGCATGCTCGATCCGGGTCTGGTGGTGTTGGGCGGAGGCATTGGGCAGAATCCCCTGATCATTGACGAAGTCACGCGCGTGGCAACAGAGTTGACCTGGCCAACGCGGATCGCGATAACCCCCCTCGCTGAAAACGGCACCGTGCTTGGAGCCATGAAGCTGGCGGCGGATTATGGGCTGGGTCTTCTCCTCAAGGAAGATCGCCATCCGGCGGTGGTTCTGCCACCATTGCCCTGACGGCTGCCGGATTATGCCGGCCCGCCCCTTGCAGACACTATACTTCGGTAGGAGACCAGGGCTTCAGCTTGGTATCGGTTTGCCGATAGCGGAAGGTCGTGTTCGTCAGACCCGCGGCATCCTGCATGTCTCCGACGATCATCTGAGCAATGACGATCTTGAGAATGGCGTCAATCACCACGTGGTCGACGGACGGCATTTTGATCGTCACGAGATTGCTGACGGTCGGCACATCGGGGCGGCATGTGATGAGCACGGATGGACAGCCAAACCCCGCGACGTCACAAGCGATCATAACCTCCCGTCCTTCGCCAAAGGCCATAAGGCCTGTGGTGGAATCCTGCGATTCCATTGGGCCGTGCAGATAATTGAGCGTGTCCCAGCCCGCAGCGGGAACACGTACCGCCTCGCGAATTAGCATGGCGGCTTCACCCGCGGTCGCGAAGCCCGCGCCGCTGCCAACAATATCAATCGTTGTGCGCTTGGAAATAAGGATGGCTGCTTGCTCGGCTTCGATCGCGGCCGATGTCACGACGTCTGCGACCGCCTGAGGCAAACCGTCCCACGCGGCTGACGGGGTGCCCAGCGCGATGCGCTCCACAAGCATACCGATCGCCATCAGCATCCCGGTATATCCGGTAGAGCTTGCGCCGTTGTCCGAGCCGGATTCCGTCGCAACAACCGCGCCCGTGATCGCGGCCAAGGGGTTGTCGCTTCCGCGGCATATGGCGATACGGGGAAGCTGTTGTCGCATGCGCATAACATCCGCGATCTCTCGGCTTTGGCCGGATGCCGACAAAGCCACAAAGGCCTCCGCACCATCCGCGCGTTCGTCATAGAGGTCGGTCGGGCAATAGGCATAGGAGCGCAGGCCGAGGCTTCGGGCGTAGGTCGCTCCGATCATTGCCGCCTGAAAGCTCGCGCCAATTCCCGCGAAGCCAATTGAACGGCTCGCGAAAGGGATTGGATCGAACGCTTTGAGCGTCTCGCGCACGGCCTTGATGCCGGTCGATAGGCAATCCGGCTGGCGGGCGACAGCGTCGCGATATCCTATGCGCTGCATGGTATGGCTCATCTCATGTTGAGTGGATCGAGGTCGCAAGAAGCCGTTGCGCTAGCGCGACAGCACCTGCCACAGGAGGCGCACGCAGCAGTAGGACGTCGCTATGAGGGGAGACTTGCTTCATAGCCTCCTTGAATGCCTGCATCAGGAGAGGCTGTTCGGCGATCACTCCGCCGCCCGCAACGACGCGCGCGGCGTTGGCGCCTCTTTCGATGAGAATGCCGACAAGGTTGGCGAGTCCCGAACCACCCTCGCGGATCACGTGTTGAGCGAGCTGAGAGCCCATGCCTGCGGCGCTAAACACCGAGGCAGCATAACGGCCCCAGACGACGGAGCCACGTGTGGCGTCGAGCAGCCGTCCGAGCATAGTCGGATCTTCGGCGCCGACGCTCTGCATCAGGCTTCTCACAAGGGGATCATCAGCCCGTCCGCGATCCAGCTCGCCCCGAACCGCTCGCGCGGCTTCTCGCACCAAAGCCGGCGCACTGCCTTCGTCACCAAGTATCCAGCCCCAGCCGCCCGCAGTGAGCATACGTCCGTCAGGTGTTCGGGCGACCGCAATAGAGCCTGTACCGGCCACGACGCCAATGCCCTCTATGAAACCAGCTGCTGGAACCATGAGTTCGGAATCGTTTACGACCATGACCAGGGAGGCGATCTCGGCACTCAGATGGGCCTGGACAGCGAGGCACTGGTCATCCGTGTCACAACCATGCGCGCCGACGGCCAGCGCTTGAGGGGCTCTTCCCTGGCAGGCACGCCTAACAATCTCCACCAGCGTCTTGGCATCGCTCTTTGCATCGCGCACGCGCCATTCATCCGTCGCGATAATCTGATCGGCTAGGATCACACTGCCTTTGATCACGCGGATCTGTGTTTTAGTGCCGCCGATATCGACGCCGGTAATGATATTCGCATCCACGCCGTCATCCTTATTCGCGACCGCTGTCGGCTGCCGCCGGCTAGAAAGTTAGGAAACTTTACGAACTCTATGGAATCTTGGCAAGGGATATGATTTGATCGTGCTTCAAGTCTCGAACATCTCGGAGGCGGCAATGAAAAAGACTGCAGGATTGGCCATCCTAGGGGCAACACTGATCTGGGGTTTCGCCGCAGGGGCGGCGCGAGCGACCACGATTTCGTTCTGGACCTGGCGTCAGGAAGATAGGGCCGCTTATACCGAGATATTCAAGGATTTCACCAAACTCCACCCTGATATAACGGTGAAGTTCGAGGCTTTTCCAGACGAGAGCTATCCCACCATCGTCTCCACCGCCCTTGCCGGCGGCCGAGGCGGCGATGTCATCCATGTCCATGCCTATGGCTGGCTCGAACAATTCATCAAGGCCGGCTACTTCCTCAAGCTCGACAAGACCACGGTGCCGTCTCTCGGCAATCTTCCGTCCGACGCGCTGCTGTCCGGCAGCTATCGCGCCGATGGTCAGGTCTATGCGATGCCATTCGCCTCCCAGACCCTCGGTCTCCTCATCAACAAGGATGTTTTCGCCAAGGCCGGTTTGCAGCCGCCAAAGACTTGGGACGAGTTGCTGACAGTGAGCAAGGCGCTTAAGGAAAAGCGGATCACGCCCCTGGCCAATGGCCTGGGAACCAGCTGGTTCAACGAGATGTTCGTGGCGGTCTTCACAAATCCGTTTCTTGGGCCGGACTTCGTGCATGATCTGACGACCGGCAAGACGACCTTCAAGGACCCCCGCTATATCGCGGCTCTCAGCAAGCTCCTCGAGCTGCGTTCCTATATGCCGGACGGCTACGAGGGCGTGGATGACGAGACCTCGGGACAGCTCTTTTTAAGTGGCCGCGCCGCCATGCTCGCGGATGGCAGCTTCGACATTGCCGACTTCAAGACTCAGAACCCACAGCTCAACATGGATTTTATAGCGCCCCCCGCGCCTAAAGCCGGCGACCCGGGTTACGTGACCAAGTTCTATGACGGCGGCTATGCCGTCAACGCCGCGTCGCCGCAAAAGGCTGCCGCTTTGACATTGGTGAATTACATGGGCACGCCCGCCTTCGGAGATAAGTTGGTTTCGCTGCTAGGGGATATCTCACCCATCAAGGGCGTGACGATCAGTGATCCTCTCCTGGCTAAAGTGGCCGCGTTGAACGCCACGGCCATGCCGCAAATCGACCTCGTCTACTTCAGGTTCCAGAGCCCGACGGGGTCCGAACTTTTACAGACCAACATCACCAAGATGATGGCTGGCAGCATAACCCCCGCGCAGCTTGGTGCTGACGTGACGGCCGGGGTTGCAAAATGGTACACGCCATTCCAGGGAAAATGAGATGACGCGTAGGGGCCGGTGGCCGTTCTTACCCCGAGTTTCAATGCGCTCGTTGTGGATTGGACTGCTATTGGCGCCTGCGGTCATCGTGATGACGGCGTTCGTGCTTTTTCCGCTCCTCTCAGCCTTTCGATACGCCTTCTATGAATTTAACGGCCTGAAACCATCGCACTTCGTCGGCTTGGCTAATTTCCGGCAGGTCCTTCTGGAGCATCCCTTCAGCGACAACACCTATCGTGCCTTGTGGCACAATATCATCGTCTTTATCGCCTTGATGGTGTTCGAGAACGGGACCGCGTTCCTGATCGCCTTCGCCTTACTGAAAGCACTTCCGGGCCACCGTATACACCAGGTCATCATCTTCCTGCCGGTGGTGCTGTCCGCGGTCATTGTCGGGTTTCTTTGGAAGCTATTCCTTCACCCGCTTTTCGGCCTCGTCAACAATGCCCTCGCACTTGTCCATATTTCCGGCCGGGCCTGGCTTGGGGATGAGTCGACGGCACTGGGCAGCATCATCTTCGCCAATATATGGAGTTGGATCGGCTTCCCCACCCTTGTCCTGCTCGCTGGGATGCAACGCGTGGGCAAGGAGTTGCTGGAGGCCGCTCGGCTAGACGGTGCAGGAGATTTCTCGCTCCTGACCCGAATCATCTGGCCGTTAATGGCGCCGAGTGTGACGATCGTCTGTGTGCTCACCTTCATCGGCAGTTTCAACTGGTTCGAGCTTCCTTACATCATGTCAGGCGTCGATGGCTCGCCTGGAGGCTCCACGGATGTTCTGGGCCTGTATTTTTACCGTACGGCATTTGGCAGCGAGACGAGCGGCATCCAGAACTTTGGGCAAGGAAGCGCGCTCGCTGTCCTCATGTTCATCGCCGTCGCCGGAACCACCGCGGTTGCGCTGCGCTACCTACGTCGCCGTGAGATCGAGGTCTGATGTCCAATCGGCACGAGGGGATCAAGAATAGCGGGATTCAGATCCTGCTCCTGTTCAACGCCTTCGTGATGCTCTACCCGCTCCTCGTCATGGTTACGTCGTCGTTCAAGACGAATGTCGAGCTGTTCTCATCGCCATTTTCACTTCCGCGAAGCTTCGCGCTCACCAATATCGCAACTGTTTGGACTGACACGAATTTCGTCCGCTATCTCGCCAACTCCCTCAGCGTCACAGTGGCGTCGATCCTGCTGATACTCCTTTTCGGCACGATGGCGGCTTATGCCATCGCCCGGTACCAGTTTCGGGCGAGCGGATTGTTTCTGATGTTTTTCATCAGCGGAATGACTGTGCCTCTGAAACTCGCGATCATCCCTCTGTTCATTGAACTCGACCGCCTCCATCTGGTCGACAACCTGGCGGGCCTCGTTCTCGTCTATGTCGCCATGGGGCTGCCTTCAGCCGTTTTCATCATGACGGGCTTTCTCCGCTCGTTGCCGAAAGAGCTTGAGGAAGCCGCCCGCATGGATCGGGCGAGTGAACTGCGGATCATGCTTTCTATTATGCTGCCTTTGGCACGGCCGGCGATGGTGATCGTGGCCATTCAGAATGCGGTGCCCATCTGGAACGACTTTTTCTTCCCGCTGATCTTTATTTCATCTGACAACCTCAAGACCCTTCCTCAAGGGCTGACCGTTTTCATGGGCGAGTTTGTCACGAACTGGGGTGTTCTATTTACGGGCCTCACACTCGCCGCCTTGCCGATTACGCTTCTCTACGTCGTCCTCTCAAAGCATTTCATTGCCGGTATCACGCAAGGCGCCGCCAAATAGGCCTGCGCCATCTGTGAGCGCCTTGGTTTTCACACATCGCGCGGATGAGGGCATGGGCGAACACTACGATCTGGCGATTACGCTTCCCTAGCCTCGCCGTATTGGGTCTACCCACTAAGCGACCGCTCTTTTACCTGCGAGTGGGGGTGCGCGAGTTCAGCACACCCTCAAAACTTCAGAGCATCGGCGGATTTCCCGGAGGAGTTGATCTACTTGGCGTGGGTAGCTACTCTTCCGAGAACGAAATGGGAGGGCGCGATGCGTTGGCTCGCGACGGCTATTTTCGCAGTAGCACTTCAGTCGCCAGCTTACGCGGCCGATACATCCTGCTGGGGTGGAAGCGTCGACCTATCCCCGAACCTCACCTGCGTTAAGCTGAGAGTGGAGCTTCTGTGTAGCGGGTCGCTACAAGTCGCCTGAAAGAGTCGACACGCGATAACAGTCCTTCCAGCGTTTTATGACGAAACGATAATACCGCATGCTGCTCGGGTCGAGGTCTGGAGTTCGAATCTATCCACTCCGCGAGGGCTTCCGTATAGCACGCCGATATCACTCATGGAATCTAGAACCGACTATTTTGGACCCATTGCTGGTCCCATTTTCTGATTTGAGGTGGTGAGGCGCGGCGGTGAACGCCTGAGACGAAAGAGCAGCCTGAGAGGCTCAAATGAAGGCTCACAAAGTGAAAGAGTGAAGACGCATTGGGATGCGTATGATCTTATCTGGTGGGCGGAGTGCGCCGATACGGTTGGCGTTGAAGGAGGCACCTGGACGCCTCGGTTGCTGCGCGACGATCAGGGTCAACACGTTTCCGATCCTGATCGTCGCGCCAGAACATGGTATCTGTCGCACCGACCGATGCAACAATTCACCTCCATCCGAGTTGTTTCAGAGCATATCCAGAATTCCATATCTTCGTCATGTGAACGATCTGATCGCCCTCGAACTGCATGACATAGACGTAGTCAGTTATCGCGGTCTTGCCTGTGGGCGCAATTGGGCCGCCATTGAGGTGGGTGCCGGTAAAAGCCCCATAGGCTATGACGTTCCCGCGTGTTTCATCAGCGGCGAACGACTTTACCTCGTAACTGCTGTTTGTCAGAGCGACCAAAAGGCCCTTCATCCACTCCGTTAGGCGCTAAGCGTTGTAATATCGGACAGCGCCGTGTTTTGGCATGCGAAGCTAGCGTCGGAGTACAGAAGGTCTTACATTTCTCCCAACCGCCGCCGGTATCGCACGAAACAAAGAAAGCTTCGGCTAACTCAATCATCGTCGCCATGGCGTGCTCCGCTGGCTAGCTTGACTTAATCCTATTACATGAGAAACGAGAATCTGCAACGAAATTGACGAGGCTAGACTCATCATCGACAGGCGGCATCAACACATTAGGGGAGACAGCCTAGCAGCAGGAGGACGCACGTCATGAATATGCGGTGTAGATCTCCGTAAGCGGCAATATTGCTTTTGAAAGAATAGGATATCTCCATGCCGCAAAATACTCGACGTCCACGGCGCAATGCGGCGCGACTTTCCTAATTCCATATTCAACTCCGTGCTTCGCTTTTGCGACCCGCTCTTCTACTTCAGCCGACGACAGGTCATAGCGATCGGCAAGAATCCTTCGAAGCGCCTCCTCGGCGTAGCCGCGGCATTCCTTGCCAACAAGGGAAGGGTGGTTTCTTTTCAAGAAAGGAACCACAGGACCTTCAGCTGCTGAGCGCGGGCTTTCCCTATGACTTCACTATAAGGAAGGCGACCTTCGACCTACACCGCGCCCAATGGTGTAAAGTCTATTCGCTTCGGCATCCAGCCGGGCATCACGAACTCTTCCCTGCGCCGACGCAACCTCCAAAGCATCGTCGACGTCGCTGCTGCTCAGCGCTCCAGCCGCGATCTACCCGCCGGCATCCGCGGCGATGGGCAGCTCGCGGCACAATCGCCGTTTCTCCGTGCCGCGCTTCTCTAACAGTCGCTCTCCCGAGCGGCCGAGGCTCCCGCCCGTTCGTTTCGCGGAGGGCTTAGCGCGGCCGGAGCGAGCTCTGAATGACATTATCGTGAGTAACGGGTTTGAGCGAGCTGACCGGACCCAAGGCGCCTTTCTGAGAGGCAAGAGTCGGACTACAACATGTTGACTTTCAGCAAGCAGCGAGATTGCTCGATGACCATCCCCGACCCCCAAAAGCCGTTCTTGAGCGACGTGAAAGCCCTGCGCGAAATGGCGCGACAGCACATTTCCGAAGGGGCAGTGACGGCAGCCTATCGGGGTGATGTTAATCAGACCATCGACATTCTACAGACTGTCCTCGCGACCGAGATCGTCTGCGTGCTGCGCTACACAATGCATTCGATCGCCGCGACGGGTATTTCCTCGGAAGGAGTCAAGGCCGAGTTTGCGGAGCATGCACGAGAAGAACAAGAACACATGAACGCGGTTGCCGAGCGGATCAATCAGCTGGGCGGCAAGCCAAACTTTAACCCTGAGGGTCTCGCGACCCGGTCAGCGTCGCAATATGTCGAGGGAGACAACCTTGTCGACATGATCCGTGAGAACCTTGTTGCGGAACGCATCGCGGTCGAACACTACAGGGAGTTGATCCGCTATTTCGGTGACGACGATACGACAACCCGCGTGATGCTTGAAGGTATTCTAGGCGTCGAGGAGGAGCATGCTAACGACATGCATGACCTCCTTGTTGCCCACGAAGGCAAGCCCATGCTGCCCGGCTGACGAGCGAGGGCCTCTCGACACTTTGAGTCGCATCACCGTTCACTGCTGGAATGGCGACTTAGGCCTTGAGCGGCGGCAAATTGCCCCGAGCGTACTCGTTGAGGTTGTGCTCGATCAGCGCAAGAACGTAACTGAAGTTTAAATTTGAGGGACGCTGAACGACCTGGTCATCCACTTGTGGAATGTCGATGGCGCTTTCGGCGTCCCAAGCTTAACGTTGCAAAGTGGTATAAACTCGATCCGAGACACCGTTTCCTAGAGCCGACTCACCGGCGCCTTTCGGCCCCTGTGTATCCTCACAACATCGGAGGTAGCGCTTTCGTGTTCAGAAGGCTGCGCCCCGACCGGCTATCGCATTCCAGAGCGAAGCAGGGTTCTCGACCGCCATGGCGATCCGCCCTTCCCAGATAAGGGCGACATCGGAGGATGGCGCCTTGATGATCCCAGGCGCGCTTGGACTTCGTGGCCACCAC
The DNA here is from genome assembly GCF_009766125.1 of Acidisoma sp. S159. Classification (NCBI taxonomy): domain Bacteria; kingdom Pseudomonadati; phylum Pseudomonadota; class Alphaproteobacteria; order Acetobacterales; family Acidocellaceae; genus Acidisoma; species Acidisoma sp. S159. The sequence continues at coordinate 24,714 of NZ_LMUG01000018.1, forward strand.
AAAAACTTGACGCTGCCGGTCGTCATTATGGCGGGCGAGGGCGATAAGGTTGTGTTCAAGCGTCGATCCGGACAGCTCAAAGCGGCAGTCACGGGCAGCGTGCTCCAGGTCGTTAGGGACGGCAGGGCACATGATCCACTACCAAGCTACGAGGCAGGTCGCTGAGGCTGTAGAGACCGTCGTTGAGCAGTCCTCCCGGCGGAACGTTCCCCGGGCGGCGTGATTTTGGCTATGCGGGATGGCTCCGCAATCTGCTGCGCGGGCAGTTGCAAGTCTGCACCCTATTGCCTCGGCCCAGCCCGTGGGTGCAGACAAGGATTTTGGTTTACGAGTTGCTGCAGGCTCGGCGGCAATCTGGTAGGCACCGTCGCGGTCGCAAACCTCGCTCGACTGGCTGGTGACCACTGAGCAGGCCGCACCGTCGGATTGGCGAAAGTTCCATAGACGCGTATTGGAATATCCAGAGCGAAGATGCCCGTCGATGCAGGCTGGCTGCCTATCATGAGGTCTAATGTGCGCCGGTAGAGGTCGAATCGGGCCTCGCCCACAACGGTTCCGGACGCTGTCCGAATGCGCAGCGGCGAGATGGTGCCTACGCCGTCGTTCATATTCAACACACCCAAGAGGCAGGAAACTGGGGTCGTTCCTTGGGCTTTTCGGAACAATAAGCGTATGTCGGTTGACGCCATTTCGATCACCTGGCGGGCAATAGTGCCTCCTTTCATCGAAACGGCGGCGACAACATCGGCAGCGCGGGCCGCCGCGTTGAAGGTAGCGCCGCTCGACGAAGCAACAAGTTGTGCGTCAAGCTTGCCGGAGAGGGGTACTGATGCAAGCCCCAGCACGAGGCGCAGTTGCTGAATGTCGGCACCTGACACGACTACCTTTGCCGACACGCGGCCAATTTTACCCGCGGCTTCAAGCCGCCCATCAGCTCGGATGCTTGCGCCAAGATAAGTCAGTGCCAGCGCCCTTAAGGCGATGTGACCAGGCGTGACCGCCGCGGAGAGGCTAACATCGGAGCCTTGGATGCCATTGTAGACGAGCTGGCGGGCGGCCAAATGCGCGTCGATGAGTGGGTCCGGCGATCGAGGAACATCGATAGGAATATCGGCATCCGACGCACCACCCCCGCTTCCGCCTCGGAGCAAGCCACTGAGGTCGAGCCGAGAGAAGGTGATGTTAGTGGCCACCTCGTCAGGCTTACCTTTGCTACCCTCCTTCAATTGCAACGAAGCTGCCGTGATGGGATTGTCTTTCAGTTCGCCTGTTGCACCTGTCAGGCTCCACAAATCGCCATCCCGTTGTAACTGTCCGGCGAGTTGCAGTGAAACGTCAGATTTGTTAGTTAGCCCGGCAAGCGCCAGTAGGGCTTTCGGTGTTGGGGCCTCAAGCACGACCGCGCCTTTGGCGCCGTCTACATCGAGCGGGTCCGTCATCGTCCCTTTGAACGAAAACTTCGTTTCGTCCGATCTTAGGTGGAGTTCCATGCCGTAGGGAATGGTTCCATCTCTCAGTGCTACGATCGATTGCAGCTCTCCGGCAAGGCTGATGGGCGTGCCATTGTATGCCCCAGTGGCAGTCAGCCTGACCGGTTGAGTCACGTTTGGCGTCACGATCGAAAGCTTGGTCAGCGTCGTGCGGAAGGTCGCTCCGCCAGAGGTGCGGTAGACAACTTCGCTGTCGTTCAAACGGGCATTAAGCAGTGTCGGAAACCAAGATCGATTGTCGGACGTTGTAGGATTCGGCTTCGCCCCACCAAATCTCCAGTTAGGAGTATGGCCGGCTGTTCGTTCCGCCAAGATTGAAAGGCCATCGATTACTAGGCGCCGCACAATCAGAGGACGGTGGAGAAGCGACAGCGCGTCGACTTTGGCGGTGAGGTGGCGCAACTCGACCATCATCGGGCGACTGCCACCGGGTACATTGGCCAATCGCGCAGCATCGACCTCGATTGTGATCCATCGCCCTGGGGTTATGTGCAGCGCATCAATCGTCACTTGTCTGCCGAGAGCTGCGCTGGCGCGGCCCGAAGCGAGAGATGCTAAATTAAAATGTCCGACCAGCAAGTATACCGCGACAATAGCGACGAATAGTAAGCCCATCAGTCCTAGGGAGACGTAGATGAACCAGCGAACCACGTCTGCCTCCTTGGGCCCCTTCACTAGGGACGTCGTCCTTGCCTCTATTCTTACAAGGTTCAGCCCCGCTCACGTTGGTAAATCGTTCGAAGCCCGATCCGCTTTATCCGCATTGAATATTGCGTCGTCCTTCGAGTAAGCCCCAATCGCCTCGAAACCTTCGTCCCTCAGTAATTGCGGGGAATCAGTAGGACCTACCATTTTGTCTGTGAGCGCGTAGGCCCGGCCGGCGTGCAGAAGCGGAAACGCGATATGCAAGAGCGTCTTCCGCAACCCAATGAGTGTCAGCCGCGCTGAGGATCCGGTTTCTACTATGGCGATCCAGTGCAGCTACCAGTACCAGACAGCGCGCTGGCCTCCAACCCCGTCAACGCCTTCTCCTCCTCGAAAGGCGAGCCGCGGCCCGATCGCCACCCTTGCCAATCTAGGAGCGAACGATCTCCACCGGAGTTTGATGCCCAAAAAGAGCGAATGGGCGTCCAGCTCTCGGCGTGCAGGTCTACAGAATCGAGCAACGTTCCGTCCATGCCAAAACACATCCTTAAGCAGATGGGGCGGTCTATCTTCGTGACTAGCCACCCCACCGGTCAAGTTCCCGGGTGTCGGGCAGAATGGGTGCCTGAGGAGAGCAGCCTGCACGGCGCATCAGTCGGCGTGATGTTAACACGCGATAATGAAGCTTCTAGGGTGTTGATAGGTCTAACAGGCTGTCAGAACACCCATGAAAGATCCTTGCACTCAAAGCCGATCCATCCATATACCATCCAGATGGATGGAGATGGCCGGTGGGCACGGTGCATGACATACGGACTAAAACGGCCGATAGCGAGAAGATCACGATCAACCTGGGTTATGTCGATCTCGGCCATATCGATCTGATGGTGAAGGATGGGTTCTATTCTAACCGGACAGACTTCATTCGCACCGCTATTCGCAATCAGCTCGATCGCCACGCTGACGTTGTACGCCAGTCCGTGGCGCGAAAGACCCTCGACATTGGTCTCGCGCATTACGGCCGCAGCGACCTTGAGGCGGTGCAAAGTCGCGGCGAGATGCTGCACATCAACGTGCTCGGCTTGGCCACCGTCGCGCGAGACGTCACGGCCGAGCTGGCCCGCGCGACCATCGCCTCGGTGACGGTCTTGGGTGCGCTACATGCCAGCGCCGAGGTCAAGGCCGCCTTGGCGGACCGAACGAACTAAATCGACGCCGACGGGCCAAGCGTCGCCCGTCAAAATGACGACGATCCACTATCGACGGAAGCCGATATCGGTTCCGCACGGGATGCCTGATGGGGTCCCAAAACACGGAAGTCACAGCGATGAAGAATCACCTGCCTGACGGGCTGCTACAGGCGACACGTTTGACAACGGGAGGCCGTCTTGCAGAGGCCACCGCAGCTTTGCAGAACATGCTCGCAGGCCGAGCAACGAGTGGCAAAGCCGAGCCGGCGGCACAGCGCAACCCTCCTACCATTGAAGGCGTGGTCGAACCGGCCAGATTGGCCTGGGGTGACTACGCGCCACGCGCATGGCCCCGGTTCGGTGCGGCCGGCGGTGGCAGGACCTTCGCCTCGGGTGAGTTCAATCTGAAGCCGGCGGTCTCCAATCCGTTGTGCGGTTTCTTTGAGCAGGGCAGCCACGGCGCCTTCCAGTTGCCGGTCGGCGGTCTTGCTCCTTTGTCTGCGAACCGGGTGCCGGTCATCGTGCCGGATGGTGCGCGGTTCCTTGCCAAGACCTTCAGCAACCAGGCCGGCAGCCGCCCTTACAAGCTTTACGTGCCCAGCGGGTACCATGGCCAAGCTGTGCCATTGATCGTGATGCTGCACGGCTGCACACAGTCGCCGGATGATTTCGCCGTCGGCACGCAAATGAATGCTGCTGCGGAGAAACATACCGCCATCATCGCCTATCCTGAGCAAACAAGTTCCGCAAATATGCAGAAGTGTTGGAATTGGTTCAGTGAAAGCGACCAACAGCGTGATCGGGGCGAGCCCTCACTTCTTGCGGGGATTACTCGCGAAGTACTGCGCGACTTTGAAATCGATGAACGCCGTGTTTATGTCGCCGGGCTTTCGGCGGGAGGGGCAGCCGCCGCGGTTATGGGGAACGCCTACCCCGATCTCTACGCCGCGATTGGCGTGCATTCTGGGCTCCCCTGCGGGGCAGCACGGGATATGCCCTCTGCGTTCGCCGCGATGCGTGGCGGCAGGGGCTTCCTGCCTGAGTCAGCGAGGTCTCCACGACCCGAGGCTCTTGGGCGACTTGTCCCCGCCATCGTTTTTCATGGCGACCGTGATACCACGGTAAACCCGCTCAATGGTGACGCGGTTGTGGTTCAGTCCGCTCAGCGCGAGGCGCTGAGGACGCAGGTTGAAAGCGGCCAGGTTCCAGGCGGTTTGGCGTACAGCCGCACCCTGCATTATAACGTGACCGGAACAACAATGATCGAGCAGTGGCTTGTCAAAGGCGCCGGGCACGCCTGGTTTGGTGGAAGTCCTTCAGGCTCTTACACTGAGCCGCGCGGGCCGGATGCGACAGCGGAGATGCTGCGTTTCTTTCTAGAACACCCGCACCCGGCGTCGGTGTAGGACAGCGGACGAGGACTTCGGCACGATGCGCGGGCCGCCAGGTTCCTCGAAACTGTGAGCCACCGTTCTGGCTTATGCCGGAACAGTGTTTTCTTCTCACTCTGACTTTCAGGTAAAGGTGACGCATGAGCACACATGACACGACGTGGTACGTGGTCGCTGATGGCGGCAAGGCCCGTATCCTTTCCCGCCATGATGACCACTTCCACACGATCCACACCTTCAGTGCGGAGGGCGCCGGCGACATCGACGACGACGCCTCCAGGGGCGCGCATCAGCTAAAGGCGCCTCACTCCGATCCCAAGGCCGAGATCAAGGAGGAGTTCGCGCGCGTCGTTGCGGACTATCTCAACCTCGCGCCGGAATCTGAAGTTCAGGCAATTGTATTGGCCGCCCCTGGTCACGTCCTGCACGACATCCGCGAGCGGCTTAACAAGCTTACGGCAGCGAAGCTCACTCGGAGCCTCAGCAAGGACTTGACCAACATTTCCGACCACGCGATCGCCGAGCATTTCGAGGAGTGAGTGCTAGGCGCCTCAACCTCTCTTTCCATCTACGCGGTTACACCGAAGCCATGAGTTTTAGTGGAGCGGGGTCCGCGTCGATCATCAACCGCAGGAATTAGCTTCAGCTTGGTCGTCCAACTCTGGGGTGCTTCCGGCAGGAGCCCACGCTGCCTTAAGAAGGTCCTCCTGGTGTCGCGCTCAAGGCTAACTTAGATTGGTTGCCCGAGGGCAGGACTTGCCGGGCCGCAAACTGACAAGGAAGAATAGTCCCATGCGTCTGCTGTCAATGATGATCGTGGCTGGCCTATTGAGTTTTCCTGTGTCTCATGAAGCGGCGGCCAGCCCAGCGACGCCGATCCAGTCGCGAATAACTTTAGCCCCAAGCAATAGTTCTATCGAGAAGGTCTACTACTATCGTCACCGATATTATCCATATCAGTACAGAGGAGCTTACTACCGGCACCGCTACTATCGCCATGGTCGTTACTATTACCATTGAGAACGAATACGCTTCGACCGCGCTAGGTATAACGTCGCGTTCGCGATCCGTGTTATGGATCGGTGCCGAGGGAATGCATGGTAGAGCATGCCGATCCGTCCTGAACTACGGTCTTTCTATCCCGCCCATTGGTGCAAGTTGAGTCAACTTGCCGTTCGAGCGTGCCGGAGGTCGTTGCCAAGGTTGTCGACCACATATGCAGGAGGTTCGTTGCCTCCCGGACGGCCGCTGGTTGATGATGAAACACGCACTTGGCGCGACCAGCGCGGGCGTCCCGCGCGTTGGCCGAATTCGTTGGAAGCGCCGCGCCGCCGCAGCGATTGCGTTGTGCTCGCCGCCGTGCATCTTGAGCTTGATCTGAGAAGACCGCATGGTTGGATCGGCAAAAGGCGAAAGAGGATCGGGAGCTTCCAGCGGCCTTGAATCATTTCAATCACGCGGATCACGTGCATGGCTATACCGTCCGGCCCGAGACAGACAGCCCGGTGCTCAGCTGTGACAGGCACCTTAAAGTGCGTACTTGCCTCACCTGTCGTCATGATCCACCTGGCTCCTTTTCCGCAGTTTGGAATGGGCTTCGGACAATGGACCTGCAACTCAAAGACAAGACGGCATTGGTGACAGGCAGCAGCAAGGGGATCGGCGAGGCAATCGCGATGGCTTTAGCACGAAGGCGTAAATGTCGTCGTCCATGGCTGGCCTGGAGTTTGGCCACAATTGCGGTATCCAGCGCGTCCTTTTCAGCCAGTAAGATGCTGATCCGCTGTAGGGTGGTCTCAGTTGTGAATGGGGCAGCGGGCTTTGCCTTAACGGTGCCAATGGGCTCGTTTGTTGGAGTGGTCGCGTGTTTTTTGTTGCAGGCGGTGGGTTCGGTATGTGTTGGCCATCCATCGTGCATCGGACAGTGCGTTTCACGGTCGAAGATGAGCAAGCGTTGGCTGCAGCGGCCGTGGGAATTGTTCAGAGGATGGGATATGCTGTCAGGGCTGCAGCCGCGGGTATAGCGGCCAACGCTTCAGGGCTTGCTTCTGGCATGACCGCGGCCCGGTCGGCTGGCTTTCGGGTTTTCGCGGCGTTCATACCAGTGTTGATTATTGGCATGCTCAGTGGTTGGCGGCTCACTGACGAGGTTGACGAGGTGGCCAACCAAATCGAATGATTGAATGCGGCAGAGGAGGTTCCGGTCTCGGCAAGGCGACAACGCAGTCGGCGCGAGCTTCCCCTTTCAACGGCTGATCCTCGTAGAGTTCAACACGCGAGATGCTCTCTTTCCGCGTGTCATTGCAACGTAACCGAGAGATTGATGAACAGGGGAGCAAGTGCCTAGGCCCCGCAAGAAGCTGAGCTGGGAGGAACGATCGACTGCTCTATCCTCGACTTGTAAAGTGACGCCCGCGCGATCTTCGCGGAGCCGCCAACCGTTTGGCGTCCAAGTCGGGAAGAGTACTTTCTATGCCGGGAACCTCATCTAATGCTACGTGGCCAACATTGGCTTAATCGTGCCCTGAGCTCTCGAAGGCTGACCTCATGCTGAGTCACTGGTCTGGCGTAGCATCGCAGGCGGAATGACGACCTTGATCCGTCCGGAGTTCACGTCGTAGACGATACCTGAGATAGTAAACTCGCCCGGAATATCTTGATTGGCCCTCCACGCGGCGACGTCCATGGCGACCGCTTTATATGGATCAGTCACTTCCATGCATTCGAGCTGCTTCCGCGTAACTCCGAGATGTTTCGCCAGAAGATCGGGTGCGTGCCTGTAGCAGCCGATGATCCCACAATCGGTATGGTGGAGAATGACAAGGTTCCAGCTCGGCCCCATCATCTGGCCTGCGGCCATGGCTACAGTGGGCAAGAGAATCATCGTTTCGACCAAGGCCGGATTGATGCGACCGCCTATATTGCGGAAAGTCGCGGCCTCTCCGGGCTCAAGCCCCAGAACATCCAGTGGATCTACCCGTGGATCTAGGCACCCAACTACAATCGTCTTGGCTGATGGGATGATCTTGAGGCTTGCCGAAAAGCCGTCGCGGGCAAAAGTCTCGTTTCTCTCGATTATTGTCTCTATAAAACCCATTTTCAACCTTTCAAAAACCTTACGGGAGGTATCCTCAAGATAAGCCCGATCCAGGGTTACGCAGAGCTTGTCGCGGCGCCGGCAGGTTCGCCAGCGTTGCCCCATGCGTTAGCACCGGCCTGGCGTCCAACGCTCAAGGAGTCGGCGCAGGCGCGTCCCACATTGACGCGAGCACCCAAGGCGAACGCTTCAGACCTTTTGTTATCCTGATGTCTCTCACCGGGCTCAGGATCCGTTGAGCGTCGCTGCGTGAACGCGAGTGAACTCACGCACGGTCATCGGCCTACGCCCTGTCAGCCGCTCGACGTTGTCGTCAGCACCTGACATCACGCCATTTTGGTAATCTTCCATCGCACCGCTCAGATGCTGGACGATGTAGGCCGGCACGCCCATCGCCTCGAGCGAGGCGCAATACTCAGTGATCGGCAGATCCTGAAAGACGATCTTGCGTCCGAGCGCTTCGGAAAGTTCGGCCGCCATTTGCTCATGGTCCATTTCGACAGGGCCGGACAGAGGGATGGTTTTGCCGATATGCGGCTCGGGCGCCATCAGGATCGCAGCTATCGCGCGTCCTTGGTCGTCCGCAGCGATTGGCGAATGCCGCCCTTTGCCGACGGGCATCCGGAGGATACCCTGACGAAGGTATGGCAACTGCCAGGGGTAGAGCAGCCACTCCAGGAAATAGGTCGGCCGGAGGTGCACGACGGGGAGGCCCGACCAATTGAAAACCTGTTCGGCGATATAGCTGTCTCGGCAGGAGTGGCTCTTCGACTCACGGCGCGCCGAACGCTGCGACAAATTGACGATGGTCGGCCCGCCCGCTTCCTTCCCGGCCTGGGCGAAATTGACGACTGCATTGATGAGGCCCGTCTGGACCGGCCAGACAAAGTAGGCCGCATCGACACCCTCCATCGCTGCGCGGATGCTGTCGATTTCGAGCAGGTCCCCGACCGCGATCTCCGCGCCAAGCTTCTCTAAGGCGTCCGATCGTGAATCCTTCTTGTGAACCATTGCGCGGACCTGCAGTCCTAGCGCTAGCGACTCTCTGACAGCGACGCGTCCCGTGTCCCCAGTCGCGCCGGCGATGAAGACTGTTCGTCTATCAGTGGGAGATGACACGGGGGAACCCTCTCTAAGACGCCTAACGCCGGTATACGGCGGAGCGTAGCGCCTTTCGGGAGCTAACCAAATGTCGTATATCCCTCGTTTCGGGTCGCGAGGGTCGGGCATGCTAACAGTGGGATTCGTCGTGACGCCGGGCTTCCCTGTCATGAGCCTTGCTGCGCTCTCGGTATTCGAGTTTGCTAACCACAGCTCCGGAGAGAAGCTCTACGACATCCAAATATTATCCGACGACGGCATGCCCGTCCCATCGGCTTCAGGCACAAGCCTTGAGACCGCGGCCTTCAACAATGGACGGTTCGACACAGTGATCATCGGCGGCAACACCCGCGTCATGCCTACCTCGCGCAGCTTACTAGCCTTTGTCTCAAGCGCGGCGAAGACGTCACGCCGGATCTCTTCCATCTGCACGGGCATCTTTGCCCTGGCCGATGCTGGCATACTTGGTGATCGCCGTGTCACGACGCACTGGCTCTTCACCGAAGATTTGAAGACGCGCTTCCCTGAAGCCCAACTGGTTGAGGATCGCATTTTTATCGTCGACGGACCGATTTGGACAGCGGCGGGCAACACCGCCGGGATCGATCTAACGCTTCATATGTTGGAAGAAGACTATGGTTCTGATCTTGCACGCATGGTCGCTCGCATTCTTGTTGTCGACTCTCAGCGCTCAGGAGGGCAGTCCCAGCATTCGGCATTGCTGGAGCTGAATCCTAAATCCGACCGCATCCAAGAAGCTTTGGCCTATGCTAGGCAGAATTTGTGTAAACCACTTTCCGTGCAGAAGCTCGCTCAGTCAGCCGGTCTTGGCCCCCGTCAGTTCAGTCGCGCCTTTCATGCCGAAACCGGGACGTCTCCTGCGAAAGCAATTGAGAGTCTTCGGCTCGATAGGGCGCGGCTTATGATTGAGCAAGGCCGGCATCCGATTGAAGTCGTCGCGCGCGAGACTGGCTTCGGAGATCAAGAACGAATGCGCCGCGCCTTTATTCGTGTTTTCGGTGAGTCCCCACAGAGGCTACGGGCTATCGCGGCGGGCAGGGCAAACCGAGGAACTAGTTGACATCAGGCCAAGGTTTTTAAGCTCGTCGCTCCGAATCTTACTGATCCGCTACTCGCGACTTCTGCCCAATTGCGTTGCAAACCAGTGCGGGCCCAAGGCGCAGCATACATCAGCCAACCTCCTGCACCTTGAAAGCGCCTCTACAGCGAAGGCCGCCCTGGCACTGTTCAGCATGGCGACCGTGCCCATAGGTACTGCGGCAAAGAGGTCAGACGGCTGACCAATTAGGATGTCTGGAAGGCGCGCCGCTCTCCTTAGACTATCGTCCCGCCAAACTCTCATCGCGGCCGGATCGATGGCGTCACCCATGGGCGTGTCGATGCAGCCAGGGCAGACGGCGTTGATGCGGATCCCCTTCGCTGCATAATCCAGGGCGGCGCTCTTGGTCAGGCCGATCACGCCGTGCTTGCTGGCATGCTACGCGGCGCGCCCGGCGAGACCGACAAGACCGCCGAGGGATGAGCAGTTGACGATTGCGCCGCTGCCCTGCTGCCGCATGTGCAGAAGCTCGTGCTTCATGCAGGTCCAGACGCCACGCAGATTGACGGCATTGACCTCGTCGAAGGCCTCACCACTCTCGTCCGTCACGTCGCCCATCGGGCCGAGGATACCGGCGTTGTTGTACGCCATATCAAGTCTGCCAAACGCCGCGACTGTCCGTTCCACCATCGCCGCTGCCTGACGCTCATCCGTCACGTCACAGGTGACGCCGACCGCCCGGTGCCCCTTGTCGGTCAGGGCATCCACGGCTGCCCGTTAGCGCCTCCTCCTTGCGGTCGGCGAGCACAACGGCGGCGCCTGCTTCTGCGAAGGCCGAGCGGTCGCCAGCCCCGTGCCGGAACTGGCGCCGGTCACGAGCGCAACCTGGCCTCTCAAGTCATAGATATGGTTCATCGTCTGTCTCTTTCGCTGCCTGATCTGGTCAGCTCTCGTATTGCGCGTCGCTGACGTGCTCGAGCCAATCCACTGGCGAGCCGTTCAGCTTCTCCTGGATAGCGATGTGGCTCATGGCCGTGGTCGGTGATGCTCCGTGCCAGTGCTTCTCGCCGGCCGGGAACCAGATGACATCACCGGGCCGGATTTCCTCGATGGGTCCGCCCTCCCGCTGCACCCGGCCGCAACCGGCCGTCACGATCAGCGTCTGCCCGAGGGGATGGGTATGCCATGCGGTGCGGGCACCGGGTTCGAAGGTCACCAGGGCACCCCCGACCCGCGCCGGATCGGGCGCGCTGAACAGAGGGTCGATGCGGGCAGTGCCGGTGAACCAGTCGGCTGGTCCCTTGCCGGAGGGTTGTGAGCCAATGCGTCTGATATCCATGGTCAGTTTCCCTGTGTCGTGGGCCGCCGACGCGGCTGTGGGGCCTTACCTAGGGTCAGGACTCATTCTTTGAGATAGAAGGTGACACTGGCTGCGATGCAGATGGCGGAGAAGAAGGTGTGTGCGC
>NZ_LMUG01000003.1:0-685 GCF_009766125.1 Acidisoma sp. S159
GGCGCTTACGGTGCGGTTTCACCCCTACATGGACCCGAACTTCCTCACCAAGGTTTGCCGCGATCACTGGGCGATGATCGAAGCCTGCCGGCAATGCGACCGCCCTCGACTAGTTGCTCTTGTGAAGGAACATCTACCCCTGGCGAAAGATCGCTATCTAAAGACATATAATGCTGCCGTGGTCCAAGATCTCGTTTTTGCCAAGCGCGCGTGAGGAGCAATAAAAACTCTCGATGGAGAACATATGATGAGCAAATTCTTCGACTCCGCAAAGAATATAGAATTCGTTGGGCGCAGCAACCAGGCTGGGCGCGCTGATGGCATCCAATGTATGATACACAAGGGCCACGCCTTCGTCAGCCACGTTTTCAGCGGTGGCGTCAGCGTCATCGACGTGCGTGATCCGCGCAACCCCGCCCCGGTAAACTTTCTGCCAACACATAACCGGTCATGGTCGGTGCACATACAAACCGCCAACGATCTTCTTCTTGTGGTGGAAGAATTCAACTTCTATTCCGTTTACGTAAAAGAGACCGAATATTACGGCCACTCGATTGAAGGTGTGCATTCGAGCAAGTTCGGGAAGAGAGGTGAAGACTATACCGCCGGCATGCGCGTTTACGACATCTCTAACCCGGCGCATCCACGTGCAATTGGCTTTATGGAGGTGGAAGGCCTGGGCCTG
>NZ_LMUG01000003.1:709-1259 GCF_009766125.1 Acidisoma sp. S159
TATCGTTATTGATATGGAGAATCCCGCCAAGCCGCGCGAAGTTGGCCGCTGGGCGCTACCCGGAATGTGGGCCGCGGGCGGCGAGACGATGACGATGGCCGGCCGCGTGGCGCTTCATCATGCCGTGATCGACGGTAGCGTGGCGTATGCATCCTGGCGGGATGGTGGCCTCACTCTGCTCGATATTTCGGATAAAGCCGCGCCAAAGCTCATCTCGCATACCAATTGGTCGCCGCCCTTCGCTGGTGGCACGCATAGTGCTCTGCCGCTGGTCGATCGCGGACTATGCATTGTAGCGGATGAGGCGGTTCTCGACATCGACCAGGAGCCCATGAAATATACTTGGGTGGTCGATATCCGCACGCCGCAGAACCCGGTGACTGTCGCGACCTTTCCGACACCACGTGACCAGGATTACGTCGCCAAGGGCGGCCATTTCGGCCCTCACAATCTGCACGAAAATAGGCCAGGTTGTTTTCAGAGCTCTGAAATCATCTTTGCAACCTACCAGAATGCTGGGGTTCGAGTATTCGACATCCGCAACCAGTTC
>NZ_LMUG01000080.1:0-439 GCF_009766125.1 Acidisoma sp. S159
CCTCGGAAGCGGCCAGGGCGTAGGGCCTTTCGCGACCGTCAGTCTTGCCAGCGTTCGACTTGGCTTCGAGGAGAAGGTCTATGCACACTTCGCGACGGCGCAGGCAGCGCTGCCGTTCTTGAGCCCAACGGGCAGCCTCACCTTCGTTTCGGCCGTCTCAGCCCAGGCTGCCGTGCCTGGCACAGCCGGGATTGGCGCTGCCAATGCCGCCGTCGCAGCGCTCGTCCCGATCCTCGCCGTCGAACTCAAGCCCATGCGTGTGAATGGCGTCTCCCCGGGCGTGATTGATACGCCCTGGTGGGACGCCATGCCTGAGGCCCAGAAGCAGGCGATGTTCAACGACTTCGCGGCCAGAACCCCAGTCGGCCGCGTCGGGCGGCCGGAGGACGTGGCGCAGGCGATCGCGTTTTTGATCGCCGACGACTTCATGACCGGCCAA
>NZ_LMUG01000080.1:449-7910 GCF_009766125.1 Acidisoma sp. S159
GAGCGAATGAGCAGAGCCGGACGGTGGTCTCAGGCCCCTCGCATATGAACATGCGGCCTGGAGCGTGCGCGGGCGTCGCCCAGGCCAGACGATGTCGCGGAGTAATACTGCAGCAATCCGAACCCATCTCGGCCATTCAATTCTCGTACGCGCCGCCTCGAAGCGGCCGTTCGTTCAGAGGTATTATTTGTGGATGACCTAAACTTGAGCGCTGCGTCCGTCCCGGCCTTTGCAACAGCACCAGAGCCGGAGCGCGATGAGCACGCGGCTTAGGCTGCACGCCTGATCGAACCTCCGGCGCGCCTAGCCGAAACGGTTCATCGGCGACCAAGATGCTTCGCGAGGAGCAGAACCTCCTGGTACTGACTGGCGTCCTGCTCGATGACCCTGCGAAACCTGGGATCGGCGAGATGCGCATCTAGGACGGGCCCGAACGCTCGCCGTAGAACGTTGGAGGGGAGGACGCCGGCGCTCCTGAGGTGTTCCACCCGCTCGAAAAACTCCAGGTAGCGGACGATCGTCTCGGCTGCAGTCTCATCTGTGCTAGCCCCTCCCAGCAGCCGGACGGCCGCCATATGCTCCTCCAACTCCTTCAACAAGGCGCAGAGGGCTGGGGCGGCGCCGAAGCGGCGCGCGTCCCGTATCTGGCGCGAAAGCAGCAGCAGGCTGAGAGCAGAGATGACGGCATAGACGGCCGTGGCGGCGGCCGACACGATCGTCGCCACGTCCGGGCTGATCTCGAACCTCACGAGCACATAGCCTCAGTCACGTGCCGCTCCTGGTCCGGCCGGCCGGCCGCGGGTGGACCAGGAGCGGGCGACTGATGCCGCGCGATGATTCGCCGCGCCATGTCTAGGCCGAAGGCTCTGAGTTGGGCGGCCGGTCGGCGAAGACCGTTTAATCGATCACCATTGCGAGCAGTTCCTGAACGACCTTCGCGCCCCACGCAGCCGGTCAGCCCTGACGCAAACGTGGATGGCATTTCAGAGCCGTGCCGACAGTTCAATATCGTCGGCAAACGGCACAGACAGGTACCCGCTGCCCAGCGACCGCATCCGTTCCAAGTAAGGCGGGCAGAAGTCGGCATTGTCGGCGACGATCAGGGCGCCCGAACGCAGCCGTGGCGCGATAAGGTCGAGGATGTCAGGATAAAGGGACTTAGCGCCGTCGAGCAGCAGCAAATCAACGGTATCGGGAAGGTCACGCGAGAGCGTCTCCAGCGCGTCGCCTTCCCGGAACTCGACGAGGTCGGTGAGGCCGGCCGCGGCGAGATTGGCCCTGGCGCGAGCGACCTTGGAAGACTCAAACTCGCTGGTGACGAGCCGGCCGCCGCCATTGTCGCGTAACGCAGACGCCAGGCAGATCGTCGAAAGGCCGAATGAGGTGCCGAACTCGATGATCGACGACGCGCGTGACGACCTCGCCAGCATGTAAAGCAGGTTGCCGGTCTCGCGCGAAACTGCCAGTGCCACGTCCTTCATGCGGCCATAAAACTCGGCGTAGTCGGTTCGGCTGCGCACCAGGCGCGCCTTGTCCTCGCCGGTCAAGCCATTCCAGTAGTCGGCGACCGAAGGCGTCGTCGCCGGGTCGGAGGCGTCGGCCTCCGCAAAGAGCTTGTCGAGCAGCGGCGCGACGGGACTGTTGGTCATGGTGATCATGTAACTTCCTTGCAAAGCGTCTTGCGGTGCGAGGCAAAATACGACTACTTCGTCAGGTTCGCTATTCGCATTTCCGGAGACAGCCCTGGCGCAGCGCCCAAACCCGCAGGTTTCCTCACGAAAACAGCCCAAACAGGCGCGTGCCAACGACCTCGTTGCGGCCGTGCTCGACGCGGCTGTTCAGGTTTTGCGGACGGAAGGAGCCTCCCGGTTCACCACAGCCCGCGTGGCGGAGAGGGCGGGCGTGAGCGTGGGCTCCCTCTATCAGTATTTCCCGAATAAAGCGGCGATCCTGTTCCGCCTCCAAAGCGACGAGTGGCGCCAGACAAGCGCACTGCTGCACGAGATCCTGGCGGACAGACGGCAACCGCCGCAAGAGCGACTGCGAACGCTCGTTCATGCCTTCCTGCGCTCGGAATGTGACGAGGCCGAGGTGCGAACGGCGCTAGGGGACGCAGCGCCGCTCTACCGTGATGCGCCAGAGGCCGCCCAGGCCCGTGCGTCAGGATCGCTCGTCATCCGCGAATTTATGAAAGAAGCTTTGCCTGGTGTGGACGAGCCGACGGTCGTGCTCGCCGCTGATGTTATCGAGACGACGCTGACACAGGTGGGCAGCAGCTTTTCCGGGACTGAACGAACAAGCCAAGAGATTTCCGCATATGCGGACGCAATGGCCGACATGTTCTGCGGCTACCTAGCACGGCTCTCTCGCTAAGCTGGCCGTCGATTGAGGTCGGCTTGCGTATTGAACGAACCCGCTAGCGCGGGAGTAAGAGAAGGCGTGGCCTGAGGTGCCTCCTGTCTGAGAGGATTGCGGTTGTCCAGACCCCAATCATCAGACAGGAGACCTTGTGATGGCTCAGATGACCCCGCTCCGTCGGCGGCTTCTTGATGACATGACGGTTCGAAACCTCTCGCCAGCAACCCAGCAATCCTACGTGTACGCGGTCGCGAAGTTCAGCCGTTTCTTTGGTGTCGCCCCTGATCAGCTCGGCAATGAGGAGGTCAGAACCTATCAGGTCCACCTCGCCGGCCTCGGTATGTCCTGGTCCCATATAAACCAGGTGTCCTGTGCCTTGCGTTTCTTCTACGGCATTACCCTCGGGCGCAAAGACGCTGCCCTTCGTATCGTGAGCGCGAAGGAACCCAGAAAGCTGCCGGTTGTGTTGAGCGTGGACGAGATCGTTCGCTTTCTTCAGGCGGTTCCTGGTCTGCGTAACCGAACGGCACTGACTACAGCCTACAGTGCCGGTCTACGGGTTTCTGAAGTCGTCGCGCTGAGGATCGCCGACATCGACAGTCGCCGCATGATCATAAGGATCGAGCACGGCAAAGGCGGCAAGGACCGCTATGTCATGCTCTCACCTCAGTTGCTCACCATCCTGCGAGCCTATTGGCGGCTCACTAAACCTGCCCACTGGCTATTCCCCGGTCGAGATGACGGCCAACCGGTCTGCGCGGCTACTCTACAGGCGGCGTGCCGCACGGCAGCACGCGAGGCCGAGATCGACAAGGTCGTCACGGTCCATATCCTGCGGCACAGTTTCGCGACTCATCTGCTGGAAAGTGGAACCGACATCCGCATCATCCAAGTGCTGCTCGGGCATGCCCGGCTGATGACGACAGCCATCTACACCAGGGTTGCCACGAACGTCATCGCCGGAACCGTCAGTCCGCTGGACCGGATGAATCTCGACGTAGGGCCACCAGGCTGAGGCCCCCCGATGCGTGGTGGGCCAGAAGTGGCGGACGTGTTCCGTCGCTGCGGCGCTGTCTATCGCGACGTTCATGCCGGCCACCTCAGCCTCGACCAAAGGAAGGTCATGGGGGCCATCGAAGCCTGCCGATCGCCGGCACTCGGTGGCCATGTCGAGCAATGCGGCGACTGCGGGCACACGCGGGTCGCATATAATTCCTGCCGCAATCGGCACTGCCCGAAGTGCCAGGGGCTCGCTCGCGCCGAATGGTTGGCCGACCGGCAGGCCGACTTGCTCCCAGTGCCATACTTCCACGTCGTCTTCACCTTGCCGACAGCGATTGCCGAGGTGGCCTACCAGAACAAGGCCGTCGTCTACGGCATATTGTTCAAGGCGGCGGCCGAGACGCTGCGCGTCATCGCCGCCGACCCCAAGCATCTGGGGGCCGAGATTGGTATGGTCGCCGTTCTGCATACGTGGGGGCAAGCTCTCCAGCATCATCCTCATCTGCACTGCGTGGTCCCGGGGGGCGGCTCATCCCCGACGGCACAAAATGGGTCGCTTGCCGCCCAGGCTTCTTTCTGCCCGTGAGGGTGTTATCAACCCTCTATCGTCGTCTCTTCCTAACCCTGCTCCAAGCCGCATTCGACGAGGGCCGGCTGAAGTTCTTCTGCGAGCTCGCCGCGCTGGCCAAGCCGGCGGCGTTCGCCGCCCTCCTGAAGCCGCTGCGCAAGGCGCCCTGGGTCGTCTATGCCAAGCGTCCGTTTGGCGGCCCCGCGAAGGTCCTTGAGTATCTCGGCCGCTATACTCATCGAGTTGCCATCGCCAACAGCCGTCTCGTTGACATGACCGGTGGTCAAGTGAGCTTCCTGTGGAAAGATTATCGACATCACGACAAGCGCAAAGTGATGACGCTCGACGCGGACGAGTTCATCCGGCGGTTTCTGCTGCACGTTCTTCCGAACGGCTTCCATCGCATCCGTCATTACGGCTACCTCGCCAATGGCCATCGTGCCGCAAAACTCGTGCAGTGCAGGCGACTACTCACAGCCCCTGCTCCCCAGGACACTGGAATGGGTGGGGATTACCGGTTACGCTACCTCCAGTTGACGGGCCGTTCCCTCGTTATCTGCCCATGCTGCGGCGGCGGGATGATCAACGTCGCCGCCATCCCGCCAGAGAAGGCAACGCACAACATGCCGATCTGGAACAGCTCATGACATCATCGGAGGAATGTTCGATCATTCTAGAAATCATCCCGGAGCTGTCTCTCGGCGCCGGCGTGATGATATTGTCTTCTGGTGACGTCAACACCCCATCTCCAATAGAATGCCTGGATGATACGATCGATATTCTGCGGTCCTACGCTCGTAATGACGTCGGCATGGGAGCAGACGCACGAACCAAGGCAGCATGGCAGAGCAATTTGCCGGAACCCGCGACTCATCAGGGGCGCCGTCGTCGATCAATCCCCATAGACTGAGCCTTGTGACGCGGCTTCGTTCAATCAGGCTTCTGTTCACTCCCGCAGCATGGGGCGCCGCCGCGTTCTGCTGTGATGCGGGACTAAACAGAACCCTCATTCATTCCGACGATGTCGCCCAGGTATTTCGAAACGATGTCGCCCATCATTCCGATCTGATGTCGCCCAGTATTTTGGGGTGATTTCCAGAAGTTGATCCAAAGCCGGGCTGCCATAGGTCGCTGGTTCGCTCAAAGAGCCGACCAGCCGGGAAGATCAGACCTTGCGCGCGAGCCGCGGTAGGAGAGAATGCAGGCGTAACGCTATTGGATGGTAAGAATGCCTAGAGGACAAAGCGCGCCAGAGTACATTCGCGAAGTTCTCGCCAAAACCGTGAGGGCGGCCCGGAGATCTGCGCAGTTGGGTCAGCGCGACTCATGCAGCAGGACCTCCATCAGCCAGTCATATCTCAGCCAATATGAAGCCGGGAAATGGAACATCGGTGTCGATAACATCGCCAAGATCGCGCGGGTTGTGGGACTTCGCCCTCATGACCTTCTTGATCCGGACTTTCGCCCGTCTATGCGCGGGCTACCCGTTCGAAATAATTAGGCGTCAAGGTCTGGCATGAGCACGTTGAACCAACCGATTGCCGCACGGTTCACGCCCGGCGAACGGGATTATATCCGGAGAGAGCTCGATATGTTCTTCTCGACATATCCGACGGTTGCCGAGGGCTTCATGATCAAAACCTGGAGGGGTGGAGTCGACGCCGGAAAGCCTAAGCTTTCGCCGGTCGCCAAGGGCCTGATCGACCGAGGATTGATGCGGCTTGATACCGGCTCACGTGCCCCCAGATTGTTCTTCACGGCAGAAGGGTTAGCCGAGCTGCGGGCGATGATGACGGATCGCCGTTTCGCCGATCCGAAGAAGTTTCAGCACATCCGCCAGGAGCTCGGCATCGACCCGGCTCCAGAATCCTAGGCGTTTACGAACGCCAACAACTTAGCCGCCCAGTTGTCATTATTCGATCTCGCGCAGGATCTCAGAAAATTGTAGAACCGGGACGACAGTTTCGCTAGTCGTCCCGGTTTAGGGCTGGCTGAAGACGAGTGGATTGAGCCAGCATTCGACATCAGGCGGTTTTAATCTTGCGCGGGCGGCCTGGGCCCCTCTTGCCGTCGCGCGCCTTGGCCAATTTCGCCCGTTCCCGTGAGGCCTTCAACTCTCCGCGGATCGATGCCAACGCGGCCTTGATGGCGGCAGGACGCTTATCTTCCTTGATGGCTTCAGCAGCAGCAAAAAAGGCCAAGGACAAATTCTTCGTTCCGCGCGGCGCGCGGGTGGTGGTGGCAGGCATAGTGCATGTTTCTTTCAGATTGCGGGCGAATTCTGACACAAGGTCACAATATCCAACTAGTCATCAGAATGGTAACGACGCGACATTGGTCGAAAGCCGCAGATGGCGTCGATTCCTCGCAAGCACAATATGCTGATGCATTAAATTCCGATAACCAAATCGGCTAAATATAGGCTCGGCCCGCTGGCATAAGAAGCCGCTGAAGAAAAATATCGTTTCTCTGTCGCGCAATCTTCACGAAATCCGCGAGACAAAGCTGCGGCCGTTTTAGCGAAATGAGGTCTTAGAAGGATATCAAACGTCTCCTTTTCTGGTGCTCGCCGTAATCCAAACGGAAAGCGTATCGAGCATATCCGTCAGGACGTCCGTGTCCGCGCGGCCAGATCGCGCTGGCACATGAAAGGAGTGATCCGCTCCGCTGACCTCTGCGAGCGTCGCCCTTGCGCCGAGCGATTTGATGGTTTGAGCCAGCAGCGTCATGTCGGCCAACGCATCCCGCGTGCCCTGTAGAAAGAGCATCGGAATTTGAATTTGGCTGAGGTGCTCCGCGCGTGTGATTGAGGGTTTGTTCGCTGGATGCAGCGGAAATCCAAAAAAGGCCAGCCCCTCGACCTTGGGGAGCGGCGCCTCCGCTTGCGCTTGGGAGGTCATGCGACCGCCGAATGATTTGCCGCCGGCGATAAGAGGCAGTGCTGGCAATTGCCCCGCCGCCTCGATGACCGCCGCTCGAACCGTTCGATGTGCCAGAGCCGGGCTATCAGGCCGCCGCGAGCCTCGCTCCATGTAAGGAAATTGGTAGCGAAGCGTCGCGATGTTCCGCTCAGCGAGGCCGTCGGCAACCGCCGCCATAAACGAATGGTTCATGCCTGCCCCGGCGCCATGCGCCATGACGTAGCACGCACGCGCTTCGGCGGGCACTTGCAGGATGCCCGAGACGGTGCAGCTCTCGTCGACTGCGATTGTCAGAGCGGTTGCCCGCGGCATCACCTTCATCCTCTTGCCTGAGCCATGCGCTCGAATTCTTTACCATTCCCCTGGAATGTGCCGTATCGCGCCGAGACGGCGGTTGAGGCGATTGAATCTGCGGGATTCGATGTCCGCGTGCCTGAAGCCTCGTCCCGAGCGACCGCCGGCAGGCATAGCGCTACCACCGCGTCAATCGATTCTTGTTCTTGTTTCGTTCTCCTTCGCCGCCTAGCTTGCCCGCATGCCCGACGACCATCAGCCAGACCCTGACGCTGCCGATCTCACCGCCGCCACCGCGGAGGAGATCGCGGCCGTCCT
>NZ_LMUG01000080.1:8022-10093 GCF_009766125.1 Acidisoma sp. S159
TCACTCCGCTGGCTAGGCGGATGGAATGTTAGATCTCGCACTTCGAATAGATCATCAAGCGGCCCTCATAGAACTTCGGAGCGCCGTCGCGCGCCTGGAGCGTGGGACGGTTGTGACGGAGGGCGAGACCATCTCCCTCTGCCCACCCATCGACCGGCTACTGCCTGCCGGGGGCTTGGCCCGCGGGGCTTTCCACGAGGTATTGGCTGCGGACACCGGCGCCGCCACGGGCTTTTGCGCGTTTGTCCTCGGCAAGACGGCGGGACCGGTCATCTGGATTGGCGCCGAGCCGGACATCTGGCCTGCAGGTGTTGCGGAATTTGGTCTCTCGCAGAGGGATCTCATTTTCATTGCCGCCAAGCGCGCCAAGGACGCCCTTTGGGCCTTCGAAGAAGCGCTGAGATCACCGGGCGTGGCGGGCGCCGCCATCGTTCTCGAGGGGCCGGCACCCGACCTGATCGCTGCCCGGCGACTTCAGCTCGCGGCTGAACTTGGTGGCGGCATCGGCTTGCTCATCTTGCCCGACACGGATCTCGTGCCGCCTTCCGCCGCCAGGAGCCGTTGGCGGGTCCGAGCCGCTAAAGCCGATCCGTCCGACAACCCCTCCTGGCGTCTCGATCTCTTGCGTGCCTCCGGCGGACGACCCGCGGCTTGGACGGTCGTCTGGGATCGGCAAAAGCAGGCGCTCGTCTCGGCGTGCGACTTAGGCCAAGAGCCAGAGCCGGCTGGGCTTGGCGCCGCATGAAGCGCCGACGCTTTCTCGTTCTGTATCTGCCGCGAGTTGCGACCGACCGCATCCGGCAGAAGGAGCCGGAGCTTGCCGGCGTCCCCATTGCGGCCTGGGACACCCAGGGCAACCGTCGCTTGCTGACGAGCGTCGATGCGCCCGGCACCACGCTGCACGTGGGACAAGCCCTCGCGGACGCGCAGGCGATGCATCCCGAATTGGTGCTGCGCCCAGCCAATCCTGACGCGGACAGGGCGTTTCTGGAGCGTCTGGCTCTTTGGGCTGTCCGGTTCACGCCGATCGTCGCAGTCGATCCTCCGGACGGTCTGGTGCTGGACGTGACCGGCTGCACCGAGCTCTTTGGTGGCGAAGCGGCCTTGTTGCGCCAAGTCAGCGACAGCCTCCAGCGTGGTGGGATCGCTGCCCAAGCCGTCATCGCGGGCATTGCGGAGGCCGCTGCTGCCTTGGCGCGCGCCGGGCATCACGCCCGGCTTGTCGCGGCCGGAGATGAGATCGCCGCCGTCGCGCCCCTGCCACTCGGCGCGCTGCGGCTGTCGCAGGACTGTATCACCAGCCTGCACCGTCTCGGCTTGCAGCAGATCGGCGAACTCCTGCGCCAGCCCCGCGGCCCGCTGTCGCGCCGCTTCGGCCGCCCTTTGATGGATGTGCTCGACGGGCTGACGGGTGATCGCCCCCGCTCACTCTTGCCCGTTCGGCCGCCGCCGGTCTTCGTGCAAGCCGTCAACTTCCTGGAGCCGATCGTGACCCGGCCGGCGATCGATCGCGCCTTGGATGCGTTGCTCGAGCCACTGTGCCGCACCTTGGCGGAGGCCGGTCAGGGCGCGCGGGAAGTGACCCTGCGCGCCTTCCGGATCGATCGCGAGGTGCAAGAAATCATCATCGGGACGGGTCTGCCGACGCGTGTCCCTGCCCATCTTCGCCGCCTCTTCGCGAATGAGTTGGAGCGTCTGCAGCCTGATCTTGGCTTCGAGCGCATGACGCTCGAGGCTGGCATCACCAATGACATGGCCGGCTCTCAAAACACGATGGCCACGGGTGGACCAGCGGAGGCCGCTCGGGCCGAGGCCTTGGCGCAGTTGCTTGACCGTCTGTCGCAGCGACTGCCGGTCTGGCGTCTTGCCCCTGGCGAAAGTCATTGGCCCGAACGTTCAGCGGTGCGCGTCGGACCCTTCGAGGCCGTGCCCGATGCGCCGCGTCGCTCGCAACTGCCAGCACCCGTGCGCCTTCTAAAACGGCCCACCCCGCTCATGGTCATGGCCATGGTGCCTGACGGACCGCCGGTGCAACTGCGGCTGAACGGTGCTGTCCAGCAGATTGCCTGGT
>NZ_LMUG01000080.1:10103-10670 GCF_009766125.1 Acidisoma sp. S159
GCAGGACTGTATCACCAGCCTGAACCGTCTCGGCTTGCAGCAGATCGGCGAACTCCTGCGCCAACCCCGCGCCCCACTGTCGCGCCGCTTCGGCCGCCCGGTGATGGATGTGCTCGACGGGCTGACGGGTGATCGCCCTCGCTCACTCTCGCCCGTTCGACCACCGCCGGTCTTCGTGCAAGCCGTCAACTTCCTGGAGCCGATCGTAACCCGGCCGGCGATCGATCGCGCCTTGGATGCGCTGCTCGAGCCGCTGTGCCGCACATTGGCGGAGGCCGGTCAGGGCGCGCGGGAAGTGACCCTGCGCGCCTTCCGGGTCGATCGCGAGGTGCAAGAAATCATCATCGGGACGGGTCTGCCGACGCGTGTCCCTGCCCATCTCCGCCGCCTCTTCGCGAATCAGTTGGAGCGTCTGCAGCCTGATCTTGGCTTCGAGCGCATGACGCTCGAGGCTGGCATGACCAATGACATGGCCGGCTCTCAAAATATGATGGCCACGGGTGGACCGGCGGAGGCCGCTCGGGCCGAGGCCTTGGCGCAGTTGCTTGACCGTCTGTCGCAGCGACT
>NZ_LMUG01000080.1:10680-11032 GCF_009766125.1 Acidisoma sp. S159
GGCGGAGGCCGCTCGGGCCGAGGCCTTGGCGCAGTTGCTTGACCGTCTGTCGCAGCGACTGCCGGTCTGGCGTCTCGCCCCTGGCGAAAGTCATTGGCCCGAACGTTCAGCGATGCGCGTCGGACCCTTCGAAGCCGTGCCCGATGCGCCGCGTCGCTCGCAACTGCCAGCACCCGTGCGCCTTCTAAAACGGCCCACCCCGGTCATGGTCATGGCCATGGTGCCTGACGGACCGCCGGTGCAACTGCGGCTGAACGGTGCTGTCCAGCAGATTGCCTGGTCTGACGGACCTGAGCGGATCGAGCGTGAATGGTGGCGCGATCCGGAGGACCGCAGCTATCGGGACTACTAC
>NZ_LMUG01000080.1:11042-11261 GCF_009766125.1 Acidisoma sp. S159
CTACTCGAGCCACTGTGCCGCACCTTGGCGGAGGCCGATCAGGGCGCGCGGGAAGTGACCCTGCGCGCCTTCCGGGTCGATCGCGAGGTGCAAGAAATCATCATCGGGACGGGTCTGGCGACGCGCGTCCCTGCCCATCTCCGCCGCCTCTTCGCGAATGAGTTGGAGCGTCTGCAGCCTGATCTTGGCTTCGAGCGCATGACGCTCGAGGCTGGCATC
>NZ_LMUG01000080.1:11456-11827 GCF_009766125.1 Acidisoma sp. S159
GTTCGAAGCCGTGCCCGATGCGCCGCGTCGCTCGCAACTGCCAGCACCCGTGCGCCTTCTAAAACGGCCCGCCCCGCTCATGGTCATGGCCGTGGTGCCCGACGGCCCTCCCGTGCAGCTGCGGCTGAACGGCGCTGTCCAGCAGATCGCCTGGTCTGACGGACCTGAGCGGATCGAGCGTGAATGGTGGCGCGATCCGGAGGACCGCAGTTATCGGGACTACTACCGCGTCGAACTGGCCTCCGGCACGCGCCTCTGGATCGGGCGCACCGCCGCACTGCGCCCCGACCGCCCTGCCCGCTGGTTCCTGCACGGATATTTCGCATGACGGTCGCGTTCGCGGAGGTCGGCGCGCGCACAAACTTCACGCT
>NZ_LMUG01000080.1:11837-12321 GCF_009766125.1 Acidisoma sp. S159
AGTGCGCGCGCATGTCGCGGCCAAGGACGTCGGCATCCGCTTCATCGTGGGGACACGGTTGGTGCTCGACGACGGCGCCAGCTATCTGGCCTGGCCGACCGATCGCGAAAGCTATGGGCGGCTGACCCGCTTTCTGTCGCTCGGCCGTATGCGCGCACCGAAGGGCGAATGCCAACTCACCCGCGCCGAATTGCTGGACCATGCGGATGGCTGGGTAATGGCGGCCATCCCGCCGGCCTTGCCGGATGCCGCCTTTGCCGCGCGTCTCAAGGCCGATGCGCGCGACCTCCGCAAACGCCTAGCGATGCCGCTGCTCTGCTCCGCCCCCGTCACCTATGACGGCGCCGATCGCCATCGTTTGAACCTGCTGAGCCGCATGACGACCGCCGCCAAGTCCGGGCTCCTAGCCACGACGGACCCCCGCTACCACCATCCCGATCGTCGCCGCCTCGCGGACGTGCTGACCGCGATCCGCCTCGGCGTG
>NZ_LMUG01000080.1:12331-13184 GCF_009766125.1 Acidisoma sp. S159
GGTGCGCGCGCATGTCGCGGCCAAGGACGTCGGTATCCGCTTCATCGTGGGGACACGGTTGGTGCTCGACGACGGCGCCAGCTATCTGGCCTGGCCGACCGATCGCGAAAGCTATGGCCGGCTGACCCGCTTTCTGTCGCTCGGCCGCATGCGCGCACCGAAAGGCGAATGCCAACTCACCCGCACCGAATTGCTCGACCATGCGGAAGGCTGGGTGATGGCGGCCATCCCGCCCGCCTTGCCGGATGCCGCCTTTGCCGCGCGCCTTAAATCCGATGCGCGCGACCTTCGCAGGCGCCTTGCGATGCCGCTGCTCTGCTCCGCCCCCGTCACCTATGACGGCGCCGATCGCCATCGCTTGAACCTGCTGAGCCGCATGACGGTCGCCGCCAAGTCCGGGCTGCTGGCCACGACGGACCCCCGCTACCACCATCCCGATCGTCGCCGCCTCGCGGACGTGCTGACCGCGATCCGCCTCGGCGTGCCCGTCGATCGCATCGGCTTCGCGGCCGACCGGAACGGCGAGCGTTGCCTCAAGAGCGCTCATGAAATGGGCCGGCTCTTCGCCGCCTATCCGGACGCCCTGGCCAACACGATCCGTATCCTCGATGCCTGCTCGGGCTTCTCGCTCGATCAGCTCAGGCACGAATATCCGGAAGAGATCCTGGAACCCGGCCGCAAACCGCTGGAGACGCTGACCGACCGCGTCTATGAGGCCGCTGCGCTCCGCTGGCCAGACGGTGTTCCGGACGACATCCTGACGCGGATTGCGCACGAGCTGCAGCTGATCCAGGAGCTGGAATACGCGCCCTATTTTCTGACCGTCCACGAGATGGTGCTCTTTGCCCGATCG
>NZ_LMUG01000080.1:13194-13658 GCF_009766125.1 Acidisoma sp. S159
GTCCCGATCGTCGCCGCCTCGCGGACGTGCTGACCGCGATCCGCCTCGGCGTGCCGGTCGATCGCATCGGCTTCGCGGCCGATCGAAACGGCGAGCGTTGCCTCAAGAGCGCTCATGAAATGGGCCGGCTCTTCGCCGCCCATCCGGATGCACTCGACAATACCATCCGTATCCTCGATGCCTGCTCGGGCTTCTCGCTCGATCAGCTCAGGCACGAATATCCGGAAGAGATCCTGGAGCCGGGCCGGGAACCGCTGGAGACGCTCACCGACCGCGTCTATGAGGCCGCCGCGCTCCGCTGGCCGGAGGGTGTTCCGGACGACATTTTGACGCGGATTGCGCACGAGCTGCAGCTGATCCAGGAGCTGGAATACGCGCCCTATTTCCTGACCGTCCACGAGATGGTGCTCTTTGCCCGATCGCGCGGCATCCTCTGCCAGGGGCGCGGATCGGCCGCCAATTCG
>NZ_LMUG01000080.1:13668-14869 GCF_009766125.1 Acidisoma sp. S159
GGTCGATCGCATCGGCTTCGCAGCCGACCGGAACGGCGAGCGCTGCCTCAAAAGCGCTGATGAGATGGGCCGGCTCTTCGCCGCCTATCCGGATGCACTCGACAATAACATCCGTGTCCTCGATGCTTGCTCGGGCTTCTCACTCGATCAGCTCAGGCATGAGTATCCCGAAGAGATCCTGGAGCCCGGCCGCAAACCGCTGGAGACGCTGACCGACCGCGTCTATGAGGCCGCCGCGCTCCGCTGGCCAGACGGTGTTCCGGACGACATTTTGACGCGGATCGCGCATGAGCTGCAGCTGATCCAGGAGCTGGAATACGCGCCCTATTTTCTGACCGTCCACGAGATGGTGCTCTTTGCCCGATCGCGCGGCATCCTCTGCCAAGGACGCGGATCGGCCGCCAATTCGACCGTTTGCTATGTGCTCGGGATTACGGCCGTCGATCCTTCCAAGCACGATCTGCTCTTCGAACGGTTTGTCTCCGCCAGCCGCAATGAGCCGCCCGACATCGATGTCGATTTCGAGCATGAGCGGCGCGAGGAGGTCATTCAGCATATCTACGATCGCTATGGTCGCAATCGCGCAGCGATCGTCGGCACCGTCATCCGCTACCGCGGCCGCAGCGCCATCCGCGAGGTGGGTAAAGCGCTCGGGCTATCGGAGGACGTGACCGGCCGGCTGGCCAAGGCCAGCTGGGGACCGGGCCGTGACGACGGCCTGAAGGAGCTTGCGGCCCAGGAGGGGCTCGGCCTCACCGATCGCCGGCTCGGTCTCGCCTTGGAGCTCGCGGCGGAGATCCAGGATTTTCCGCGCCATCTCGCGACCCATGTCGGCGGCTTCGTCATGAGCCGGGGGCTCCTCACCGAAATGGCGGTCGTGGGGAATGCCGCGATGGCCGGCCGGACGGTGTTGGAATGGGACAAAGACGACGTTGACGCGCTCAAGCTTCTCAAGGTCGATATTCTTGCCCTCGGCATGCTGTCCTGCCTGCGGCGTGGCTTTGATCTGCTGCGCCGCCATCATCGGCTCGATTACGACCTTGCCGGCATCCCACGCGATTGCGAAGCGACCTACGCCATGCTGCGGCGGGCGGATTCCCTCGGCGTGTTCCAAGTCGAAAGCCGGGCGCAGATGGCGATGCTGCCGCGCCTTCGGCCGAGCGAATTCTACGACCTGGTTGTGCAGGTTGCGATCATCCGC
>NZ_LMUG01000080.1:14879-15282 GCF_009766125.1 Acidisoma sp. S159
AACCTACGCCATGCTGCAGCGAGCGGATTCTCTTGGGGTATTCCAGGTCGAGAGTCGGGCGCAGATGGCGATGCTGCCGCGCCTTCGGCCGAGCAAGTTCTACGACCTGGTTGTCCAGGTTGCGATCATCCGCCCGGGTCCGATCCAAGGCGATATGGTCCATCCCTATCTGCGCCGGCGTTGGGATCTCGAGGAGCCGGTTTATCCCGGCCCCTCCCCTCAGCATGGCGATCCGGACGAACTGAAAAAGGTCCTCGGCCGCACGCTCGGAGTTCCACTCTTCCAGGAACAGGCGATGCGCGTGGCGATTGTCGCCGCCGGCTTTACGCCGAGTGAGGCCGACCAGCTTCGACGGGCCATGGCGACCTTCAAGCACACGCAGGGTGTTGGTGTTTATCACGAG
>NZ_LMUG01000080.1:15292-15464 GCF_009766125.1 Acidisoma sp. S159
TTACGCGCCAGCGCAAATCGTCGGCGATGCCAGGAAGCATGACGTCGAGGTCCGGCCCATCGACATCAACGCGAGCGACTGGGACTCAACGCTTGAGCCGGAGATCCGGAGTGCTGACCAGCACGCCTTGCGCTTGGGCCTGCGGCTGGCGACGGGGCTTACGGAAGAAGAA
>NZ_LMUG01000080.1:15474-15562 GCF_009766125.1 Acidisoma sp. S159
TTCGACTCTCGAGCCGGAGATCCGGAGTGCTGACCAGCACGCCTTGCGCTTGGGCCTGCGGCTGGCGACGGGGCTTACGGAAGAAGAA
>NZ_LMUG01000080.1:15572-15778 GCF_009766125.1 Acidisoma sp. S159
CGGCTCGTCGGCGGCATGGTGCGGCGGGGCTACGATCCCGAGCTCGCCGAGCGGGTGTTCAAGCAGATCGAAGGCTTCGGCTCCTACGGCTTTCCGGAGAGCCATGCGGCGAGCTTTGCCCATCTTGCCTATGCCTCCTCTTGGCTCAAATGCCACCACCCGGCGGTCTTCGCGGCGGCGTTGCTCAACAGCCAGCCGATGGGGTT
>NZ_LMUG01000080.1:15788-16038 GCF_009766125.1 Acidisoma sp. S159
TTTGGAGCTCGCGGCGGAGATCCAGGATTTTCCGCGCCATCTCGCGACCCATGTCGGCGGCTTCGTCATGAGCCGGGGCCTGCTCACCGAAATGGCGGTCGTGGGTAATGCCGCGATGGCCGGCCGGACGGTGCTCGAATGGGACAAAGACGACGTTGACGCGCTCAAGCTGCTCAAGGTCGATATTCTTGCCCTCGGCATGCTGTCCTGCCTGCGGCGTGGCTTTGATCTGCTGCGCCGCCATCATCGG
>NZ_LMUG01000080.1:16288-16553 GCF_009766125.1 Acidisoma sp. S159
CCCGATCCAAGGCGATATGGTCCATCCCTATCTGCGCCGGCGTTGGGATCTCGAGGAGCCGGTTTACCCCGGCCCCTCCCCTCAGCATGGCGATCCGGACGAACTGAAAAAGGTCCTCGGCCGCACACTCGGAGTTCCACTCTTCCAAGAGCAGGCGATGCGCGTGGCGATTGTCGCCGCCGGCTTCACGCCGAGTGAGGCCGACCAGCTTCGACGGGCCATGGCGACCTTCAAGCACACGCAGGGTGTTGGTGTTTATCACGAG
>NZ_LMUG01000080.1:16810-17060 GCF_009766125.1 Acidisoma sp. S159
CTATGCGCCAGCGCAAATCGTTGGTGACGCCAGGACGCATGAGGTCGAAGTTCGGCCCGTCGACATCAACGCGAGCGACTGGGACTCAACGCTTGAGCCGGAAATACGGAGCGCTGACCAGCACGCGCTGCGCCTTGGCCTGCGGCTAGCGACGGGCCTTGCGGAGGAAGAGGGCCGGTTGATCGTGAAGGTCCGGCGGTCCGGCAATGGCTCACCTTATGGGTCCGTGGAGGAAGTGGCGCGCCGCACG
>NZ_LMUG01000080.1:17138-17422 GCF_009766125.1 Acidisoma sp. S159
GGCCGGTTGATCGTGAAGGTCCGGCGGTCCGGCAATGGCTCACCTTATGGGTCCGTGGAGGAAGTGGCGCGCCGCACGGGCGTCAGCCGCAAAGCCATCGAAGCCTTGGCCGAGGCTGATGCCTTCGCAAGCCTGGGGGCCAGCCGCCGGTCCGCCATGTGGGACGCCAAGGCGATTGAACGCGACGTGCCGCCTCTGCTGAGGCTGGCCGACTACGCACTCGGGGAGCCAGGACTCATCAACGAGGTCGCCCCCGCCTTGCCGGCCGAGGCGGCAGGACAAGC
>NZ_LMUG01000080.1:17432-18960 GCF_009766125.1 Acidisoma sp. S159
AGCGTCAGCCGCAAAGCCATCGAAGCCTTGGCCGAGGCTGATGCCTTCGCAAGCCTGGGCGCCAGCCGCCGGTCCGCCATGTGGGACGCCAAGGCGATTGAACGCGACGTGCCGCCGTTGTTGAGACTGGCTGACTACGCACTCGGGGAGCCAGGACTCATCAACGAGGCCGCCCCCGCCTTGCCAGCCGAGGCGGCAGGACAAGCAATCGTGCTCGACTACGCCGCTACAGGACTGACGCTGCGGCAGCATCCCCTCGCCTTGCTGCGGCCAGCGTTATTGAAACAGGGATATCACGACACGCGACACCTCAACTCGGCACGCGCGGGCAGTTCCATTCGCCTGCCCGGGATCGTGCTCATGCGGCAACGGCCCGGCACGGCGAAGGGCATCGTTTTTATAACGCTCGAGGATGAGTTCGGTGTCGCCAACCTGGTCGTCTATCCCAACATCGGCGGACGCGATCGGGCAGCGATGATCGGCGCGCGTCTTATGGTGGCTGAGGGCCGCATCGAGCGCGAGACCGAACACGCCGAGGTGCCGATCACGCACTTGATTTGTCGCAGGCTCATCGACCGGGGCGACCTGCTGCGCCAGTTGAGCATTTCCGCGAATGATCCGAGTTGGGCGGACGCCACGCTTGGACACGCTGATGAGGTGCGACGCCCGGACCCGGGTTCCGCTCGGGCAAAAGCAGGGCTCCCGGCCAGCCGTGATTTTCGGTAGGGCCGTTGTGCCGGCGTGCCGTGTCGATGCCCAAACATCACTCTGTGCATCGGACCTTTCTCCTGAAACTAGAGGTCCTAGAACGTCCAGTGTCACGCGATGCTGGTAAGCTCACAGATCCACGTCGCGCGGTATGACTGCAGTCTCCGCGCTCAGGGGCCTGATTGATAGATCATTGCCGATTAGGAAGCCGGCCATGCGGATCAGAGTCCTTTCAAGAACGGAGGTCGAATCAGGAGGCGCCGAGGGTGCAGACGCTGTCATTTCTATTCGAAGTTCGACGAACGCCACCACGCCGGACTTAGCAATCGCCCTCGCCCAGGCCACCAGAGGCGAGAGCGCCAGATTGCTGCGATTGAGCTTCGACGATATCGCGACTGCGAAGCTTGGCCATCGTATAGGGCCGACGATGCTGCAGATTACAGAGGCTATTGAATTCGGAAGGCGCGTTGCCGACGGCCGTCTTTTCTTTGATGGTCCCGTCGTCGGGTCACCCATGATCGCCGTACACTGCGAATATGGGAAAAGTCGTTCAGCCGCAATCGCCCTGGCATTGCTTGCCGATCACTTCGGGGACGGGCGAGAGCAAGATGCGGTAAACGCCCTGCTTCGAACCGACTTTGAGAACAGGATGCAGCCGAATCCGCTGGTCATCAGTCTCGCTGACGACTGCCTTTTCCGATATGGGCGCATTGATGCTGCCCTTGCAGCACTGTCCCCGCAGTACCTACACTGGCGAACGCTTTGGCGCGACATTAGAGCGGATCCTGATCGCCATCGGGAAAAGATACGGCGCTCCATG
>NZ_LMUG01000080.1:18970-19288 GCF_009766125.1 Acidisoma sp. S159
TGTCGGGTTTTTGCCTCCGACACCGCGCCGTGGCCGCAGGTGGCTCTTCAGCAGCCGTCCTCGCCCTTCCTGGCCGGATCGAGACAGGCCAGCGTTACCAGCCGCTCAACGCATCAGCGACGGGCGAAAACGGAGACGTCATCTGATGAGCGTGCGTTATCTCAACTTCAGGAATGCTGAGCAAGCAAGGGCCCTGCCGTCTATAGCCAAGCCTTTATGCCCGTACTCCATTGTGGCCCATCGACCGCCTAAAAATGACCGAAGGAATTACTTGAAGCCGACTGTTGTTAGTTGCTCCTAAAGCCTGATGAGCTGCAG
>NZ_LMUG01000080.1:19298-35421 GCF_009766125.1 Acidisoma sp. S159
GAAATTCTCGAAACTGGGATACCACGACACACGGCGCCTCAACTCGGCACGCGCGGGCAGTTCCATTCGCCTGCCCGGGATCGTGCTCATGCGGCAACGGCCGGGCACGGCGAAGGGCATCGTTTTTATCACGCTCGAGGATGAATTCGGCGTCGCCAACCTGCTTGTCTATCCGGACATCGGCGGACGTGACCGCGCGGCGATGATCAGCGCGCGTCTGATGGTGGCTGAAGGCCGCATCGAGCGGGAAACCGAACACGCCGAAGTGCCCATCACGCACTTGATTTGTCGCAAGCTGATCGACCGCGGCGACCTCCTGCGCCAGTTGAGCGTTTCCGCGAATGATCCGAGTTGGGCCGACGCCACGCTTGGACACGCTGATGAGGTGAGACGCCCGGACCCCGGTTCCGTTCGGTCAAAAGCCGGGCTGCCGGCCAGCCGTGACTTCCGGTAGGGCCGTTATGCCGGCGTCGAGCCTATCGGTGATTGATATCTCTATGAATCGGAACTTTCGCCTGGAACGAGAGTTCGCCAAAACGCCCGGTGCCACGCCGCGCTGGTAAGCCACAGACCCCTCTCGCGTACGGCTTCGATCTCGGCACTCGGGAGCCTGGGCGTCATTGCATTGCGAGGAAGGAACCCGAGCATGCGGATCAGCGTCCTTTCAAGAACGGAGGTCGAATCAGGAGGCGCTGAAGGTGCAGACGCTGTCATTTCTATTCGAGGTTCGACGAACGCTACCACGTCAGACTTAGCAATCGCCCTCGCCCAGGCCACCCGAGGCGAGAGCGCCAGATTGCTGAGATTGAGCTTCGACGATATCGCCATTGCGAAGCTTGGCCATCGTATAGGGCCGACAATGCTGCAAGTTACAGAGGCCATCGAATTTGGACGTTGTGTTGCCGACGGCCGCCATTTCTTTGACGGTCCCCCCACCGGGTCACTCTTAATCGCCGTGCATTGCGAACATGGGAAAAGTCGTTCAGCGGCGATCGCCCTGGCACTGCTTGCCGATCACTTCGGGGACGGGCGCGAGCAAGATGCGGTAAACGCCCTTCTTCGAACCGACCTTGAGAACAGGATGCAGCCGAATCCGCTGGTCATCAGTCTCACGGATGACTGCCTTTTCCGATATGGGCGCATTGATGCTGCCCTTGCAGCGCTGTCCCCGCAATACCTACACTGGCGAACGCTTTGGCGCGACATTAGAGCGGATCCTGATCGCCATCGGGAAAAGATACGGCGCTCCATGTCAAAGCGCGGCAACCAACGCTAACCACCGTCGGGTTTTTGCCTCCGACACCGCGCCGTGGCCGCAGGTGGCTCTCCAGCAGCCGTCCTCGCCCTTCCTGGCCGGATCGAGACAGGCCAGCGTTACCGGCCGCTCAACGCATCAGCGACGGGCGAAAACGGAGACGTCATCTGATGAGCGTGCGTTATCTCAACTTCAGGAATGCTGAGCAAGCAAGCGCCCTGCCGTCTATAGCCAAGCCTTTATGCCCGTACTGCATTGTGGCCCGTCGACCGCCTAAAAATGACCGAAGGAATTACTTGAAGCCGACTGTTGTTAGTTGCTCCTAAAGCCTGATGAGCTGCAGAGCTTAAGGAATTATGCAGGGGAGGACGTGGGTGAGTGATAGAGAGGCTATCCGACGTTCGATGGCAGCGCATCTCGGCCTCCCCGTTGAACGCCTGTCCGACGCCGCTCGGTTTGCCGAAGACTTGGAGCTCGACAGCTTCAAGATGTTAACCCTGCCCATAGCGCTTGAGGTTGACTGGAGCATCGAATTTGAGAACGACCCCACATTTTCCGCCGTCGGACAATTGATCGACGCCGTAGAAGCGCATCGATCTCGGCGAACAAACGAGGTGATCCCATTCACGAAACAGCGGCAAGCCCCTGAGGACTCCTAGAAACCCACCAATGTCCGACTTTCCCGGGTTCCGTGTATTATACGACCTAGAGTGGTTTTCTTGTGACTGGGACGGCAAAGTTGATGTCCCAGTAGAGCCAGAGTTGTAGAAAGACATTGACATCAACCGGCGCGTTGCCAGCATGCATTCTAGCAATTGTTAGTTGAAGCCGGCCGGTTTAGCGGCCGCCGGAGTTTGTCTCTCGTGACGATCATGCCGTTGGGGCGGGCTCATAATGTGATCGATGCTGTTGTTCACTCGGAAGAAGATTCGGACTTCGGGGCGTTCCGCTTCGAGACGCTGCCGGTTCCCGGGGATCGGATCAAAGTCGGCGACATCCGCGGAGCCCCAGGAATCCTTGTTGTCCTCTACGTCGAACCCCACCCCGTAATGTTGCCGGTGCCGGCCACGGCCAATCAGGACCCAAGCGTTTCGATCTGTGCGCGTTTCATTCAAGACTTGTCGGACGACGTGTTCGGACCAGAGAGCTAAACGTCAGCCGCTTTCGGAGAGAGCGATGGACGACGGAAAAGAGCCCATTTGGCTCCGCATGACGATCGCCGCTGTGTTCTGCTTCGCGGTGGTCTCCGTGGCCATCTTGGGAGCAGCTGTGGTGCATGCCTTCCTATCGCCTTAGCGTGCGCAGGAGGTCCGTCTTGCCGAAGGCGTTGACGCATCGGGAGGCGGCTTCGGTTTGAACACCTCGGCGCGCGGTAGCAAAGGGTGATTGATTTCAGCGCATCGCTCAATCCAACGCGGCGAGCCGCCCAATGACATTTCGAGCTTCCTCGGAAATCTCGCGTAGGATCTCGGCTGCGGGCTGCATGCGCGTTACCAGGCCAACGGCTTGGCCGGCCAGAAGCGAGCTGGCTTCAATATCACCCACCGCGTCTGTGGGTGCTAAATCTGTTTCGTAACGGACGACCTGCCCGCAGGTGGGAGAACGGTAAATGACATCACCTTCGCCGGGTCGGCTCCCGGGTGGCGGCCGGCCCGCCGCTTCCCAGGCCATCACGGTGCTGTTACGCAATGCGCGATGCGGCGCGTCTGGCCAGCTCACATCGAAAAGCGTTGAGATAAAGGTGTCGGCCGCTGTCGCATGCGCAAGGGCTTCGCGATAGGCAGGATGAATCGCCGCCTCCGCGCTCATCAGAAATCGCGTGCCGATCCACGCGCCTGCTGCGCCGAGCGCCAGCGCGGCAGCAAGCCCACGTCCGTCCGCAATGCCTCCCGCCGCGACGACTGGTAATGGGAACACGGCATCAACAACGGCGGGGACCAGCGCGAGTGTGGCGACCTCTCCCCCGTACGTGACCCCCAGCCTCCCAGCCCTGGGCGATTATAATGTCCGCGCCGACCTCGGCGGCATGGCGGGCTTCAGCTACGCTGCCGACCGCGTGCATAAGGAGACCACCCACGCTGTGGACGGCTGCGACATAGGGGGCTGGATCCCCCCAGAAAAGTGAAATGATGCGCATGCCGAGTTCGAGCGCCAGGCCCACTCTCTTCTCTTGTGATTGGTCGAGCACAAAGCCCGCGCCGAAGGGTCTTGCCGTGTGCACACGGGTGGTGTGGATTTGCTGACGGATCACCTCGGGTGTGAGCCACCCCAATTGGAGCATTCCGAGGCCGCCTGCGTTGCTGACAGCGCCAGCGAGCGCGGGGCAAGCAGCCTGATGCATGGCCGCCTGGATGATCGGCATCTCAATACCAAGCCGTTCACAGAGCGCTGTCCGCACGGTCGTACCTTCCAACGAAAGGGGCGGGCTAGCTATTATCACCCAACTTCCACTGCCTCACCTAGCCATATCAAAAAACCACTCCAGACGCTTCGAAAGGTCGATATCTTCTATGCGTACCGCGCCGGGATTTTGCGACATCATGAGTTTGCAGAAAGGTTGGGACGCGAACGCCCGGGAGCGCGGCACTGAGCATTTAGATAGAGGTCGGACGCAGTCCAAGATAATGAAAAGATTTTTTACCGTCTCATTCACGCGACGCCGATGTCTCTTCTAGACGTGTCCATATTTATTTTAGCGACGGCGTGCAGTGTAGACAGAAAGATGTGCGTCTCTTTACATCTCGAGTTCTTTTGCAGACGCGAAATTTCTATGGCCAGCACAGGCAAGCTGAAGGCTGAAACGGCGAGACCACGTCGCTGACGAACAAAGTGCGGAAGTTTATGATGCCGCCCGTGTTTCCTTGTTCGGTTGATCGCGATCCGGCCGAGAGATCGCGCGGCGCCATTGGCCATCGTCAGCGAGCCAAGTTCTACTCTCCTCTTGGCAAGACTATGAAGCACCGCTCAGCATTGGCGAAGATCCGGTCAGTTGCGCCCTTATGTCCGGCCTGTAGCGCGGCATTGACCGCTGGCCATCATGGGGGTGCGCGTACGTGTCAGGCACCAATCTGTCTGGCGTGCTCGAGGCACACGGCTGCTAACGGTATTGCCCGATTTTGACTACGGTCTTTCCCATCACGCTGTTGAGGCTTCCTGCTGGATCAGTCGGGTTTGCACCCGTCGCCTGCCATCCGACGGAATGGCGTCATGCGGTAGCTTGCGCCACGGCCGCGACACCACCCTTCGGGCGGTAGACCTCTTTGGCGCGTCATCACAGCCCAGGCGATGCGCGCCATCTTGTTCGCCAATGCTACGGTCACCAATCGGACGGGGCGACGCTCGAGGACAGACCTGAGCCAAGCGCCGACCGCGCTGTTCCATCCGTCTGCCCGGTAGACCATCGAGGTAGCCCCCAACACCAGCAACTTGCGGATCTCCCGATTGCCCGTTTTGGTGATCCGGCCGAGGGGCGTCTTTCCGCCGGTAGAGCTCTGCCGCGGCACCAAGCCGAGCCAGGCGGCAAACTGCCGCGCTGTCTTGAACAGAGTGAGATCGCCATAAGGTGCATGAAGCAAAAAACAGCAGCTCGCTCAAGCAATTTATCTTTGTGCCCGCGACGTGAGTTGAGATTTAACACAACCGCGACAACGGTTGATCCTTTTTTTGTGAGATCACTGTGTCTTAGCCGAACTCCATATCGCCCTCGAATTGGAGATCGGTCACATCTTGGACTGACCCTGCAGCTTTAGCTCGCGGACGGCGGGACCCTGCGCCTCAACCGATAACGAGCCGCGCCCAGGTTGCGCTGTCAGCCGCCCCCCAGAGTGAGAGCGCCGTCGCTTTTGCCAGACTTGTGTTTATCCACTCCATGAACGGAACGAGCACTTCAGCCTGACAAAGATCTTGTCGCGTCGCGTAGATGAAACGACTGTCGGGCGGGCACTCGCCACAGACCCACCCTCTTGGCACACGCTGCGGGTAGGTCTCGAAGTTCGCGATGATGTCCCAGAAATGACCCTGCCAATCCACCGTGACGTCGATGTTGTCCTGCTTGATTATGGCGCGTGTGACCCGCGTGATGCCGTGGAATGCCGCCTCTATGTGCTGCCGATTGCTTCGTAAGAACTCCAGTTTGATCGTGAACCGATCATCGTTGGCACTGTACCAGTCAAGAAAGCCCGCTTCCCAGCCGCGTCTTTTTACCAGTTCTCTCGGCCATTGCGCAGGTGCTACAGACGTTTGATGAAGCGGTATGCGATGGTCTGCATATCTGAAGGTCATCGGAGACCCCTACATCGTGCTACTTCCAAGAACCTTCGCCTTCTCTGCCGCCTCATAACGTCTGCGGATGATCAGAGGGCTAGTAAGCCGTGCCTTTTCGTCGTTGGAGAGCTTTTCTCCCCAGTTGAACAACCCAAGGCTATGACCTTCAAACCACTCTAGATGCTTACAAGTGGAGGCGGAGAGGCCCATCAGATGGGGATAGTCTTTCCGTGCCTGCTCTAATGCAATCTGATACTCGGGAATACGCCGATAATCCGAGTCTTCTTCGAGATCAACATCAGCATTACTCAATATTTGGTTCCTCAGATGGATCCAGGCATAGGCGATCGTCATCCATTCTAAATATCCTCTGAGCTTCCCATCCGTTACGCGGCAGACTAACTCTGCCTGCTTCAGATCCTCATCAGGGTCGTCGAACTCATGAAGGACGTCGTCGTAATCTTCCGTCATGGGAACCTCCTCGCAAATGCGGCGTCTAACGGTTGACAATACTATTGGCAAGTCGAGCGTAACCGACCCGCCGGGTGGTTGGAAACTCTCTGCAACGTTTCCGCCTCATCGAGCGTGGTGCATCGGAGATCGTTTGGTTACTGCCGTCCTCGTGAGGCATAACCCGGAAGATGCCCACAGTCCCGGTTCGGATCCGCGGATCATGTCCGAGGCGCATTAGACTC
Organism: Acidisoma sp. S159; assembly: GCF_009766125.1. Lineage (NCBI taxonomy): Bacteria > Pseudomonadati > Pseudomonadota > Alphaproteobacteria > Acetobacterales > Acidocellaceae > Acidisoma > Acidisoma sp. S159. Next base: position 25,512 of record NZ_LMUG01000080.1, read on the forward strand.
GAAGTCCATGCGCGATCAGATGCGGTCCATCGCTACCTGATTCTTGCACCTTGGCGTGATGGTGCGCGACATTGGTTGCCATCTGGGAAAGTTCCGAGCGCAGTTGTTGGGGCTCCAACACCGTTATGAGCTGGCCCCACGTAAACAAATGCCAGCACATTTCCAGCACGCCACCCGCTCGGAACCGCACGATGAGGCCTCCATCTGACACTGGTTCGATGGTCTGCGATGGATGAAATAGCCAACTCAGGGCATCGGGCGTCCCTTCAGGCTCAATCTTCAGAATGACATCGATGGGCTGCTCCTGAAAAACACCGAATGATTGTCTGGCGTAAGTGGCTAGATCGAAATCCTGGCGCTTCGCATAAGAGCGATCGAGTAGATCGACCGATAGCACTCGATCGAGTCGCCACAAGCGCATCTCGGGCAGTTCTTCAACATGACCAACGAGCCACGCCCGGCCGTCGCCGCCGTAGAGAGTACCGTAAGGACACAGAATTCGGGTAACTGGTGCCTCATCTGCGTCTCTCGCGTAGCGCACTGCTATAAGTTGGACGCCCAGGATTGCCCGGCGGAGAGCAGGCAGAACGCTGGGGTCAAGCCTCGGCCGATGACCTGGTCGCATAGCGATCCCCTCTCCCTCCATGAGAGCGGCGATGTCGGGCTCAACGCGACGGAGGGCATCTGGCCGCATCAACGCGCGAAGCGTCGTCGCGGCGTCCCGCAGCAGCCCAGCCCTGTCAAGTTCTCCTCTGCTCCCATATTCACGGGCCACAGCCTCCACGGCCGCTACAGCCTCGGCCCGCGGCTCCGCCACACCAGCTAAGGCGCCTCCGGGAAGACGCCAACGACGGACCCTCTGCTCATCATCATTGAAATCCAGTTGCGGAAAGATCTCGGCCAACGCGTCTCGAAGCCGCTCCGCGGTCCGCCTCGCTACGCCCAGGCTTGACGCCATCTCGTCCAAAGTCAGACCGACACGCGTGCCGGCGAGACTCATTGCAAGATTTAACAATCTTTGTGCAGGCTCTTGACGCATAAGTTAGTTTGCCATGCAGATTGAAATATCAAGTATTCCCCTTTTGGCTGGTCTAGTACCCATCATCGAGTTCCTCCGCTCAGCCCCGGAACACGCAGTATCCAGTGGCGTCCAGTTCATCGGCCTAGCTTCTTCAGACCTATACAACGTTCACGTCAAATGTGGTCACTCTAGAACTGCCATGTGACGTTCTCGCGGGGAGCTCGAGAATGGCGTTTCGGGTCAGCGACACCACACGGCCCGGCTTCCCAGTATGCTTACAACGTCACGCAGACGATTCCCATAAAGACTAAGGTCGATCCCCTCTCGCCGATCGTTTCAAAGAAGCGTGAAGGGTTCCGGAGATACAAAGACGTCCACTTCTGTCGCACGGGCCTGGCATTCAAATCGGCGGGCGAAGATGGAGAATAACTATGGCTATCGGCAGTGTGGTCCAGCGGGGAGCTTTTGTCTTCGTCTATAATGAGCGAGGTGGTCTACTCACTATTATCGGCACGGGCGGCGGCCCGGATGATGGCTTGAAAGCCTATACGGGCGCGACGGTCAGCCTCAAGCGTGGCCGGTTCAACTTTATTTATGATGAACGCGGGCGCCAACTCTGCATAATCCCAACAGGGTAGCTCGCGGTTCTCCATCCATCAAAATTGCCATTGGGCTTTATTATGCGGCCGAGAGAATTTTGCCAGGAGACCCGGGGGATCAAAGAGGCGGCGCTGCACTCGTCGAGGGTGAATCGCAAAGCGCCCGTACTGACTGCGGTTTCGTAAAAGTGAAATCCCAATCTCAATTACTGGTGTTGATCTCAAGTCGGTCTTGCCTCTGGGGTGAGTACGCGCCGAATGCTCCGATAATGATCGTCGGCAAGAACGGTCGCCTTGGCTGCCTCAATACAAAAATGGTCTGTTATAAGACGCACGAAAGCAGGGTGGTGTAGCTGTCGATCGGCCCGGATCACGAAATGCCGGGCGACACAGTCGAAAATCACCCTCCCGCGCGGCCATTCCTCGTATTCCGACCAGACGGGGGCGGTAGGCTCTCCGGCAGTTCGCAACGCGGCTGCCCCTCGCCGGGCTAACCGCGACCAATGCTGAAGGTGGCCAGTCTCCATTGTCAGCATATCGCCATAGGTTTCGGCCCGCTCCAGTGGCACCGTGAGCGCGACAATGACCGACTTGCCGCCCTCTTCCACGACCCAGAAGGGACCAACCATTCCATGCTCCGGAAGTTGCTCAGCCCTCGGCAACGGCCAGCTCCATCAGGGCCCGGTGCACCTCGACCATCGCAAGGGTGTCGCGCTGACAATAGGCTAGCAGCGCCCGGCGCAGCCGGCCAACCTCTTCGGGGTGCGAAACGTAGCCGGATGCCAGTTGCACGAAGGCCGCCGAAGCGGCGGTGCCGTTGGCGACGCCGACGAGATCATCGTAACCAAAGCCAGGGCTCAGGCCCGGAGCAACGGCCTTGATTGAGTTGCTGAAGCCGAAGGCCGGAAAGTAGACGCCGGCGCGGACGATCGGCAACAGATCGCGAATGCGAGCGATGACCGCCTCAATCGGCACCCGCAGCTGGGGAAATTGCTTGGCGAGCTCTCTCAGCTGCGTCTGCTCGTAGGCAGAGTAGACGAGGATCGGGCCATCAAAAACGTGAAGTATCGCGATGAGGCTCTCCGCAAAGGCGAGTCGTGGGTCTTCGTCGCCCTCGGCCAAGAACTCCCGATGATGCAGGACACCATCCTCCTCAATCGCATGCAGCGACCATTGAAACGGGATGGTCTGATAGGGCCGCGTGCCCACATAGAGCGGGATCGGCGGCATCATGGCCTCGAAATCGAGGTAGCACGCGGGCGGGCGGAGCGCTTTAAGAAGCCGGGCGAGATCAGACCCCACATAAGGGCATCCGCTCGCCGTCGCGTCTCGAATGATGGTCTGCTTTGGTGTTAGCCTGAAATCGGTCGGGATAGCGGAGATGGCGTCTATTCCCCGGACCTTAAGGTCGGCCGCTTGGGTCTCTGACAGCCGAGGCAGGTAACTAATCCAATCATCAGGCTTATCTGCCGAGCAGCGGTCCAGAAACTCGCAGCCGTAGGGCGTGCCGCAGTGCTTGCCGGGCTCAGCAGCAGGAAGCTCTATCTCTGAGAGGCAGGCCCGCATGTCCGGCAACCGTTCTGGCAGGTCCACGAGAGCGGCCGCCGTTTCCATCCAGGCGTCGACGCGACGAAAATAGTCGAGCCAGCAGATGCCCTCCCGTCCGCGCAGATAGGCTTTATTGACGTGCAGCAGTTCGATCGAGGTGACTCTGACGCCGGCGCCCTCGAGCACGAAGGCCTGAAGCGCGAGGTCTTCGACATGATGATGCTTCATGCGGGTGCTGCTTTTGACCTCGCCCAGGCCCCAGGTGCCATCGGAGAGACGTTCCAGGACGTCGACCCGAATACGGACCCCATCATGTTCGAAGGCCGCTTCAAACAAAGCGGGAACTCTGGGGTCGGCCATCAGAGCGAGCGTCCGACGCACGGCCGCCGCATGTTGCCAGGGCGTTTCCTCGATCAAACCTCCTCCCGGAAACAGCAGGTGTGCCTTGCGGCCGATCTCCTGCCCAACATCCAGTGCTGCCCCCGGATCAGGATCGTCATAAGGCGCTTGCTCGTGCACAAGCAGCCACAGCCGCCGCGAACACTGCAGGCCAGCGGCGTAGCGAGACTTGGTAAGATGTAGCCCGCCCATAGCGGCTCCCTGCTGGAACCGCGGAAGCATGTTCTCAGGTCAGGAATCAGGCAATCGGCTATTCGCAGCTCGCCGATTTGCTACGTCCACTTCTGACGTAGACGGGGCGCATATCGTCGCGACGGCGCGTGACACGGCGTCAGCTTTCCGCTACCTATCGGGACATACGCATGAACACCTGAACCACCCCTCCTCGAGAGCATGATCCAGTCCTCATCCGGAATCTGTCCGGACGGCCTGGCCCGTGTTTGTTCATTGAGGAGATTGCGGTGTTTCAGGTTCAGGCTCCCGTCGTCATTGTTTCGTCTACCGAGGCGCGCGCCGCGCTTGGCGCTCAGCTGCGTCCGGCCGCGCTTGCGGCCTGGCGCGAGATTGCGCGCCTGGGAAAGGGTCTCGAAATGGCTCATTTCCAGATCGTCCATACCGGCGTGACCTTGGCGGTCTGCTCGCGTGTGCGGAGCAACGGCTTCATTGAGATCGAGCTCGGGCTCGGTGATCCGCGGCAGGCGGCGCGGGTGATCCCTGCGGCGCAATTGCGCCTGGCCGAGGCTCGCGCGCAAGCGCGAGTCGTGCGCTCAGCGCGATGGTAGCGGCGACCAGGCGAGGGCAGCACCCTGCCCTCGCCGACCGGCGGTCTGCGTCACTCGCGCGGTGTCTGAAGCGGCAAAGAACCGACACACCAGTGACGCCGCCTGGTCTGCCACGCCATGAATTCCGCAGGCGTTCCTGCTGGTACGGCTACGGCCGAGACTGAGGACACCAAACGACGGTTCGCTTCCGGCACGCCCTCTCGATGCTCAGGCGGCCCGTTTCATCTGATTGACGTGAAGGAAATCCCCATGGACGCCCCTCTTGGGCAACGTCGTTCGCCCGAGCGCCGTTTAGTCACCGGCGGCACCTTATTGGCGCTGACCTGCGCCCGGAACGTCTATACGGCCATCGATCGTCGCGCGCCGGAGGCCAGCGCGCTGGCGAGCTGGGTGACACAGAGCGCCGCCGCCTTCGCCTTGGCGGATGCTGCCCTGCCCGGCGACGGAGAGGATTCCGGACGATCAAGACGTCGCGGCGTCTCCTTGCAAGACTGGCGCAAAATTGGCGACGCACTCGACTTAGCCGCCGCGGATTTATCAAATTTAGTCGATGGACCGGCTGAGCGCTGGATCGCCGCGATAAGCAGAGCCTTGGAACTCGATCCACTGGCGACACGAATCCTGACGCTTGCCTTGCACTAAAACTGGACCAGCGCGTAGAGCGCTTATTCGATGGAATGAGCGAGTGCCGCGGTGGCCGCACGACGCTGCATCGCGACGCCGGCCTTATGGCGATGCTTCTGCAAGCGCCGATCGCCGAGGTCGTGGGACGGCTGACGGCCGAAGCGAAGCTACTGGCCAGCGGTCTGTTCCGCATCGAACGGCACGGCGACTTGTCAGTGCTGGATCGGCTACTGTCGCTGATTCGGCAGGACGTGCCACCTGGCGCCGATTTCTACGACCAACTGCTTGGCTCGATTGCATCAGAGCCGCTGCCTTGGGAGGCGTTCCCGCATTTGGGTCGGGAGGCGGAGGTCGCCGCCTCGGTGTTACGCGCGGCGCTCGCGAGACGCGAGCCTGGTGTAAGTATCCTGCTCTACGGCCCTGGCACCGGCAAGACAGCATTTGCCGGGGCGCTCGCCGCTAAAGTCGGCGCAAGGCTGCGCCCGGTCGGCGAGGCCGACGATAGCGGTAACGAACCCTCGCGTTACGAGCGCTTGGCCGGACTGCGGCTTGCCCAGCGGCTTGCCTCGCCCGGCGACACGCTCCTCCTCTTCGACGAGGCAGAGGATCTCTTCCTAAGCCATAGCATGGTCTTCGACGAGCCCATCACCAGTTCTCGCGTCTTCATTCATCGTTTGCTTGAGCGTTTGACGGTGCCGGTCATCTGGACGGCAAACGACATCAGCGTCCTCGGACCCGCAGTGCTGCGCCGGATGACCATGTGCCTAGAGTTGCGCGTGCCGAACCTCACGACCCGCGCGAGGCTATGGCGCAGCATGGGTGAGACAGAGGGGATCATCTTGCGCGATGCGGACGCGGCTCGCCTCGCGCGCTTAGTGCCGGCCGCGCCCGCGGTCGCCTCGACAGCCCTACGCGCAACCCGGTTAGCCGGCGGCGGCGCGGGGAAACGGCACACCTGATCGTCGAAGGCATTGCGCGCGCTGTGCGCGGCGGGGAACTGCCGCTTCCCGAGAAGGAGCCGGATTCTAATTTTGATCCGGCGTTGATCAACGCGAACTGCGATCTCGCAGCCCTGACGTCGGACCTCCTCCGACCAGGCGCGCCTCGCAAGCGCGGGAGGCGCAGGCTTTCCTCGTGTTCGACGATGCCGACAGCCTTTTGCTGGAGCGGGCGGACGCCATGCGCAGTTGGGAGATTAGCCAGGTCAACGAGATGCTCACTTGGATGGACGGACATGCGTTTCCCTTCGCCCGTACGACCAACTTGACCGAGCGCCTGGACCGCGCAAGTCTGCGTCGCCTCTTGGTGAAAGTGCGGTTTTCTTGGTTGACCGTGACGCAAGCGAGGTTGGCTTTCCGACAATTCTTCGAACGGCCCGCACCAACAGAGTTGGATGCTCTGCGGACCCTTACACCAGCCGATTTCGCCTTGGTGCGACGACGAGTGGTCATGTGTGCCTATGAGACTGATCCGAACATAGTGCTGCGTCTATTGATGGCCGAGTGCGGTGAACGGATTGCCACAGATCGACCTATAGGATTTGCCCGACCGACTGCCAAAGGTTGATCGCTAAATGAGTGCTTCTTGAGGCGACGGCAGCCGATGAGATATGCTCCCGCGGAACGGCTCCTCCGTCTCGCTCGCAATTTGGCGGGCACCCGAACGGGCCTCACGCTTGACGAGATGGCTACTGCACTTGACATCGGCCGCAGGACTGCGGAACGTCTGCGCGACACTTTGGCCGACATATTTCCACAGTTAGATTGGTGGGACGACGAAGAGCGAGTCAGGCGGTGGCGTCTGCCGAGCAGTGCATTGGTCGGCGTGATGGAGGTCCGTGCGGAAGCAGTGGCCGCGATCGAGACAGCTGCGCGTGAATGTGAACTGCGCGGGGAAGCCGATCGCGCCGGCCTGCTGCGCGAGGCTTCCACTACATTGCGCGCCGTGATGCGGCCCGCCGCTTTGCGCCAGGCCGAGCCAGACATCGCCGCCCTAATGGAAGCGGAAGGGATCGCAATGCGGCCAGGTCCGCGGCCTGTGATCCTACCTGGCATTCTTCCGACCCTGCGGCGCGCAATACTTGGCATGCAACTCATCGTAGTGCACTACGCAACTGGCGATCCAGAGGAGGGAGCGGTTCGCGTCCTATGTCCCTACGGACTACTCTACGGAGGACGCGGCTGGCTCGTCGCACCTGTCGATGGTCTCCAGGCAATGCGGCTATGGCGCTTGGATCGAATTACCTCCATTGACATTTTACATCGCAGTTTTTCGCGAGCCGGAGAATTTAATCTAGCAGCATACGCTGCTCAATCTTTCGGAGTATTCCAGGAAGAACCCATTGATGTAGTCGCGCGTTTTGAACCAGAAGCGGCGGAAGACGCCGCACGCTGGTCGTTTCATCCTTCGCAACACTCCATCCTTAATGAAGATGGCTCGTTGACGATTGCTTTCCGAGCTGGCGGCAAACAAGAGATGTGTTGTCACTTATTCACATGGGGATCAGCTGTTTCTATCCTCGCGCCCGAGGACTTACGGAGGGCAATGGCGCGAACAACGAATGACATCGCGCGGCATCATTCCCGGAAGACTGCTACCAACGAAAATCATCATGACTTTCCCTCCACATAATGAAAGACACGCAGCGAGCCGCTAAGAAATCGGCCCTCCGATTTACCCATCATTGAGCAACTACTGGAGCGCCTCTCTCAACTTCTGAGAAAGGATGCGCCGCCGAGCCTCAATAAAAACGCGAAAACGCCCAAATGCTAAGTCGGGTTCTTCAGGCAAAATATGATCAACACAGAATTTAGCATGAGAGATTTTCTGATGCTCGGCCTCTGCGGCCGCCCATACTGACAGCGAAGTCGCCTGCTTCGACATATTCTCGTTAGCGTCCAGGTGGCTGAGGTTTAGAATACTGTTCCAATGTCTGTAGTCAGCATAGAATTCTACGTCCTCCCCAAGTACCTCCGATCTGGCAAGATCTTTCTGCCGAAATGCCGAGGCGGGGTGCAAATGATCCGCATGAAAGTTTCCGTTCTTATAGTCAAGATGCGGCGACAGCAGAGCAAGAATCGGGAATGCCTGCCTATTATCCTTCTGCGTTAGTAGGAGCGATTCAATAAACTCAGCTGTGACGTCCGGGTCACGACCTTGCAATCGAAGACTTGATGCTATTTCCACTTGTGGAAACGACTGCAACTCTGGTCGCAGGTAGGAAACCCCAAATGCTTCACCGGCAAGCACTCGCCGGATCGCACCTAAAACACTGTCCGCTGAGCCCGAACCCACAACACTTTTCAGAAGCATAGTGTGCAGCCATTTTTTTATCAGATCGCGCTCGCCACGCGTGGCAACAGCGGACGTGAAATCGGATGCGATATGTTTGTGATGCAACCAGTAAATTAGGGGGAGAAGTGTATTCTTCGAAGTTAGCGTCAGGTCATTGTAGCCATAATCTCGGACGAGGTCGAAAGCGGCAATGACACTCTCCTGGATCGCGTCCCAGTTGTCCTCAAATGGTCTTACGCGCTCAGCCGTAAAGTTGGAAACCCTATAGCGAATGTCAGGGCTGTAAAGGTAGAGACAGGCTTTAAGGACGAAATCTTTGTCGACAAAGAATCCTCGCTCTCTAATCGCATTGACTAAAGACGGGATTTCCCTTCGAGCGTCTCTGGTTCGCCAATGGGCGACCGCCGTGGACATGAGCATGTCGGAAAGGGTTAACGGCTCCGCGCTATTCACCCGGACGAACACATTCAATGCTCGTTCCATATCAGACTTTTCGATCTGATAATAATTTATCAGCTGTTCAAGGTGCACAACAGAATGGAGTTGCGACAAAGCTTCTGTTGCGAACTCGTTTAGCTGGTAGCTCTCGGAAATGATCATCTTGGTAAAGGTGCTGAGATCCCGAGATTTTAGAATCCTCGAGACTAAAAACCACTTCGCGGGAGATGATTGAAACTCGACATCGGTCAGGAATTTGAACTCATAAACACGACCTGTTTGTTCATCGCTGTCCTCGGGCTTACCAACCACATTAAGGTAAAGCCGCCGGGTCGGGTAAGCGTACTCGTTGTCGACGCGGTTGACGCGGCCTCGGTAATAAGCATATGTGCCGGTCAGGCCGATATAGAGGGCTGTGAGTCTTTGCTGGCCATCTAAGACAGCATTGAACTTCCTATGACCGATAGTGGCGAAATGTGGATTTTCATCCTTGAAATCCTGCCGATAACTCTGCAGGAACTCATAGAATTTGTAGTCCGTCTTTGTCACCGGATCGTCGACCTCCCAAAAAAGGAAGCTGCCGATCGGGTAGCCCTGCAAAAGGGAGTCGAATAGCCATTCGACTTTTGAGTGGGTCCAGACGAATTTTCGCTGAATTGCTGGAATGAGTAAGTCCCTCGCCCCAATTTGCGAGATCGCGTTGGCGATTGTAATCGGTATCTGGAACACTTCTGAATTCATCCCTGACAGTAGAGCAATCTGAATTAAGTATTGTGGTTTGCTAATCGGCGGCCGGCGAAAGTGTTTCCCCGGCCCCGCATCACGGCCGGTGCATCGCGTGTCTCGCCTACCGCAGGTTGCTACCAACCGCAATCAACTCAAGGCGTCGGACCTCGCCGATGTTCAGATTGCGGGTCGAAATGCAAACTGGAGTCGTGGCTGGAATCTCTGCAACAGTTAGCGTTTGGGCTGTTAGGTTGACGACGATTGCCACGGTTGGTCCTCCGGACGCTCTAGTGTTTGACTGAGCCTTTAAAGCGACCCTCTCAATAGGCAAACGGTCTAGTTGCGCCAACTCAGCAATAGCGCCAGGTTGGCCGACTTATAGGCATGCGAATGGACGATGGCATACTTTCGCGAGGGTCGGTCGCTCATAGCGGCTCGCTAGGGTCAGGACTCATTCTTTGAGATAGAAGGTGACACTG
>NZ_LMUG01000080.1:35431-80138 GCF_009766125.1 Acidisoma sp. S159
GAGCTGTCAGACGTCGAGCTCATCGCCAATTTACTGGCGCCACTTTCTGCGGAAGGGCGGTCGGTATGACCCGGCCATCAACCCCATTCACGACCGGAGGAAATACAGGCAACTTGATGCCGCGATCCCATTCTACAATTTGTACGCGAGACAAGCGAAATTAGTCTGATCTAAGTTTGCAATTGCCGAACACAATCTTCTCATGGCACATTAAATGTCTTTTTGCGAAGTGATTGGAGGCGCAACATGGGTATGTTTGATCACGTTCAAATCAAGGTCTCTAGTCTTCGTGAAAGCCGCAAGTTCTACGAAGCTATATTCCGCGCTTTAGAGTACAAGATCGTGTTCGAAATTGAGGGAGTGGTGGTGGGATTTGGAGATAGCGTGCATGACATGTTTGAGATAAGGCAGGCAAACGACGCCGCGCCGATCTCCAAGGCAGTCCATATCGCCTTCACTACTGGAAGCGAGCAATCCGTTCTAAACTTTCACTCCAAGGCCTTGGAAAATGGAGGCAAAGACAACGGAGCACCGGGCTTCCGACCGGAGTATGAAGAAGGATACTTTGCAGCTTTCGTCTTGGACCCCGACGGCCATAATCTGGAAGCGGTTTTCCCCAAAGCATAGAGTGGATTGCTGCCAGCCAGCCGCGACTTCCGGTAGGGCCGGTCGCCCGCACCGGATCGAGGGTGTCATATGTCGCCGCCCCCTACGCCCAATCGAAAGGATTCTACCGCTGAATCGGACTCTTTGGCTAGATTTGGTGAACCTCCTGGGTCTTGGTCGATCAGAAGGATTGACATGGCCGAACTGCCCGCCGCGACCAACGACGAGGTGCGCGCCTTACTACACCGCTAACAATGCCCGTGCCATTCCGCGTGGTGCGGACCCGCTTCCTCGGCGCCATCGCTACGCCCATAACCGAACCGGCTCCGATGGAGATGGCTTCGACCCTATGGGGCGGCAAGCTGCCGGCGTTTCGACACGCTCGATGCAGTCAACGAGTTGATTGGCGCTCTGGTGATGGGCCTTTGGAACCGTCTCTGCCGGCATCGGGAACGTTCAGCACCATTCCGCCTCACGCGCATCGATGTCCCGTCGTCACGCGATGGGCCGACAGCGTGCTCGCACGCGTCTTACCCGAACGCGCCCACAAGGCGCTAGGAGCAATGGCCGAGGTCCGCGCTATGGTCGAGGGCGTCCACGAACTGCCGGCGATCGCTCTAAACCGGTCACTCAGGCCAGCACCGCGATCACACTCGGTCATCTTCGCGAACTCACGCGAATCGCGGAGTACGCGATGCACGAACCTGTCCTATCATGCATACGTGCGAGACGGCAGATGCTGCAAACGATGCCCCCGGCAAAACGGTTGTGCATTGACTTCTCGAAAACGGGAGGTACTGCCTTCGGGCCGGATAAGGATGTTCCGATCCGCGCCCACGGAAGACGCGGTATCGGAACAATTCCGACCGTTCGAGGAGAGACAAAGGTGACAGGCACAGAGAAACTCACACTTTACGAACTGGCTGCTGCTGACCGCGCCGTGCGCTTCAGTCCGCATTGCTGGAAGATTCGCATGGCGTTGGCCCACAAGGGTTTGGAAGCCGAGACGATCCCTTGGCTGTTTACCGAGAAGGAGCTAATCGCTTTTTCAGGCAGCCGAACCGTCCCGGTTCTAATCCACGATCAAAGTGCCCTGGGTGACCGAGTGGCAGGCAATCAGACTGTTAGCGGCGAGGTCGTCAGCGACTCCTGGCGCATCGCGCTCTATCTCGAGGAGCGCTTCCCCGCTAGGATTTCACTTTTTGGCGGGGTGAACAGCATCCCCCTTGCCGAATTCATCAACACCTGGGCGGATACGGCACTATTGCCAAGTCTCGCACAGATCATCCTCATGGATATCCACACGCATATTCACGAAAGGGACCGTGACTATTTTCGGAGCTCGCGCGAAAAGGCCTTCGGTAAGAGTCTCGAAGACGTCGTAGCTGACAAACCGGCTCACCTCGCGGCACTAAAGCAGGTGCTTACACCGGTTCGCCGGACCCTAAGGAATCGGGAATTCATCAGCGGCGCAGCGCCTGCTTACGCCGATTACTGCGTCTTCGGCATGTTCATGTGGGTGCGCTGCATAAGTGCAATCGAGCCTCTCGAAAGCGATGATCCCATCTTCGCTTGGCGCGACCGGATGCTCGACGCCTTCGGAGGACTTGCACGCAATGCGGCGGTCGCAGACAGAGGACGGCGATGACATGAGCTTGTTAACGAACAGCGCCAAAGACAATCACGTTGACGATCCGACGGTCATCCACCCGCGCGACCTCATGCGAAAGCTGGAAATAGCCCTCGATCCGGCGCATCTGCGCATCGGATAGCAAAAGCAAATCACCCATGGCGAAGCCCCTTCGCGAGAGATTCAAATAGGTGCCGAACTAGTGGATTGAATCTAACACTTGATGCCCGCGCCTGACGGCAGAAATGATTTTCTCCGGCTCTTTTGTCCAGTGGAAGGGCCGTGGATCGGCATTGTTATCGGCGACGAAGCGGTTGATGGCGGCTTGAAGTGAGACGAGGGAGTGGAACACGCCGCGCTTGAGCCGCTGCTTGGCAAGCTTGGCGAAGAACCCCTCGACGGCATTGAGCCACGAGGCCGAGGTGGGAGTGAAATGGAATATCCAACGCGGATGCCGCTCCAGCCACGCAATGACCTTTGGGTGCTTGTGAGTTCCGTAGTTATCCATGATGGCGTGGACCTGCTTGCCCGCGGGAATCTCAGCCTCAACGGCGTTAAGGAAGCGAATGAACTCCTGGTGCCGATGATGCTGCATGCAGCGGCCGATGACGCGGCCTTCCAGCACGTTCAGCGCGGCGAACAACGTGGTGGTGCCGTTCCTGATGTAGTCATGGCTCATAGTGCCGCAGCGTCCCTTCTTCAGGGGCAACCCGGGCTGAGTGCGGTCGAGCGCTTGGATTTGGCTCTTTTCGTCAACGGAGAGGACGACGGCGTGAGCGGGTGGATCGACATAGAGCCCGACAATGTCGCGCAGCTTGGCGGCGAAGTGCGGATCATTGGACAGTTTGAATTGGTGGATCCGATGCGGCTGCAGGCCGTGAGTGCGCCAGATGCGCTGCGTTGCGCTGAGACTGATCTGGGCGACCTTTGCCATCGCCCGCCCCGTCCAATGCGTGACCTCGCCGGGTGGCGTCGACAGTGTCAGAGCCACAACTCGATCGGCCACATCCGATCCAAGAGACGGGATGCGCGACGGCCGTGTCTTGTCCCGCAGGAGCCCGTCCCACCCGCCTGCATAAACCGTTCCTGCCACCGCCAAACAGCCGTCTTGGCCTTGCTTGTCCGCCTCATGATCTCAGCGGTACCATGACCCTTTGCCGTCAGAAGAACGATCTGCGCCCGCCAAACATGTTTCTGTGGGCTATTCCGATCGGTCACCACTGCTTGCAGCCGGACCTGATCAGCCGGGCTAACCTCAACGACGATACCTGTACGCATCGCGCTAGATTCGCACGTCCCGTCCGATCAAGGAATCCCTAATGGGAATCTTCCGTCAGGTTCTATCCACTAGCTAAGGAAAACTGACAACGGTGGTTGTCAGTCCTATGGCGCCGGTGGATGTGCAGAAGATCCGAACGCATATCGGATCGAGGCCTGATGGCGCACGCTGCGAATAGTCGATTGCGCTGCCGTGCCTATCCTATCGATGACGCTGTCAGTAGAGCGGCCGGAGCGCCAACGTGGTCCGAGGCTTGGGTCAGGCGCGATTTTGTCTCAAGCCACGGCTAAATTCCTCGACATGGCCGGAGACATCCTCAGCCAAGCGCCGGGCGGGTAGCGTGGCAGTGTCGAGCCGGGCGGCTGCGGTCTGCGCTTGTCGCCGCAAACGCGCCTCGTCGATCCTTGTTAGTCGACCCCGCTCCAGGATCATTCGTCCATCGATCATGACATCGGTCACGGCGGCCCCAGTCTCCGCAAAAACGATTTGCCTGATGGGGTTGCGCAGGGGGGCGTAGGTCTGGCTCGCGCCCGATAGGAACACGATGTCGGCGCGATAGGACGGCGCGATGCGGCCGATGTCGTAGAAGCCAAGCGCGGCGGCACTCCCGACAGTCGCAAGCCGCAGCGCCTCCAGGGCCGAAACCCATGCCCCGGTGTCCGCATGTTTAATCCGTGAGAGGTAGGCCGCGAGCCGAGTCGCCTCGAACATGTTTTGCCCGTAGGAGGTATTGCTGGCATCCGTCCCGATGCCGACGGCGATCCCGGCCGCCAGCATCGCCCGCAAATCGGCGATCCCTGAACCGAGGCGCAGATTGCTGCATGGGTTATGCGCAATGGCGGCCCCCGCATCCGCCAACAGGCGCCTGTCATCCGCGTCCAGCCAAACGCCGTGCGCTCCGCAGAAACGGGGCCCAAGCCATCCAAGCTCGGATAATTGCGTCGTCAAGCTACGGCCAAAGCGGCGCTGGCTTGCCGCCGCCTGGGTCTGGCTCTCGGCCAGATGCGTATGCAGGCCAATATCCCAATCCCGAGCAAGGCAGCCGCAAGACTGCAAAAAGCCGTCTGAACATTGTAGCGGGATGGCGGGACCGATGGCGGGCCGAATGCGGGTGCGGTCGAAGGGCCAAGTCCGTCAGTCCACCCGGGCTAAATGCGCAGCAGACACCAGCCGCCGCGCCCGCCGCTAATGGATCGACGAAGACCGCAGGGCCACTCCTCTCGCACCTCCGCCAAAACGGGAGAAGGGTGTTTATCGCGTGTTGACGGGACGAAGTAGATGGTAGCGTTTTAGCGTAGTTAGCCCGTGAGTTGCGAGACGATAGTTGGTAAGGCTTTCAGGCCTCTGGCGTTCGAGAACGGCGTCGATACTTTTGTCGGGCGTCGAGCATCCGTCGCTTGTCGCTGGAGAGGTGTGCCATGCCGGCGACGCAGTTTATCGCAGTGGCCAGCGTCGCAAGCGAGCAATTGAGCGGCACAACTGAATGTTATCTACGAGATTCAATCGCCAATAAGGTCAGCTTGCCTGCCGAGGGCGTCTCGGGTAGTGGCTAACTATTGCTCTCGCGACGATCGAACAGCTTGTAAGGCGCTAAGGCGGATTCATCGCTGCGCCAATGTCTCGGCGTCGCGGGCATCGGTTTTGTTTCGCTGCAGGGCCGTCGCCGCCCGTGCATGACGGGCATCGAGGCAGATAATCGGAAAACCAAGGTCCTTCAGAGAATGGTACAGCCGGGTGCCAACTGTCCGGTTTCGAGCCCGACCCGCTCGAGGTGCGGAGCGTGTCGCCGCAGGGCAGCGGCAATCACCTCCGGCTCGCTGGCCCGCTTGCCCCGCCAGACCATTTTTCCGGTCTCGTCGATGACGTGAATAGCGGTGTCTCTGTCAGAAACGTCGAGCCCGACATAGTGTGCCATGATCGCCTCCAAGGACGCTGCAAGCGGCCCATCCGCTTGTCTCGCTTCCAGTGCAGCAGACTAAACCGCCGGGTCGCGATCAGCGCATGTCGAGCGGTTCTTGGCTTGGCTCGGCCGCAACCGCCGCTTCTACCGCGACGTTGAACGGCTCATCTCCTCCGCAGAAGCCTTCCTCTACGCAGCCTCAGCCATCATCCTGATCCGGCGCATAGGACGTTGCCTATCAGAATCGGAATGAACTCTTAGAAGGGGAGGATTGGTTGCAGTATGCGAGGTAAGAAGCCCGCGAAGCGAAGGCGTCCAGTCGCCGCCAAAATGCAGATACAGCCGTCTCGTGGGTCAGCTTTAACCAAATGCGCGTGGTCCAATCCGTCGCAGTCCGGCTGCTCACTTACGTCCCCGGCCTGATATCGGCCGCTCTCATCGTGGAACGCCCCTGCCAACACGCAAGTGAGCTCCAGGCCAGCTGGATGACTATGCCGCGGAATTGCGAAATCCGGCGAAACGCGAATGAAGTGCAACCCACCGTCGCGGTCGCTGAAAAGCGTGGCATGGAGAATGCCCGGCGCAAGCCTGCGAAGTCGTCCAGGCCGGAGGTTCTGTAGTTCCGGCGGAAGCACAAAGCCTCCCTTCATGAGCGCTGACCAAGCTTCGTCATGCGATGTCGAGCGAGTCGCTCCACGCGAGGATGGTAAGCGCTCGTTAGTTTCCAGCTGAGCCAGACAAAGTTCAAGCGCGCCCGGCGTCATTGAGGTAGGCGGCAATTCTTCCAGCAGAAGTCCACCCACCCGCTCAGCGGCGCGGATTGCTTCCTGGCAAATTGAGCAGCTTTTCGCGTGGATCTCGACGATCAACCGGTGCGCTTTTCCAAGAGTGCCCGTAGCATAAGCGAGCAGCGTCGCATCGCAAGGATGTCTTTGCGGCTGCATTCCGGTATCTGCTGTCATGGCTCTTGAGGTAATACGAGGCGAAGCCGCTTTAAAGTTCGCCTAAGGTGTGATTTGACCGTTCCGAGAGGCAAATTTTGCTGCTGCGCGATCTGCTGATGCGATTTCCCGTCAAGGAGCGACGCTTCCAGCAGATCGACAAGCATCTCGGGCAGCGCCGACATCGCCTGTCGCAATTCTACGTCAGACTCGTTCATAGCTAGCTGCTCGTCAGGCCGGGGATTGGGATCCTCAAATGCTGATACATCGGCGTCCACAACACGAAGGCGCGGTTTTCGAAATCCCGAGACGAGTAAGTTGCGAGCGATTGTAAATACCCACGCAGAGGGATGGCCCTTCTCGGGGTCAAAGTAATGGGCCTTGTCCCAGAGCCTGAGCATGGTCTCCTGCGCCAGGTCGTCGGCTGCGGTCGGTGTCAACCCTCTCCGACCGAAGTAAGTCTTCAAGCGAGGTGTATAGTATCGGAAGAGAACCGTAAACGCTGTGCGGTCGCGCGACACAGCGACGGCCTCAATACAGACTGCCAGTCTAGTCGCGGGACGGAACTCAGGCATCAGAGTGGCGAGTCCATGCATCAAGAATGGCCCGAGATGCATCGAACGCTCAACACCCGCTGAGCCCTCGTATTGATCACAATTCTTGCCTCAGACCGATCGCGCGTTTTCTTTGGCGATCATCACGGGCCATTAGGCTCTCCTCGAACCATAACCCGCGAGGGCAAGAATACGCAAGGTGGGTCGCTACGACCTGGGGTCCGAGATCGAACATCGCGAAGATGTAGTCACAAATGTTGTTGTACGCCGGCGTCGCCGCCCACAATACATCAGCCGCCAGTCTCAGGCACAGGCTGCTTCTCGCCCAGCGCTTACCAGCGCCAATCTGCCATATGATCCAGGCCGACAAACCCGCACCGACCAATAAAATGCGACTATCAGCTCGTGTGCTGTCCTCGGGGCAATAAAAACGAGTCCTGAAAGCTGATCTGCGGCCAGTCTGGGGACGGATGTCCAAGACTGGTACACCCCCGACGCGGTTACCCGGCCGGTCCAAGCCCACAGCATCACCTCGGAGAGACGGATGTTTCTGCGCGGATCCACCCCCATCGCTACCATCTGCTTGTCCAGGCTTTGCGGCTATTTGAGTCTCCCCGGTAGCGGCTCACCCGCACGGTGACGAAATCACGATCACGGGAGCCGTAGAAACTGTAGAGCGATTGAGGCTCAAGATCGAAGCATAGTGGCTTGCAACAACCATAAATTTGTGGAGGATCATTCTACTAGTCAGCTATCGGATGGTAACTTTGATGATCGGCCCTCACGCCGGGGTCCCGCTCCGGCAGACAGTGTCCTGTCCTAGCTTGAATGGCCGCCCACTGGTATGTCCGTGAGAGGCCAACCGCAAGATCGGGATGGTCCAGTCCGTGGAATGCAGAGCGAGCGGATCTACTTCTTGCCATGGCTACGCGATCTAAACCAAGTTATGTCTCGTAGACAGGCTCTTTGAATTAGCGAGTCGCCCACCGGCGACTACAAGCCGGCAACGGTTGTCGGTGCCGGAACACAGGCTCAAAGTCAGGCCTGGACGACGGAAGAGACATTTCCTTTATTCGGCGCAACCTGTAGGCACGTTCACTAAGTGAGATTTATTTGTGCTTCGTCACGAATCTGCCTTAGGACTCCTCACATCTGCCCCGCCGCGGTTGTTTCTAAAGCCAGAATGACCGCGTGGACTGAGGCCCGAGCAGTCTGGTTTGGCGTTGCAATCCAAGAACTTGGGGAGGGAGAACGCGGAGCCACAATTTTCGCTTGAAAATGAAGCGTTCAGATACTCGTTCTTCTATCTCGCTATCGTTGCGCGTAGCAAGCTGTTTAGGAAGGGCCGCACCCCGCATCTAGTGCCGCGGACCTCGGGACTTTGAATGTCGATCCCCTATCTCGCCTGTATGGCGCTAGTCGCCCATATTTACGCGCTGCCGCCGCGCGTCCTGCCCTCGATCCAGGCCGTGGAAGGCGGCAGCGCCGGCATGGTGCGCCCGGACACAAACGGCACTGCTGATCTTGGCGTAATGCAGGTGAACACGATCTGGATTCCGGCGTTGGAAGCCTACACGACGCTGCCCGCTGTCGTCGTCCGCAACCGTCTCATCAGCCGGCCTTGCTTCAACATCGCCGCCGCCGGTGCGATCCTGAGGACCTATCTCGATCAGGCACATGGCGATTTGCTACGTGCGGTGGGCTACTACCACTCCCATACCACTATGCTCGGCGAGGGGTACCGGCGCGAGGTGCTGCGCGCGGCTCGTCTTCTCTTCGAAAGCGACAAACCATCACAATGACAATTTAAACTCATCAAGCCGGCATGTAGAGCCAGACGACCCAGGTGGCAAATGCGAGGCAGGGGCCGAAGGGCAGAACGGTCTGGCCCGATAGCGGGCGGCCCGCACGCAACGCGAGGATAACCGCGAGCAGAAGCCCGATCGTCGCCGCCACGAGAACGACGTCGCCGAGCGCCACAAGCCCGACCCAAGCGCCCGCCGCCGCTAGCAGCTTCGCATCGCCCTGACCGAGGCCGTCGCGTCCACGCAGCCCGCGATATAGCCAGGACAATGCGCGAAATGCCATGTAAGCAAGCGCGGCTGCGAGCGCATGCGTCGTCAGCTCCCCTGGACGCAAATACCAGGTCGCGGCAAGACCGAGCAGGATGAGCGGCAGCGTCAGCGCATCCGGCAAGCTGTAACTCCGCCAGTCGCACACCGCGAGCGCCAGCAGAACCCAGCCGAGCACGCAATCCGCGATAAGCCAATCTCCGTTATCAATTGTCATGGCCCAGAGCGCAACACCGATCGCTGCGAGTTCGATCGCCGGGTGAAATCGGCCGATTGCCGCCCCGCAGTGCCGGCAACGTCCGCGCTGCAGACCATAATTCACCAGCGGCACTAAGTCCCATGCCGTCAACACGGTCCCGCAGCTTTCGCAGGCGGAGCGCGCCAAAGCCACCGGGCGACCACGCGGCAGGCGGCGGATGAGCACGCCAAGGAAACTGCCGATGATGGGTCCAAGCAACAGCATCAGCAGCCAGACGGGAAAGGAGTGGGTTATGATGTCCTGCCGCTTAACGTCATCAATTTGATATGGCTCCCACCCCGTACAGACATCCGGGCCGGAGATACGAGACGCATTGGGATAGACAACCTAGTCTAAGGCGGCGCTTAAGTGAGTGGCAACACCCCGGTTTCAGAGCAGAACTGCCGAGACCAGGGACGGTTTTTATAACACGCGTCGTAGACCAGTGATGGACAAAAGGGAACACTCGTCCTCGAACTAGCACTTTCGGATCGCACGAAGAAGCGAGAGCTCCCTGAGCAGGGCCCGCGCGATAGCGGCAGTGCACTGCTCTGCGCAAGCCGTCTGTCCTAACAAGCAAGCTTTCGACTTCAAACCGGGGTGTGTCTCCCGCTATACTAACGTCAGAAACCGCGGCTCATTGATTGCAAATCATCCCGCTATCCGAGGCACTATCGCTGTTCGCGCTCGGACCATGCGAGCAGACATCGTAGTCATGCCCGCTGCGATCTGATGGGTAGCGATAGACAAAGGGATGGTTCCAAGGATCGAGTGCGCCCGAATCGCTTTTGAGATAAGGCCCATTCCAGTTCTGCGCGTCGCTGGGCCTGTCGATCAGCGCTCGGAGCCCGTCGGAAGTGCTGGGATAGTCGCCGACATCGAGTTTGTACATGTCGAGCACCGTACCAATGCGTGTGATCGACTGCTTCGCGATCGAGATCCGTGCGCCGCCGAGCTGGTGCAGCACGGCCGGCGCGACAAAGCCGACGAGAAGGCCGATGATCACGATGACAACTAGGACTTCCAGCAGCGTGAAGCCGCCCTCGCCGTCCGTGTGGCCCTCCCCCTCTGGCAAGGAGCCGCGAGAATGTGGGATCGCATCGATCATACTTGCGTCGTCGCAAGTCGCTTCAGGAAGACTGCGGCCATCAGGGGTGAAGCTAAGGATCTCGTGTGTCAAGTCGTTATCTCGCCCCATTGTGCTTGGCCCTCATCTCCATGCCTTGCCGCCGCGGGTGCTGCCCCCAAGCGGGAAGTCGAGACCGGCAGCGCCGGGGAACCTCTCTTGTTATTGAGAATTTCGATAAGTGCGGTGAGAAAGACATAGCTCGCGGAGTCCTTCAAGTTCGTGACTGCTAATGCACCTCGCGGCTAGCTAAAGAGATACCTTGCCCAAATCGCGAGTCGAAAGCTGCACGTGGCAACTCGGGATAACACCAAGAGGTCTTTCGAGCTCCATGAAGCTCTCCGCGCGTGCCGCAAGCCAGATCACATCAACAATACTGCACCCCTGCGAGAGCAGTCTGCTTGAAAGAAGTCGCTCGTTCGACAAGGTCAAGTCATCCGGATCGTGACTGCACGCAAGACCTTCGGGCGGCTTCGAGGCACCGTATAGTCCACTGCACTGGACGCTCTCAAGCGTCCGTAGTAGCCGAAGTTCTGCCGGTGGCATCAGAAGAAACGATGATCTTAGCCAGCAGCGAGTCAGTTGGCCGTGGCCAACCGGGTCGTCATGCACGCCTAATTCGCCCAGAGCAACTGCTCTTCTTCTGACGAGGCTCAAAACATCACCGTCGAGCCTGCTAAGCGACTCTGTTTTTAGCCAACGAAACTCTGGCGTCACTAGGTTGACGAAGTCAAACCTTTCGAGTTCTTTCCCAAACTGCGCCACACCTCTGTCCCAGGCTGAGAACCGTCCGGCGTAGCCGCCGCTGCTGCCGACCTTGACCAACTCATGGAGCACCTCGGGCATCTGATGCGCAAAAAGCCTTGCCAGAACCTTCTCGGCCAAATTTGACGTCTCACCGCCTTGGTCGGCCAGAAGAGTGACGACCTCCATTCTAGAACCAGTCATTGCGCGATCATGCTTAAGGTCTCGTCTCTCGCAGCCCAGTGCCGTATGTCTTTGGATTGCAGGCGTTCCTCGAGAAGTCCGATCAATTTCTTACCTACGTCGCGCCACGTTGGTGGCTCAACGCCGACGGCAAGATTACCTCCGAAAGGTACGGTGGGCGTGTCATTACTCCCCTCCATAATCCGCCGCAATTTCTCGACGAGATCAGCATTGTCGTCGAATTCAATCAGGCGCCCGGACAGACGCGCATGTGACGCGATCTCAGTCCAGAGCAGTGACCGTCGGACAAGCACCGATCGGCCATACGCGAGACCTTCGACGACGGGCAGACCAAATCCTTCGTAGAAGGACGGGAATACAATGGCTCGAGCGCTTGCCAGTAGCCGATGAACTTCATCGCGCGATGCCATACCTCCGGCCATGACTAGAAGATTGGAACTGTCCGATGGATCACCACCTAGGGCAATCAATAGGCAATCTGGCAGCGATGTCGCCAGAATGCCCACTGTTACTCCAATTGCCTTGTGATCGTAAAGATTGCCGAAGATGAGCACATGCTCCCCGGTGGCCGCTGTGCTATAGGCGGGATTTACCAGTTCGCTCGCCTTGAGACTGAGGTAAATGACTTCATCTCGCACTCCTGTCGAGACTTGAAAGCGAGCCCTAAAACGATCTCGCGAATACGCAGAGATGTATGTCAGCAGGTCCGAATACCGCGCCGTTAGACGCCAAACGGCATCTAGCTCTCTCGGAGAGGGATAGACACAATCCCAGGATATCGTATCCAGTATGTTGAACCCAATGAGGTAGCCATGGTTGTGTAGATCAACCAGGTCCGTAACCGACCAGGGCTGGTCGGGCTTGTAGACGGCAGCATAATAGCCCCGAACATGATTGGTCCAGCGCCGAAAGCGTGGGAACCGTTCTTGGAGTCGATGATATTTAGCAGCATCAGGATGGCAGACAATGTCGATGTTCCAATCACATCTCAACTCATCTATCCCCCTCAGAAAGCCCAGAATGCACTGAGTAGTGCCGTTGTTGAAAGGAACCAGACCTCGACAATCGAGTAGGAGGTCACGCTCGATTCCACCGTTTGGAAATGCGGCCTCAAGAAGTGGCTCCAAACGGAGTTGAGGAAACTGTCTGTATTCGCCAATGGCTCGCAGCCAGTCGGGATAGGTCTCGACAACTGTCTTTGTATCGTCCTCAGATAAGACCGGGTAAATCTCCTGAACGGTCAGCGGCGTACTCACCACGACATGATTGGCTACAATATTTCGAAAGCCGCGTCGCCGTACTTGGCAAAGGGTGTAGCAAATTGCTGCAGCCGAGCTCAGCATCCTATGTGAAGGCGCCACGGTCGCGATAACCTCACCGCGCAAGAGAAAGCATGCCGCCAGCAATTCGGCTGTTAGCAGGAGGGGCGGTAGCGAACTGAGCGCCGAACGCCCCAAATGACATTCATGTCCAACCGCGTTGGCGCCCCCGGAAAGCGGCCAGATGCGATCCGTCATCGCGTCAGAGAACCTCGGCTGCGCCGTCGCCAGCATTGGGTCGGCGTAAAGCGCTTGAAGAAGGGACGGCACAATTTCACATCGAGGGATAAGCTTGCCCATGACAACGAAAAGATGACGCCGCCGCGTCGCGGCCCTAGCGATCGCATACCACCACGCTCCGCAAGCTACCTGTTGCTCAAGATCGTGGCGAGGTTCCGGCATTGCAATGGTGAGGCAGTCATCGTTAAGAGCGAAGCCGCTTTCTCTCCTGAAATGCTCAATCTGGAAAGAGAGATCCTCAGTTCTGACGTCAGAAAGGGACCAGTCAATAAATATGTCATAAGAGCCATTTTCCACGCCGAGCTCCTTCCGCTCGAAATTCACGTTCATAGTCGCTCCGGCAAAATCACTCACGTCGATCCCCAGACGGCGGCCTTTGGCCAGCCCCATCTTCAAAGCGTTCAACCGCTGAGCTGCTGTCGCGCGGCATTGCCGCAGGCTTCCTAAGCGAGTGCAGTCGCAGAACCACGACCTTAACAAACTGCAAACAGCGCTGGCAGAGCCTGCGCACAATCGCTCGGAACGCCACGAACAACAGTGTTCCGCCGCGTAACGGCGCGGTCATTTTCCAACTTTTGGATGACAAAAGACCATTGATACGAGCGTCCGCAAGGGCAAGCTGCTTTCGCAGATCCGCCAACTCTCCTGCGGTTCGTTTCGATCCAATCTCAGCTTCCATCAAATCCGATCTTACCTCCGAAAGCTCGTCCGCCAAGCGCGCCAAGCTCGCCCTAGTACTGGTGCGCTCTTCCTCCATTAGCCGCAGCTTAGTATGAAGTCTCGTCTCAAGCCGAGCGTACCGGTTCGCCCGCACGTGCAGCAAGCGGCCATGGGCATCAACGAGCAGTCGATATGCTTCGTCTTTCTCCTCCAGCTTATTGAGGAGATGCGCAAGGGAGTCGTTCCCAGCAGTCAACTCTACGTCTCCGACATTTGCTTTAAAAGGCTCAGATATTTTGCCTTGGCCATAAAAGATCCTGCCTCCACTCAAGCACGATGCCGCGCATTTGATCTGCGTGTCGGTTGGACGACCCAACCATATGGAATCTCCGGAGCGATAAATCCACGGGGCACTTCTGACCTGATCTTACCACGATCAACTGTGTGCATACGCGCTTAAGCCATCCAATAACCTGCCGAACGCCATAAATGTCGCCGATCCGCTAAAAGCTCGCCTGGACATTCGCTGATTTCATGAGCGCGATCTCAGCCAGCCGCTTTTCCATCCGGCGCCCCGCAATTTCATAAGTCATCTTAGCGAGGACGTCTCTCCGCCCTTTCAGGCCCAGTTCGCGCGCCTCGGCACGATTCTTGAACACGAACTGCATCAGCCGAGCGGCATGCCCAGTCGCCGGATCAGCCCATTGCAAACCCCGTGGATAGTTCGGAAGATCCTCCTTCAACCTAGTCATTTCGAAATCGACCAGAAGACTGTTCGAGGCATCCATGAATTCAAGGTTGCCAGAATACCTCGTCGCAATCACAGGCTTGCCGAGCAACATTGCCTCAAGCATCGACAGCCCGAAGCCCTCGCTTCGGTGCAGGGACACATAGGCATCCGATGCTGCGATGATACTCAGGATCTCAGACTGGCTCATCGTAGAATCGATGATACGGATAGGGTAACCGGCAGCGTGTTCCCTTAGTAGCGTGAGATCTGCTGGATGCCGGTCGCCAAAGGTCGTCTTAATCACTAGAACCACATCATCGTCCGGAGCGAATGCCTGCCGAAACGCCTTGATCACAGCCAGAGGATTTTTGCGCTCCATTGCGCTGGTCATATGAAAAGCAAAGCAAAAGATGAACGTGTTCTCGGGAAGTTTGAAGTCGGCGCGTGACCTTCGCGTGAATTCGGGCAATTCATATCCCGGGGGCAGAACTTTGACCGGACTAGCCCACGATGCGCTCAGCGCGTCGGCAACGAACTGGCTTGCAGTCCAAATCTCGTCACATTGCGCGAACGCGGAACTCCAATCTGGGGGGATGTCTAATGATTCCCAGTACCAGTACCCGATCCGATATGTTCGAGGCGTTCGCTCGCGCAGTCCGGCACGCGCGTAGGCCTGTACGAAAAATGGTGCCGGTTGCACATGGATGATCGAAATATCGAACCGCTCCGTGTCTAGAAACGAATCAAAGTCGGGTTCATCTGTTGAAATGGCCGCGGGCACGTTTCTTAGCGCTGTCTCTACTCCGCAGGTATTGAGGCTTGCGACGAGGTTCTGTAGCGAAGTTCTGAGACCAGATGGATAGCAGAAGTGGCCCAAGACGTTGACTCCGCGCCCCGGTAGCGTACGGGCCGAAAGGGCGGTCGAAGCGCCGTCCACGGCCTTCTCGGGCCGCGCTTCCATCGCCGCCGTCGACCAACCCCTGGTCTCAGACGGATCGACCGAATAATTATAATGTAACCAGCTTGCGAATGCCCGTCGGTGGAGACTGCTTCCGCCAGAAGGAAAGCGCTTCTGCCACTCCGGTGTCACAAGCCAAATTAGGGATAGCTGATCGAAAGGTTGCTCAGAGACACTTAGAAGTGTCCACCAAACCTCGTCCAAAGTGACCAGGTGCTCATCGACAGCTCCGAACAATGTTGCGATCAGCCACCGTCGACCCGACGGCAGCAGAAACAAGGGACAAGACTGCCGCAACTTCTCGTCATAGACTGCAACCTGTAGTCCGCGGCGTTCTGGCGAAGTTTGGAAGGCCGTGCGAATCAGGCTCTTCGCCGGTGAGCCGGGTTTAAAAAAAGAATCAGCACCTTCGCCTGTCAGCCAGCGTGCGAAGCCTCCGTTCATGCCTCCAGACAAAGCCTGCGGGAAACAACGCCGTAGATCTGGCCTGCGCCGCAGCAACGTGATCACGAAATGGATAGCCGATTCTCTGTCGACAACCGGCTCCGGTCTAGTTTGGGCAAGGGAGATGCGCGTGACAGGCCATCCGACCGCTCGAGCGACGGCATCGTCATCGAAAAGGTCTATAACACGCGAACCCTGCTCCGCCCGCACGCTGAGGTCAGTTGGGGTTACCTTCTGGTTCTGCGTGGGGATGGCCGTCTCTCTGGCGTCTCCCTCACCTTGATGGACGAGGAGGTCTTCCAGCCTCTTTAGCAGAAGTGCATCAGCAGCGCTCTCATCCATGACCACTACTGATCGCGGCGGCCGTGGGCTATATGCAGCAATAGGATCGTGATCCCGCTGCGTTACTCTGCCTCGCAGATGAGCCACCGCCGTAGAGATACAAGACACCCTAAATGGTATCACGAAGGAAAACGCCATTAATTCGATCTCCGAGCGACCACACACCTGGGCAGCTGAAACCCGGACATCCGATCCGGTTCGCTGACCGGCGTTCAGGGCGGCCTCTTGTCAGCGTCTTGCTTGTAACAAGTCTCCGGGTCCTCATTCGCGCCTCCTCACCGACTTCTTGCCGCTTCTTGAACATGCAGACCCACAAGCAAATCATGCATCCGCCGCGAGACCTCCGCCCAAGCTCTTTGCTCAAGCCACCCCCGACCCGCGAGCTGGAGCTCAGCCCGCCGCTCAGGGTCCCCGAGAAGCTCGAGCAATGTTTCAGCGATGTCGCTAGAGTTGATACTTTTGCAATATTGAACAGCGCCCCAAGCCTCATCAAAAATTAGAATCGGCGTGACGACGACTGGTCGACCGGCAGTAAGAGCGGAGCGAAGCGCCGCACTGGACGACTCTTTCGAAGTTTGATAGGGAAGAGCAACGACGTCACAATCAGCAAGCAAAGCGAGTGACTGTGCTTGAGGCAGGAACTCTGTGTGCCATTCAATGGCGTCAGCCACCCCAGCCTTCGATGCGAGTTCTCGACAGCACGCGATCTCTTCGAGTGAAGTGTCGATATCGTACCGGGCATTCACCAAGCGAAGCCGCACACTCGGGTAGTGCTGTCTAACCTGCGCGACGGCCGCGACGAGCTGCCTGATCCCCTTCTCAGGTAGAAAGAAGCCGTAGCATCCGATCAGTGGAAACGAGTCACGTTTCAGATGTCGTGGCGCGACGAGCGGCGCGGCGCTGACGTCGGCCCCATGCGGCAGCAACGCCACGTTCTCCGTCAGGTCAAAAGCCTTCAGCCGGTTGAGATCGTCCACGGTGTGCACCAGGATGCGCCCTACCTCGCTCAAAGATGAGAGCACTGGGCGTCGTTCCGCAGGGGATAGATCGGTCAACCGCCTTGTCGAATGGAGAACAATGACAACACTCCTCGCTCTGATCGCCGAGGATCCGAGAAACTCTGCAAGGCGGCCCCAAGGAACGAGCCCGGGCTGATGTTGGATGACAAGAACCTGCGGATCGATCGCCGCCACCGCATGTGAGAGAGCGAATACGCCTTTGTCCAGGCCTAGCTCCCAGCACGGCAAGACCTTGATCCGGCTGTCTAGATGGCCCTGTGGTGCAGTCCTGTCGTCGGCGAAAATCGTGACAGACTCAGTGACAGCACTGACTGGGAGAGCCGCGATCAGATGCCGTGAGTATTCCGCGATGCCACATCGCACGTCCCAGGACGAAATCCAGCCGACCCGCAGGCCGGGCGACGGTGGTGTCAGAAGTATATCGGCCGCCGCGTTTGTGACTCTGCTCGCAAAATCTGCGACTTCTCCGATGCCCTTCCTTGGCTCCGCCGGCGGGCGGGTAACGGACGCCGTCCGCAGCGCATCCGTCAAATCGTCTAAATGGGGTTCGACCCAAACGGAGCCGGCGCTCGACAGATGGCTTTCGGAGGAAGAAAAATCATATTCCAGCAGTCGCACCGCTTCGTTGCAACAGAAATCCATGTGTCCGCCATAGCCCGTCACGATAAGCGAAAGGCCTGATGCAAGAGCCTCCGCCGCCGGCAGATTTAACCCCTCGCCTCGAGTTGGCAGGACCATCACGTCCGCATCGCGGTAGAGCTCAAGTAGTTCGCTTTCGGTCATCTCACGGTCGATGAGGATGATCGCCGGTGCTTCAGGGTCGGCGGCGCGTAGCGCCGCAACCTGGCGTTCGACATTGTTGTGCGGATTGGGAAAGCATTTGATGATGAGTCGAACATCATCGGTCGCACGGAACGCGCGCCGATAAGCTTCTAGAAGGAGGTCAATGCCCTTGCGAGGGAAGGCCGAAGACACGTGAAGGAAGGTAAGCGGGCGGGCCTCCCGAACCGAACGTCGCCTCTGATCGGCAATGGTTCGAAAGGCACCGAGATTGGGCGTGAAGCCCACATAATGGATTGGAAGCGTTAGGCCGGAATCGATTAAGACTTTTGTTACGAAACGAGACGGCGACAGAACGCCGCGAAAATCGTTGTTGAGGGTCTCAATGATGTTGCGAGGGATGATAGACTCTTCCCAGAAAACATAGGCTAGAGCAAGATCACCTTTGTCCGCCGGCACATGCACCGGGTAATGCTGGCTGATAACGACTTCGGGACCGGTGCCCGGTCGTTGACGCGCAATTAGGGCCTCGATCGCGCATCTTTGGCTGTCTGGAATGTTGAGGCGCCGATCCGTTGCTTCTTCCTCGACGGGCACAAGTCTAGCCGAGCCCAGGCAGGATGCCTCGAGACAAAGGGCGAGGCTTCGATTGATGGCTGCCAAACTGTAGTTGCCGTTGACATGGCCCATGACCGTAAATTGCATTGTCGCGCAAAGCAGTTCGCGCGTCTCGGAGGGGATCGGAGGAGCAGCGCCCGCGGCGCCTAAGGCCTGCAGAAGCACCGGCTGCTGCTTTTCGAGCGAAAAACGCTCGATTATGCAGCCTTGTGCGACGAGGATCGAACGCCTCAAGGCCTCGTCTCTGGCAGCCGCCAATAAGCGTTTACTTATCGCCTCCGGATCTTCCTCCCTGAAAAGGCCCTGACTGCCGACAAGCGTATGGGCGACAGCACCCGATGCAAGTGCGAGCACTGGAACCCGATGAGCCATGGCCTCAACCAGCGGCACGCCGAAGCCCTCGTGACGACTTAGGGAAAGGTAAATATCGGCTTTGGCGTACCAGCTATGGAGGACCGCATCCGAGACAAGACCCGTCATCAGAACACTGTCCTCGAGGCCCAAGTCGGCGATACGCTCCCTGATCTCCAGAAAATAGCCGTCCTCGTCGCCGCCATGGCGGCCGATGAGGACGAGGCGCGATGGCGTCCCATATTCGGCGCGGAAGGCCGCGTACGCCTCTACCAGCTCGATCTGTCCCTTCGATCGGCAAACGCGTCCGACAAAGAGGATGGTAAAAGGTTCTTCTTCCTCGGCCCGCTCCTCTGCGACCGCTCGCGCCAGCAGCGCGACCGGGTCGAAAAGAAGACAGCAAACCTGCACGGGATCGAAGCCTAGCTGCCGTAGCTCTAATGCGTTGAATTCACTATCGGCGAGCGCCGCGACAACATGACCCCTCCACTCCGCAAGCTGCAGCCGGCCAAGCTCGGCGTAGCGTTGTAGGTATGCGTCGCCTGCCAGAAGATCCGGAGGGGTTATGTTGTGATACATAAGAATCTTGGGGCAGGGCAGCGTCGCCACCCGGTGAAATCCGTCATAACCCATAGAATGGTGGGCAATAAGCACGTAGCGATCATGTTTCGGTAACTCATCGAGCAGGCGAAGTTCATCAGAAAGTCTCTCATCGCGGTGCTCAACAAATATATCGCTGACATAGCCTAGCGACCGAAGCAGCCGCCGGGTCAACAAAAGAGAATTGGTAACCGCGTCGGAAACGGCAGATCCGGCATGAAACTGATGGACGACGCGCCGATTCTGGCCGCTCACGCCACGTGCTGCCCGAGGCGGTAGTGGCCGGAAAGTGATGGGCTGCATGAGTGATGGAAGGACTGGGGCGAGCGGTTGCTTCTGAGGCGGCAACGCGAGCGGCGCCAGCGTGGGCCCGGACATCGCTCTCTTTGCGCGAAGTCGCCTGAGCGGCGCTGTGACACGCCAGGACGTGCTTCGGATAATCGCATCGAATGCCTCCCTTGCCTCGCGCTGGCTTCCCTCAAGTAACGCCGCGCGTTCCATTTCCGCGGTCGCGCGGATGGACTGCTCAACCGCATTCTTCTCCTGTTCCTGCGCGCGCACCTCTGCTGCAATTCGATCGCGCTCGGCCTCCTCAACATGCTTGCGTAGATAGATTAGGTCCTCCTCCAGTTTCCTTGCTTGGCTCAGGCTTGATATTGCGACCGCGGCCCTGGCAGCCTCTATCGCGATCTGTTGCTCCGCCGCAACAGCGCGTTTTAGAAGGGCTGCGGCGCGTGTCTCTGCGTCGTGGATTCGTCGAGCCCATTCGCTATCTGCTGCGCGAATGAAATCGTCGAAGACATTCGGGGGAACAAGGAATGCGTGCGAGAGTTCCGCTAATTTTTCGTCGGAAACATAAAATCGATTGAGCCCATCGAACCAGACGAAGTGGTATCCCGCTGCCTGAAGCATCGGCTCCCATTGGCCGTGCGAAGCGACGGCAGACATCGGTGCTGTTGCTTCCACAAGAATGATCCATGGCCGGTAGTCTTTGAGGTCGGCACCTGCAATGACAGCGCGCTCGGTCCCCTCTACATCAATCTTAAGGAAATGGATGACAGGCGGCGCATGACAGCGGCAAATTTCGGCAAGTGTCTCCCGAGTTACCTGCTCGCGCCGTACCGGAAAGCCATGCTCTTCGATTGATCCGACCCCAGCCGGATCGAGCGTCGACAGGCCAGTTCCTTCGGCTACAAAAAGCTCCGCCAAGCCGGCCTCCGCACCCAGCGCCACCTTCAGATTTACATCTCGCGGTCGGGCGGCGACTAGTCGGGCGCTAAACTCAGGCGTCGGTTCGATATTGATGCCGCTCCAGCCCCGATCATAGAAGCTGCGAGTTACGGAATCGATGTCCGGATGCGCTGCACCGACATCGATGTAGAACCCCTTCTCGACGTGCCTTAAGGCACGCCACAGCAGGATATCCTCGAAGTTTTGGGCGTAGGAGACAAGTGTCATGATGCATGTTCCTCCGACGCCTAATGTCTCGACGCCTCAGCTCTGAGGCAATCTTGCCTTCTGGCGGATCGACCTGCAACAGCGCCAGACGACCCGCTCTCGACGGGGACTGCTCGAACCGTTATGGTTCCAATACTTGGTTCACACAAATCCGGGAGGATGGCTGTCCAAATGCGTTGGCCCAGACCATCCGGCAATCGTCATAATCAGTTGACACTGCCCGGCGAGAGAGTTTTTGATCAGTCGGCAACAGAGGCGGATATTCGAGCCTGCTTCCGGTTGTTACTTGGGCGCCATCCTAACAAGGAAGAATGGATTGGCCACACGATGAGTGTCGGTCAGGATCTTGCTGGTGTCGTTGCCAGTTATCTCAACAGTCTTGAGTTCACTCGACGTAGCCTCATCGGGAACTCAAGCTTAGGCGACGTCACGCTGGCGCAAGTGCCTGGCTTCCGGATTTACTCCGCGCGCGATGATGCAGCCGTAGGGCGGTACGTCCGCGACAGCAACTATGAGCTTGACGTGACAGCCGTATTCCGGAGTGTTCTGAAAGAGGGCATGCAGGTCATCGATATCGGAGCCAATATCGGATATTTCACTCTCCTGTCGGCGGCCCTCGTTCGTCCAGCTGGCCACGTCCTGGCGATCGAACCCAATCCTCGAAATGCGCGACTTATTGAAGCGAGCCGCCGCGAGAATGGCTTTGAAAATATAACGATTTGCCAGACGGCAGCCGGTCGTGGAACCGGCACTTTGGTGCTCAACACCTCGCACTCGAATGGAACGACCTCTGATTTGCCGCGAGACCTCGAGGCTATGCTGGCAGCCGAATCGGTTC
The DNA here is from genome assembly GCF_009766125.1 of Acidisoma sp. S159. NCBI lineage: Bacteria > Pseudomonadati > Pseudomonadota > Alphaproteobacteria > Acetobacterales > Acidocellaceae > Acidisoma > Acidisoma sp. S159. The sequence continues at coordinate 57,083 of NZ_LMUG01000080.1, forward strand.
CGTGCCTAGCGGTCGACACTATCGTACCCGAGGCGGCGATGATTGATCTTATCAAGGTCGACGTTGAGGGCGCAGAATATAATGCCCTGCTTGGCGCGTCAAAGACCATCAATCGCTGTCGGCCCATCATCGTGAGTGAGCTAAGCCCGGCTATGATGCCCGGCATTTCTGGCATCGAGGGGACCGAATATCTCATGTGGATAGTGGCTTTTGGATACAAAATCGCTGTAATCGAACCGGACGGTTCAATAGGGCCGCCCACACAAGATATCGGCAACATCCTCTCTGTCTATGAAGCCAGAGGAACAGATCATATCGACGTCATTGCTTTGCCCCATTGAATCGGTGGCAAGTCCTTACTCGCCACCGACCATGCACCCCTGGGCTAGGCAGCTGCTGTAGATGTAATCGCACCATTCACGCCGTTCGGGAAGAAGAGGCCGCTAGACGTGCCTCCGCCGTATACGATACTCAAGACCTGCTGCGGCGTACGGCGGTAAGCTTGGCCCTGAGAGTCAACGTTGGTCACGTTGAACATGTTATTTTGATAATTTAGACCGTTATCACCGACGCCGCTGAGCGTCTGGCGTAGTGCCGATATTTGGTTGGTCGCTGCCGATCCGCCGATTTCAGCTAGACGCTGACGGATGGCACCGGCGTGATAGGCTTCCACGGCCAACACACTCGCCGCATACGGGATAGTTGCTGGCGTCAGCAACGCAGCGGCACCGGCATAGGCTGTTACGCCGACGTCCTCGAAGACGTAAGCGCCAAGTAGAAAGTCTACCTCGCTCCCGAAGGGGTTGAACGTCTGCCCCGAGACGATTAGGCCCGCGGCAACGGCGAGCTCGGTGAAGCTGTTCACGAGATCGATGGCCGGTTCGGCGACGGCGGACGCGCCAAGCACTGATCGAATAAAGTTAACATGGGCAAGTTCATCCACGGCGATCTTCTGCGCGAGGTACGCGATCGCCGTATTCTCGAATGGGACGAGCGAGCCTCCAGTAACAGCGCCAGTACCGCCGCTGCTGGCCGGGATTCCATTACCAGTGACGGCGCGAAGGTAGTACTCTGCTTCGAGATACTCGAGGTTCAGCGCGAAATTAAAAACCTCGGCATCCGTTGCGGCATCCGCGTGGGCCGGCGTGACGCCGAAGCCCAGACCCGCGGTTCCGGCGGCGGCGAGCGCAGCAGTGCCAGCGATGCCAAGCCCCAGACCTTTCAAAAGCCCGCGGCGTCTTGGAATGCCTTCAAGTTCGTCGTTCTGCGATAGGTTTGCCATCTTCAACCCTTCACTGTGCGTGCATTTCATTTAGGCTCACCACCGTTTACCAAGATCGGTGGATTTCGGATGCATCACCAAACCCCTAATACTTTTAAACAATTATCACGTTCTCGTGATCAAACGCTCAATCCTCCCAGGTGAGAATGCGGAACCCTTCCGGCACGGAGGAGATATGGAGTTCAACGTCGGATCTCCGTTCGCTTCGCGTTCCGTCCTTACGCAAAATGGCCGCGACAATGGTGACATCACGGGGAGGCCGCCTTTGCTGATTTCCTTCCGAACTGCCCAAAGCCGTTAGTGCGTGCCTCACGACGGGATCGGCCAGATCGAAACTTGGATTGTCGCGATTGTAGAGAGAAAGATGAGGCGCTAACTTCTCGAGCAGATCAGGCGTCATACCTAGAACTAAACCGAGCTCGTCGATGCTGGCGAAAGGCGCTCCGGCAGGGGCATAGGTGAGACCGGCTTGCTGATAGGCAGGAGCCTCGAATCGACCTTGGGTATCGGGTGATCGCCAGTCCAAGATTGCTTCGGCAACCGACGCCGCATCCATTTGCTGAGCACCTACTTGTTGTAGGAGGGCCGACATCAGCGCCGGCGAGGCGATATTGGGATTCACCCTGCCACCGAGGTCGGTGATCTCGACCGTCGCCAAGCCGTCCGGCAGCTTCAGCCGGTATGTTATGCTGGCGGTGGGCATAACCGCCGCCGCCGGACTCAAAAGGTCAAAGATCGCCCGATATACGATGCCGTCTACTTCGGCCCCGAGAGCCGCCGCATTGCGAAGATTACTGGCGATCTCCATCTCGCTACGCCCCTGCCCGACAATTCGCGAAAATAGAAGTGACAGCAGGACCATCGTCCAGAGAACGATGAGAAGAGCGAAGCCTCGCTGCGATCGCGGAACGATGTCGATTTTAGTCACGGCCCCGTTCTCAGCGCTCGACGGATGCGCTGCTGCGGATCGTCGAGTCCCGGGGTGTCTAGACCGTTCAGCTCAGCGGGAACGCCTGCCGCGTCGCGCAGTTGGTCTTGCAGATCGGCCGTGAGCGCCTGGGCATCCTGCTGATCGTAGAGCACATGTGGAGTGATCAGGACGAGAAGCTCCGTCCTGGTTCGTTGGTTGTTCTGAGTGCCTGCTAAAAGCCCCAAGATAGGGATGTCCTTCAGGAACGGGATGCCCGAGCTGCTCTTGCTCAGGTTGTCGGTGATAAGGCCCGCCAGGCCAACGGTCTGCCCATCCTGCACCACAACTCGCGACGTCACATTCCTCTCAGAGAAAGTCGGTGACATGATGCCCGTGGCGGAGGTCGGGATAGCGGTATTGATGGCACTCACCTCCTGCGAGATGTCCAACGTCACAAGCCCACCACTGTTGACGCGGGGGGTCACATTCATGATTACGCCCGTCGGCTGATAATTCACGCTGTTGATGACAGAGGAGTTCGCAAGCGTACTTTGGGAGCTTGAGGTTAGGTAGGGCACTAAATCGCCGACCTGAAGATGGGCGGTTTGGTTATCGAGGACCAGCAACTCGGGAGATGACAGGACGTGAACGGTGGTGACCGCTTGCAGCGCCTGTAGTGCGATTGGCGCGCCGCCACCACCGTTGCCGGCCAAGATGAAGCCGGGAAATGTTGTAGCCAATATGGTATTCCGCGGGATGGCACCCAGCGGCTCGGTCGCGGCAGTAGTGTCGAGTATCGCGTTCACTCCGCCCGATCTGAAGAAGAACTGCGTGCCGTACTGTAGCTGGTTGTTTAGTGTCACTTCAGCGATCGTCGCGTCGATGCGGACCTGCAGCGGAAGAATGTCGATCTTGTGCAACATCGCATCAATCGCCTCTTCTTCCTGCTGAGTCGCATAGGTGAAAACCGAGTTGTTCTGCGTGTCTGGGATGATCCGCAGCGTGTTCGTGTCGGTTGTGCCGCCGCCGGAATCAAGGCCGCCGAGCAGCGGATTTGACGCAGTTGCCGTCGGCGTACCGCCCCCGTTGCTCGAGGAACCGCTGTCTGTCGGACTGGCGCCCGAGGATCCCATGATGCCGCCCCCGCCTCCCGCCGTCAGGGGATTGCCGCCTCCGATTCCCGAAGAGCCTGCAAGGCCATTCAAACCGTTACTGGTCGTCCCCGCGCCCCCGCCGCTCCCGGAACCTGTGCCCGTGCCAACTCCCGCATGTGCTGAAGCGCCTGAGCCACTTGCGTCCTGGTTCGGCGTGTTCTCACTGGGAACGGCTGTCACATTGTTCGGTGTGAAAGCCTGTTGCAAGACGTAGGCGGCATCATTCGCTTTGGTATCCTGCAGGTAAAAGACATGCCAACTTCTCACCGTGAGCCGCTGCTGTCGTTCAATCAGATCATAAACCCGCCTCGCTTCCTCGATAAGTTGAGGTTGCGATGCCACCACCAAAACAGATCCGATGCGTTCCATCGGCACAACGCGGACGACATTTGCGAGGCCACTTCCGCGAGCGCGCAAGGCGTCCTGAAATGAGATCGCGAAATCATTGGTGGAACCTTGCGGGGCGGGCAACAGGATATACGATTGGCCCGCAAGCTCGTCGATGTCGAAGGCCTTCGCCAACGCACCGAGCGTCTCTCGCGCCTCAGAACTGCCGCTGATCAGCAGGCTGTTGCTGCTCGGGTCCGCGACGACCTTTGCATCCTGCCCTACGAAAGGTTGCAGAACTCGTGCTAGGTCCGGCGCCGAGGCGTATCTGAGAGGCAGCACCCCGCCGCCCGCCATGGCGTCACCTGCAGAGAGCGAGGTCGTGGCGGCGGCGACCTTGGTGGGCACGACCTGGTAGAAGCTGCCGGATTGCACGAGTGCCGCACCGTTCTGCGCCAAAAGCGCCTGCAAGATTTGCGGGAGTTGGATTCGAGCGACAGGAGTGACGGTATGCAAGGTTCCGCTGCCGTGGACTGCCGGATCGATGGAGTAGTTAAGTTTCAGGATTGAACCGAGAATCTGAGCAACTATCTGGCGGATATCAGTATCAGTAAAATTGAGAGAAACATCGCCACCCGTCGCACCCGGCGCATTTGCCGGCAAAGTCACGGCGGCCGGCGTCGCGTAGGAAACGCCGGGCGTTGGAGGAAGATCGGTCGCTCCCAACGCGCCATTCACCCGCGGATCGAACCGACTGCCGGAGGCGAGCACCGGGCGCGCCAGCCTCTGGGGAGGAAGATCGGCCTGCGCTGTACACCCAGCGACAAAGAAGGCGGAGGCGATTGCAGCCAGACGTCTCAAGGTGAAGCTCCAAGTCCAGATTGATCCGGCATGCGTGGTGCTACCTCGAGCTGATTCCCCGAGGGGACTTCGACTTCGTCAGGGTGGGCAATCAGTCCAAGGGGCCTGCCTGTCAGGCCTCTCAAACTAGCGAATGGCGAGGGCGCCTGGGATGTCGACGGTATTGAGGCCAAGGACCCTGAAGGTGACACGGCCGTGGTGCCCGTCGATGGGGCATTGGACTTGAAAGTGGGTTCGATTATCCGTGGTCCGCTAGGCCCGATCAGGAGCACGCTGCCGTCACCGATCGACTGCACCAGAAACCCGTCGAGATGAGCCCCGGCCGAGACAACCGTCTCAAGGTTGTCTTTAGACTCGAAGATGGCTGATCGACCTATGGGCGTAATGACAATTCCGGAGAGGCGCGGAATGCCCGAGTGCGATTCCTTCCGCACATCGGATTCAGGCGGCCTCCGGGAGGGCTCAAAAAGTGGGCGGCCGAGCGAGGTCGAAACCAAAGCCTGAGTCTGATCTGCAGCCGCGCCCAGCGTTCCCGCAATGGCCAGATGCTCGAAGGGGACCCGATGCGGCCAAGAACGGGCCAAATATGGCGCCGGCCCCAGCTCGATCGCGATAACGCCGCCCAAGGCAATTGCTACAGCACCAAATCCGACGATCACGCGTCGGGTCACGATGAGGTTCCCGCCCGGAAAGCAAGGATGGTAAGGCTGACACTGAGCGGGACACCATGGAACTGGCCGATGACCGGCGCCGCATCAAGCTGCAGATCATCGACCAGAACGCGCGGTTCGGCCGTGTTCAGTTCCTGGAGGAAGCGTATGAGCGACGGCCATGATGCGGTGAAACTAACCCTCAGCGCGATGCGGCGGAAGGCAGCACGCTGAGCAGCCGCTAGTGTCTCCACGCTCGCCAAGGTTAATCCGGCCGTGTGCGCAAATCGCTGAATTGTCTGCTGCAGCGTCGCACCGGCGACGGCGTCGCTTGATGCATCGAAAACGATACCTCGCGGCGATGAAGCGCCACGCGCCGCCCGCGCTTCGTCGAGCAGGGTTGGCACAGCCCGCACGATCATCTCCATATGCTGTTCCAGCATTGCCTGCTGCATCAGGGCTTGAGCCCGGCTATCGTACCAGCTGATTAAGGGAACTGCTATGCCAAACCATGCGGTGGCAAGCAGCAGGATCGTCACGCTGATTGCCAGGAACTGGCCGCGCCGTCCTGTCGGCAGCAGGTCGATCATTTGACCGCGGTCTTCACTGTTGGGGTACGAGCTCTGCACGGATGACGAACAGGCTCCCACTCCCACTTGGGGCCGTCATCACCGGTGCTGCAAAACTTGGTGTGTGAATCTCGGTATCGCGCGACAGTGCAGCAATAAGAGCGGCGGCATCACCGGACTGACCAGTCAGACCCAAGCTTCTCTGCGACAAATTAAGCGCAGTCAAAAATGTGTTGTCCGGTAGAACTTTGGTGATAGTCGCAATCGCATCGAGCGGCCTGCCGACTTCCGCCTCTTCCGCTTCGAAAACCTCACTTCCCGCGGCTTGGCCAGCGATTCGCTTGCGGAGCAGCCGCACTTCCGAGACCTTTGGCTGCAGCTCCGCAACACGCTGATCGAGTCGATCGAGGCGCAATTGCTGCCGAACAAAAGGCAAGACGAGCGCGACAATCACCAGAGCAGCGCAGGCACCGACAGTGCACCGCAGCACAGGGCGCTCTAGCCTCTGTCGTGCCGGCGTCCTGACGGAGAGAGGGAGGCGACGGAGGTCGCCGTAGAAGCCATGGCCTTCTACCGCGGCCAAATGCAACCTCGCCTTCTCGAGCTCGGTCCGCAGCACGATCAGAGCGGCGCGGGGAATCAGAAACAGCCTCACCAACAGCCGGGAGCGGTTGCGGTCGCGATGCTCGATAACCCAATCCCAAAAGACTTCGCTCTCGGAAAAAGGCGTCACACGATCGATCTCATACGCGAGTACTCGCCCGATATGAGCCTCGGCCGTCGCGGGGACGGTGAGACGATGTTCTAAGATCCGACCGTTCGGAAGGCGAAGCAGTATGTTCCGGCGCCGCCTTGTCGTGCCGCAAGCACGCCGGGCCGCGGCGAGACCTTCAGGAGAGCAGGCGAAGTATCCAATCCCTGTCTCGCGGCCGCGCCGCCTGAGGCTGAGCCTGAATCCGCCGGCCCCAAACGAAGTCGCCTCAGGCTCCTCCGTGGGCTCAAGAATCACCACCGAACGCCATCCTCCACGGCTGGCGAGAGGCGCAGGCACGAGGCTCCGCATCTGCTGCGCCCACCATGTGAAGATCGTGTCGGCCATATTTTACAAAGTCTTTCCTACAGAGTCGGACCTCCTTCCTCCCCAATCAGCTTAAGAGGCAAGGTATTTATTTACGCGCCGTCATGCCGTCTAGATGCACTCACGGGCGGCCCCGCTGGGTCGCCGCGACGATATCCGGCCAGGCTCTGCCGCTGCCGGCACGAAAGACGATCCGAATCCTGACGAGGGCAGGCACCTCCGCTTTGTCCCAACGGCCGCGCCAACCTGCCTCTCCGGACCGCGACCAATAGCTAAAGACGACATGGTCGACCTGCTCGAGCAGTACAGTGTCGACAACCGCCGGCGGCGTGTTGGGCAGGGCATGAGTATAGGGCGACCAGCGCATCAGCAGGCGATTAGTCCCGTCAACCAGCAACCTGACCTCCGCGTCCCGGCTGCCCCATGCGGCCGCCGCCTCTGGCAGCTCTGAGGTAAATTCGAAGCTGTCGGGTGTTCCGGCGATCGCTGGCGCATCATGTGCGGTTCCGGGATTGATCTGCTCAATCAGCTGACGCAAAGTGCGGTCTACCGCGTCTAGGTCGGCTTGGCGGTAGGTGAGCCGTGTTTGCCGATCATAAGCTGCAACGCCGAAGCGCATCCCCTGGGCCAACCCTAAGACGAGCAAAGCGAGTACGACAAGCGAGGCCAGCACCTCAAGTAGCGTGAAGCCACACTGCTTCCAGGCACTGTGGGTGAAGACGCATTTCCGTGTGCGGTCTGTCACGGGGATAACCGCGGAGTTGGGCCGATTTTCTGGGAATGCAAAGCAACCTGTCGCAGGCCGCCATCCATCGACCAGGCTATGCTCACATTGATCTCGTAGATCGCGATACGCGATGCTTTGCTGGCTCGGCCCAACCCGCCGGTTCGGATGGCGATGCTCGTGGTTTCCTCTGGGCGAATGCTGATCCGCCAGTGAAACCCGCTACCATCAACACCTTGCGTCGTGCTGGTTACTAGCGGGCTGCCAACACCGAGCACAGCAAGGTGAGACCGTGCGCGGGAGACCGCTTGTATGTAGTGAGCAGCAAGGCTCGCTGACCGCATGCCAGTGACGGCGCCGGAGAATAGAGCGGTGAGTGCGAGAGTGGCGATGATCAGGGCCACGAGCACCTCAAGCAGAGTAAAGCCCGTCTCGCTGTTATGGCGCATTGGCGAGGCTCACTCGGCCAGTTAGCCAATCGACAATCACCCGCATCCGACTCGCGCCTGCCACCAGCAGCACCTGCCCGCCAGAGGAGCTGCCATCTGGCGCGAATCGGATCATAGCGATGGTCCGAGGTCTCGTGGTACCGACCGTCGTCATCGCCAACACGACCTCCTGCGGCGGACTTATCGTTGCCGCGTTGTCGATGCCGTAGGACCGGCCTGCGGAACCGATTCGGAAACTTGTCACGCGATCCGTCGCGATGGACTGTGAACGGGCGCGGTTAAGCGTTTCGGCGACATCCGCGGCGGAACTTCGCAAATCGAAGCCAACGCTGCGGGTAGGTCCGCGCGAAACGAGAATTCCGATGGCGAGGCCAAGAATGGCTATGACGACGAGAACCTCGATTAGCGTGAAGCCCGCCTCGCCTGGGCGCCGCAACCACCCTCGACTCTCAACCTGCAAGGTTGTTCAGGCTCAGCATCGCCAGGACGAGGGAGGATACGATGCCGGCCACCGCTGCGCCCATCACGATCGTGATGCCTGGGACCAAGAGCGAGACTAGGCGTTGAATTTTAAGGCGCGTTTCCTCCTCATGTATGTCGGCTGCGCGCAGCGCCAGCTGGCCAAGCTGAGCGGTTTCCTCGCCGAGACGCAGAAGATAGATCATGCGCGGCGGGAAGATGCCCGCCTCCGCCAAGGGACGCGACAGGCCGGCGCCGCTCTTGGCATTTATCGTCGCAGCGTCCACGGCTGCCACCGCCGCAGTGTTGCCAATTGCTTCTCGGACGATGCCGAGCGCGGCGATCAACGGTACGCCGTTAAGCATCAATGTGCCGAAGGTCCGGCTGAATCGAGCGGCTAAAACCTCACGCGCCACGGCGCCCACAATCGGCAGCCGCAACACTAGACTGTCGGCCAGGAAGCGCGGACCCGGTCGCGTCAATGCTTGGCGCAACAATAGGCCAAGTGTCGCCAGCGCCAGCAACGCATAGAGGCCGTATGCCGAAACGGCGTGGCCCGCGGCAATCAGGAACTGCGTTGATGCTGGAAGCCGGGCGCCGTTCTGCGCGAAGAGCGGTACGAATTCCGGCAAGACCGAGGTCAAGAGAAAGGCTACGGACCCTGTCATAGCGACCAACAGCAGAGCAGGGTAGATCATCGCGGACCGAATCGAGGAAGCAAGACCACGCTCGCGCTCCAAGACGACCGCCAGACGTTCAAGCGTCGCCGCAAGGGTCCCGCCTGCCTCGCCCGCGCGGACCATCCCGACGTAAAGACGCGGAAAGCTGCGCGGTTGGCGGCCCATAGCGACGGCGAGTGAAGATCCATCCCGCACTGCATCCCGAAGCTTCTCGAGCCCATCCATGACGCGTTTGTTGACCGCCGTTTCGGTCATAAATCTCAGCGCGCGATCCAGATCCTGGCCCGCGCCGAGCATGATCGACAATTCACGCGTCAGATTGGCGACTTCCTGCCGCCGGAAGCTCCCGCGGACAAACTCGAAGCTTAGGCGACCCCAAAAGGATTCACCCCGGTCTAACTCCGTCCGAACGGGAAGGTGCCCGTCGCGCCAAAGCTGCTGAATGACGGCTTCTTTGTCTGCCGCCTCGATCACGCCGCGCGCTGTTTTCCCGGCGGGATCGATCGCGACATAACGGTAGGCTGGCATCCTCAGCGCTTGTTCAAGGTCGGTGCGTCTAAAGTATCGCATCCGACGATGTCAGAGTTCCAGGAGAGGATGCCGTAGATCAAGCCCTGCCCTCCTCATCCGTCGCCGCTCAACGTCCGGACCACTTCCTCTATCGTCGTGGTGCCGATCAGAGCCGCAGCAAGTCCGGCCTCCAGCATCGTCACCATGCCAGCTGCGACCGCTGCTCGCTCGATCTCGGATTGGTCCGCGCGCGCAAAGATCATCGCCTCTATATTCGCGTCGGGCGATAGGAATTCGGCCACCGCGAGCCGACCGCGATAACCCGTTTCCCGACAATGGGGACAGCCAACAGCCCGCCATAACCAAACTGCCTTGCTACCACAACGTCGTTCCAGATCGAAGCGATCTACAAGTTCGCGCGGTGCCATCACCCTGGTTCGGCACGCCTCACACAGCCTGCGTACCAGGCGTTGTGCTAGAACGCCCCGCAGCACGGCAGTGATGAGATAGTCTTCCAGACCCATGTCGCGCAGGCGGGTGATGCTGGAGGCTGCGGAATTCGTATGCAGCGTGGACAAGACCAGTCGGCCGGTCAGCGCGCCGTTTACGGCGATCTGCGCCGTTTCAAGATCCCGGATCTCACCGATCATGATGACATTCGGATCCTGCCGCAGAATGGAGCGTAGGACATGCGCGAAGGTCAGTCCAATCAGCGGCTTGATCTGGGTCTGCGTGATGCCCGGTATCTGATACTCGATCGGATCTTCGACCGTGGCGATTTTACGCATGATCGCGTTGAGCTCGATGATTCCCGTATAAAGTGTGGTCGTTTTTCCGCTGCCGGTTGGTCCCGTCACTAACACAATCCCATTCGGAAGGTGCAGTGCTTTGCTCAACCGGCTGACGACAGCCGGTGCGAGCCCCAGGGCTTCATAATTCAACGAAACCGTGCCGCGATCCAGGATGCGCAGAACAACATTCTCGCCGTGCAACGAGGGGATGGTGGATACGCGGAGATCGATATCCTGTCCGCGCACGGCGAGCTTGATGCGACCGTCTTGGGGCAGCCGGCGCTCGGCGATATCAAGCCGCGACATGATCTTGACGCGGGAGATGATCGCCGGAGTCAACCGGGCCGGATGTGAATCCACTTCGTGCAAGACACCGTCATGCCGATAGCGGACCCGTAGGCGATCCTCGAACGGTTCGAAATGAATGTCAGAAGCCCGCTCCTCGACCGCCCGGGAAATGATCTGACTAACGAGGCGGATGACCGGCGCTTCGCTCGCCAAATCTTTGAGTCGCTCCGCATCCTCTTCTATATTATCGCCGTCGGGGTCGCTCGGTGCGCCCTCGCCATCCGGGGCGACATTCGGATAGATGCGGTCGAACGCCGCTTCTAATTCGATCGGGACCGCCACCTCCAGCACCACCGGCAGGCCAACAGCGGCGGAGATCGTCGCCGATGTGAAGCGATCGAGCGGGTCGGAGACGGCGAGCGTGACGTGATCCGCCTCTACGGCAATTGGAATAGCTCGGACATAGCGTAGGAAGCGGCTGCTCAAGCGTTCCTTGAACAGCGGTTCCGAAGGGAAGCGGGCGGTTTCCGCGACACGGATGTCGAGCAGCTCCGCATAGGCGTCCACGAGTCCGCGTTCCGTAGCAAGGCCAAGCTTGATCAGGACGCGATCGAGCCTTTGTCCACTCTCGGTCGCAATACGCCGGGCGCGCTCCATCCCGCGAGCGTCGCAATCACCTCGCGCGATGATGATCAGCGACAGCTTGTCGAGACGCTCGTCGTGATCGGGATCCAAGGGCGGAGCGCTCGGTGGAGCGCCAGTGCTCGAGAACCGCCAGGGCAACATTTTCATCGCGGCGACGTTGGCCTCCTGTCCGGGTATCACGTTAGGCGGTCTCCGGGGGCGACCGTTTGCCATCTTTACGGCTGAGACGCTCAATCAGAGGCAGGTCATAGACGCAATTCTAGCCGAGTGTTGCTTTCGCCGCGATCCGCCGCCCTCATTATCCGCCTGAGAGACCGGAAAGCTATGATCCACTGCTTGCGAGCACGAAACTTTGACCCCGCGCCCGGTTTTTGCTCAACCCACTGCCGCCTGTTATGATGGCAAGTTCGACTGGTGCGGCAAGGACGAGAACGTGATAGCCTGGAGAATGTTGCTTTACGCTGGCCTGATAGCCGCATCCGCGAGTAGCGGATGCGCTGACCGGCAGTCATCGCCTGGCTATTGGACCGCAACTTCCCTCAAATTTATACAGACGACCTGCAGTAGTCAGATAACCGATGGCTCGAGGTTATTTTTCTTTGAACCAGCCGACATCAATGCGCGTTGTTTCTATTTCCGAGGCCCGTTTGAGGTTTCTGAGTGGCTGACGACCACTTCCGCCTTCGTCTATTCTAATAAAATCTTGGTGGACGATATTGGGACTCTCTCCTCGCGCGTAGTTCCCGGGGGGCTCTTCATGGGTGAGGCACCGTTTCCCTTTCAGGGTCTGGACGGTCGCTTGCGCACAGTCTATCGCCTGCGCAACCTGCACGTCCGCCCAAAGGGTGAGGTTGATTGAGCGGCGACAAACTTAGACTTGCGCCGAGTTGACCGAGGCTAGAACGCCGCTGCCGCGTGGTCCGGGCGACCTTTCCGATCTCGGCGAACCAGTCCAATCCATCCGAGAGCGGCGGCGGCCAGATGATCCTCTTCGCCGCCTCTGCTGATATTAGACTTGGACATCCGAAAAACGCTCCTCGAAATCGCCAGTTCGCGTTCACGCCTCTCGGCCGAGGACGGCACGCGGCGTTAACGGATTCCCAAGGAAGCCGTGCGCGTCTACCAAACGTATATCGCCCTCAGCCCCGGCCTAGAACCTCGCCCATGATCGCAGCGACGTCGTGGCGGTTGAGGTTCCCATCGGCGCCCAGCTCGAACGTGCAGTAGAGGAGGCTGTCCTTCATTGAGGCGATTAAGCCCGAGGCCGAGCCCTCAAGTTAACCCAAATAGGCTTGTGACGGAGGATGAGCCATGCCTATCGCCGGGACTGACCGCTTTAACGCCGCGCACGAGGCTGAGGAGCCTTTGGCCGTTTGGAACGAATTTCGAGTCGGCAACTTAACCCGCAGCCATCGCGACGTGCTGATCGTCTTGACAACGTATCACCCGAAACCTGACGAACCACCTCAGCCACCAGCTGCCGCTGTCGCGCCATCTGCAACGTCAAAACGGTCAGCAGAGCCCTTTCTGCTGAACGTCACCTTGGGTTGGTTCCGTGAGAGGCACGGCCCAGTCATAGGTCGGGCTTCAATGGTTGGGTCTAAGGGCAATATCCCGAACGTCAGCTTTCCAAAGACGTCTAATCGCGTAAGGTATGCCTACTGAGCGGGTTTAGCAAAGTGCATTGCAATAGTCTTCCAGGCCGAGGGCGTCGGTTCGATTCCGGCGACCCGCTCCATTTACTCCGGAATGTCACTCCAAATGCCCCGTGGCTTTACCGGGACAAACCACGCAGTCAAAGCCGTCTGCAGAAGTTGCGGCCACAGGCCAATTCTAACCTTAGAGGGGCTGGCCGAAACACGCCATGCCGATACTCTGATCGCTGACCTGCCGCTGCTATGGTCGGCCTGCGGGTCACGCTAGGTCGGGTTTGCTCGTTTCAAAATTCGGTTCGGGATATCGGTTAGGTTTTAGTCTAGCCGACGCGGCGCAAATGCAGCTCACCACAGCAAACGCGGCCCGAACTCACATCGCCGCGGTCGCTGAGCGGCCGAACCTTGTGAACCGCCAAATCAAGAGCGTTAAGCGGCCCATTGATATCTTGGTCGGCCAGCTCGCCAGATCGGGGTCAGAGCCGGGGCAAGAGGCCGAGCAGCGCGACGCGCCAATCCCGCGCTCCTTGCCGGGGGTAGGAAGGATCGTCCTCGCCACGCTGCTCACGGAGGCTCATCAAGCATCAAGCCATCCGCGCACGAAACTATCATGCTCTCAGAACCTGACCGGGGTCGCGCCGGTCACGAAACGAAGTGGCTCTAGTAGCCTCGGCTTCCGATGGTAGACGACCGATCTGTTGTTGCGTCATGCCTTGTGGCCGAGCGCATAAGCGATTCATGACTTGCCAACCCCGGCCGGGCCGATCACCAGCACATCTGTTTGCGGTCGATCCAATAGCGGGCGGCCAGTTTCTGCAACAACGCCCGGTCGAAGCCACCGGCCGCGGGCAGGTCGACATCCCCGACAATTGCGTCCTGGCGCAGGGCGGCGAGCCGCAGCCGTGCCACGAAGCCAGACCAGGTCCATAACGGCCTATAGGGTAGACGTACTCAACCCTCATCGCCCGGCTATGAGCTTACTCTTATGCGTGAAGGCTTCCTTGCGGTGGTGCGATGACCAGCTGTGCAGAATGCAAGCCGGATATCGTTACCGCTTTTGTGCAGACTACCAGCCGCGGCATTGCATCCAGGGTTGTGCAGATTGTCAGCCTCGGTCGCTTGACCGGCGGCTTCCTCCGCGCCGATCCCTGCGAGCCGCACAGCTGGGCGCCGAGTGCAGATTACCAGCCTCAACGATTGTGCAGATTCTCAGCCGCCCGATTCGGGCATGTCACCTGACAAGCGCAGCTTGAATCACTAAAAATCCTGCGTGCATCTTGTCAGCCGGTTTTGAGCAGATTACCAGCCCAACGGCCAAAATACACAGGAGTTTGTCAGCCGAATCGATTTGCACTTTGCTGCAAAATCAGAAGTCTACGGGATGGTTTCCCCAGCAGATTGTCAGCCTACTTACTAACTACTCCAAAAAAACCTTTACTAGAACTCGGCTGACAATCTGCACGGGCTGACGGCTGGTAATCTGCACATAGACAGGCTGCTTCAGGTCAAACACATGTCACTCAGGATGGTGCTGATGACAAAGCCAAAGGCTGATCAGATCGATCTCTTCGCCGGCCGATCTGTACATGAACTCGTGGAGGCGCACACGAGCCGCGACCTCCTGAAGGTCGCTTCTAATCACATTCGGGAACCTGGTCGCAACTCTCCGATCGACATCCTCTCTGGCAGACGGGGTGCTAGGACTATCAAGTCTGCTGCTGTTCGAGCGGAGAAGGCTCTGGAATTACAGCTTGGGGACAATCTCCCAGCTGACGAACTACGTTCGTATGCTTACGCAGCTTGGGCCCACGCAGGCCTTCCGCGACGTGACTTGAAAGATTCGATGAAGCGTTGGACCGTCCAGACTGATTACGCGACGCTGACGGTTTCGCCTGGTACCCGGCGGCTTGCCGAAGGCGGGGAAGCCGTACCAATTGGCGTACCCTTCGGTTCCTACGCCCGGTTGGTCCTGCTAGACTGGCAGTCGGAGGCAATCCGGAATAACAGCCGAACCGTCCACATTGGCAAATCCATCACCGATGCCCTCCGCCGCATGGGCTTGCCCCACGGCTCCGAAGCCATGCGGCTACTCCAGGAACAGACTGAACGGCTGGCAGTCTGCACGATCTCTTTCTCGCTCGAGAGCGGCGGCCGTGGCCTCTACCTCAACCAACCCGTAGTCGAGTCAGCCGAATACAGTTACGGGCGGGGAAATAAACGCTTCATCGAATCGGTGACACTTTCACAGGGCTACTATGAGCAGCTTCTTCGCAACCCCGTCGTTCTCGATCCTGCGGCTATCGTTGACCTTCGGGACTCCCCGTCAGCGCTCGACATTTACACCTGGCTCGCTTGGCGGCTCCCCGCCTTAAAGGGGGAGACCAAGATTGGCTGGGTCGCCCTCAAGGCACAGTTGGGTAATGGGGCAGCCCTGATGAAGAACTTCAAGCCGCATTTTCGGGAAAGTCTGATCGCGGCACATTCCGTTTACCGGGAGGCGAACCTCGAACTCACAGAGACCGGACTGACGCTTCACCCCTCTCCGCCTCCAATGCCGCAGAAGCGCCTCACTCGCACGTAGGCTGACAATCTGCACAAAGCCGACGCTGATGTTCGGCTGATAATCTGCACATGCAGGCCCTCAGATGGTCCCATGCAGCACCTCAGACGCCCGATCGCCACTGGATTTGCAGTGCAGGCCGCCGTTAGCGGCCTCGGGGCTCCTGGAATTGATGCCTACCCTTGGGAGTTTGTGCAGATTACCAGCCGCCTCAGGCCGCCGCCGGCCTTACAAGTCAAGGCCTCAAGCGCATCAAACGAAGCCGCTAAGGTCTCAAGAATTATGGGATCTAGGACCGAGAACTGGATTCGGGAAACTCCACCGCGGCAAGCGTCGGTGCCCGCCGGGACCTCGCCGCAAGCTAGAAATTCGAAGCGGTAGGTTAGGCCCCGGGGACTTAATTGTCTGCATCCTAGCGCGGCGATCCAACCAATCTGCCAGACACCCGGCTAATTGGCGACGCAGGGATCCCGCCTTGTCCCCTCCCCTGTTCTTGCCGGTAGCTCCCGAACATATCGTCGTCGGGCGACCGCGGTTAGCCGATCGTGTGCTGCTGTGACAAGCTGGCGCTCCGCTCCTGCGCCGTCTCATGGCTTCTAGAGAGCGCACGACATGGCCGCGTTATCCTCAGGCCACGCCTTCTCTTACTCCCGCGCTAGCGGGTTCGTTCAATCTGCACACTGGATCGACCTGACGATGGAACTCGCGCCACAGATAGCTTAGCTTGCAAGGCCACGAGCCGCGACGATCTCCGCGAATAATTCCCTAAGAATTCCTTGCTTTCGGCTTTGGGGCGATACTGCGATTAAACTCCTCCACCAACGAGGGCATTTTCCCCCAGACGAAATCCGCGAAACCCTCGCCATGGCGAACAGAGAAGGATATCGCTGTCGAATGTTTGCGACGCTTGCGCTCCGCGACCAGTCGTCCGCTTTCGTCTCGGCAATCTTCAGTCGATGGTGTCGCTGCTTTTTGCCCAAGAAGCACCGCCAAGCGAACGTGGAATCCGAGTTGTGAATCCCCCGCGATCAGGCGTTCTGCTACTTCATTCAGCTGCCCGTTTCTGTCCGGATCTCGAATCATCCTCAAGAGGTTGCTCGCGTCACGGAACGTGCACTTGCGCCAATCACCAAGGGCTTCGAGTACCCGATCGGGAATCTCGGCGAAAGACGTGAGATTGCTGACGTGAGATCGCGAGACGTTAAGTGCATCTGCGAGTGCCTGCTTGCTAGAAAAGACGCCACGTTCAACATATTTTGCTAAGGCACGGGACTGTTCGAGCGTCGAGACGCTTTCTCGATGTGCGTTCTCGCTGTAGGCCGCGCTGGCCATCTGGGCCTCGGAGAGAACCTGTACTACAGCCCGAAGAGGTGTTCCTAGGCTTCTACAGGCAAAAAGGCGCCGATGCCCGAAGCAGACTTCGAACCGTCCCCCTTCAGTTGGATGTGGACGCAGCAACGCCGGCGATTGTTGGCCATTGCGACGAATCTCTTCGACGAACTCCGTGAAACTCTTATCCTCAAGGAAGCGGAGGTTGCGATCCCAGTATGGGGAGGGCTCCGCGAGCGTCGCGTCAATTTCCTCGATTACAAGGCCCTCGTCCTTCCGCCGTTCGATAGCGGCCTCTAGCGCCTTCAGCTCCGCAATTGCATTACGGTGCTGCGTCTCGATCGCTCTGGCGATCGGTACGGCCGGCGAATTTGACCGCGCCGTTTCTCGGGGGGCCTCACCTTCCTTTGGGAAGGCCGGCAAGTCAGCAGTGATGGCACTGAGGTCAAATGCACGCTTCATTCCAACCCCCTCACGCAGCGTTAGAGGTCGGTAGGGCCCGCACGGCTTCCTGTCGACCCCATGCTTTCAGCATAACACCCTCTATTTCGGCATTCACCGAATTAAGGAATGCCAGACCGCGCATGTAACTTTGCCGAGTTCCCACCTGATCGTCGATCTCATAGTAGGTGCGCTTCCTCAGTCCGGCGCCGTCCAAAGCCGTTGTCACGGCCATCGGGTTCTGCAACAGCATGTCGCCAAAGTTGGCGCCCATTAGGTGGATGATCTGCTTTTGATTCTGGTCAGTGACGTTGTGTTTGGCAATGAGAATCTTGAAGAAGTCGATCTCCTTGCCGTTCGCATCTACCTCTTCCACTTGCTCGAGGACTTGGGAGCACATTCGGAAAAATTGGCCTGTACTAGCAAAGTCGATCATTGAGGGTGGAACCGGCACAATTACACCGGTCGCAGCGAAGATAGCATTTATAGACATAAAGCCGAGTGACGGTGGGCAATCCAGAATAACCAGATCGTAATTCGTTGCTGACTTTTGGATCGCGTCCCGTAGGACAAGCCAAAATGCGAAGTTCTTTTCTCGTTGCGCCCTGACCGGCATTTCGAATTCAGCCTGGGACAGGCTAAGATTGGACGGAACGAGATCAAGACGTGGCCAGTATGTTTGCCGTATGCAGCGTTCGAGACTTTGGGTTTCGCCACGGAAGACAGGATAGAGCGTCTCTTCTGGTTCGACGTCGGTATCCGGTTGTAGACCAAACAAGCTCGTTAGAGACGCCTGACTATCGAGATCGACAGCCAGAACCCGGTAGCCTCGCAACGCCATGTACTGCGCGAGATGGACCGCCGTCGTGGTCTTGGCAGCTCCCCCCTTGAAGTTGGCGACCGCCACGACTTGAAGCTTCTCTGTTGGATTGCGCCGGCGCCGGTATCGCTCATCGCGTGTTTTTTCATGGAGGCCGTCGAGAATCCAATGAAGTTCCTGGAGCGTAAATGTTCGGCGATAATTGTTACCTACAACCGTTCCGCATGTGAATTCCCCCCCGTCTTTAGTAATTTGTCTCAAGTAGCTTTCGGAGACACCGAGCAGCACCGCCGCTTCTACCGTCGGAAACTGCTTGAGACGCTTCCTATCTTGAGGAGCATTTTCGAGGGCAACGATTTTCTGTTGAGTGATCTGGCAGACATCGGCCCCGTGGCTAAGGCGTTCCTTCAGCCGGGATAGTTTCATTTCTCCTGCACCATGCGGAGCCTCCCTTGAAATGGGCCATAGGCGCTAATGCGCGCTAATCCGCACCAACATCGATGTTCAACGCTTAACATCCGAAATACCGATGGTCAAACACTTATTAGGATCTCTTAGCCGTACACCTGAAGCGAGCTCTACGATCGCTGAGTCAGGGTGCGTCGAGCATGTCCGTCCGTGGCCCAGCTGGCCCCTGCCCTCTTAGTCTAGAAGTGATCGATTTTGTACGCGCGACTAGAAATCGACCAAGCTAGCCCACACCTGGCCCTCCAGCCGCGGAAGAAGACGCCGGCGCAAAGGCTGCCGATCAGCGGAGGATCGCTTAGTCACTTACTGGACATGCCGTTCAAGTTTGCAGCAAACGGTTGGTGTCGCTGCCCCTCCGCGTCCTGGGAAAATTGCTCACAGCGTCTGCACCCTCCCCTCCCGGCCATCCGCGTGAAAGTGTGCCCGTTTCCGTCGGCAATGCTTTATTGTCTCCCGATGCCTGACGTCGCTTAGGGTGTAACTTGCTCAGATGGGCGATCACCGTTTGCAGAAGACGGCTCGCGCAGCAGCCGCAACCCGTACAGCTACCTCTTGCATCTAACTGCGGTCTCGATGGTTGGTGGAGATACTACATCACCGATGACCGGAGGTTGGGCCGATCGCGCGCGCGAGGGTCTCATCTGGCATCGAGAAGGTCCATGAGCTCTGACTGGAAGATGCGATCCACTTTCGCCCCAGCCGTGAATCGCGCGATGTGAGGGGGTCGCACGCCTGATTACTGTATGGCAAGAGCCGACGCCGACACCGACACCGTTTGCTGCAAACGGAGTCCGGCTGGTAGAGTAATGCCCTCCGAAGGTAGCGGCGCTCGCAATAGCTGCTCACGCGACTTATGTCGGCGACAAGGGTGGGCGGGATTATACCAAGTCTCGTTGATCATGACCGCTATGCCCAGTCCCGGGATCCGATTGAGATGATCGTCCAGGGTTGATCAGCGAGTTTGTTCCAGGCGTAGCAGCAATGGTCGACGATGTTCTCGTATGAAGAAAACACGCGATTGGATAACCAGTTGTCGCGCATGAACTGCCAAATGTTCTCTTGCGGGTTCAGCTCGGGGCATTTCGGTGGCAGCGGCACGATCGTGATGTTCTCCGGGACATTCAGCCTGGGCGACATATGCCTGCCGGCCTGATCAAGTAGGAGGGCGGCATGCCGGCCTGGTGTGACGCTCTCCGAAATGACCTTCAGATGCAGGTCCATGGCTTCGGTGTCGCACCAAGGTAGAACGAGCGCTGCCGCGGTCCCTTTCTTCGGGCAGATAGCGCCGAAAATGTAGGTCCAGGCCGTGCGCTGGTCATGCGGGGCAGAGGGTCGAGTGCCTTGTCTTCCCTCGTCTTGCCTTTCCATCCGGCATAGCCGGATGGAACCTTGGGCAAGCCTCGCCCATCGCCGAGTGATCTTGTTCTTTTGCCCGATTCTAGCTTCATCAGCGAACCAAACCTCTACGTCGCTACGTTCAATTCCCTTTTCGCGCGCGATTTCGTCCAGACGGGTTGGGAGGTTTTTATGGGATGGCCCGCCCCTCATCTCTCCAACTGCGCAGGTTCAGAGATAAGTTAGCAGGGCAACGGGAGAAACAGGAGTCGGTCTGATGCAGATTGCCGTGTTGGGAATCGACCTGGGCAAGAACAGCTGCAGTGTCGTGGGGTTGGATACCACCGGGCGTGTCGTCCTGAAGCGTCGCCTCCACCGTGATGGCGTCCTGAAGCTTGCAGCGAGCATCCCGAGCTGCGTGATGGCACTGGAGGCCTGCTGTGGTGCGCACCATCTTGGACGAATACTGCGTGATCACGGTCACGAGGTTCGGCTGATGTCGCCAGAGTATGTCCGACCCTACGTCAAGGCTCAGAAGAATGACGACCGGGATGCCGAGGCGATTGCGGAGGCGGCAACGCGGCCGACCATGCGGTTCGTCACGCTGAAGAGTGAGACGCAGCTCGACATGCAGAGCCTTCACCGCGCCCGTGATCGTCTGGTCGGCGAACGAACGGCCCTGATAAACCAGCTCCGCGCTATCCTACTGGAGCGTGGCATCATTTTGCCGCAGGGACGGCGCAAGCTGGAACTACACCTCACGCCGCTGCTGGCCGGAGACCCTATGGCGATCAGCCCAAGGACTCGGCTGCTGGTCAACGATCTCCATCTCGAGTGGACCGAGTTGGACCGCCGGATCGAAGCCTTCGATGCGGAGTTTGCGGCCCAGGCTCGCACGGACGAGACCGCCCGCCTGTTGACCACAATACCGGGTATCGGTCCCCTGAACGCGACGGCGCTGGCGGCTTCCATCGGCAACGCCCAGACCTTCCAGCGTGGACGCGACCTAGCCGCCTGGCTGGGGCTGGTACCAAAGCAGATGACGACCGGCGGCAAGCCAAAGCTTCTTGGGATCAGTAAGCGTGGGAACAGATACTTGCGCAAAATGCTGATCCACGGCGCACGCGCAGCCTTGCCGTCGCTATCAAAGGGTGAAACGCCGATGGGCGGCTGGCTGCGCGATCTGCTCGCGCGGGCGCACGTAAACACCGTAGTAGTGGCGCTGGCCGCTAAATTGGCGCGGATCATCTGCGCGGTGCTTCGAACCGGGCGGAAGTTCGAGCTCACAAGTGCTGCGGTATCATAATCGCGGAATTAGCCAGCCGCGCTCACCCGGCGCGGACGGTTGATGGGGTCTGCGGGTGGTAAATGCGAGATGGCCTGACAGTCGATCGGCGTTCTGGAAACCTGCTTTTAAAAATGGCGCTCGACGCCGCGGTTTTTATGAGGACCAGGACGTGCGGATCTCCATCTTGGCCGGGGCGTTGTCCCGAGACCGATGGGGTGGATGGCCCCGCTCGGCATCAGTGTGCCAAGAGAGGATTGTCGTGAACCCCAGGAGGAGAAATTCGCCATGCAGATCACTACACTCGGAATTGATCTTGCCAAGCATGTTTTCCAGCTTCACGGCGTCGGACCTGACGGCCAGCTTGGCCTACGCCAAAAGCTACGCCGCGCTCAGATGATCAGGTTTTTTGCAAAACTGCCCCCGTGCCTGATTGGCATGGAGGCTTGCGCGACCGCCCACTACTGGGCGCGCGAGCTCAAAGCATTCGGCCACGAGGTGCGTCTTATGCCGGCGCACTACGTCAAGGCCTATGTCAAGCGCGGAAAGAATGATGCGGCGGATGCTGCGGCGATCTGCGAAGCGGTGACTCGTCCGACAATGCGGTTCGTAGCGATCAAGAGCCAGGAACAGCAGGCCGTTCTTGTCATGCATCGTACGCGTGATCTGTTAGTCCGGCAGCGGACTCAAGCTGCCAACTCCCTGCGCGGGCTTCTGGCAGAATTTGGTATCGCCGAAGCGCAGGGGATCTGCCATCTGAGACGGCTGCGGGCTCATCTGGAAACGGATACGGTCCCCGAGCCCGGCCGCAAAATTCTAGTGCTCCTCGCCGAACAGATCGATGAACTTGAGAAACGGATAACGCAGATCGATGCCGAGATCCTGGCTTGGCATCGGGCAAGTAAGATGAGCCAACGTCTGGCCAAAATCCCTGGAGTGGGGCCGTTGATTGCGAGCGCCATCGTTGCAACGGTAGCCGACCCCTCCGTGTTCCGCTCTGGCCGGGAGTTCTCGGCCTGGCTCGGCTTGGTTCCGCGCCAAAATTCGACTGGTGGCAGACAGCGTTTAGGCCGGATTACGCATCAGGGCGACGGTTACGTTCGAAGCCTGCTGATTATTGGCGCACAATCTGCGCTGCAGGGCTCCAAGGAAATAAAGGCAAACGGCTGGGTCCAGGCGCTACTAAGCCGTTATGCCCGGCTCAAAGTTGCCGTTGCCCTGGCAAACAAGATGGCTCGCATCGCATGGGCCCTTATGACAAAGGGAGACGTCTACCATCCAGCCGCCGCAGCTGCAGCATGAGCTAGGGCGGCCGGAACAAGGATGCTTGCGAGAAGAACAGGCGTGATGGAGTGAGCGGCATTGCCGACGAGTTGGGAGCAGCCTGGAACGTATCCGGGGTCCTCGAACCCGCGAGACCGATGAGGCCCCAACACGCGGACACCCATCAGGGCCAGCGGCTACCATGCCGCGTTAAAGGCCGGACACACGAGTGCAAGCGACTATGTCGCCAATACGCCACGTTTTTACTTGCAAGCTAGGGGCCATCCACACACGGATACGTTGGCGTAGACTGATCAGATCGGATCGCAGAAATCGCTTGCAGACGGGGCGGGCCATACGTTTTAAAAGTCTCGATCGCGCCCTCAGCCTGGGCTTGGTGGCGTGGTCGCGCAGAGAGCTTGCGGTATCCCATCTTGCGCAATTCACGGCGTATGCCTTCGCCGAAGGCCGCCTGGGCGGGCACCGCTTGCCGCTTTAAGTAGCACTTTAAGGCGGCGGTTGAGGT
>NZ_LMUG01000107.1:0-216 GCF_009766125.1 Acidisoma sp. S159
TCTCCAATGCGGCCGCGGTGTCGGACTTTCCGCCGTGGTTCACCACCATCGGCCAATCCTATTTCATAAACGGGCTGGCGCCCACGCAGCTGCCCATTCTTTTGGTGGCAGCGATTGCGCTGTGGCTGTTGTTGTCCAGCACTAGCTTCGGCCGCCGCGTCTATAGCGTTGGCGCCAATGAACTCGCCACGCGTTTCTCGGGCGTATCGGTGGAAC
>NZ_LMUG01000064.1:0-303 GCF_009766125.1 Acidisoma sp. S159
TAGCAACATGATACGGGTAGCCATGTCGTCAAGTCTCCATTCGGGGACAGTACCATTAAGAACAGCCAGTGTCAGATTTGCACCCCAGTACGACACTCCGGTGTTGAAAGCGGTGTCACCAGGCATAGACATGTCCAGTCCTGCGAGGGCTGCCGAAACACCGGAGCCTTGAGCTTGCCAATCACTCATAATGAAGCCTTGGAAGTTCAATTCATTCTTGAGTAGGTGGTTGAGCAAGTAGCTGTTGCCGCAAGCGTATGAATTGTTGACTTGATTATAAGAGCACATGACGGAACGTCTGTA
>NZ_LMUG01000006.1:0-1727 GCF_009766125.1 Acidisoma sp. S159
GATACCAGGACTGCCCCAGCGGTGCGTGAAGCAGACGTGCCAGCTATCCACCTGCGCATCGACCGTCATGAGCGTCCAAACGCCCGCCGTTAGGCTAGCTTGGGTTGAAGCCGACTTCGGTCATGCCGTCGCAGTCGACGTATGCGTCGTCAATTTCGGTCTCGGTGTCGTTCAAGAGGACGGCGACAAGTCTGACCCTGTTGAGACTTGTCGATGGCACTCCGGGTCGCCCATCGGGGCGCGATCCGCATAATGCTGCTTCTTGGGTGGTGGGTCGTATACTGGTAAACCGTAACCGTGAGCATCGCCGATCCCTGTGATGCGCCGTCCAGCATCGCCCGCCACAAGCGCCTTGCTGCGGCCTTTAGCGAGTCAATCCGAGCCTTGGCTCCGGCACCAGTTCCAGCGCCCAGTCTGGATCCGGCCCGTAGCAGAAAGACCGGTGACGCGAGGCGCAGAGGTATGCCGGCGCGGGCGACACCCGGCATTTCTGGCACCGCATCCGCTTTACCGCGTCTAAGACCTTCATGTCGCCGTGCCGCTGCATGAGCAGCCGCGTCCACCGTGGTGGACCGCTTACAGCCTGAGCACTGGGCTTCGATGTGGCAGTTAGGCCAGTCGGAGAGGTAGTGCGCGAGGCGGAATTCAGGCGGGTGCATAACGTGCAGAGTGAGAACAAAATGAGAACGAGTCCAGCCGCTGACGGATTAGGAACGGATTGATGCCGATCAGCGATGGATGAGGGACAGAAGCCGGTCAACGGAGGTGTCGACCCGCTCCAGGAGGTGCCGCAAACTCTCCAAGTGGTCCGCGATGGCGCGCGACCGATCTGCCGGGTCTTCAGGTAGGTGCCGCAGCGCGTATGCCGCGAAGGTCGCCACCCGTTGGAGCGCCTCGATGCCGGCCTGACAATCAGCTCGTGTGGCGGCAGAAGCTCGAGGGCTGAGGCGTCGAAGATGCGCCTTGCCCTCAATCACGCCTTCCTGGGCCCTCTCCAGGGCGTCTCGAATACGACGTTCTCCTGAATTCATGCGATGCCTCCTGTGGCGATCGGCCGGCGGCACGGTAAGGCTGCTGTGCCGCGTCATTGGTTCGTCGCAAAACCGACATTTATCGAAAATGCACGATCTACCGTTTTGGGGGTGATTTAGGCCGAAAATCAGAGCTATTTTGCCTCCGATGCGGCAATTTCGAAGAACTCAGTCAACCCGCGAGCATTTGCTCGCGGGTTGTTAATTCTGCGATGACGGAGCCGCCTGCTATCCCCCGCGCCCCATGACAAACATCCCCGCCCCGCAGCCGCCGCCCATCTGGTAGCGCTTCGCCGTGTCGATCACCTGCACCGTCAGTCCGTTGCTGGCGGGGGCGGGCGTCGCCCACGCCTTGGCGACCTTCTAGCTGACGTCCTCAACCAAAGGGCGGAATGTTGAGAGCTAGGCATCCGCAGTATTTTATCCCCGCCGGACGAACGACCCCGGTCGTCATCGGATGTGGCCGGGAGCCCGTCCGATGACGTTAAGGGCCTGACTGCCTACTCTCTCCGAACGAGCTTCAGGAAGGCCGCCGGTTTTCCCTCTGCTCGGCGAACCTTTCCCGAAGGCAGGCGCGTTCCAAGGAATTGGCCGTCGAGTGAATAGATCTGGCCTGCTTGAAGCTTGGCGATCCGCGCCCCTGACACGAGGTCATAGACGATGCCATCGCGGGTGTAGGCGATGGCCGCACCCTCA
>NZ_LMUG01000006.1:1737-15849 GCF_009766125.1 Acidisoma sp. S159
GGCAGGCTGAAGCAGTCATTGCCAACGCGGTCCAAATGGGCTGGTTGCGACCAGCCGCCTAACCGCAAGCCCTCCCGGATTCCGCTCCTCCCGAGATTTGCCACTCTCCAGCGCAGCACATCTCGCCAAGCGGAACTGACGAAACAAAGTAAACATTGCGGTTATCGGAATATCCTTCCCAGGAACGAATTGTGTCCGCGGTCTTGATGGCCGCTGCCGTGCCCGCCCCCATGTCCACCTCCCCCGTGACCACTACCGTGTCCGCCTTGGTAGCCGGGATCGTAGCCTTGGCCCCAGGCCGGGGCAGGGGCAAAGCCTGATGACGAGGCGCTCGCAGGTATCCACGGGCTTTGCGCCGGCGAAGCCGGCGTCATCGGCTCCTGCTGCGGTGTCGCAGCATATTGGGCATTACGCTCGATGATCTTGTCCAACTCGCCGCGGTCCAGCCAGACGCCCCGGCATTTTGGGCAGTAGTCGATCTCAATGCCCTGCCGGTCGCTCATGATCAGGTCTACCCTGCACCGGGGCAGAGCATGCCGGCTTGCACCGGCACGGAAGAGATGTCGCTCATGCTGTCGCTCCTACGATTGCTTTGTCGGATGCGGCCTGCGGCAACACTGGTGCCACCTTGCCGCTAGGCGGCGTGCCTCTCCTGTTGCCGACCGGACTCTTCCAGCCGAGCAGCCGCAGCGCGTTGAGGGTCACCAGGACGGTTGCGCCGGTGTCGGCCAATATGGCCAGCCAAAGTCCCGTCGTGCCAGTCAGCGTGGTTGCCAGGAACACCAGCTTGAGCCCGACGGCGACCGCCACGTTCTGCTTGATGTTGGACAGCGTGGCGCGCGAGAGGGCGACCAGCTCGACGACGCCGGAAACCCGCTCCCGGAGCAGCGCGGCATCGGCGGTCTCGAGCGCTACGGCCGTCCCGCCACCCATTGCGACGCCTACGCTCGCCGCTGCGAGAGCCGGCGCGTCGTTGATGCCGTCACCCACCATGACCACGGGGCCGCTGGCCTTGAGTGCCTCAATCTCCCGCAGCTTTTGGTCCGGCAGCAGCCCAGCTCGCACATCCATGCCGAGGGCGCCGGCGATGGCCCGCCCGGTGCGCTCGTTGTCGCCGGTCAGCATGACCGAAGCCACGCCCATGCCCTTCAAGGCAGCAACGGCGCTCCGCGCATCGTCGCGCGGCTCGTCGCGAAGGGCGATTACGCCCAAGGCGCGACCGTCGCGGAGAACGACCACGGCGGTTTTGCCAGCCTCCTCGAAGGCTTGGACTCGCGCGGACATGATGGAAAGGTCCGCTCCCTGTTCGGCAGCGTAGGTCGGGCTACCGACTGCGATAAGCGCGCCGCCTACTACGGCGGTCGCCGCCTTGCCAGGCACGGCACCGGCCTCCGTCGCGGGGACCGGCTGGATTCCGCGCGCTTCTGCGGCTTGCAGCACGGCAATCGCAAGGGGATGGGCGCTGCCAGCCTCCACGGCGGCCGCGGCTCCGAGCAGTGCGGCCTCGTCCACGCCGGGCGCCGGCAGAACGTCCGTTACCCGAGGACGACCCGCCGTCAACGTACCGGTCTTGTCGAAAGCCACCGTCGTCGCCTTGCCGATCGTCTCCAGTGCCGCACCGCCCTTGACCAGCAAACCCCGGCGCGCGCCGGCCGACAGGCCCGAGGCCATGGCTGCCGGGACCGAGATGACCAGGGCGCACGGGCAGGCAATCAGTAGCACCGCAAGGCCGCGATACACCCAGGTTCCCCAGTCGCCGCCGAACAGCAGGGGAGGGACCAAGATCACCAGCACGGACATGATCATCGCTCCGGGCGTCCAGTAGATGCTGAACTTCTCGATGAACCGCTGCGTCGGCGCACGGCTTGCAGTCGCCTCCTCGACCATCTTGACGATGCGGCTGAGGGTGTTGTCGGCGGCCGTCGCGGTGACCCGGATGCGCAGCAGGGCGGCCGTGTTGACCGATCCAGCCACCACGGCCTCTCCGGGACCCCGCGCTACGGGCACGCTCTCGCCCGTGACTGGGCTTTCGTCCACCGCAGACTGTCCCTCTACGATGACTCCATCGCACGGAATCCGGTCGCCCGGCCGGGCTTGCACGATGTTGCCGAGGCTGAGACGGTCCGCTGGCACTTCGGCTATGGCGCCGTCGCGCTCGACGCGCGCGGTGCGGGGAATTAGGTCGACCAGGGCCTTGATGCCGGAACGAGCCTGGCCGGCGGCGACGTTCTCCAGCATTTCGCCCACGGCGAAGAGGAGGACGACGATGGCTGCTTCCTCTGCGGCACCAATCACGACGGCTCCCACGGCCGCCACGACCATCAGCGTCTCGATGGAGAACGGGCTGCCCGCACGGGCCAGGGCCAGCGCCCGGCGTCCGAAGGGGAACACGGCGACGAGGGTCGCCACGACGAAGATCCAATAGGCCTCCGCGGGGAACAGGAGTGAGCCGCCATAGGCCGCGGCGACCAGCCCACCCAGCAGCCATACGAGCTTGGCCTTGCCGGTGCGCCACCAGAGCGCGCCGGGTTCCTCTTCATCGTCACCATGGGCATGAAGATGCCCGCCCGCGTGCGCCTCGCCTTCGGCGCGGCCTTGGTCGTGGCCCGAATGATCGTGGTTGGCGTGGTCGTGTCCTGCATGGTCGCCGATCGGCAGAGGATTGCCTCGACCAGCTCCTTGCCGAAGAGTTGCCTTGTAGCCCAGGGCGCCCACAGCACTCGCCACCGCCGCCGGATCGGTACCCGGATATAGCCGGGCGGTCAGCGTCTCGGCCATCAGGTTCACCTGGATGTCCCCGACGCCGGGCAGCCTGGAGACAGCCTTCTCGACCTTGGCAACGCAAGACGCGCAATCCATCCCGCGCACCCGCCACGTCGTTGTTTGTGCAGCCCCCGATGCATGCACCGAATGGTCGTGCTCATGGGCGGCGTGGTCGTGCCCTGAGTGGTCGTGTCCTGCATGGTCATGGCCAGCGTGGCTGTGCCGATCGGTAGAACTTGCCGGGCCGGAAGGCTTCCGAAGCGTCGCATGATAGCCTAACGCAGCCACGGTGCGGGCCACTGCCTCGGAGTCGCTGCCAGGCCCAAGCCTCGCCGTCAGCGTCTCCGCCATCAGGTTTACCTGAATGTCGCCGACACCGGACAGCCTAGAAACGGCCTTCTCGACCTTCGCCACGCAGGACGCGCAATCCATTCCGTGCACCTTCCACGTCCTGGTCTCGCCCAGCCCTTCGCGCTCCGCTACGTCCGGCATGCCATCGCTCCACGTCGACTGGACACTTGATGCAACCTGTAGCCACTAGAGGTGCAAGCCCTTATTCAGGACACACCCTGCCGTGAAGAGCATTCCAATCTGGCTGATCGCGTTCGTCCCGGTGGTCGCCACCTTGGGCGGGGCATGGCTGGCCCTGGTGCGCACGCCCGGGCGTGCCACAGTGAGCGCGGTGCAGCATTTAGCCGCGGGCGTCGTCGTCGCGGCAGCCGCCGCCGAAGTCCTGCCGGGTTTGAAACATGCCGGAGCCGAGTGGGCCGTGGCCCTTGGCGGGGGCACAGGCATTTTCTTGATGTTGGGCGTTCGTTGGTTGGACACTCGGCTGAAGGGCACGACGGGGTTGTTAGCGACAGTGGGGCTCGACGTGCTCGTGGACGGGCTGGTGCTGGGCGCGGCAGCGACCGCCGGGGAACGCGCCGGTCTCCTTCTCACCGTCGCGTTGACCCTGGAAGTCTTGTTCCTCGGTCTGTCGCTCGCGCCCGAGTTGGCGGAGAAGGTGGGCGCCCGAGGGAAGGTCCTGACCGTTATAGGCGGACTCCTCCTCTTGCTGCCACTCGGCGCGGCGGGTGGCGGGCTCATCGCAGGCCTGCCAAGATTCTGGCAGGATTGTTTCCTCGCCTTCGCACTCGTTGCCCTGCTTTACCTCGTCGTCGAGGAGCTGCTGGCCGAAGCGCACAAGGAGCCGGACACTCCGCTCGCAACCGCCTTGTTCTTCGTCGGGTTTCTCGGCCTGCTGATCTTGGACGGGCTTGCCTGAAGGTTCTGGGGCTTGATCACGTTGGCATGCCGCCGACATAGCTGTAGCGGTTACAGGGTGGAGCAGACATGAACACGGCCAGCTACGCGATCGGCGACTTGGCCCGGCAGACCGGCACCAAGGTTGAGACAATCCGCTGGTACGAGCGGGATGGGACCATGCCGCCACCCGCACGCACGGAGGGCGGTCAACGGGCCTACACGCAGGCTCATCTGGATCGGTTGGCCTTCATCCGGCACGGGCGTGAACTCGGCTTCCCACTCGACGATGTGCGCGCGCTGCTGCGGCTTTCCGATGATCCCGACAAGCCTTGCGCCGAGGCAGATAAAATTGCGCGAGGGCACCTGGAAGCTGTTCGCAGCCGGATCGCACGCTTACAGGCGCTCAAAGCAGAGTTGGAGCGCATGGTGGAGGCTTGTGGACATGGCAAGGTCGCGGAATGCCGGGTCATCCAGGTACTGGCCAAGCTATCACATGAGCACTGCCTCAATCAGGGTCACGGAGGAACCGGCTTGTGACGGGCAACCTTGCTGGCCAAGGTCGGCCGAAATGCCGGAATGCGAGCTGGTGGACCGAATCCTTGTAAACGCACTTGGGCTGAGCAGCGGTCCCTGACCTCAGTTTCACGAAAAGGCGGCGCTGACGGCAAGTACCGCTGACTGAGGATTCATAAACGCTAGCAATTCGATTCCACCGCTGCATCGGAGCGCAGTCTATATGTCCAGCCACCACCATGATCACGACCATGATGAGCACCATGACCATAGCAAAGAGGCCGGTGGAGATGCCCATCACCACCATGGCGCAGGCGGTCACGTACATGCGCCCGCGAGCTTCGGCCGTGCCTTCGCCATCGGGATTGCGCTGAATGCAGCCTACGTCCTAGCTGAGGTTTTCTACGGCCTTGCAGCTCATTCCCTCGCGCTGCTCGCGGATGCAGGTCATAATTTGGGGGATGTGCTTGGGCTGGTAGCGGCTTGGGGAGCATCGGTGCTTAGCAAGCGTCGGCCGGCGGGACGTTACACATACGGTCTACGTCGCTCCTCGATTCTGGCTGCCTTGAGCAATGCCATCGTGCTGCTGGTGGTCACTGGTGGCATCGCGTGGGAGGGCATTCGCAGGCTGATCGACCCGGAGCCGAGCGCCGGGACGACAATAATGATCGTTGCCGCGGCCGGCATCGTCGTGAATGGGATCACGGCCTACCTGTTCATGTCCGGCCGCAAGGGGGATTTGAACATCAAGGGCGCCTTCCTGCATATGGCGTCCGACGCCCTGGTCGCGCTCGGCGTTGTGATTGCCGGCGGCCTAATTCTCTGGACCGGTTGGCTGTGGCTCGATCCGGCGATCAGCTTGGTCATCAGCGCCGTAATCGTCGCGGGAACCTGGTCACTGCTGCGTGATTCGGTCAATCTGTCGCTCGACGCCGTGCCGCAAAGCATCGATCAGGGCAAGGTCGAGACGTGCCTGAGGGGGTTGCCCGGCGTCGCCGAAATCCACGACCTGCACATTTGGGGCCTCAGCACGACGGAGACGGCGCTGACCGCTCATCTTGTCAGGAGCGATCCGGCGGCCGATGAGCGCCTTCTGCACCTAGCGGGGGAAGCCATGAAGGAGCGGTTTGAGATCGGTCACGCTACGTTCCAGCTTGAAACGCCGGCAGCGGCCGAAGCCTGCAAGCTCAGGCCGGCGGAAGTGGTGTGAAGAAAGCACATTCGAAAACTATGGAACATCGTACGAATTTTGATTCTTTCGTTCTGATTGCCTTGATGTTGGCGAGCACGCCGGTTCTCGCGTCCGGCCTCGCGCTTGTCATCAACCTCATCGGACGCTTCCGTGAGCCTACTGGACGTGACCGCATGGTGGAACTGCGGCGTGTGCCTATGCTGCGCGAGCCGCATCACATGGCTCTGTCTCCGGATGGTAAATACCTCCTGATCGGCAACACGACGGGCAACGAATTGGTTTTCCTGGCCACTTCAGCCCAGAACTGAGCCGGGCGTTGAACATCCTAGCAATTGAGGAGAGCACCACGGTGCAAGCGCTAATGGGTGAAGCCTTTGATTTGCTTATGCGCGCTCGCGGTAAACATCCTTTCGGTGAGCGCTAGATCTAGCCTGCTAGCACGCTTGCGGGTTAGCCAGTAGAAACGTCTTCGACTTGATCCCGCAGCCTAGCCATCCGGCCTGCTTTTGATCGCTGGCGTTCGGCATAGGCCGCCCGGTAAGTCGTCAACTTCCTTCGCCACCAGGCAGGGGTACAATGATTTGTGTGATAGAGGTAAAGCACCTTAGGCCGCTATTCGCGCCAGAAATCCTGGTTTGCGGAACGCAGGTAGCTATTGTAGTCCGCGCAAACGCGAGTAGTGCTTTGCGGCCGTTGCAGGCGATCCATGTTAGCTGACACCGTTTTATCGGCGGGCGCGGACCAGCCACCCTATTTGCGCCAAGTGCTTGAACAGGCTCGGCAAGCTGTTGCACGTGCCAGCCGATTTTCGCTTCAGCGCGAAGTCATTGTCGCTGCCCAACTGGTAGCGGAGGCGATGCCATCCTCGATTCTTCAGGGTTTGCACCTGTGCCGCCTGCCTTACCCCACGACGTGGTTCGAATATGCCGGCCGGGATCGACCAGGAACTAGGGCTGCAGGCACTATTGTGCCGCGGCGTGTTGGACTCTTATGCGAAGCAGAGCCAGATTCGCCCCATGAGTTCACTATCAACGTGTTTTGGTTTGTTGAAGGAAACCCCAGCCAGGTGGAGCTATGCCCGATGGCTCTCTTTATCGACACGGCGGAAGGGAGTCGTGTGTATCGACCGCATTCTGCAGTGCAGAAGCAGGGTGCCTCTGTCGGAGGACTGCAAGGAATACTCCGTGCAAGTGATCAGCGACGCGATCATAAAATTGCCGCAAATCCGCGCGAACTGGAGGCGGCGCTCACCCTAAGCAATCGGGTATCTTTTATCAAGTCGCCCTACTTTGCGCCCGTCGCACGCGCAATTGTGCGCCACTCGGGCGAGACGGCACTTGAATCATTGATGAAGCTATCCCGCTCAAACGCTGAAGCCGAAGCGGCTCTGCTAATAGGCGTTCTGATGCTGCTTAACACGCGCAACGGCACCAGCCGCGAACCGTCCGATCTCCGCAAAATCAATGCAGTGCGGCGGAAGAAAGGGCAGCGCGAACTTCTTGATTTCTGGAGTGTGAATTTGCGCCTAAGTGCGAGCCGGTCTCGCGCACTAGGGAAGTCTGGTGTGCTAACCCAAGAAATGCGGGCGCACCTCGTTCGCGGACATTTTAAAATTCGTAAAAGCGGGCTTTATTGGTGGTCGCCTCATGTTCGAGGCGACGCTAAATTCGGCTCCGTTCAAAAAGTGTACAACGTTGAGTTGTAAGAAGAGTTATGCTCGCGGCGATGACGGAAGACGAGCATTGCTGCGAGCGCCATATACACACGCGGTCAGCGAGATTACCGCGCTCCTCGTCGTTGGCAGCCGCGAAGCGCTCGTAGTCCAGGGCGCGCCTCGGCTCAAAATTGCTGCCCTAAGGCCAAAATGCCGTAATTGCGGTTACCTCTGGGCTTTCTTCGTTCGTTTAGTAATGGTCACGCGAGCGCACAACTTTTTGGCTTCTAGTCGGGCATTAAACGTTAATTGAGTGCATCATTCGAAGGCGGAATCCGAGAGATGCATTTCTGGTGGGTGAACCACTAGCAGACGTATCAGCACGAAGTTGGTGGCGGCTACATCTGGTCTCCAA
Organism: Acidisoma sp. S159; assembly: GCF_009766125.1. Classification (NCBI taxonomy): domain Bacteria; kingdom Pseudomonadati; phylum Pseudomonadota; class Alphaproteobacteria; order Acetobacterales; family Acidocellaceae; genus Acidisoma; species Acidisoma sp. S159. Next base: position 9,523 of record NZ_LMUG01000006.1, read on the forward strand.
GCCTAAGAAGGACTGCAGCCGTAATCAGTCGTACAGCAATCTTCGGTTCGTCGTGCCAGGTGACCTCGTCTTCTCCTATGCTAGCGCGCAGATTCGCCAGATAGGCGTGGTCACACGACCTGCAGTTTCGTGCCCTAGGCCGATAGAATTCGGTCGCGCTGGAACGGAGTGGCCGAGGATGGTTGGATGGTGCCGATCGACTGGCACCGGCCTGCAGCGCCGCTGAGACCCAAAGAATTCATCACCGCGCTCCAGCCACAGCTGCCGACGAAGTATTCGCCACTGAACCCTGAGACTTAGCAACGGCTACGAGCACATCTACTTGGCGGCCGCCTCGGAGGGTCTAACAGATGTCCTCCTCAATCGTCTTGGTCCTTGGGGTGCTGAGCTCCCACGGTTAGCTGAAGGCACCGGGGATGATGATGGCGCCGTTGGGCGCTTGCGGATCGGGTCGGGCTCGAGCCAACCGAACTGAAGCATCCCGAGAGCGCCTGCGTTGCTGACAGCCGGGGCGAGTGCGGGAGACGCAGCGTGCACTGGTCGGACCATGCCAAGTCGGCGCGCGAACCATCGAGTTTTTCATCGCCCGCTACCATCACCCGATTTGGACCAAGGTCGTCGCAACGTCGCTGGTGGCGCTCGGAGTCGTCGCGCTTTGGGTTTCGGTGCCGATTATCGCGCTTTCGCTCGTCTGCTACGGGGCAGGAATTGGTTTAGAATCCATCGCTAGGGGGACGCTTCCCCTCGCGCTGTTTCCTGGGCCGCAATATGCGGTGACGATGGGGCGGCTCGCGATGCCCAGTCTGATCGTGCGAGCAGCGGCGCCGTCAATCGGGGCGCTCTTGCTTAGCGGGTATGGTGCCAGCACCACGCTAGGAGTCCTGACGGAGGGAGCGATTGTGAACGTCGCCCTCGCCCTCACCATTTTAACGATGATCCATAAATCCGATCGAGCGTGACGAGGTGGCAGATGTAAAGAGTGGTACTAATAGTATGCGATACAAATCCCCGCTGGCGGAACGGCAACAGCCCCTGCTGCTGCATCGCCAGATGGAGCCAGACGCGGAAGCACGTGGCGCTTGTGGAAACTCACTCTGCGAAATCCACAGTTTGCTCTTGGAGATGCGCGACCCCAGCGCGACGGAAGGCGTCCATGACGGCGGCTTGCGTCAGCAATTCGGGAAGCGCGATGCCGTCCGGTGCGCCTGGGCCATAGACAACGTCGAGCGGCACGCCGTAGCGGCCGAAAGTTTGCAGATAGGCAGTGACGGCAGGATCTGGACGGGTCCAATCGGCACGCATCGCGACAACGCCGGGTGCGCGAAGCCGCTCTGCCGTCGGCGCCCGATCTAGCACGGTCAGCTCATTGCCCTTGCAGGTCAGGCACCAAGCGGCGGACACGTCCACGAAGACGACCTGCCCTTGACGCACCCTCTCGTGCAACGCCACTTCATCAAAGGGTTGCCATAACGCAGCGGCGGTTAAGTCTGACGGTTTCCCGGGAGGAAGAGTACTGCCGCGCAGCATCGGAATAAGCACTGCGACAGTGGCCAGCGCGATGACAGCAATCTCGGTTGCGCGGCGAGCGGGCCGCCCTAGGGGCAAGGCGCGGCGCCAGGCAAGCAGCGCCAGCAGCATCGAGAGCACAATGCATGCAAACAGGGCGGTGCCCCAGCCAGCTTCGATTGCGAGAACAAAGATGAGCCAGATGGCAGTGCTAAGCAGCACCAGTCCGAGGATGCGTCGGAGCCAATCCATCCACGGTCCCGGTCTCGGCAACCATTTCACCAACCCTGGCGCTGCCGCAATGGCTAGGAACGGTGCAGCCATGCCCAGGCCAAGAGCTCCAAACACCAGCGCTATGTCGAGCGGTCCGCGGGCAAGCGCGAAGCCGAGGGCGGTTCCGACGAAAGGCGCCGAGCATGAGGTAGCAAGCAGTGTTGCAAAGACGCCCAGCAGGAACGCATTGGTGAAACGGCCCCGCCCGCGCGCCGATCCAACGATGCCGGTAACGCTACGCGGCAGGCCGATTGGCAGCCAGTCCCACAAACTCGCCGCGAACAGCGTGGTGAGCATCGCCATGGCCGCGAGAAACCAAGGCTGTTGGAACTGGATGCCCCAACCGACTGCGCCACCACCCACCTTGAGTCCGATCAGCACCACCGCTAGCACACCAAACGAAGTCACGATGCCCGCGGCCGTGGCGAGTAGGCCCAGGCGGGCGGTCCGGCGCTCGCTGCCGGCGTAGCCCGCGAGCGCCAGGAGTTTCAGCGACAACACGGGCAGCACGCACGGCATCAGGTTCAGCACTAGACCGCCGAGCAGGGCGAGTCCGAGGATGGCGACGCGTGTTATCTGCCCTGGCGTTGGCGGCAACGTGCCCAGATGCGGAGCGGCGTCGAATTCCGCGGAGCGCGTACCATCGACCATCGTCAAGTGCAGCGTCGTCCCCGCTAGCGCGGCAGCCGATACGCCACGGATTGGCACGCGCAACGTCGCCAGATCGCCGCGCGGCGTCAGAGTGACATCCGGGCGGCCGGCCGAGCCGCTCTTCAGACCTTCCACGAATATGTCGGGTGCCGACAGAGATGCCTTTGTGCTGGCAAGTCGGATAGAGAGGACGACCCCTCCCCTCGCCGGCCCGACAACCGCGCCGAGCAGCTTGAGCTGCGCGAAGGCAAGGTCACCCGGCACACGTGCGTGCGCCGCGGCGAGCAAAGCTGCTTCAGGTCCGGGTAAAGCGAGCCCGGACGGGAGGGCCAAGTCGAGGCTCGCATGATAGGGAATGCAGACTTCTTTGCAGGAGGCATAGTCTACTTCGGCATGGAGATGCAGCGCGCTACCAGGATGCACCAGCGTGATCGTGATCGGCAAAATGACGCCGTCCTCGTAACCCTGCGTCTCCAGGCCGGCGAGCGGCGCCAGGCGGCTCGGAGCTGGCCATGCGATCGTTGCGCCAGCCAAATTCTGTGATCCCCGCCAGTCGATGGTTGGGGGAATGCCGGCATCGCCCGGCGTCCGCCAGTAAGTGTGCCAACCCGGAGTCAAGCGAAGCTGCACTCCCGCATCGAGCTCTGCACTTGATCCGGTCGCTTCGACCGCCGTGATCAGGCGCGCCGCTCCGTGTGCGTTACTTGCCCACGCACTCGCCGCTGCTCGTGCCGGCCCGCTTGGCATCGCCAGCAGGGTCAGGAGGAGTAGCGGCGCCAAAGCGGCGCGAATGATCGGCACGCGGCTCAGTCCGGTGTCGCGTCGCCGGGCGGATGAGCTTGCCATTGGCTGTTCGGTAGCCGGCCACCTCCGCCCATAGATTGCATCATACTCGCGCAGCCACCGCTCATCATGCCATTGGACATTCCGTCGCGCGACATCATGCCATGACCCATGTGACCACCGATTTTCATTTGACCCATGCCCTGATCCGGCGTGCTTCCCGTATCACCTTGCGTTTGCGCGCGTGCCGGGACGAACATGCCACCAATTCCGGCGACCAGTGTCCCGACGACCATCAGATGTCCAATGCGCATGTTAACTCTCCTGTGTTTTAGAGGGGGATTCCGGAGGCTCGCCTCTAGCCAGTGTGTTCCGCGTCGCAAGTCCGCTCGCAGGCCCGCACATGCGATGCATACACAGGCCGAGCGCGCACATCGCGATGCAGGGTGCCAAGCCGAGTAGCAACGATGCGGCGCCGATCGCGACCAACCAGTTCCATTGCGATACTGCGAAGACAGCAATCACGCTCACCCCGGCGGCACAAATCAGGAGCCGACGCCGGCGAAGGATTGCGCCACGGGGCAATGGCCAACTGGCCGTCGGAAGCGAGGTTTTAGCCTGCATGGGGGGCTCCTAACCTGCCGCGAAGACGCGCGGAGGTGTGCCGTCCTTGCTCACGGCATAGACGGTCAAAGGACCTATCTTTTTGCCAGGCATTCCGGGCGCACCCGGCGGCATACCAGGCAGGGTGATGCCCGCGATGGCCGGCTTCTCCACAAGAAGCCTGCGGATGATATGCACCGGCACCAAGCCATCCACGACGTAGCCGGTGACGAACATCGTGTGACAGCCCTCCAGGGCCTCCGGCACACCCGCCTTGCTGCTGATCTCCGCAAGATCGTTGGTCGGCTTTATCTCGACCTTGAAGCCGTTCTGTTCCAGGTACTGCGCATAGGCCTCGCAACACGAACATTGCGGATTCTTGTAGAGAGTCGCCTGGATCAGCGGAGCCGCCTGCGCTGCACCCGGTTGCACCAGTGCCGGAGCTGCTACGACAACAAGGGTCAGCATCAAAATGAGTCTGCGACGGGTCATATCGGTTTGTTCCTTCGCTTTGGCCGCCGATTTGCGGGCTAATTGAGGACGCGTAGGTCTTGCTATGATGTGCGTCATGCGACGTGCAGCACGGTCATGAGGCCGCCGACCTGGTGCTCCATGACGTGGCAATGCAACATCCAGTCGCCTGGATTGTCGGCCACGAAAGCGACCCGCACCTGCTCGCGCGGGCGTACCAGCACCGTGTCACCCCACACATCATGCGGCACCGGCTGCCCGTTGCGGCTGAGCACGTGGAAGCTGTGGCCGTGCAGGTGCATCGGATGCCACCATGCAGTCTCATTGTGCAGGTTAAGGATGCAGCTTCGCCCGCGGTCGATCCTAAGCAGCGGGGGCATCCCGGCAGTGCCATCACCGGTCATGGACTGGCCATTGATCGCCCAATTGGCGCCCCCACCCATCCCCATCATACTGGCGCCCATCATCCCACCCAGGCCGCCCGCCCCCATCATGCCACCCTGAATTCTCACCTCTTGCACCACGGCACGCGCGAGGTCCGGGCGGGGCAGCGGATTCGGCGGCAGGCGTAGCCCTGCATCCAAAGGATGCGGGCGCAGTGCCGGCGCTGCATCGTAGGACAGGCTGACTAACGAGTAGGAGAGTCCATCATAGAACTCGTCCATGACCCTGTATGAGCGGCCAGGCTCTCCCTGCATGTCCAGCATGATGTCGGCGCGCATTGCGGGCGCGAGTAGCATGCGGCCGTCTGCCGGTTCGTGCGGGTCGCAGGGCTGGCCATCAAGCGCCACGATCACAGGACGATGACCTTCGAACCGCAGGTCCATGATGCGAGCGATCGTCGCGTTCAGCAGCCGCAGGCGCACGCGCTCGCCAGCGCGGACGGACACCGCGGTAGGCAGCAAGCCGTTGATGGTCACGGTATTGCCGACGCGGCCATTCATCGCCGCTTCCATCGGATTATGGAAGCCGGGCGCGATCTGCGCGTCAGGTTCGAGCCGCCAGTCCTGGATCGTCCAGAGCAGATCGCGGTCAACCGCGGGCGGTTCGGCTTCTTCGACGATCAGCGCGCCGGCTAAGCCGCGCCCCATTTGCACCAGGCTATCGTCGTGGGAATGATACCAGAAGGTACCAGCATCAGGTGGGATGAAGGCGTAGTCGAAGCGTCCGCCCGGCGGGATGGTCGGTTGGGTGAGGCCCGGTATGCCATCCATGGAATTGGGCAAACGAATGCCATGCCAGTGCACCGTCGTGGCCTCTGACAACCCATTCTCGACGGCGGCGCGAAACGGTGTGCCCTGCCGCAACCGTAGTGCGGGTCCAGGCGCAACGCCGTTGTAAGCCCAGACCGCGGTGGCCGGCTCGGCGTCGCCGACCATGTGCACCCGAGCGGGAGCGGACCTTAGCCTTACGGCGAGGCCCTCAGCGCCAGTGGCGATGTTCGCGACTGCTGCATTAGCGTGGGTCGTGAAGCCTCCGGCAACGCAAGCAGCGCCGACCAGGAGGAAGTGCCGGCGGCGCAGGGCCGCGGCAGGAGTAAGCTGCATTTACATGATCCCCGGGACGCCGGGCCGGATGCACTCTAAACGGAATACAAGCGCGGCGGAACGTGTCAACGAAAGTGAGAGAGCCGGTTTTCGAGATTAAGCTTGAACGGCGAGCTTTTGGTTCGGCGGATTAATCCAGACGGCGGTCGGTTTTCTCGGCGGTTGGGGCGGCTTGTTGACGAAGCGGTTTGGATTGGCGTGGAAGGCCTGGTCGAGGATTTTCTGACGGGCGGTATGTATTTCGTCTGCCTTCCCATAATGGACCTGATCAGGCGTCATGAGGCCGATGCCGAGATGATGGTGGTCCTGGTTATACCAATCGAAGAAGGCGCGGCAGAAGGTTTTGGCGTCTTGGATGCAGCCGAACCGTTTGGGGAACTGGGGCTGATACTTGAGGGTCTTGAAGCAGCTTTCTGAGAAGGGATTGTCGTTGGAGGTGTGAGGCCGGCTGTGAGATTTGGTAACGCCCAGATCGGCGAGCAGCAGGGCAGTC
>NZ_LMUG01000019.1:0-5045 GCF_009766125.1 Acidisoma sp. S159
TCAATCCAGCGCTTCTGCCAAAGAACCGTCGACGTCCAGCAGAGATGTGGATAGAAACTTCGGAATCAGGACACTAGCTCATAGGGCCGACCGTGAATTAGTTCGTCCAAGAGTATCAATCCTGTGCCTAAGGGCGAAACATGTGCCGTCTTCCGGCGGCCTCACGTAAGTTTTCTATAGGTAACCCTTTCCCACACAGAGGTAGTTTATGTCCGATATCAAAAAGCCGATCCTCGTCTTTGGCGCGACCGGTCAGCAGGGTGGGTCGGTCACAACGGCGCTTCTGAAGACAGGCTGGTCCGTTCGTGCGATAGTTCGGGATACCGGCTCAGCGAAGTCAGTCGCGCTTCGTGATGCTGGGGTCGAACTCGTACAGGGCACATTGGCCGATACCACTACGATTCAGCGTGCCATGGAGAGCACTCACGGCGTTTTCAGCGTGCAGCCGAGTTCGCCCGGAGGTGAGCTAAGCGATGAGGATGAGGTGCGTTACGGCATCAGCATCGCCGATCTGGCGAACGATACCGGCGTCGAACACCTAATCTACTCCTCGGGTGGCGCTGTTGGTGACAAGCCGACCGGAATGGGACACTTCGATAGCAAGGCGCAAATCGAGGCTCATATCCGCACGCTGCCTATTGCTTCGACCATCGTGCGACCGGCTACTTTCATGGAGATGCTCGTACTGCCAGGCTTTGGACTCGAAGAGGGGCGGCTCAACTTCTTTGCCAAGCCCGATCAGTCGATGCAACTTCTCGCAGTGGAAGACATCGGCAAGTTCGTCGCCGCAATCTTCGCTGATCGCGCGCGATTTGCCGGAAAGACATTCGAGATTGCGAGCGATACCGTTACGGGCCGCGATATGGAAACCTTGTTTACCAAGGCGGCTGGTCGCCCCATCACCTACTCGCGGTTCTCCGATGCCGTCCTTGCGGCAAATCCATTCCTGGACAGGCTGACTGCTTTGCTCGACCAAGGCCCGCTCGCAGGCCACGCTGACCTCAACGCGCTGCGCAAAATCAATCCAGAGATGCAGTCCTTTGCGACATGGCTCGCCGGCAGTGGTCGCACGTCATTCGAACAGGCATTGGGTACGGGGGGCGCATGGCAATACAACAACGCATGATGTTGCAAAGCCAGGCTGCGTAATAAGCGCGGGCGTCACGGTCCCCATCGAGGCGATCGTGACGCTCCGACGTGGCTTGGCGGCGCTGCCGGCCAGGCATCCCGAGCGGCAGCCGCTGATGGCATCGACGGCCAAACTCTACGACATTAGCCGCGCCACGCTCTACCGGCTGTTTGACGGACGCCGTCGATTGGGGAGCTAGAATCGGAGTTTGAACCTCAAGCGCGGGGTCTACCTCCTTGCCCAGGCTATCGACCAACGTCGGTCGTCTTCACAAGACAGTTCAGGAGATTAAAAATGAGCAGAGAAGAAGATAACAAGGCCGTCGTCGTTAGGTGGTTCACCGATTTCTGGGGCGCGAACGTCCACCTCAATGTTGTCGACGAGATCGCGTCGCCGGACATGCTACTGAATTATTCGCTGCACGAGCCGCGCCGGGGCCGTGACGACATCAAGGCCTTCATGACCGACTTCCGCTCTGCGTTTCCGGACCTGCAATTCGGCGCGACCGCCGATCTAATCGCCGAAGGCGATTATGTCGTCGGCCAGTGGAAAGGCGGCGGCACGCACACCGGTCCGGCGTTTGACGACTTCCTCGTTGGCTCGCTGCCTGCCGCGACCGGCCGAACGATGCAGTTCACGGGCACCACGGTTCTTAAAGTCGTTGACGGCAAGATCGTGGAGGAGATCGGGCTCGATGACGGCGTCACGGCGCTCACCCAACTCGGCCTTCTCAAGGCCGTGTGATCAAAGTTAGCCGTCGTCCATCGTTTTGCGCGGCGGATCGCCTCCGGCTACAAGCGAGGCTCGCACGTTTTTGTGCGGGCCTCATTTCTCTCAAGTGTCATGCAAACCACTTTGAATCCCAGCGATCCTCGGAGAATCTCCATGCACGAGGTGCAAATGAAAATGCTCCGCGCCGACCGCTCGGCCCGGCTGGAGCTACCTGAGCAGGAACGCGATGCCGGCTTCACCGATACGGGTCGGCTTGCCGGGCTATGCGATGGCGTTTTCGCCATCATCATCACGCTACTCGTCCTGGAGATCCATCGCCCAGGTGCCGAGCCCGGCATGCTTGCGCAAGAACTCCTAAAGGAATGGCCATCATATATGGCGTACAGTGTGGCGTTTCTCTATGTCGGCGTTATCTGGCTCAACCATCACTATCTGTTCGAACAGCTGCAGAAGGTGGACTTAGCCGTGCACTGGATCAATCTTGGCGTGCTCGGCACCGCCGCTCTGATTCCATTCCCGACGGGCGTGTTGGCGGGAGCATTCCGCAACGGTGACCTGATGGACCAGAAGGCGGCGGTGGTGCTTTACGCATCGATTGCAGGACTGATGTCGGCCGCCTGGGTGCCGTTGTTCGTCTACCTACACCGCCACCCGATCCTGGTGAAAGCGAGGGTGTCGTCGGGAATGTTCGCCGCCCAGGTCGCGCGACCCCTCATCGGAGTGCTGCTCTACGCCCTTGCAGGTCTCCTAGGCTGGTTCGTTCATCCTGTGGCGGCGGTGGGGATTTTCATCTTTATGGTTGCCTACTATGCCGCGACGAGTAAAGGCATCCGCATCCGGAAACGAGGAAACGCGGCCAAGGAATCGGGTGGGCAATACAAAATCAGGTAATCAGAATGACCAAAGTGGAACTCGTCGCCGAGCTGGCAATCGCCCATCCTTATTTTACTAGTCATGACTTCCAACCAATCCGTCGCGACGTTTCGCGAGCAGAATAGTGCGGCGGTCGCCCAAGGGACATCGGTCGAGCTGCGCGGCTCAGCACCTTCACCGTGAGAAGCGCGTAGCTCACGCTGCTCGCACCTGCGACTGTCAATGCTAAAACGGTCAATACGCGATAAGGTGCTTCTCGCGGGTTGACGGTCGCCGCCCGACGTATGACCACTCTCGCTACACCACACCGATCCTTATTCTACTCCGAGCCGCTCACCGCCTGCTGAAGGACAGCATCGTCCCGACGGATGCGCTCGGCGGCGAGGAACTCATAGGCCTGGTGTACAGTAATCCCCAGGACTGCTGCCGCTTTTTTAATGGGGCGCTTCTCTTCGTGCACTAAACGCCAGAGCTCTTGAGGAGTGCCTGCGGATGAGCTGCTCATACAACTTCACCTTGCAAAAATATGTAGGCAGCGCACGGGCAACGCCGACTTTCGCCGATGGGCAGGTCTTCCCGAGTTCAGGATCAACGCCCCGACGGGCGCGTTGTGGCCATCATCTCGGACGATCCCCGCTATCTAAGGTCGCCCGTGTTGGGGGCAGCGCCGGCAGCGGACATCAACGTCGCCTGGACCACGAGGAGGTCTCGAATTGGACGGTAGGCTCCGTCAGGCAACATTGGGCTCCAATCCGCCGTCGATCTCGTCTGCCATCGACAAGATCATCTGCGCGGGGGTCGACGCGAAACTGAATAGTCCCGGCTCACCTTTGCTTCCTCCGAGGCGTGCCAGGATTGCGACCAGAACCACCTGAGCATCTTCGCGATATCTACGCGCCGCGCGCCCCATGAGGGGCTTTCGGTCCACTCTGGCCAGAGCTTGAGCAGTGGTTTCGATGAGGGCCTCAGCTAAGGGTGCCATGATATTTTTCGGCTCCAAATGGCGTGCTTTTCATCAAGATTCTTCAAATCAGGTCGCCTAATTTCAGTGGCGATAACTATGAATTACTGAGGATGGGCCGATAGACAAGCCCACGGCCGATCTAAGATACTCAATTCTCAGCACCACGAGCTCCGGGCGGGTGCCCCCCGAGCGGAGAGCTTGGACCGATCGGCTCCAGTTGGCTGGCATTGCAGCGGCGCGAGTTTTCTGCAGCGTGTGTTCCCGGGAAGCCGCCGCACGGCGCCCGGCCCGTAGGTCGGCGCGACGGCGGCCTTTCCTTACGATCGCATGACCGTCGAACGGTTTCGGTCCGCCTTCGCGGGCGCCCGCTAGCGGGATGATCTACGGGCGTGGTTCGTGCCCGGCACGACAGCCGAACGGCGGCTCGATCGTTGGCTCGGGCGTGAGATGGCCGGGGTGCTCAGCTAGGCTGATGATCGAGGCCGCGACGCTTTTGCCTTCCAGCCCATCGAGAGCCGCTTCTTGGAGGTGGCCGACGATCTGCGGATCCGGACCCCATACTCCAGGGCTGTCGTGCAAGAGATGCGAGCGCTGCCTTGGGCTTGGTGGGCCTGCGCGTCGACAGCCCGATCTGCGACACCGGCCGCGTGGAAGGTGGCAGCCAAGCATCGACGAACCCCTGCCATCGGCAGGCTGCTGAGCCGCAATGCTGAAGTCGGGTTGTTCGGATTCCCGCTCTTACCCACGAGGCTTATCGCCAACGCCAGGTTCCCGCCTGATATGGGCAAACTTCCCTAGCTTTGCGAGCCGCCGTTCGCCCGTCATCCGCGATGAGTCTTAATCCGGACACTGCCATTCTGCTGGGGCGGGGCAGGGAGGTGAGATAGCGACGGTGAAGGTAGCGACCCCATGGCCGCGAGGCCAGACCGGCTAACGGGGCGTTAACGACGATTGAGCGGTGCTTCTTGAACTCATGACGTGCTTAGAGAGGATAGGAGATCTCGCAAGGCCAGCGGTGAAGGAGCCGCTACGTTTTGCCTTCCTGCCACAAGGACCAGAGGCCTGGGCGACGGCCCACGATCTTGCAACCTGACTAATCAGCCTATCGTGGTGCCATCCGGTTTCTCATCCCGGACACCACGCGCAGGGATCGGTTTGGCAGCTGTCTCTGCAGCCTGTTCGTCTCGCCCAGGCCGCGCGCAGCCAAACCGCGGATGAGAAAGACGTCGGCCCGTTTGGGGCGCTGTTGCGGCGAGCATTCATCATTTAAGTCGCGAGAAGCACGCGGTCGCACGATCGATGAGCAGCCATGGCGAGAATAGGCCGCGGCACGCGATGCACACGGCT
>NZ_LMUG01000108.1:0-251 GCF_009766125.1 Acidisoma sp. S159
CGGTCACACCGCTGTTGATGGTCAGGCTGAGGTTGCTGCCGGCGGAGGCGATCGCCGTCACCCCGCTCGACACGTAGAGCGGCAGGCCGGTGCTGTTGACGGTATCGATGAGGGTGCCGCCCGCGCTCGCGCTGAGCAGGCCGCCGGAGAACACCGTCGCACCGCTTACCACGCCGCCCGAGGCGACCGTCTCGGTCCCGCCGCTGCTGACGAGGGTGTGGATGGCGATACCACTGGCGAGCACGGCATCC
>NZ_LMUG01000108.1:261-2740 GCF_009766125.1 Acidisoma sp. S159
ACTGGTGCCGGTGCCGCTGACGGTCACCGTGCCGCTGTCGAGCAGCCCGCTATCAATGCCGCCGCCCTGGATCACCAAGCTGCCGCCCGAGGTGACCATCATGCCGGTCACTGTGATCGTGCTCGACACGGTGAGGATGCCGCCCGAGGCGATCGTCCCGCCGCTCTCGATCGCTCCCGCCGCCAGCACCAGGGTTCCGCCCGCCGACACGATCGGGTTGAGCGACGTGCCGCCCGAGACCACCGTCTCGGTCCCGCCCGAGGAGAGGGTGTCGCTCTGCGCCGTCGCGCCAGAAGAGACCAGCAGCTGCCCGCCGCTCGCCAGGCTATCGCCGCGATCCGCCGCGCCGCTGCTGAGCACGACGGTGCCGAGATCGACGGTGCCGGACACCACCGCCCCGCCGAACACCACCAGCGACCCGCCGGACGCCACCGTCGCGCTATAGACACTGGCGCCACCGGTCGCCGACAGGATCGCGCCCGAGGCCACCGTGCCCGCGGACTCCACAGCACCAGACTGCAGGATCAGGCTGCCACCGGCACTTAGGATGGTGCCGGAGGCGACACCGCCGGAGCTGACGACCTCCGTACTGCCGGAGGCGATCAACGTGCTGACGGCGACGCCACTGGCGCCCACGCGTTCGGTAGCGCCGGAGGTCAGGGTCGCGGCGATGTCGGTGCCGCCGGACTGCACGAGGTCGGTCACACCGCTGTTGATGGTCAGGCTGAGGTTGCTGCCGGCGGAGGCGATCGCCGTCACCCCGCTCGACACGTAGATCGGCAGGCCGGTGCTGTTGACGGTGTCGATGAGGGTCCCGCCCGCGCTCGCGCTGAGCAGGCCGCCGGAGAACACCGTCGCACCGCTTGCCACCCCGCCCGAGGCGACCGTCTCGGTCCCGCCGCTGCTGACGAGGGTGTGGATGGCGATACCACTGGCGAGCACGGCATCCGTGCCGCCGGAGGAGATCGTCGCGGAGATATCAGTGCCGCCAGCCTGCACGAGATCGGTCGCGCCCGCCTTGAGGGTGAGAGCGAAGTTGGTGCCGAAGGACGCGATCGCCGTCCCGCCGCTCGACACGTTCAGGGTGCCGCCGGAGTTGATGCTGTTGATGAGTGTGCCGGCGGCGCTGACGGTCAGCGAACCGCCAGCAACCACCGTGGCGCCGCTTTCCAGCCCGCCCGAGGAAATCGTCGCCGTCGCGCCGGTGCTGAGGATCGTCGCCAACCCTGTGCCGCCCGAGCTGACGGTATAGATCCCGCCTGCACTCACCTTGGTGCCGATATCGACGCCACCAGCGAGAACGAGGTCGGTGCCACCTGCTATGGTCAGGCCGAGGTTGGTACCACCGGAGGCTGTCGCCGTTCCGCCGGCGCCGACAATTGCTGTCGAACCCGGCACGGCGTCGGTGTTGACAAAATTGCCAGCAGCGAAATTGACAGAACCGCCGCTGGAGACCACGGTGTTGTCGTAGAGAGTCGCTGGCAAGCTGCCTGGGAAATTGGTCGCACCTGATTCGACGGTCAGATTATAAACCGTGCCCCCGTAGCCATATTCAAATCCGAAATCACTAATGGCCGATATCGTTCCTAAAAAATTGACCTGGGCATTAGCACTGAAAACGCCACCGGATAGATATGCGCTCGTCAAAACCGCAAGGTAAGCATCATGGGTTCCGTCGCCGACAGTAACGTTGAGTAATGTCCCACCACTGAAAACCTGAACACCGTCGCCGGTATAGCCACTAACAACGCCAGTGCCCGGATAAAGCCCCAGATCCGTTACGCCGCTGGCGAAACCGGAGATATATGCTTTTCCGCTTGACGTGACAGAAATATTGAGCGCCGTCGCGCCGCTGCCGACATTGTAGAGCGCCCCGCTCTGCACAGTGCTGCCGCTTTGCAACGCACCCGACGACAGGTAGACCGAGCCACCCGCGGATAAGTTCAGCCCCAGCGCCGTGCCGCCCGCCTGCACCGTCTCGGTGCCAGTCGCACTCACCGTGACCGACAGCGCCGTGCCGCCCGCGGACACCAGCAGCTGTCCGCCGCTGACCAGGGTGTCGCCGCTCTCGACCGCCCCGCTGCTCACCACCACCGTACCGCGGTCGATCACGACGATATCCGACCCGCCGCTCAGAATCACCAGCGACCCGCCGGCCGCGACCGTCATCCCGTTCACGGTCTCGCCCGAGGACACGACCACCGTCGCGCCGGAGGCGATCGTCCCGCCGCTCTCGATCGCTCCCGCCGCCAGCACCAGGGTTCCGCCCGCGGAGACGATCGGGTTGAGCACCGTGCCGCCCGAGACCACCGTCTCGGTCCCGCCCGAGGAGAGGGTGTCGCTCTGCGCCGTCGCGCCCGAGGACACCAGCAGCTGCCCGCCGCCCGCCAGGCTATCGCCACGATCCGCCGCGCCGCTGCTGAGCACGACGGTGCCGAGATCGACGGTGCCGGACACCACCGCCCCGCCGAACACCACC
>NZ_LMUG01000101.1:0-221 GCF_009766125.1 Acidisoma sp. S159
TATCCTCGCGCTTTGGCATTCGGCGCCTTCACCGTCTGGCTGTCGAGCACACCACCAGACGGGCTGGCTTCACGTCCGTTACGCTCCCGGTCAAGCATCAGCGACACGTCGTGAATGGTCTGGAACAGCATCCGACGCACGATCCGTCGAAACCACCAGTATACGGTTTGCCACGGGCCGAAATTCGTTGGCAGCATGCGCCAGCCACCGCCGCTGCGCGC
>NZ_LMUG01000106.1:0-304 GCF_009766125.1 Acidisoma sp. S159
TAGACACGTTCCGTCATGTGCTCTTATAACCAGATTAACAACAGCTACGGCTGCTCCAACAGCTACACTCTGAACAAGCTTCTCAAGGCCGAGCTCGGCTTCCAAGGGTTTGTCATGTCAGATTGGGGCGCCCACCACAGTGGCGTTGGAGATGCTTTGGCTGGCTTGGATATGTCCATGCCCGGTGACACTACCCTGGGTAGCCCCTACACCTTCTGGGGGACCAATCTGACCATCGCCGTTCTGAATGGCACCATTCCCGAGTGGCGTGTGGATGACATGGCTACCCGTATCATGTTAGATA
>NZ_LMUG01000102.1:0-239 GCF_009766125.1 Acidisoma sp. S159
TACAGGTTCGGCGAAGACCCCTGGAATCCATAGCTTCGGTATGTGATTTGATCGCCAATCATTTTCGGCGCGACATCGCTCGATGAGTCAGCTATTACGCACTGTTTAAATGATGGCTGCCTCTAAGCCAACATCCTCACTGTCTAAGCAACGTCACATCCTTTCCACTTAATCACATTTAGGCACCTTAGCTGATGGTCTGGGCTGTTGCCCTCTTGGCTACAAAGGCGTGCTAGCTA
>NZ_LMUG01000105.1:0-316 GCF_009766125.1 Acidisoma sp. S159
AACTAACGCGGTTTGTCGTGAAGCCGTGCCAACGGCTTCATTGGCCGCACTGACACTCATCACTCAGCCGTTGCGGTTGGGACACCGCAACGGCGAATTCAAAACGTTGGAGGGAATGACTATGGCTCCATCTGGTATTCCAGGCCTTCGGGGCACAGACCACGTCGGATTTACAGTGCCGGATCTTGAGGAGGCGGTTACCTTCTTTCGTGATGTCATTGGTTGCGAGATTTTTTACTCGCTTGGCGCGCAGGAGGATAGCAAGGGCACGCGTATGCGCGATAAACTCGGGGTCGACCCGAGGGCGCGTATCCGC
>NZ_LMUG01000020.1:0-1599 GCF_009766125.1 Acidisoma sp. S159
TCCAGGAGACCGTCCAAGCGCTTCTCGGCGAAGCGCCGTCGCCAGGTCGTGACCGTCACGCGCGTAATGCCGAGCCGCCAAGGTGATCGGCTGTTAGCATGAAGTCTCCTGTCCAATCGAGCTCGTCGGCCAGAAATATCTAGATGATCATGGCAATATGAGCGCCGGAGTTGCCTGTTACAGGTTACGTTTCGAGCCACTTGCCAGTGTCCATTTTTTCATGACAGCTGTCATTGACACGACCAGCTCCTTCATCCCACCGTGCTGGCGCCTGCCCATCGTGGTGATGAGTTAGGCGCTTCTTGATTCGTAACAGTCTCGGGACGTCTCAAACAGAGGGCAGCAGGTTGATGCAGGCGTTGGACTTGCGATCAGACGATGGAGACGCTTTTGGTATGGCGCCTGGGGACTTCCGCTTCCCAAGCCTCTATATCCTGGTTAGAACAGCAGCGTTGATGGCTTGTGCCGACGGCTTGCCAAAAATGATCGAGCGACATGCGTTACTGGCTTTCTTGTATCGCCAGGATGTTGTTGAGGCCCGCTGCAAAGATCCAATCCTTGCGGTCTACGACCAAGCCGTTGCTGGCTTACAGGCTGGACTCCAGCCTAAGGCTAACGAGTTGGGCCTTTTGCGGCTCGCTGCAGACGATCACCATGCTGCGGTGATCATCGCGATGGCAGCAGCACATGTAGCTGCCTCCGACGGTGTCGTTCAACCCCAGGAAATCGTGATGCTTCGCCTGATCCGCAACCAACTCCTGCTCTCCTAACCCGAAGGAGCGCAGCTTCGTCACGTAGTCAGCCCTCTTGTTGATGGGTTACTCGATGTCAGGCGCCACACGCGCTTGACGCAACAGCGATGCCAGCGCTCGATGGGGAGACCGGCTGCTTCACCTCACTACAATACGGCCAGCCCTATCTGGCTGGCGCGACGTCCGGCTGCATCCTGCCTCGAATAGAAGCAGGTCGGCATCGAAATTACTGACGTTGCTATTCGTGGTTAACAGAATTTTCCGCGCCTGGGAAAACCCCGCAGGCGAGCCGCATACCAGCTCCGTTCACGACCTCCCGCCAGTGGTCCATAGTATAGTTCAAACTGACTAAGTTGCCGCTCGCCATAGGACCAGAGTACATTTCCTGATACAAGCTACGCCGCCTCTGCAACCCACAGTCATATTCTACTTGATATCTGACTGAGCGATCGTTTGTCTTCCCAAACGCCACACTGTCGCTAAAATCTTGCAGCCTCCAAAGAAGGACATCATTGCCGCTGCGCACGGTGTTATTGCCATCAACGTAGCGAGTGACTGATCCACTCGCTCCGAGTAGTTGCCACTCGGGCTGGTGCGTCGATGCTCCTTGCACTTGCGACATGGGTCCGAGAGCGATCAACGCCAACAAGATTGCCGCAGAATGAAGCTTCATGTGCTAACTCCAAACTTCTCAACGCATCGATCACGGAATCCAGTGAGCCGTCAGTGTCCGCCAAAAAGCCTGCCCGCACGTGACGTAGCTCCAACTGGCGTTGTCACGTTAACTGGCGGTCTGCGACGGCCTGGGCGAGGATGATGGCATGAAGAAGCCGCCAGACCCGCACCA
>NZ_LMUG01000021.1:0-267 GCF_009766125.1 Acidisoma sp. S159
AGATAGCGTAATTCACCCTGAACGCGGATGAACACCTCGTCGAGGTGCCATTTATCACCGGGCCGAGGTCGGCGGCGACGCAGATTGTCGGCGAAGGCTGATCCAAACTTCAGGCACCATCGGCGGACGCTCTCGTAAGAGACGATGACGCCGCGCTCGGCCAGCAGCAGCTCAACATCTCGGAAGCTCAGGCTGAACACGTGATAGAGCCATACAGCGTGGCTGATGAGGTCTGCCGGGAAACGGTGGCGATGGTGCGGGTCTGGC
>NZ_LMUG01000002.1:0-308244 GCF_009766125.1 Acidisoma sp. S159
CGGTTCTCTCGGGTCCACATCCCGAGCTTGAATCATCCCTCCCCGAGCCGCCACAAGCATTTTCAAACGGTCTCTAAGGAGCGCCAACAACATAGAGTTTTCCGGCCAAGCTTCACATATGTTGGACTACCCAGGTCGTCAATCACTCAACGCCGTAGTCGGCGAGACCGCTGACCCGAGCGTACAAAAGAGAATCGAACGACTTGGGGCAGGTCTATCGGGAAAGGAGATGGGCCACTTTGACCTTTACTTCGGAAGAACAGGTCAAGAACCCGCGATTCAGATGATGCGATACATTTCAGAGCATCCGGAATCGAGGACGATTGACAACCGTAAACTCGTACCGCACCTGAAGGCCCTCGGAGAGAAAATTGGCGACAATAATATACACAAGATTCTCGCGGCAGTGCCTGAATTCTTTGAATTATCCGAGGGCAAAAAATTAACGGTCAAAGACGTGCTCATGCCTGATCACGCTTTTCGGCTCCGCGGGCAACCTTTAGCGTTGCCTTCTTTGGGACCAACGGCCAATCAGATTTCGAATGTCGCGCCGAACGATCCCATCATCATTGCGAAGCGGCGATTAGGCAGTCTCAATCTGCCGCCGGCGAAGCATTCGGCTTCGTACACGCCAAGGACGACCACCGAGCTGTTCGAAAACCCACAACCAACGACCTTAGAGACTAACCAAAGCCCCTCGCTCGTCGTTAGACCGATACCTTTGTACCATGGGAATTGGCCCAGCCGAACTGCGGAACCTGGGAATGGCCTATTGCCAATGGCTACTTCTGGGTCCACCGGCAACTCTGCTGCGAACTACTTCCCTGTGGCCAACTCCGAAACTGTCAGTACACCGGGGGCTCTGCCTCCTCCACGGATCAGCTCGATATACCAGCCCACGCTCTTCCCACCACCGATCCCGACCGCCCTGCCATTGCCGGTGCCGGTGCGGATTGCCGAAGCATCCATTCCGGTCGGGCAATCGGCTTCACCCGCGATGTTTAATCAAAGTGCTCGGCCTTTCTCGCCACCACTGCCAGCGGCCGCACCGAACGCGCCGCTCGCACCGCCAGACATACCGAAGGCGCCTGGCACAATGCAGTCCTCGACTGACGCGGTTCTCGCCGTTGCGTCGGCCATCGTCCAGCCACCTGTATCAGTCGATCCAACCGCAGCTGCGCCCGTAGTATTTCATCGACCATGGGAGTGATCCCTCACTGACCCCCCACAGTCTCCCGCACCATCCGCCAGCTTGCCTCATCGGGCGTCGCGATGATGCCGTGCGTCGTTTCGGTCGGCGTGTATTGCCGCCCGTCGAGGCGGGCGGAATAGCCGCCCGCTTCCGCATGGATGAGCAAGCCAGGCGCGTGGTCCCACGGCATCATCCGAGCAAACACCGCGACATGCGCGTGGCCCTGAGCCAACAGCCGATATTCGTGCGCGGCGTTGCGATAATCCCAGGTCGAGGCCATGCGCGGCAGCATCGCCAGAGTGTTCGTCCGGAACGGCTCGTCGAAATATCGCCAGTTGATCGCGCCGATCATTTCCTCGAGCGGCACCGGGGCGGCGACCTTCAAGTCGTGGCGCTTGCCTGAGGGCGTCTCCATCCACGCGCCCTCGCCACGCAACGCGAGCGCCGCGTCGTCGCCGATCGGATCGTGGATGACCGCCGCGATGGTCTCCCCGCGCGAAATCGCCGCCACCATCACGCCGAACAATGGCAGGCCCGCCGCGAAATTCGCGGTGCCATCGACTGGATCGACCACGAAAGCGAGATCCGCATCGCCCAGCCGGCCGAGCAAAGACGGATCCGCGGCCGTCGCCTCCTCGCCCACCACCACCGCACCGGGAAACAGCCGCGCGATGCCGGCGGTGATGAAACGCTCCGCCGCCTCGTCGGCATCCGTCACCAAATCCAGCGGGCCACTCTTGGTCCGGACGCCATCGCGGCCGAGCTTGCGGAAGCGAGGCAGAATCTCGGCTTCGGCGGCCTGCCGCATCAGCATCCAGAGGTCGTGCAGCTGCGCGGCGGTTAGTCGGCTCATGATGCGTTTCCTGAGGCCATGCCCTCGAAACGGGCACGGTCGGCGGCCAGCAGCCGCACAGTGAGGTGGATGGTCTCGTCGCCATCGGTGCGGCTGAGCACCTCGCCATGACGATAGAGCCAGGCGAGGCGCGCGCCATCCGATGGGGCAAGGTCGAAACTCGCCACATGCCGGCTTTCGGCGAGCCGCGCATCAATGGCGCGGCTCAGCACATCAAGACCCTCGCCGGTCAGCGCGGAGATGGGAATCGCCTCGTCGCCCTCGACCTGTCCGGGGACCTGGCCGATGCCGCCGAGGAGATCGGCCTTGTTGAGAACATCGATGCAGCGCTTCGGCCAATCGGCATCGAGGCTGCCATCCTTGACCATGCCGTTCAGCACGCCCAGCACATCGGCTTTCTGCGCCGTCGTATCGGGATGGGCGATGTCACGCACATGCAGAATGATATCGGCCTGCGCCACCTCCTCCAGCGTCGCCCGGAAGGCGGCGACGAGCTGGGTCGGCAGGTCGCTGATGAACCCGACTGTGTCCGACAGAATCGCCGGCGTGCCCGATGCCAGGGCGATGCCGCGCATGGTGGGATCGAGCGTCGCGAAGAGTTGATCCTCGGCCTGTACCGTGGCGCCGGTCAGCGCGTTGAACAGCGTCGACTTGCCGGCATTGGTGTAGCCCACCAGCGCGATCACCGGATGCGGCGTGCGTTTGCGCGCCGTGCGATGCAGGCCACGGGTGCGGCGAACCTCGGCGATCTCGCCCTTCAGCCGCGCCATGCGGGTCGCGATGAGGCGGCGATCCGCCTCGATCTGCGTTTCGCCAGGGCCGCCGAGGAAGCCGAAGCCGCCGCGCTGCCGCTCCAGATGGGTCCAGGACCGCACGAGGCGGGAGCGTTGGTAGTCGAGATGGGCGAGTTCCACCTGCAGCGCGCCTTCCCGCGTCCGCGCCCGCTCCCCGAAAATGTCGAGGATGAGGCCGGTGCGGTCGATTACCTTGCACTCCCAGGCGCGTTCCAGGTTGCGCTGCTGGACCGGCGACAGCGCCGTATCCATCACCACGACCGCCACCTCATGCGCCACGAGATCCGCTTTGATGGTCTCCATCTGACCCGATCCGAGCAGCGTCGAGGGCCGCCGCTGGCGCAACGGAACGATCGCCGAATGCGTGAGGATCAGGCCAATCGAGGCGGCCAGTCCCACCGCCTCGGCCAGCCTCGCTTCGGCGGAACGCTTGCTGTCAGAAGCCTCGGCACGCTCCCAAGGCAGGATGACGGCGGCCCGTGTGCCGGGGCCGGCGGCCTCCTCGTTCACGCACCGCTGACCGATAGCGTCTCCCGCGTTGGCGTGGCGGCCGTGCCCTCGACCTTGGCGGCGTCGAAGAGCTGGATCGGCGCCCCCGGCATCACCGTGCTGATGGCGTGCTTATAGACGAGCTGAGTATGTCCATCCCGCCGGAGCAGTACGGAGAAGTTGTCGAACCAGGTGATGATGCCCTGGAGCTTGACGCCATTGACGAGAAACACCGTCACGGGCGTCTTATTTTTACGCACATGGTTCAGGAACACGTCCTGGACATTCTGCGTCTTTTCAGTGGCCACGGTTCTATCCTTTTTGTTGTTGCGGTTTCCGCATAATCCCTCGCGCTATTCAATGCGTGGCAGCGCGGAGAAGCCTCTGTTTATATCAGTCGTCCCTGGGATCAACAGAGCCGGGGCCGCCGGCTCTGCACGGCACGGCTAGCCGCCCCGCGCCCGGCGCCGCTCGGCGAGAAGGATTCCCAGAATTGCCGGGTCTTCCAGAAGGTAGCGCCGGGCCAGCCGCCGAGGCTCCCGGTAGAGGCGATGCAGCCATTCGAGACCGAGCCGCCGCAGCAGCCTCGGCGCCCGAGGCTGCACGCCGGTGAGGAAGTCGAGCGCCGCGCCGATGCAGAGGCCATAGCCACTGACACCCCCGATGCCAGTGATCGCGGCGGCGAGCCGCTCCTGGGCCGGCGAACCCAGTGCGATCAGAGTAAAGCGAGCGGGATGCGCGAGTGCGAATCGCAACGCCAGATCGAAGGCGGCCGGGTCCCGCGCGAAACCCCGCGGCGGCGCGTGATGGGCGATGTGAACCGCGCCAAGCATGGCGCCTAACGCGGGCAAGGCCGCCGGGGCGAGACCAATGATCGTCAGTCGGTCACCCGCTTGAAGATGGCGGGTCAGGAGCGCCTCAACGATATCGGCTCCGGTCGCGACACGCGGCGGGCACAAGCGCAGAAGCCTGGCCAATCGGAAGACAACCACAGAATCGAGGCAGCAGAGCGTTGCCGCCTCGTAGGCCGGCCGCAACTCGGGGGAATGGAGGAGCCGTATGAGGTGATCCGCATTTGGAGTGACGAGGTATCCGAAACACGCATTCTCAGGTCGGCGCGCGATCAGGCCGGCGGCGGCCTCGGCATCCAGATCCGCGAAGCGGAGACCGAGAAAGGCCGTGTCAGACGCGCTCTCGGTCATATCCCCACCGTCATGCCGAGCAGCACCACATCCTCGCCATAGGTGCCGCCCACTCCGCCAGCATGGTCCGAAAGCTCGACCTTCGCTGACATCCGGACATTGCGATCGACCAGCCAGAGCAGGGACAGCCGGCCGGTGGTGATGGTCTGCGTCGTGCCTCCGCTGTAATTGGCGTTTTCGAAGTCGATCCCAGCGTGAAGGATGAGGTTGCGCTTGACCTCATGATCCGCGGCGACCCCGGCGATGGTCGCGACGTAACTGCCTTCGCCCTCGTCGGAGGCGTCCTCGATGCGGCGGATGAGGGCGGCGTGCCAAGTCGTCCGCTCCGTGGGCTGCCAGGTCAGCGCGGCCTCGGCCAGGGGGGCGATCCGGCTGTTATACGCCGAGCTGCTGAAGCTGCGGCCTCCAGCGCCCACAGCGACCCGCCAACCCCAAATGCCGTCGAGGTCATGCGCGGTGCCGACCAACACCGACCCGCCGGTGGAATCCCGCGAAGGCTCGGCCGTGCCACCCGGCCCCGCCGTCGGATCCGTGTACGAGGTGTCAGTGCCTCGCAGGATGAGGAGCGCGCGATCAGGATCGCCGACGCTCGTCAGGCCTGTGGAGGCGGTTAGGCCTGCCTCATAGACGTTGCGGTCTCGGAAAGATTGCGGCGCTGCGATGCCGTCGATGCTTGTGCTGCCGAAAGCGTAGCGCGTGACGTCGAAACTTGGGGTCAGGTCGAAACGCCCTGCGGGCAGCGCTCCGCCAAGCCGCAGGGTATCGACCGTGAAGGGCAGCGGCTCCGCGAAAGCTGCGGCATCCAGATCCGTATCCGTCTCGTGCAGCGAGAGATGCGCAACGGCGACAGTCATCTGCCCGAAGGACAACGGGATTGCGCTGCCAACCGCCGCCGTCCAATCAGTTTGCGACTGGGAAGGATCGCCGGTGAGTTGCTGGTGGTTGAGCGACAGGTTAGCGACGTAACCCTGATCACCCGCGAAATCAGAGAGCGAAAGCGTGCCGGAAGTATCGAGCGTGGCGCTGCCGCGTTGCCCAGCCAGCACGGCGCTGTCATAGCCGAAGCTTTGCGTCAGTTCAGGATGCAGCAAGGCCGAGCCGAGACGGATCGATTGCCAATCGGTGTCGTCATGAATGCGGGATGTGACCGAGACCCCCGGCGCACCCCCGAAACCGGGAACATCCGCCGGATAGACACCTTCGATAAGCTGAGCGGTAGCCGGCAGCGTCGTCGAGACCGCTGCGGCGACAGCCATTGCGGCGAGGCGGCAGCTGCGGCGCGATGGCAATGAGGCGTTGAGCATGCCAAGACGCTATCATTTTCGTTCTTGAAACGATACGTTATTGGTTCCTAAACCGGAACGTAACTCATGTCGCCACCGGCCCCGCTGGTCGCTTCGCCCCTCCTCTCGGTCGTTATCTGCACGCATGACCGCGTATCGTCGCTCGCCGCTTGTCTGCGGTCGCTGCCGCGCCGGGATTGGCTCGACATCATCGTCGTGGACAGCGGCTCCGACGCCAAGACGGCGCGGCAGATCGGCCGCCTCGCCGCCCGCGAGGGCGTCCGATTGCTCCGCCAGACGACACCGGGCCTCAGCATCGCCCGCAATCACGGCCTTGCCGCGGCCCGCGCCGAATGGGTCGCTTTCCTGGATGATGATGTCCGCGCCGCCCTCGGCTGGGCCGAGGCCGTGCTCGACGGCACCTCCGCCCTGCCGCCACTGGCCGCCGCCGCCGGTGGCCCGATCCGGCCGCTGCCCGGGCAGCAAATTCCGGACTGGTGGCCAGCCGAATTGCGGCCTTGCCTCTCCCTGATCGACTGTCAGAGGTCGGGGCGCATCGGAGACAGCGATTTGCCGGCCGATCTCACGGTGTTCGGTGCGAATATCGTCTTCCGCGCGGTCGCCCTTCGTGCCATCGGCGGCTTTCCCGAGCGGCTCGGTCGCAACGGCAGGTCGCTCGCCTCCGGTGAGGAGACTTTCACGCTCCACAGGCTGCTGCATTGCGGGCAGCAGATTCACTTCCTGCCACGGGCCGCGGTCGCCCATGTGATCGAGCCCGAACGTCTCACGCCGGGCTGGCTGATCGCGCGACAATTTTCCAGCGGCGCCTCGGAGGCTCAGATGCTGGAGCTTCTGGCCGAGGGCGAGCGGGCGCGGTCGAAGGCGCGTCGCCTCGCCTTTCGCGCCATCCTTCTGGCGCCGCTGGCGCTGTGGCCGAGGCGCGGGGCACGGCTTCTCCGCATGCGCTGCCGCCTCGCCTTCGCCTGGGGTTTTCTCAACGGCTACCGCGCCTGACACGCGCCCGCGCCCCAACCCCCTGTCAGCCAGCGCGCGCCGCGCCGACCTTGAACGCGGCAAGATTTTCGCGATTTTGCTCGTGGTGCTCGGGCATCTTGTGGCGCGGCAGGAGCCTGCCGGATTGCAGTGGTACGAACCGCTGCGGGCCGTGCTTTACAGCTTCCACATCGCCTTCCTCTTTTATCTCAGCGGCTACGCGACCGGGCTTTCGGGCAGCGATCGGCGAAGCGGCGGTGCCTATCGCCTGATGGTACGGCGACGCGGGGCAAGGTTGCTGCTGCCCGCTTTGCTTTTTGGCCTCGTCATTCTCACCGGCAAGCTTGTCGCGGCGCGTTTCATCATGGTCGACAATCTGCCAGCGAGCCCATGGAGCGGCGTGATTGATCTAGTTTGGCATACCGACCGCAGCCCGGCGCAATCGGTCTGGTATCTCGTGGTTCTCTTCATCTTTGTGGCCGC
This sequence comes from Acidisoma sp. S159, assembly GCF_009766125.1. NCBI lineage: Bacteria > Pseudomonadati > Pseudomonadota > Alphaproteobacteria > Acetobacterales > Acidocellaceae > Acidisoma > Acidisoma sp. S159. The sequence continues at coordinate 7,290 of NZ_LMUG01000002.1, forward strand.
GACCCCGCCACTTCGTCTCGCTCTTGGAGACCGAGGCGGTTTCGCCTGCGCCCTCTCCTTGCTCGGCCTCGCCGGTCTGTCGTTGGTCTCGATGCCTCGGCTGCTCTATCTGCATGGCGTCTGCGGCAATGCCGTCTTCTTCGCGGCGGGCATCGCGGCGGCGAGCAAAGACGCGAACTGGACGCCTTGGCTTGACAGTAACCGCCGAGCACTGACCTGCGGCCTGCTCGTCGCGCTCGCCGCTATGCTCTTCCTGGATGTCGCCGCGCCGGGTGGGTTGCCGACATCTCTGCGCCGACTGGCGACGAGCCTCATTGCATTGCCCGCACTGCACGCCCTGATGCGCGGACTGCCGCCGCGCGCCGAAGCCGTACTCGATGCGCTCGCTCCCTACGGCTTCGCGATCTACCTGCTCAATACGATTTGCATCGGCCTCGCCAAGGGCGTGCTGATGCTCGCTTTGCCCTGGACCACCGCGAATTTCCCGCTCTACGCGATCCTGCTGACAATCGCTGGAATCGCCGGACCTGTGATCGCCAAGCGGCTTCTCATTCGTCCGCTGCCATTGCTCGACCGCATGACCGGCTGATCGCCCGACCGCCCGTGAGGATCATCGCCATCACCGGCAGCCAGACGATGCGGGACTGGTAGCGCGCATGCGGACCGGACAGCGCGCCAAGCAACGCGGCATTCGCGAGCAACGCCAAAAGCACCGTCGCACAGAATCCTGCCGCCAAACGATCACGTCGCCAAAACGCCACCAACGCCAGCATGCAGCCGAGGATACAAGCGACGGCGATCGCTTGCTCCGCCGCGCGCCACCAAGCGGGTAAGCCGAGCATCCCCAACGTCTGGCGCGCGGCAGTGTACGTGACCCGATCGAGCGGCAGGTCGCGCGCCACGGCACGCCCGGCGGTTAGTGGCCAGGGTTCGAGCTCGTCGCGCGTTGCCGTGCCAAAGGTCGCGAATTGGCGAAACGCATTGTTCGCCGCCGCCCGGATCACCATCCCCGGTGCCTCTTTCAGGCTCCTGCGGACGATCTCCCCCGCCTCTCGCGTCAGACGCTTCGGCCCACCCGCCGCATAAAGCGGACTATCCGCCCGCCACAGGAAATCATCGGCTGTTGCAGGTAGTGCGGTCCGAAAACGGCAGAGTTGCCATCCTGCTTCCGGGCAATCGCGCCGCAGAGCTAACCGCGCCGGCCCGTCGCCCAACAGCCGGGCGAGGAGAAACACATCGCCATAAGGCGACAACGCCAGCCGGCCATGGCCGATGAGATTGGCGCCGAGCAGCGCGCCAATACCCAGCGCCGGTCCTACCAGAAGTTGCAGCACCGCGCCGCGCTTGTGCGCGACCCGACCGCCGAACAGCCGCCGAATCAGCCACAAGCCGACGCCCAAAAGCGTTGCGATCGGCCAGTTCGCCTGATGGCAGGCGATGGCGCCAGCAATCAGCAATGCGAGTGCCCAGCTCTCGACGCGCCGAAGCCCCCCCGGCCGCACCAGCAACAACCAGAGCGCCGCCGCCATCAGTGCCGTGAGAAAGTCCGGCATGATCTCGGCCGTTACCCAGGGCAAAGCCGTGACCAAGCTGAGCACCGCCGCCAAAACCGGCAGGCTCCAAGCGTCAATCTCCGGCCATAACATCCGCCGCAGCAGATGCAGAATCCAGCCCGTCAGCAGCCCTTGCGCCAAAACCACCGGCCACAGCGAGAAACGCAGCGAAACGAGCATCACCGCCAGCGCATAAAACGGCGGCCGGTCCCAGCCGAGGTGCCGCTCCACGACCTGAGACACATACGTGCCGCTATCCGAGAAGAGCAGCGGATAGCCGTTCCACAGCGCCGGCCAGAGCAGCCAGGGCTGGCACGCCAAGATGGGCATGAGGCTCCGCCTCACGCCACACCCCGCGCCGAAGACGGAAAGCCTATTCCGCGTAACCTTCCGGATGGTCGAGCCGCCAGCGGTAGGCGGTCGCGACGATCTCGTCGAGATCCGTGAAGCGAGGCGCCCAGCCGGTGTCGCGCTGCAGCGCGGCGGCGCTCGCTACCAAAGCCGGTGGATCGCCAGCTCGCCGGCCACCTTCCACCAACGGAACCGCCCGTCCGCTCACCCGCTCCACCGCCGCGATCACCTCCCGCACCGAATGGCCATGGCCGCTGCCGAGGTTGAAGGTGGCGCTGCGCGTCTCCAGCAGATCGAGCACCGCCGAATGCGCCGTAGCGAGGTCGGAGACATGCACGTAGTCGCGGATGCAGGTGCCGTCCGGCGTGTCGTAATCCGAGCCGAAGACGGTGATCGGTGGCCGCCGCCCCAAAGCCGCGTCGATCAGCAGCGGTATGAGATGGGTTTCCGGGTCGTGATCCTCGCCCAGCCGCCCCTCCGGATCCGCCCCCGCCGCATTGAAGTAGCGGAGCGCCGCCGAGCGCAGGCCGAAAATGCGATCCGCCCAGACCAGCGCCCGCTCGATGATGTATTTGCTCTCCCCATAGGGCGAGCCTGGATCGATCGCCTCGCTCTCGTCGATCGGCAGCCGCTCGGGGGCCGCGAAAAGGTTGGCAGTCGAGGACAGCACGAAGCGCATCACCTGATGGCGGCAGGCGGCCTCGATCAGCCGCAGCGCTTGAAGGCTGTTCTCCTCGAGGTAGCGGAACGGCTGCTGCATGCTCTCGCCCACCAGCGAGAGCGAGGCGAAATGGAACACCGCGTCGAAGCGCGTGCGGCTGAAGACTTCCTCGAGCGTCGAAGGATCGCCCGCCTCCCCCACCACCAGCCGGATACCATGCGGGACAGCGGCTGCATGGCCTTGGCGCAGATTGTCCAGCACCACCACCTCCGCCCCCTGATCGGCGAGATGGGCGACGAGATGGCTGCCGACATAGCCGGCGCCCCCCGTGACCAGAAAGGCGCGGCCGTTCATCGCGGCCGGCTCCTGTGGGCCGCCGCTTGCGGACGAAAATACATCGGGTGCTATTCCCTGAAATAGGCAGCGTAGCGCCGGGAATAAACGTCCGATTCTGCCGAGCCCGTCAACGCGGCATCGTGAATCGCGACCCGCGTCAGCACCGAACCGAGCAGCCGCCCGGCCTTATGCGCCGCCGCCTCGGCGAGCAGCGCCGCCGCGCGGGCCACGACATGGCGCGGCGTATCGTGCCACCGCAGGCAGAGCACCACGCCATCGGCAAGCCCCGCGAGCAGCAGCGCATCCGGACCTGCCAGAGCGGGCGGACCGTCCAGGATCACCAGGTCAAAGTTGAGCCGCCAGGTCGCGGCGATCCGCTGGAGCTCGGGCGAGGCGAGGCCGGCCCCGGCGATCTCGCTGACTTGGCCAGCCGATATCACCACGAGCCCGGTATCGGGCTCCCGCGCCATGGCGGTGCCAGGATGCGCCTCGCCGGTGATGAGTTCTGCGAGCCCGACCTCGCTGGCGCCCATCAGCCGCGCCACGGCGGGACGCACCCAATCGCAATCAACCAGCAGAACACGCTCCCCGGCCGCCGCCGCGAGCCGTGCCAGACCGATAGCGAGTGTCGTCTTGCCCTCCTCCGGCCGCGCCGCCGTGATGAGCAGGATGCGTGAATCCGATGCCGCCGCCAGGCGCACTCGCAGCGCGCGGAGCTGCGCGGCAAACAGTGACTGCGGGTAGACCAGGGCGAAGTCCTCGGGCGCGGCCCGGCGCCGCTGCCGGCGAGTAAGTGCCGGAATCGTGCCGAGACATGGCAGGCCGAGCAGCGCCTCCGCCTCTTCCTGACTGCGCACTGTCGTGACCGTCAGCTCGCGCAACCAGCCAAGACCGAGGCCGAGCACAACGGCTGCCGCTACAGACGCGCTCATGAGCAAACCGCGCTTGGGCGAGGATGGCGACAACGGCGGCACTGCCTCGGACAGCACGCGGGCATCCGGCGCCTGAAGCAGGCTGGGCTGTGCCGATTGCTGCAGACGGGTCAGCACCGACTGCAACAGCGCCCGCGTCGCCACGGCATCCTGCTGCATCGCCGCCAAGGCCACATTGGCATGCGCCTCCACAGCACTTTTGTCCCGCAGCGTCCCGAGTTCGGCGCGGAGGGCGGCCACGCGCGCGGCCGAGGCCCGGGCATCGGCGGTGATGCCGGACAGAACGCGCGCGGTCTCGGCTCCGGCGGCGCCACGCAGCGCGTCCCGCTGGTCCCGCAACCCCCGAAGCAGCGGATGATTAGGGCCAAGCCGGGCGGCGGCCGCGTCATAGGACGCTTCGGCATTCGCCGCTGCCTCCCGCAAAATGGCGGCGCTCTGGGCAAGGCTGGCGGCGGCGGTACCGCCGGAGCCATGGAAGATCGCCTGGCGGCGCGCCTCAGCCGTGGCGAAATCATTCTCGGCCTGGATGAGGTCGGCGCTCAGCCGGCTGACCTCCTCGGTCCCAAGCGTCGCCTGCACGCCTTCCAGCAGGCCATGCCGGGCGCGATAGGTGGCGATCCCGGCGTCCTGAGCCTGTGCCCGCGCACTGAGTTCGGCGGCGCGGGTGGCGAGCCAGCCATCGGCCGCCCGCAACGCCACTTCCTTCTGGGCGAGTCCCAAGGCGATGTAACCGTCCATGGCCGAATTAACGATCGCCGCGGCCAGGGCCGGCTTGCGCGCCGTGAACGAGACCTGAAGCACGCGCGAGGAGTTCAGTGGCACGACTTCGAGGCCGCGAAGCAGCGCAAGCTCGACGACGGTCCGGCGGTGTTCGGGATCGGCGGGAGTGCGTTGTTGCAAACCGGCCGAGCGCGCGAAGTCCTGGTCGTTGGCGAGCCCAAGGGTCCGCGCGACGCCTTGCGCGACCGCAAGGCTGCCCAGGATCTCGGCCTGGCTCGCCATGACAGCATCGGTCGTGGGATCGCTGCGCAGGATGCTCTGCAGCACTTCCGGGGCGTAGCCGGACGGGTCGTAGAAAACAGTGCCCGACGCCGTATACATCGCCGGCATGCGCGACACCGCGACCGCGGCGAGCGCGGGGACGATGACCACCGGCGCCACCACAAGCCACAGATGGCGCCGCAATCCGGCCAGCGCGTTGAGCAGCGGCGACCTCGGCAGAAGCCGTTCCGGCCGGGTGTCGTGCTCGATCTCGACCGCGCCGTCGGGCAAAGGGGCGGAGGGCGGGTAGCGGCCAGCCTCCGCAGACATTCAACGCCCCCGACACCGTGTCATTCCGTTCCGGAGTCATCACGAAATCTAGGCGCGAACAAGGGAATTAGTTACTAGACCATTATGTTTTTCCTTACGCTACCGTGGCGCTACTCCACCCTCGCGGCTGCCCTCGCCGTATCACTCGCCGGCTGCGGCATGGCGGGGTCCGATCTGCCGCCGCTGCCGCCGCCTGCGGTCACGCCTTACCGGCTCGGCGCGGGCGACCGCGTCCGCGTGATGGTCTATGGCGACAAGGAACTCTCGGACAGCTTCGCCATCGCGGACGATGGCTCCGTGTCTCTGCCGCTCGCGGGCACGGTGCAGGCATCCGGGCGCAGCACCGCCGCCGTCGCCGCGGGCATCGCCACCGCGCTGAAGAGCCGCGGGATGATGCTCGACCCTTCGGTTGCAGTGGAGGTCGAGAGTTACCGTCCCATCTTCATTCTCGGCGAGGTCACGAAGCCCGGCCAATACCCTTACGAGCCTGGCATGACCGCGATCGCCGCCGTTTCGATCGCGGGCGGCTACACCTACCGCGCCATCGAGGCCTATGTGGGCATCCTACGCAAGGAGGGAACGACCGCGGTCACCGGCCGCGCGCAGCCGGAGGACAAGGTCGCACCCGGCGATGTCATCACCGTCTATGATCGTCGTTTTTAGCGCGTGCTGATCTACTATTCGACCCCGCCCAAGAGATCCGTCATGGCACGCGCAGGCGTGCCATCCACGCCTTCCCTTCGTCACGCAAGCAAAGGCATGGATGCTCGGCCTTCGCCGAGCATGACGATGGTGGAATAAGTGCGCTTCCAACCAGCAACCTGCCGCTCTAGCGTCCCGCGCATGGTTGCGCCCCGAACCGGGCTGAACGAGAAGGCAAGGACCACCAACCCGGAGCCCGTCATGTTCACCCTCGCCGTCTGCGCCGAGATGGTTTTCCGCGATCTTCCCATCACCGAGCGGGTGCGGCGCATCGCGGATCTCGGTTTCGACGTCGAGATCTGGGACTGGACGCGGCATGACATCGATGCGCTGAGCCGCACCGGCGTCACCTTTTCGTCCATGACCGGCTACGTCACCGGCACGCTCGCCGATGATGCTGGCGCCGATGAGCTGCTACGCACCGCCGAGCAATCCCTGCCGGTCGCCGCGAAGCTCGGTATCCCTCGTCTCAACCTGCACGGCACCGGCCTCGACAACCAAGGACTGCCGGTGGTCGTGGCCCATGAGACGACGCCCGCGATGTGGCTGAAGGCCCGGCACACGCTCGACCGTATCGCTGATCTTGGGGAACGCGCGGGGGTCGTGTTCTGCCTGGAGAATCTGAACAATGCCGTCGATCATCCCGGCGTCCCCTTCGCCCGCGCCGCCGATACGCTGGCGCTGGTGGAATCGGTGGGGCGGCCGGGGCTGCGGCTGATGCTCGACCTGTACCATGCGCAGATCGGCGAGGGGAATCTCATCGAGCTGCTACGCCGGGCGGCGCCCTTCATCGGCGAGATCCAGGTCGCCGATGTGCCCGGCCGCTGCGAACCAGGCACCGGCGAGATCAACTACCCGGCAATCGCCCAGGCGCTGGCGGCGATTGGCTATCGCGGCACGATCGGCCTCGAAGCCTGGGCCTCGGGCGATGACGAATTGGCGCTGCGCCGTTTCCGCGAGGCTTTCACGCTGCCAGTCGGGACCTGAGCGATGCGTCTTGCTGGGCTGGCGCCTCTCCTGTTTCTGACTCTCGCCGCAGCGGGTGGCTCACCCGCGCCCGGCCCCTTGCGGATCATCGGCGCGAGCACCGGCTGCATCGCGGGTGCCCATGCGCTGCCGCCCGAAGGCCCCGGCTATATCGTGATCCGCGCCGGGCAGAGCAGCTTCTGGGGCGCGCCCAATACGCTGCGCGGGATTTCACTGCTCGCGGCGGAGGCCCAAGCCGATGGGCTATCGGAACTCTACATCGGCGACATTTCTGGCCCGCGCGGCGGCCCGCTTGCCGGGGGTCACATCGCGCATCAGCGCGGGCTGGACGTGGACATCTACCTCGACACGGATCCCAAGCCACGCCTCGCGCCGTGGCAGATGGAGAACCTGACCCCGCCAGCCCTCGTGGCACCGGGATCGGCGATGGTCGATCCATCGCGATTCTCCGCCGCAACGGTCGAGCTCATCCGGCTGGCGACGGAGTTGCCGGGGCTCGACCGGCTCCTCGTAAACGCGGCGATCAAGCGCGAACTTTGCGAAACTGTCACGGGGGACCGCAGCTGGTTGCGTCGTGTCCGGCCCTGGTGGGGCCATCGGGCGCATATGCATCTGCATTTCGCCTGCCCGCCGGGCCAACCGCTCTGCGTCGATCAGGCGCCGGTGCCGCCGGGGGACGGATGTGGGGCGAGTCTGGCCTGGTGGTTTCCGCCCTCTGGCGGAATACAGCCGCCGCCGCCCGGCGGTGGGGTTCCGCCGGCAATGCCGGTCGCCTGTGACGCCATCATCGGGCGAAGCGCGGCGCCCCCGCCGGGTGCGGAAGCAAACTGAAACGCAAAACAAACGTCGACAGCCACGAGGCGCTTCCGCGCAGCGTGGCTGGTATTTCGGGCTCAGTGAGGCGGGTTAGGCGAAGCTTACTTAATTTTAGCTTCGCGGAACTCGACATGCTTGCGGGCGACCGGGTCGTATTTCTTCATCGCCAGCTTGCCGGTCTGGGCGCGTGTGTTCTTTTTCGTGACGTAGAAATAACCCGTATCCGCTGAGGAGACGAGTTTGATCTGAACGGTATTCGACTTGGCCATGATTCCACTTTCCGCCGCCCGGCCTCATTCCGCCGCGATAGGGCGGCGGAGAACCGGACATGATATGCCCATAACAAGGACGCCACATGGGGCATCACCCCCTGTCAGGTCAAGCTGGATCGGCGCAGAGCCGCCTCCAATCGCCGGCATCGCGTCCGCCAGTGTCTAGGACGGGCTTACTCCCCAGCCAATTCGCGTCGTCTGCGGTCAAGTTCCTCAGTGTAGCGGCGCAAAGCATGCTGCTCGGTGAGGAGCCCGATGACGTGGCGCGACTCCTTCGAATCGACCACCACCAGCGCGTCGCTCTCCGCCTCCTCGAAGATCACGATGGCGGTCTTCACTGTCATCTGCGGAGTCAGCATCTCCTTCTCGAAATGCAGGATATCGCCCACCCGGTCCACGGCGAGGTCGGGGCTATAGGCCTCCGCGGTCTGCACGATCCCGGCATAGCGATCGGCGTCATCCACCACCACCACGCGATGGGTCGAGCCGAGCGGAAAGTCCCGCCGGAAGGCGGCGAGCGTCATATCCGCGTGGATCGTCCGTATATCCCGCCGCATCATCCGCCCGACGCTCAGCGTATTGACCCAGCCGATATCGACGGCGCTGCGGATCGCCTCGCCCCGCAGATGGAAGCGCCAGGTGGCGAAGGAGTAGCCGAAGGTGCGCCGCGCCGTTACCGAGGACACGATGACCGCCGCCAGCACCGCGATGGTCAGCGGAAAGCTGCCGGTGGTTTCCAACGACAGGAAACACATGGTGAGCGGCCCGCCAATGACGGCGACCGCCATGGCGCTCATGCCGATGAGGCCATAGACCACCGGCGGCAGCACCGGTCCCACCGAGAGTAGCGTGAGGACATCCGCGAAACACTTCCCCACCAGCGAGCCCAGGAACAGCGACGCAAAGAATAACCCGCCGCGAAAACCCGAGCCAATCGACACCGCCGAAGCGAGCGACTTCAGCACCAGCGCCGTGCCGACCAGCAAAAAGGGATAGTCGATATCGAGCCCGTCCCGCAGAGCGCCATGGCCCGAGGACAGCACCATCGGCGTCACCATCCCGCAAAGACCGACGATGAGCCCCCCCACCATCGGCCGGGACCACACTGGCAGCGGACTGCGGCGGAACAGATCCTCGGCGATGGTCACGCCGCGCATGATGGCGATGCCGATCAGGGCGCAGATGATGCCGAGCGCCAGGATCGGAATGAACTGCGTCAGCGGAATATCCGTCGGCAGCGGCAGGTCAAAAGGCTGCACGCCCCCCAGCAACCAGCGCTGCACGAAGACCGCCGTCAGCGAGGCAACGACCACGGGGGCGAGGATGCCGACCGAATAGGTGCCGATGACCAGCTCAATGCCATAGAAGGCGCCGGTCAGCGGCGCGTTGAAGGCGGCGCCGATCGCCGCGGCCGCGCCGCATCCCACCATCAGCCGCAGGTCGCTTCGCCGCAGGCGGAAGCTGCGCCCGATGCGGGACGCCAGCGCCGATCCCATCTGCGTGTAGCCCGCTTCCAGACCGACGGAAGCGCCCACGCCGCAGGAAATCAGCGTCTGCCCGCAAACGACCAGGCTGTCGAGCATCGACATGCGCCCGCCATAAAGTGCATTCGCCTCGATCGGATCGATCGCCCGGCGGGGGCGCCAGCGCGCGAGCGCCAAGGCCAGCAGACCCATCACCAGCCCGCCGATTGTCGGCACTAAGAGCAGCCGAGACAGCGGAACAGAGGCCGCCGAACTCAGCCGGCCGCCGCTGGGCAGCTCGAACAAGTTTTCGTGCATCACCTGGATGATACCGTTCATCGCAACGACAACACTGCCGGCGCACACGCCAACGATCGCCGCGAGCACGGTGAGCCAGAGCTCGTCCGCGCGGACGAGGGCCCTGAGAGTTTGCGGCGCATGCAGCACCCAGTCGCCGAAGGGCCGGCGCTGGCGGTTGCTTAGGGTTCGGGTGGACATCGGCAGGCTCTCATCGCCGCGCCGGTTCTATCGCGCGTCGCGGATCCAATAGCGCAAATCTCTGTGGAGAGAATAAGGAGCGGCTGCCCGATCACCGCCTTAGAGTAAAATAATCGCCTTCCAGGTCTCGCCAGACGAAAAAGGGCCCCGCGAAACCGCGGGGCCCTTTCATCTCAGGTCGAATCCTCAGCGGAGTCGCGTCGTCACAAGTTTCGTGCGGCTGTGAACGACATGACCAGGAACACCACAAAAACGACCAGGAAGATGAAGAACAGAATCTTCGCGATGGACGCCGCGCCCGCCGCTATCCCGGTAAACCCGAAGACACCTGCGATGATGGCGATGACCGCGAAGATGAGCGCCCATTTCAGCATGACGAACACCCCATGTTTTCAATGCGGCTCACGTGGGGCGGCCCCTAGCTTTTGTCCAGGTCGCCGAACATCGTTTGGAAGCGCGGCGAATAGGTCCCCGCAGCGGCACCGTGAGGCAGCAGAGCCACCGGCGCGCCGCCCTGCCACTGGCTCGCACAAGCGAAAGCGCGCGTGTTCTGGCCCCCGGTGCCGAACACCGCGCCCCAGCCATCGGCCAGCGTGCCCTCGGGAAGGTCGAGCTTGCGCACCACGGCAATGAGCTTGTCCCGATCAGGGGAACCCGCCAGAGCCAGCGCCTCCAGGCAAAGCCGCGTGCCGGCGTAATGCGCGAGGCTCTCACCCGATCGCGGCGGACCGCCATAAGCCGCCGCATAGGCCTGGGCGACAGCAGCCGCCTGCGGCGCGAAACGCTGATCGACCCGATAGGGCGTGGCACCGATGGTGACCGTGCCATCGAAGGTGCCTCCGACCATCGTCGCGGTTTCACTCGATTGATAGGCGTCACTGGTGCCGATCAGCATGCGCGGCTTCCAATGGATGGTCTCGAGCGCGTTGTAGAACAACACCACCTGATCGACGTCGCCGTGATGGATGACGACATCGGGACGCAATGTTTGCAGGCGCCGCGCGATGCTGCTGAAATCGGCGGTGTCGGCCTGATAGGCGATCGCCTCCGGCGCGGGCATCTTGCGCGCCAGGGCCCCCGCGTTGATGAGCTGCGCCATCGTGCTGCCGTTGGTGTCGTTGCCAAAAACTACCGCTATGCCGATCGGTGTTCTCTGTGGTGGGCCGAAGCTCGGCTGAAACTCGGTCGCGACCTGCAGCGCCCGATCGGCGATCGCATTCGCCGTCTCGCAAACGCGCACCAGATAGCGAAAGCCCCGCGTGGTGATGCCGGGAGCCGTCGCGCTCAGCTCCCAATACGGAATGCCGGAACCCTCGCCGACCTCGGTGGCGCCAAGGCTGAGCGTGCTCGCTCCGGTGCCGAGGATGAGAACCGGCGGACCCTCGGTGATGAGCCGCCGCGCTTCCGCCACCGCGCGATCCGGATCCGCGGCGTTGCCAGTGACCAGTTGCACCGGCCGTCCCAAAACACCGCCAGCCTGGTTGCTGAGGGCTACCGCGAGCCGGACCCCGCGCAGGCATTCGTCACCTTGCGCCGCGAGCGGGCCGGTTGCCGGAAACAGGGCGCCGATCCGCAGCGGCTGCACCCTGCCAGCGGCATTGCGCGGCACCGTCTCGCCAGCGTGAGCCAGCAACGGCGCGGCCACGCCCGGCAGCAGGCCGAGACCCGCCAGGCCAAGACCGGCCAGCACGTCGCGCCGTGGCCTGGACATCGGGTTTCCCTTCGCGTTGAGCGCGGCGACCGAGCCGTCAAACCCGTTCATGCACGACGCCGCTCTTGACGCAACCGGCGCGCTCCGAAATCAAGGTAATGGGTGCGTGGCGAGCCGCGTCACCCGCTGGAGGACGAAGCATGACACTCCCAACCGAAATGCAATTCATTGTGGTCGAACAGCCCGGCGGGCCGGAGGCGATGCTGCTGCGGACCGCGCCCGTTCCGGTTCCCCAGGACGGCGAAGTTCTCATCCGTGTCGAGGCGGCGGGGGTCAACCGGCCGGATATCTCGCAGCGCCAGGGCCATTACCCGCCGCCGCCGGGCGCCAATCCCAATCTGGGCCTCGAAGTCGCGGGCACGGTCGCGGCTATCGGCGCCGCGGTGACGGGCTGGGCCGAGGGCGATCGGGTTTGCGCCCTCGTCAACGGCGGTGGCTATGCCGAATACTGCGTGGCGCCGGTCGGCCAATGCTTGCCCTGGCCGCGCGGGTATGACGCTTTACAGGCCGCCGCATTGCCGGAAAACTATTTCACCGTCTGGGCAAATCTGTTTCAGGCCGGTCCGTTCGGCGCCGGTGACAGCGTGCTCATCCATGGCGGCACAGGCGGCATCGGCATCACCGCCATCCAACTCGCCCAGGCTTTCGGCGCCGTGGTCTTCACTACCGTCGGCAGCGCCGACAAGGCGCGCGCCTGCGAGCGCCTCGGCGCCCATGCCGCGATCAACTACAACGAAGCCGACTTCGCCGAGGAGATCACGCGCCTGACCATGCATCGCGGCGTCGATGTCATTCTCGACATGGTCGGCGCCCCCTATTTCGCACGCAACATCGCGAGCCTCAAGAAGGATGGACGGCTCCAGATCATCGCCTTCATGCAGGGCAGCACGATCGAACGTGTCGATCTGCTGCATATCATGACAAAGCGTCTGGTCGTCACCGGCTCGACGATGCGGCCCCGCAGCGCCGCGGAAAAGGCGGCGGTGGCGCAAGGTCTGCGCGAAAAAGTTTGGCCGCTGCTGGATGAAGGCCGCTGCGCGCCAGTGATCGAAACGAGCTTTCCCTTGGCCGAGGTCGCGGCGGCGCATCGCCTGATGGAGACGCGCGGACATATCGGCAAGATCATGCTGCGCGTCCCATGAGAAGCCGGCAGGGACGGTCGCGCACCCTCGCTGTCCTGGTCGCGATGAGGTCCCGATGCGCCTGAACGCCGTAGCGCTCGGCGGAGACGGGCCGCCGATTGTCCTGCTGCATGGCCTGTTCGGTGCCTCGCGCAATCTTCATTCGCTGCAAAAAGCTCTCGCCACCGATGGCCATCGCGTCGTGGCGCTCGATCTCCGCAACCACGGCGACAGCCCGCATGCGAAGGGCATGAGCTACGACGAGATGGCCGCCGATGTGCGCGAGACGCTGGGCGCCATGAGCGCCCTGCCCTGCGCGCTGCTGGGACACTCGATGGGCGGCAAGGTCGCGATGCGCCTCGCATTGGACCAGCCGACATTGGTGTCGCGTCTGGTCGTCGCCGATATCGCGCCGCGTGGCTATCGGCACGGCAACCGAGAGATCGCGGCCGCCATGCTCGCTCTGCCGCTGCATCCGGGGATGACTCGCGCCGAAGCCAATAAGGCGCTCGCCGATGGTGTGGCCGATCCGGCTACCCGGTCGTTTCTATTGCTCAGCCTGCGCCTCGGCGGTGAGGCGATGCCCGCATGGCGTATCGGTTTGTCCGAGATCGCTGCCGGTATGGCGACCATCGAGGGGTGGGAGAATGGCGAGACATCGCCTTACGTCGGCCCGAGCCTCTTCATTTCCGGTGCTCGCTCCACCTATGTCGCGGAAACCGACCAAGGCGCGATCCGCGTCCTCTTTCCCGCGGCGCAATTCGTGGTGTTGCCGAATGCCGGGCATTGGCTGCATGCGGAGGATCCGGCGGGTTTCCTCGCAGCAGTGGCGCCCTTTCTGAAGGCGCAGCCGGTTAGCTACGGCGCCGCCGGCTTCGGTAGGAGCACGTAAACCTTTCCGCCCGCGTTCATCGCACCCGCGGGGATCGCGGCGGCCGCACCCGTGCCGAAAAAGATATCGACATGCAGCGGACCCTGGATCGCCGCTCCGAGATCCTGCGCGACCATCAGTCGCTGATACGGCGCGTGCGTCGTCGGGTCGGTCGTATCCACCCAGACCGGCGCGCCCAGGGGTAGGTATTTGCGGTCCACCGCGATAGAGCGCCCCGGCGTCAGGCTGACGCCAAGCGCACCCGGCGGTCCGGCGTCGCTCTGCAATTCCGGCGCCGTCTTGAAGAACACATAGGAGGGGTTGCGCTCCATGATGGCACGCGCGCGGTCCGGATGGGCTTCCAGCCAGGCGCGGATGCTCTGCTCCGACACGCCATCGGGGGGCAACAGCTTCTGCTCCACCATCACCCGGCCGATGGGCACATAGGGGCGGCCGTTCTTCCCCGCATAGACCACTCGCATTGTATCGCCGTTCGGCAAGTCGATGCGGCCGGAGCCTTCAATCTGCAGGAAAAAGGCATCGACCGGATCGGCTACCCAGGCAATCGCCAGTTGCTGGCCGTCCAGCGCGCCGTTGTCGATCTGAAATCGGTCGTAGTAGGGCACCACAGTGTCACCAGCGATGCGTCCGACCGCCGTTTTCCCGGCGAGCGACGGCTCGAAGCCGCCAAGGTCGAAGCTGACCAGGTCGGGCGGCAGCCCAAAGAGCGGCGTCTGAAACGAGTCAGTTTGCGTGGTGCTCCCCGCCACTTCAGGCTCGTAGTAGCCGGTGAACCGGGCGGCTGAACTGCCGGTCTCCGCGACTTCATAGGGCTGGAACTGGGCCAGGAAGAAGGCCCGCGCCGCGGCGTCATCCGAGAGCGGCGTGCCACGCGCCGCCGCGCAGACATTGCTCCAGGCCGCCGCATTGCCCCCGAGCGTCGCGGCGGTGCCGCTGCCCCCCAAACTCTGGTCCGGCGGGAAATACTGAATTCGCTGGCAGCTCGTCACGAAGGCCGCCAAAGCGCCGGACGGCTGGGTGGCATTCCAGCCGGGCAGCGCGGCGAAAGCCACGGGCGTCAGGGTCATGCCTGCGCCACTCACCGCGACCGTGCCTTTGGGCGGAACGACGCATCCCGCGAGCGCAAGGGCTACCGACGCGGCTCCCGCCAGGCGTCTCCAAAGAGCGAACGGCAAGCGGAGTTTATGCGCTGCGCGCGGCGGCGAGGCGCCAGACGGGGTCACGCAGCGCGAGGTCACGCTCGAAGGTCCAGAGATCGGCGATCTCGGTCACCGCGTCGGTGCCGGCCTTGGGCTGATTGTCGCGCCCAAGCGTAAGGTTGATTTGATCCGACACGAAGCGAACCGTGATTTCCCCGATCTTCTCGTGCAGCTCGGCATCCTGGATCGACGCGACGGTGACTTCCTTGATCTCGGTGCGCTGCGTCTCGCTCGCCGTCTCGCGCGCCGCGATCGCGGTTTCGAAGGCCCGATAGGTCTCGTCCGTCAGCATGCCGCGCAATGTCACCCGGTCGCCCGCCGCAAAGGCCGAGACGATGGTGCGGAAGGACGTCTCGGCGGTGTCCAGAAATCGCGTTGGATCGAAGCCGCGATCGATGTCCCGCATCATGCGAAGGGTGGTGCCGATAGGGCCAGCGGGATCCGGCATCGGCCGCGCGGGTCGAGCGGGCGGCGGTTCCGCACGCCCTTCGATGACCGGCGCCTCGGGGCGTCCCGCATTGGCACGCCCGGCGGGACGGACAGGAGACGCGGTTTGGCCGCGACCCTCGAAGCCGATTCGCCGGCCGAGGATGCTGCGCAAGCGCAAGATCAGAAAGGCCGCGATCAACCCGAAGAGTATGAGGTCGATCGGAAAGCCGCCGGGGAAGTTCATGAGAGAGGTCCGCTGGGAGCGACGATTCTGGCCGCCACACCCTTCCTTCCAGGCCAGACATAAGGCCATGGCCACTACGCCGCAACAACAGCCGACACGCACCCCTTAACGTGATCACCGCAAACGACGCCCGCACGGGTGTTTTCGTTCCTCACCGTCTTTATACTCGGCGGATGATTCTTCTCCGCCACGGCCAGAGCGAGTTCAACCTGCATTTCAGCGCAACCCGAATCGACCCAGGGATTCCCGACCCCAAGCTCACGCCGCTAGGGCACGAGCAGGCCGCCGCCGCTGCGGAAGCGCTGTCCGGCGTTCCCATCAAACGCATCATCGCCTCGCCCTATACCCGGGCGATGGAGACCGCCGCGCCCTTCGCTAAGCGCCTCGGCCTGCCGGTGACGATCACCCCCCTCATCCGCGAGCGCTACAAATTCGCCTGCGATATCGGCTCGCCGCCCGATGTCCTCGCCGGAGCCTGGCCGCAGCACGACTTCAGCGATCTCGCCGAGACCTGGTGGCCGGCCCATACCGAAACCGAGGAAGCCGTGCTGGAACGCGCGGGGCATTTCCGCCAGGAAATGGCCGGCCGCCCGGATCACGCGGAAACCCTGGTGGTGACGCATTGGGCCTTCATCCTGGCCGTAACAGGAGAGAGCCTGGGCAACTGTGAATGGATCGTGGTCGATCCCGAGGCAGGCGATCCGCCGCTCGAATGAAGACGCGCGGCGCGCTGGCGTGGCCCCGGCCGTAATGCTAACGCAGCGCCGAAGCAGTCCGGAGTTACCCTAGGATGTCCGACCAAGCCCCGCAGACCCCGCCGGAAGCCGCGGCTCCGAGCCAGGGTCCGCTCGTGATCAACGCGCAATACGTGAAGGATTTGTCCTTCGAGGTTCCCGGCGCGCCGCAGATCTACGCGACCCTCCGCACCGCGCCGCAGGTCGCCGTCAACCTAGACGTCCAGGTCAAGCGGTTGCAGGAGGATCAGCTGGTCTTCGAGGTGGCGCTGGTCTGCCGGGTCGAGGCGACCCAGGTGCCCGAGGGGAATAATGGCGCCCAGCAATCCGGTATCGTCTTCCTCGCTGAGCTTACCTATGCCGGCATCTTCACCCTCTCCGGCATCCCCGAGAACCAGATCGAGCCAGTCCTTGTGGTCGAGGGCCCGCGCCTGCTCTTCCCCTTCGCCCGCAATATCCTGGCCGATGTGACGCGCGACGGTGGCTTCCCGCCGGTCATGCTCGGACCGATCGACTTCCTCGCCTTGTGGCAGGCGCGCCGCGCCCAGGCCACGGTGCAGCCCGTCAACTGAGACGGCGGCGGCGTAGCACAGCAACCCGGCACATCGCTCGATGCCAATCCTCACGGGGCATACGCGGCTTGCCGGCGTGCTGGGCTGGCCGGTCAGCCACTCCCGCTCGCCGCGCCTGCACGGCTTTTGGCTCGAACGCTACGGCATCGACGGCGTTTACCTGCCCCTCCCCGTTCGCCCCGAGGATTTTTCGGTGGCCGTGCGCGGGTTGATGGCCGCAGGCTTCGCGGGCGCCAATGTGACACTTCCGCATAAGCAGGCGGCTTTCGCCTGTTGCGATGCGCTGGAAGACGCCGCGCGCGCGACGGGCGCCGTCAATACGCTGAAATTCGAGGGCGGCCGCGTGATCGGCGACAACACGGATGGCGCCGGATTCATCGCCAATCTGGCGGCACACAAGGTTGAGCCGAAGTCCGGCCCCGCGCTGATCCTCGGCGCGGGCGGCGCGGCGAGCGCGATCGGCGCGGCACTTCGTGATAAAGATATAAACATATCGATATGTAATCGAAGCGAGAACCGGGCGGAGGCCTTGGCCAGGCGCATTCCCGGTGCTCGGGTAATTGACTGGGAAGCGCGGCATGATGCGCTCGCCGATCACACATTGCTGGTGAACACGACCTCTCTGGGCATGACAGGGCAGCCGCCGCTCGATCTCGACTTGTCCCATGCCGCGCCCGGCATGGCCGTCGCCGATATCGTCTATGCGCCACTCGAGACGCCGCTGCTGGCCGCCGCCTGCGCAGCCGGTCTGCTGGCGGTCGGGGGCCTTGGCATGCTGCTGCACCAGGCGGCGCCAGGCTTCGCCGCCTGGTTCGGCGTGACGCCGGTGGTGGATGAGGCGCTGTATCGCTTCGTCGCCGCCGATCTTCTGCCCGCGGCACCACTGGCGGGGTGAAGGTCATCGGCCTCACCGGCGGGATTGCCATGGGCAAATCCACCGTCGCCGCCGCCTTCCGCCGCGCCCGCATCCCCGTTTTCGACGCCGACGCCGAAGTCCACCACCTCCAAGCACGCGGAGGCGCCGCGGTCCCGGCCATCGCGGCCGCCTTTCCCGGCACGGTCCGGGAAGGCGCGGTCGATCGCGCCAGGTTACGTGCGTCGCTGCTGGCGGATCCCGCCGGCTGGCCTGTGCTGGAGGCGATCATCCATCCGCGCATCAATACCGCGCGCAAAGCCTTCCTCGCCCGCAATCGCCGGCGTGGTGCGCGTCTCGTTGTCCTGGATATTCCGCTGTTACTGGAAACCGAGCCTCGCCCTGCCGTCGACATGATCGTGGTCGTCTCGGCGCCTCGCGCGGTGCAGCGCGCACGCCTTAAGCGCCGGAGGCGAATGACACCGCCCGAGGCCGCCGCGATCGTCGCGCGGCAGATGCCCGACCGGGAGAAACGACGCCGCGCCGATCGCGTGATTGAAACCGGCCTCTCCCGCCGCTATTCCCAGGCCGCGATCCGCCGGCTGATCCAGGAGATTCGCGGATGACCCGCTCCGTTCTATTCGACACCGAGACCACCGGCCTGGAGCATGGTGACGGCCACCGCATCATCGAGATCGCGGCCCTCGAACTCTTCAACGAATTGCCGACCGGCCGCCAGTTCCACCACCTCATCCATCCCGAACGCGATGTTCCCGAGGACTCCACGCGGATCCACGGCATCACGCTGCTGCACCTCAAGGAAAAGCCGATCTTCCGGATCATCGCCGAGGAACTGATCGCCTTCTTCGGCGCCGACGAGATGTTGGTCGCCCACAACGCGCCATTCGACTTCGGCTTCGTCAATGCGGAGCTCAAGCGGCTCGGCATGCCGCATCTGCCGCCGCATCGCATGGTCGATACGCTGGCGCTCGCCAAGACGCGGTTCCCCGGCATGCCTAATAGCCTGGACGCCCTCTGCCGCCGCTACGGCATCGACCTCTCCGAACGCACCTCGCACAACGCGTTGCTCGACTGCCGTTTGCTGGCCGAGGTCTATATCGAGCTGACCGGCGGCCGTCAGCGCGGCCTATCCTTGGCTGTGGAGGCGGCGGCCGCATCGGTCGCCCGTTACGAGATGCGCGCCGACCGTGCCGTACGGCCAATCCTGGTGTCGGAGGAGGAGGAGGCCCGCCACGCTGCGTTCGTCGCGCAGATCAAGAACCCGATCTGGCAAGCCACGGCCACGGCCAACTAGTTCCTGGCCGCAATGGATAAGATCACACGCCGGGCAGCGATCTTCGTTAAAGATTTGTAGTTGAAGGCCACCGGATCACCGTTGGTCCGGGGCCGAACCCTTGTGACAGCAGAACCTGCCCGGTTCGACCGGCGGTCATACTTGGGGCCATCGACACGGGCGGCTCAACAATGCCCTGAGCCTTCGGCGCCACGCTTGTCGGAAGAAGCTGTCCGAGCGGCAATTGCGCCGTCGTTCCATGAGCACATTGGATTGGGCACACCTGCTTCGCCGGCCGGCCCGGCCTCCGTGTCCCAACGGTCGAAGGAGTCGCCGCAGGTGCCCCAGAACCGCCCAGAGTTTTGATTGCTCTTTGAACCTGGCGAGGGGTCAACGTCGGGTACGGCACTTCGCTCCCAGAGACCAGCGGCTACTGCAGATCTAATCGAGTTGTTCCGGTGATCTTCGGCAAGGCTTCCTCCAACGAGACAAGCGCTTGCCTTATCATCCGTGTCTAAACAAGAGGTTATCAGAAATCCGTGCAGCGACCCTTCTGCTCCCAGTCGCCATAGCGCGTCGGCTCGGGCCCAGCGGGGCCACCTATCTCCTTCGGCATTGGCTTAGTCGCCGGAGTTTCGATCGGCTTCTCGCCAGCTGAGGGTTCGGGCTTCGCGGTAGACTCGCTCATTGGTAATTCCTTCACACGCCGCCAACAATATCTGGCGTCGCCGGGCATAAATCACCCACGCAACCGCGCCGCTGCCATGAGTTTCACGGCGCGGGCGCGCCCCCCTTTGCCGTCTGCGCGATGAAAGCATCCGCCTGCGCCTTGAGCGCTGCAAGCTTGGGGTCCGAACGGATCGCCAGGGCGCGGCCCCAGGCAGCGGAGGCCGCCGGGGCATCGCCGATGCCCGCCTCCGCATTGCCCAGGAGAACGAATCCCTGGCGCGCCTGCTCGCTCTGTGGATCGAGCGTGGCGATCTTGGCGCGTAGTATGTCGAGCATCGCGGCATCCTGGCGGGCCTGTTCCTCCGCCGCCGCGATGCGCGGGGCGAGCGGCGCCCCCGGCAAATTCGGCGCACCCTGCGGCAAATAGAGCGCGATCGCCGCCAGCGGCACCAGCAGGATCATCGCAGGCAGCAGCCAGCCGCCTCGCGCGGCGGGGAGAGCCTCGTCCGGGGAGTCCGCCATGGCCAGCAGCCGGCGCTCGATCTCGAGCTTCGCCTGCGCCTGCTCAGCGGGCAGGATGCGGCCGCGCGCGCCCTCCTGCTCCAGCTCAGCGAGCTGGGCGCGGTAAAGTGTCAGCGCCGCCTCGCGCCGGCCGCGCAGACGGATGCGGCGTTGCGCGAACCATAGCGGCGCCAGCACCACCAGGCAGAGGCCAAGGATCGCCAGCCAGATCATGGGTGGAGGATCGTCTCCAGCCGCTTGCGTTCAGCCGCCGTCAAGGGCGGCGAGGTCTCGGCGCGCTTGCCGTGGCGGCGCCAAGCGGCTCCCACAGCGATGATAAGTCCGAGCGCGATCGCCAGGAACGGCGTTGCCCAAAGCGCGAAGGTCATCGCGTTGAAGGGCGGCTTCAGCAGGATGAAGTTGCCGTAGCGCTGGACCATGTAGCCAACGATCTCGCGGTTACTCCGCCCCGCCACGACCTGCTGGCGGATTATGGTGCGGATGTCGCGGGCCAGGTCGGCGTTGCTGTCCTCGATGCTCTCATTTTGGCAGACGAGGCAGCGCAGCCGGGCGCCGATGGCCTCGGCCCGCGCCTCCTGCGCAGGATTCGACAGCAACTCGGCGGGATCGCTGACGGCCCAGGCCGGAGCGGCTGCGAGCGCCACGAGGACAGCGGCGACGAGGGGCGCGCGGCGCGACATTTATGAAGCGGTCCGCAGCAGCGGCACGAGGTCGCGGTCGATCACCGTGTTCGTGAGCGCCCCAGCGAAACGCCAGCGCACGATGCCCGCCGCGTCGATGAGATAGGTCTCCGGCACGCCATAAACGCCCCAATCGATCGCGACCCGGCCCGGGCGATCGACAGCTATACGAGCGTAAGGATTGCCATGACTGGCGAGATACGCCGCGGTGGCGTCGGGCGCGTCCTTATAGGTTATGCCCCAGAGCGGCAGCCCCTGATGCGCCAGCTGCGCGAGTACCGGCGCTTCCTCGACACAGGGCACGCACCAGGAGGCGAAGAAGTTCACCAGCATCGGGCGGCCGGGTTTCTGGAGTTCGGTGCCAGTGATGCCGCTGGCGAACGACCCGCCGCCAAGGCCGGGAAGCGAGAAGTCGGGGACGTGGCGGCCGATGAGCGGGCTCGGCAGCGTATGCGGGTCGAACTCTCCTTCGCGCATGCGGGCCAGCATGACGCCCCAGCCGGTTGCGGCGACCGCGACGACGCCGAGCGGTAATCCAAGCAGGAGGCGGCGGCGGTTCATTCGGCGGGAACGACAGGCCCGCGCCGGGCCGTGGCGACGCGACGCAGCGGCGCGCCGATCCGCAGGCGGCGGTCGGACAGCGAGAGCCAGCCGCCGATCGCCATGATCAGCGCGCCGAACCAGATCCATGGCGCCAGCGGATTGACGTGTAGCCGCAGCACGACGCCTCCGCCCCGCTCGTCGCCCATCGCCACATAGAGATCGCGCAGGCCGTTGGTCTTGATCGAGACATCGGTGGTCGTCGTTTGCTGCAGCGGGAAGGATCGCTTGCCCGGATGCATGATCGCGACCAGCCGCCCGCTGGCGGCGTCGTTGACCTGGAGGGTCGCGACCCGCCCCATCCAGTTCGGCCCCGGCTGGTCATGCAGCGAGACAAGCATCCAGCGATAGCCGCCCAAAGCCACCGTCTGGCCCGGCTTGACCAGCTGAATCGAATGCACCGCCAGCGACATGCCGACCATGCCGGCAACGGTCACGCCAAGACCTGCGTGGCCGATGGCGGCGCCATAGCTCGCACGCGGCAATTGCCGCAGCCGCGCCCAGCTCACCGAGAGCGGCACGCGGAACAACCGCCCGCGCTCGACCAGCTCGGCGGCGGCGGAGAGCACCATCCAGAGGGCGAAGCCGAAGCCCAATGCCGGAATGGCACCCAAGCCGTGCGCCGCGATCAGGCCGACGACGAGCGCCGCCAAGGCCGCCCACCAAAGCCGGATGAGCGCGGGAGCCAATGCCGCGCGCTTCCAGGACAAGACGGGACCCAGCCCCATCGCTGCCATCACGGGAGCGGCGAGCGGAATCACGGTGGAGTCGAAGAAGGGCTTGCCCACGCTGATTTGCTGGCCGAACAGCAACTGCACGAAGGGCGGATACATCGTGCCCACCAGCACCACCGCCGCGATGGCGCAGAGCAGGATGTTGTTGAGCACCAGCGCGCCCTCGCGCGAGATCGGAGCGAAGATACCCGCCGGCACCAATACCGGCGCACGAAGGGCAAAGAGCAGCAGCGAACCGCCGATCACGATGCCGAGCAACGCGAGAATGAAAATCCCGCGCGTCGGGTCATTGGCGAAGGCATGCACACTGTTCAGCAGCCCCGAGCGCACCAGGAAGGTGCCGGAGAGGCTCAGCGAGAAGGTGATGATCGCGAGCAGCACGGACCAGATCTTCAGCGCCTCCCGCTTCTCCACCACGATGGCGGAATGCAGCAGCGCCGTGCCGGTCAGCCACGGGAGAAGAGACGCGTTCTCGACCGGGTCCCAGAACCAGTAGCCGCCCCAGCCAAGCTCGTAATAGCTCCACCAGGACCCGAGGGCGATGCCGCAGGTCAGGAAACACCAGGCGGCCAGGGTCCATGGCCGGACCCAGCGCCCCCAGGCGGCATCGACCCGGCCCTCGATCAGCGAGGCGACGGCGAAGGCGAAGGCGATCGAGAAGCCGACATAGCCGGCATAGAGAATCGGCGGATGGAAGGCGAGACCGGGATCCTGCAGCAGCGGATTGACCCCCTGCCCGTCCGGCGGCGGCGGCCAGATGCGGTTGAAGGGGTCGGATGCGGTCAGGGTGAAGAGCAGAAACCCGCAGGACACTGCGCCGAGCACGCCGATCACCCGCGCCCGCAAGGCCGAAGGCAGGCCGCGGCCGAACACCGCGATGGTCGCGCCGCAGAGCGACAGGATGAGGCACCAGAGGAGGATGGAACCCTCGTGGTTTCCCCAGGTGCCGGTGATTTTGTAGAGCAGAGGCGTCAGCGCGCTCGAATACTCGGCGACGTTCATCACCGAGAAATCGGAAACGACACCGCTCCAGACCAGCGCCAAGAAGGACAGCCCGACGGCAATGAACTGGCCGAGCGCCAGCGCGGGCGCCGCCGCGATCAGCCGCGCATCGCCGCGATGCGCGCCCCAGATCGACAGCACCGCCTGCGCGGCAGCGATGACGCAGGCGAGCGCGATCGCGAAGTGGCCGAGTTCTGGGATCATGGTGAGGCGCCGCCGCGAGAGGAACCCACCCCCGGCCCCTCCCTTGCAGGGAGAGGAGAAACCTCGGTCGTGTCCATTCTATCCACCGGCCAGCTTCGCCCCAGTGCCATTCCATGCCGCGGCGGGCGGAGGCGCACCGGTCGCCGGGTTCCACATGTGGTTTTTCTTGAGCGCTGCCTCGACCTCGGGCGGCATGTAATCGGCGCTGTGCTTGGCCAGCACCTCAGTGGCGCGGAAGTCGCCATCCGGCGTCATCGCGCCCATGGCGACGACTCCCTGGCCCTCGCGGAACAGATCCGGCAGCACGCCCTGATACTCAGCCGGCACGACATGGCCATGGCCATCGGTCACGCCGAAGACCGCTCCGGGCGCGCCGTCCACCATGGTCTGCTTCAAGGTGCCCTCGGCCACCATGCCGCCCAGGCGGAAAGCGCGGCCGGGTGCCGGGTGCTTCGTCAGCACGTCACCGGGGAGCATGAAGAAGACGATATCGCTAGTGAAGGCCGACAGGGTAAGCGCCGTGGCGCTCCCGAAACCCAGTCCGCACGCCACCAATACCCAGAGCCGGCGCCGCTTGCGGGTCATCGGTCGCCGCCTCGGCCGCCGGTCTCGGCTGCCGGTCGGCGAGATCGGAGGCGGCGAAGTGGCCGGGATGATGGATGGGTTTGCACCTGCCCTCTCTACCGAAAAGCGGACGGTGTTAGAAGTCAGCCTGTGATCGCCGCCAAGAGCGTGACTTACACTTAATGAACACCCCACTGCGGGCTTCGTTTTTGGCGAGAATTTACGTTTCGGAAACATTCTCGCGCTACGAAGAACCGTCGCATTTCCGTAGCTCGATATCCGTTTTCAACAAGTGCTGTCAGCGAGACGGTTCCTTGGGCGATCGGTCAAAAGTCGAGTGACGCGGCACCGCTCACCCAATGATGGAGGAACCGCTATGCCCAATGGCTTCCACTCCGGCGGCTGGCCCGCAAGAGACAGCATCCAGGGCCACACATACGACCCAGTCATACCTTTCACCACCACCCAGCCGACGTTCCTTCAGCATGTGGTCGAGAGCGTCCCTCCCGCTGGAGTGGCCAGCTTCCTCGGCGTCAGCGCTCTCGCATTGTACGCAATTGCCTATCGTAGGCAAATCGCGAACGCCGCCCTTACCTATGTCGCGGGAGGCACCCGAGTATTGGAGCCGCCTGCCCAAGAAATGCAGCAGCAGCAATTGCTTCACGAGATTCTGGTCCCGGCGGACAACAGACAAGCCTTTCTGCCAGCCAGGCCCCTTACCCCTTGATACGGCACACTCTGGCAGCATCGCTGTAACTGCTCTGGAAGTCCCGCTGCGTCTTGCCAGAGTTAGCCACGGCGGCGGCGGCCCGAGGTCGCTTCCAGCACTGCGAGTCGGCGGCGCGCGAGGCGGTGACGACGCCATGCATCCCCTGCCAGACCGAGCACCGCGATTGCCGCCAGACCGTAAGATGCCGCGATATAGGCGAGGTTGGTCACGCCGACACCTCCGCCTGCCGCGCCCTGGCGCTGAGCAGTGAGCGTATCCGCCGCTCCATCACTGCCGACCGCAGACGCGCCAGCACCAAAGCCGCGAAGACAAGCGTGAAACCCAGCGCCGAGACGAGCAAAGGGTCAAGCATCGAGGCGGACATGGTGGTCCGGCCGAAGAGATGGATGGTGTCGGGCTGGTGCAGCGTGTTCCACCAATCGACGCTGAACTTGATGATCGGCAGGTTCACCGCGCCGACCAGAGCCAGGATGGCGGCCGCGCGATAGCCGCGTTCGGGATTGTCGAAGGCGCGGATCAGCGCGATCTGGCCGAGATAGAGGAAGAACAGCACAAGAACGGAAGTCAGCCGTGCGTCCCAGACCCACCAGGCACCCCACATAGGCTTGCCCCAAAGACTGCCGGTGGCGAGGCAAAGCGCGGTGAAGGCGGCGCCCACCGGCCCGATCTCCAGCGCCGCGAGATCCGCCAAAGGATGGCGCCAGACGATCGAGATGACGGCGCAGACGGCGAGCGCCGCATAGCCCATCGAAGCGAGCCAGGCGGCGGGGACATGGACATACATGATCCGCACCGCGTCGCCCTGCTGCCAGTCCGGTGGCGCGACGAACAGGCCCCAGGCGAGACCGGCCAGGGTGAAGACCGCGCCGCAGATCGCGAGCCAAGGCAACACGCGGCCCGACAGCCGCAGAAACCGCCCCGGATTGGCGAAGCGGTGCAGGTTGCGGCCCCGTTTAGGCGCGACCGACGGAAGGGCTGGGCTGGTGGCGTCCACACGTCTCCTTAGCGAAGGATGGGCCCGGTTTGAAGTCGCCCGCGCGCAAAGCGGGGTTAGAATTGTTGGTTGGCTATCTCGGCCATCGCTGAATTGGATCGGGTTGCGGCAATCGCCGCGCGAGCCGGTTTGGCCGGCGGAAATCGGGGCACGGAGGCCTGAGGAAAGATCAAGGAAAGGCATGTGGGTCAGGCGTGGTGTGGCTGTTGTTAATATTGTGGATACCGATGGCTCGATAAGGTCCCGACATTCACGAGGATGCTTTCTATGCCGTTGTGTCCATTTGGGCCATTTTACATCGTGGGCAGTTGGTCCAACTGCGGAATATCCGGCCCAAAACAATTCGTGGCCCCAATCGGTTCAGGCTCGCCCGGTCGAGCAGGCTACGGGGACGGCTTCCTCGATGGTATGCCGAGTGTCTACTTGGGAGCTGGCCTAACACTAGCGGCGTTTAGTGCTGCGGCGGTCATCGCCGGGTATCGCTACGTTTATCCGCCGCGAGCCGCTACCGCGGTTCCGGTCCCTTCTGCGAATCAACCCTTCCTGCCGGCAGTGCCTCAGGTGGAGGCCGTCTAATCCACCACGTGGAACTGGCCCGCTCAGCTTGACCCTGACCTTAGCCCCTCCGCCCGGCTTGGGTTTGAAGCCCCGGCGGCCTGCGGTAGGGTCCGCGACCTTCGCGTCGCGGGCTGGCGACGCAGGGTCAAGGAGTTGCCGCGATGCTCTTCGCCATCACCCATACCGACAAGCCCGAGAGCCAGGCGCTGCGAGCGAGCACGCGCGAGGCGCATCTCGCCTATCTCGAGGGTGTCGTCGCGAATATCCGCCTCGCCGGGCCGGTGCTGAACGACGCGGGACAACCGACCGGCAGCCTGCTGATTGTGGAGGCGGCGGACCGCGCGGCGGCGGAGGCCTTCGCGGTGGCCGACCCCTATACCAAAAGCGGGCTCTTCGCGCGCACGACCATCCAGCCCTACCGCGAAGTCTTCGCGGATGGCGCGCGCGTCGGCTGAGGGCGCCGCCAATGACCGCCTATTGGCTCGTGAAGAGCGAGCCGGATGCTTTCTCCTGGGACCAGCAGGTCGCGCACGAAGTCGAGCCCTGGACCGGCGTGCGCAATCACATGGCGAAGAACAATCTGGCGGCGATGCGCAAGGGCGATCTCGCTTTCTTTTACCATTCGAATATCGGCAAGGAGATCGTCGGCATCGTGCGCGTAAAGCGCGAGGCTTATCCCGATCCGACGGCGGAAAGCGGCGGCTGGGTCTGTGTCGATATGGAGGCGGTGAAACCGGTACCCAAACCGGTCACGCTCGCTGCCATGAAAGCGGATCCCAAGCTCGAGGGATTGTCGTTGCTGCGGCTCTCGCGGCTTTCCGTGGCACCCATCAGTGCCGAACATTGGCGCTACATCTGCAAGCTGGGTGGTGTCCGCAGCGTTTAAGATTTCGGCTCTGCGGACGGCGCGCGGTCAATACTGGTGATTGGCGCTGAGTTTTCGACGAGGCCGCCGGTTTCGCGGACGGAACAGAACGTGCGACGTTTCATTTAGTCAAAGTTAACGACGTCATGCTTAGCTTGCCTCGTCAACGGAGCGGAGGCGTTTATGGGTAACGTGTACGGGCCTTTCGGCGACTTTGGTCCTACGAATCGGTATCCCGGAGGCAGCGACGATATAACCTGGTGGCAGTACCTTTTCGGGTCCACGCAGGAGCGCCTTGGAGAGACTTTGGCGCACCCGACCATGCGTGGTACCCTCCCGTATGTAGCTGTAGTAACGGCCGGCCTGGGCCTGGCAGGCTACGTGACATACTCTCTGGCGTCACATGGTCGACGAAGCTATTTGCCGGTCGTCAATGCTTCCCAGCAAGTTCAGCTTGAGAGCGGGCCCGAGGCACTCGGCCTTTCCGAGACTTCAGTTTAGCCAAAGATCCACTAACGATCGATATCCTGACACCGCATCGAAACAGATTGTTAGTCGTTGATTAATGGTACTCCGCTAAGCTCCCAATTCAATAACAGCGGGAGAACTCCATGTCCGGTGGGAGTAGTTAATATGTGCGTGGGAGCATGCGCTAGAGCCGTCGTGGAGTGGTCGGCCAACAATAATGGTGTAGGGCCCGCTGGCACGGGAACGAGGTTCACCCCAGGCGCGGTCACAGCGGCGGCCGTCCCATTGGCTCTCGTCCTGTCAGCGTGGAGCCTATGGCGTCTCAATCGCGCGCCAGGCCCTCGGTCAGGGACCCAGCAGCCAAGCTATCTGCCGATAGCCAATCAGCCCTCGAATGCTACCACCGACTCGTTCGGAGTTTTCGTTACGCGGGTCTAACCCTGCCAGGATTGTCATCTATCGAACGACTCAAGGGCTGACTCGCCGAGATCTCGACCGACCCGAGGTCTCGGCCGGGATCCTTCGAGCTTGACGATACCGACCGCCGGGAAGGCCTTCAGTCAAAGCTATCGGGATTCACAGCGAAAACGGCTTGCCGCGGCTTCCACTCCTCAATGACGTCCGCCTCGCGAACCAAAGTGACGTGGCTAAAACTCCACGTCACCGCGGTATCTGCAAGCTGCCTGCACCACTACGCTTCGAGCCAAAGCGCGGCCGCCATCCGCCTCATTCTTTGCCGAGCACCGCGATCACGGCGCGTTTGACTTGCTCCGCGGTGATCAGCCGTGTGCATTCGAATTGCCGGTCTGTATCCTTGTGGCGCGGACACCACAGGAAATCCTTGTGGTCGAAGCGATGACGCGGGTCGTTCCAGCAGCTATTGCAAGCGTGCCAATTGATGACGCGGCCGTCGGTCGCGAATTCATTCGTCGGATGGGTGAAGCCCGAGATCATCACAGTGGGGCATTGAGCCGCCCAGGCGAGCCAGACGAGGCCCGAGGAGGGGCCGATGAAACATTTGGCGTGACGTAGCCAGCGTGCGCGTTCGGCGAGCGGACGGTCCCCCGTCTGATCCTCGGCGCCATGCGGAATATGGGTCCAGGCAAGCCCTTGGCCGTGAGTCGATTCCTTGTCGATGCAGATGACACGGTAGCCGCGATCCTTGAGAAACCGGATAACCTCCGCCCAGCCGTGCGGATTGTTCCACTTCTTCGCCTGGGTGCTCGCTTGCACCGCGATGCAGACATAGGGTTCGGCGATCGGCGGCCTGTCATCGGGAAGAGCGAGCTTCGGCGGCAGTTCCTCGGGATCGACGCCGAGGATATAGGCCGCCGTGCGATGCAATCCAACAAGCCGGAAATCCGTCGGTTGATAGACAAAGCCGGAATCATCGAAGAACAGCCCGATATTGTAGGTGGCGTAGTAGAGCGCCGGATTGATGTCATCCATCGGCACGAAGGTAATCTCGGGGTATGCGGGCTGTAGCAGCGGAATGATGACTGGGTTCATGCCGCAGCTCATGCGGCAACCAAGTTTTACGCGCATCTTCTCCACATAGGGGAACCAGCCGAGCGTGTCGCCCAAGGTTCCGACCGGCAGATTGACCAGCACCTCCTTTCCGCGCGCATCGTATTCGTGACGAAAGACACTGACCTCATTCTGCCAAACCTCGACCCCGAAGCGTACATAAAAGCGTTTCGAGCTGACGACGAAGGACGCCTTGGTGGGGGAGTTGAAGAGGATGTTGTTGGTATCCAGATCGCGGAGCTGGATACGCCAATCGCCATCGGGCACCTTGACCCGAACGCCTTGGTTGAAGTCGAAACGGATGCCGAGCGGCCCCTCCTGAGTCGGCACCGGAGGCGGCTCGGGGAAGCTGCCTTTGACTTTCGCGGGAACCGCAGCCACCGGCTCGACAGCCGGCGGCGTTACGGATTTCGTTACTTGACTGGTCTCGCTGTTCGGGATGGTAATACTGATAGTGCCGTCCACGGCCTCCACCTTTCGATCTGCTCTGGCCCCGCGGAATTGTCGACGCGACGGCCTCATGAGGGTCATTCTGTTACGATTTGGTATCGTCATGGCTAAGGTTCCACCTGGCGGAGACCTCCCCACCTCGCCCGCACAATCTGCGGGATGAAGCCTTATCGTTTAGTAAACGACAGCCTTATAATGATCTTTCGCACAACAGCATCATTGATTGCCGAGAAAACCAGGGATCTGGCGAATACGCCCTTTCACTTGCTCGGCCGTGATGAGGCGCGAGCATTCGAACATCCGCGGCGTGTCTTTTTGCCGCGGGCACCACAAGAAATCGGTACGGCTGAAATGGCAGCGCACATCGTTCCAGCAGGAATTGCAGCTATGCCAGTTAATGACACGGTAGGGCGTGTGGAACTCGTTGTGAGGATGGGTAAAGCCGCTGATCAGCACGACAGGCGTCCCGACTGCCCAGCCTAGCCAGGAAAGCCCGGAGGAGACACAGACGAAGAACTCAGCATGTTTCAGCCAACGGGCTCGTTCAGGAAAGGGCTTGTCACCGGTCTGGTCCTCGGCGCCACGGGGCATGGACGTGAGGACATGCTCCCGCCCATCGACCGCATTGCGATCAATGCAGATCACGCGATAGCCAGAAGCCTTGAGGAAGCCGACGACGTCGTCCCAACCCGTCGGATTGTTCCACTTCTTAAGCTGCGCGGAACCCTGTACCGCGATGCAAACATAAGGCTCCAAAAGCGGCCGGCCGGGATCGTCATAGGCGAGACGCGGACGCGCTTCCCGCCTTGGGAGGCCGAGGATGGCGCCCGCCATGTGATGCAGTGCGTCCGCCCGATAGTCATAGGGCTGCCAATCATTCTTCACGTCGTTGAAGAAGACCATCACCTTGTACGTCGCATAGAATTGGTCAGGATCCGGGGTGCCGAGCGGAACCAAGGTGATATGCGGATAGGCCCCCTGGAATAGCGGAATGAGACTTGGGACCATTTCGCAGGTCATCCGGCATCCATGCCGTTCCTGAAACTGCACGGCATAGGAGAACCAGGCGATGGTATCGCCTATCGCCCGGTCGAAGCGCAGCAGAACGGGCTTGTCCCGCGCGTCATATTCATGGCGGAAGATGCTGACGCCGTGCTCCCACACTTCCATTTCGAACCGAATGAACCAGTGCTTCGTGCTGGCGACGACGCCGCCCTCCGATGGTCCGTCGAAAAGGACATTGGCCGTATCGAGGTCCCGCAGCCGCACACGCCATTGCCCTGGTGGCAAAGCGATGCGGGCGCCGTCGTTGAAGTCGAAGCGGATGCCGCGCGGTCCCTCCTGCGTCAGGATTTGCGGAACCTCCGGCCCCACGGTCGCTGGGACCTTCGGATGTGGCGAGGCCGCGGGGTCGAGAGCGGGGCTCGCATTATCGGCGATACGCGGTAGCGGAAAGCTTCCATCCATGGCGGCGTCTCCGGATGCGAGGGGTTATGCTTGGCTCCCCACTCTTCGCCGCTCTCGCCGTCACCTGTCCACAACGAAACGATACCAGATCGTTCTCTATTCGTTCCTAACTCGCCGCTCCTGTGTTAAGCCTGAATAAGAGTTTCGACTCAGCGTGGCTGCGGTGCGGATGGCGGAACCGGCGGCTTAGCGGGAGAAGACCGATGCCAGAACTGCCAGTTCATCCACCGCTGCGCCTGGCTACCGTGCCGATGCGCATAGACCTTGGTGAACTCCGCCCCCAACAGAAAGATCTGCGCCGAGTAATAGACCCATAGAAGCAAGATCACCAACGCACTGGCAGCGCCATAGGAAGAAGCGACGTGGCTGCTGCCGATGTAGAGAGCGATGCCCGTCTTGCCAATGACGTAGAGCACAGCGGTGAACAGC
The DNA here is from genome assembly GCF_009766125.1 of Acidisoma sp. S159. NCBI lineage: Bacteria > Pseudomonadati > Pseudomonadota > Alphaproteobacteria > Acetobacterales > Acidocellaceae > Acidisoma > Acidisoma sp. S159. The sequence goes on from NZ_LMUG01000002.1 coordinate 38,684, forward strand.
GAGCCGATGATGACGTCTCGCCATTCGAGTTTCTTGTCCGGCAAGACCTTATAGACCGCGGCGAAGAGCACCGCGGTGATCGCGAAGGAAATGCCGATATTAATGAAGCGCAACAGAAAACTTACGCCGGGAACGACTTGGTTGACGCGGTTCCAGGCCGCGGTGAGGGCGGCGCTGATCGCGAGCGACACCAGTAACAGGAAGCCCAGGCTCGCGACCAGGCCCAGGCTCTGCGCGCGCGCCTTGACCAGCCGCGTCACGGTCGAGTGTTCCGCCGAGGGATCGGCTTTCCAGATCGCGTTCAGGGAGGACTGCAGCTCCCCAAAGACGCCGCTCGCCGATATCAGCAAGATGACAACGGAGGAGACCGTCGCGATAACGCCGGACTTCTTGTTCGACGCGCTCTGGATCATCGACTGGATGAGGCCGGCGGCGTCCGGACCCAGCATGCCCTTGAGCTTGCCGAATAGCACGCCGCGTGCGGCATCCTCGCCGAACACAAAGCCGGCGATGGCGATCATCACCAGCAAGATAGGAGCCAGCGAGAACACGGTGAAATAGGCGATCGACGCGCCACGGCTGAGGCAATTGTCCTCGATATAGCCGCTGATCGTGTCTTTCGTCATGGCCCAGACTGCCCAAGGCTTTTTCTCGGTGGCGGCCGGCGCATCCATCCGATGTCCTCCTTACTCCCGTGTCTTCGAGAGAAGGGGGCCGCCGCCGTTGGGTCAAGGCGCAGATGGGCTCTTCAGTTCATACGCTGCGCCATCAAATCGCGGTTGATGGCGGCCATTGTTCCAGGCTCCGGACGCCGGAGGACTGTCGCAATGGGCAGGCGATCCCTCACCCAATTCTGAAAGTTGTGGACGATGACTTCTTTCTCTGAAAGCACGCCGACGCTGTAGGCGCTCGAACTAAGGCCGCCTTGAACCGAAGTCACAAGCGCGTCATCCTCGCCTTGCACGCGATTGTTGATGCGCGCGTTGAGCCAGCGCTCCGCCCGCGCCTGCCGCCCCTCGAGTTGCTCGGGCAGACAGAAATTCTGGTAACGAAGCTGAGAGGTTCCAGGGCCGGTCGGCAGAACCTGAAAATGGCCGATCATCTCAGGATAGACGTCGAAGGAAAGCAGCGGGAAGAAGAAGAGATAGGTCCAGTTTTCCCGCATATGCTCCGGCAGATGCTCCGGCCTGCGCCTCAGCGACTGATACATCCGGCCCGACCAGCTCGTGCCCGCCTTTTGCCGCAGCGAGTGGCCCAGCCTCGCTACCCGGCGCGCGGGATCGGCTGCGAGATCGTAGCGGTTGCCCATGAGGCTGAAGAGTTCCGGGTGGCCTTTGGCGAAGTGATAGCCCTCCAGGTAATTGTCCCAGACGGTCTTCCAGTCCGCGTGATTCTCCTGAACGGTGAGTTCGCTCGCTGGAACCAGTTCGTCGAAACGATACGCCTTCATCTCCTCCGCATAGGGCGCCAGGCGTTCGGCAACCGAGGGGCCGTCGCCGCCGAAGCGGATGAAGACGAAGCCCATGAAGACTTCGGTCTCGACGCCGAAGAGGCCGTAATCCAGGCGTTCGAACTCCGCGAAGCTATGAGGCGCCGCCACGGTGTTCAGCGCGCCATCCAGCTTGAAGGACCAGCCATGATACGGGCAGACAATGGCGCCGGGGCAATTGCCGCCCTCTCCCGTCACCACCGCATGCGCGCGATGACGGCAGACGTTGTTGAAGCCGCGCACCACGCCATCCTTGCCGCGAATGACAAAGGCGCGCTCCCCGAGCAAGGAGAAGCTGCGGTAGTCGCCGGGATTCTGGAGCTGGCTGATGTGGCAGACGATGTGCCACTCCTTGAGGAAGATCTCCTGCCGCTCGAGGGCGAAGAACTCCTCGCTCACATAGGTCCAGCTCGGCAGCGTCTCGGGCGGGCCTGCCGGTTTTTCCGGGGCACCGTCGGTTGTCTCGCCGCCTGGGAAGGCGATGATGGTCGCGGGGGATTTGGCGGCTGGAGGGTCGGCGGGGAAGCCGGGCAGGATCACCGCGAGGAAACGCAGGCAGCCCGCCACAGCCGCCTGCCGGTCAAAGGCCGGCTCGTCGAAGAGGATATCCTGCCAATAGCTATCCAGCAGGCCGATCAGCGACCGCGCCAGCACATCCGAATCACATTTCGGGCCCCCCACGGCGCCGATCAGATCGCGGATCGCGGCCATTTGGAAACGGTCATGCTCGCCGCAGAGGGTCGTGTAGGAGGCTCGCCAGCGCGCCTCGGACTGAAACGCGTACCAGACAGCGACATGCCGGGCGCTTGCAAGGTCACGGTCGAAATGCAGCAGGACCAGACCCCGCAACCCATCCACCGCATTATCACCCGCCTCGGACAGCACCGTCTCCACCCGCCGTCCAAATTCCTCGGACAGGGTTCGCAGGGTTTCGAGCAGCAAGGTGTCCTTGGTCGCGAAATGATGGTTGACGATGCCTGCCGACAGACCCGCCTCGGCCGCGACGCGCGCCAGCGTCGTGCCGGCAAGCCCATGTTCGGCGATCACCCCGGTTGCCGCCTCGATGAGCTCGCGGCGCCGTCCCTCTCGTGTGCCCCGATCGACCCGCACCAAACCATCCGACATCGGCTTCTCCTGCCTCGCCCTGACCGTGTTATACGGCCATTCAACAATATGGGCAAGATTGTTGAATGGCCGTATTATTCGGCGAGAGGATGTGGCGGCTAATCCCAGAAACCGCCATTGGCTCGTGTTTCAACGATGTCCGGTGTTTGCCAGGCGCTCCGGATGCCCCACCAGAAGAAGCCCAGCGCCACCACGATGACCAAGACCATGTCCCAGCCAAAAGGCACGTAATTTGCGCCGCCGAAGCGTTTGCTGCCGCCCCAGGACACCAGGCACATCACCAGAAAATACCCGACGAACCACCAGCCGGCACGCAACTGGGGGCGGAAGCTACTCCAGCCGACGCGGCTCTGGTAGAAGGCGTAGATTGGTACGGCGGCCAATAGAAGCAGGATGATCTTCCCGGTCAGCGGCCAGCGCGCCCAGTAGAGCAACAGGGACGCGAAGACAAAGCCCGTCGGTGCGAGAATCTCCATGGCCGGCAGCTTGATCGGGCGCCGTAGATCGGGCGCGATACGGCGCAAGCTGAGAGCGCAGACCGGCATCATGAGGAAGCTGATGACGGTGGCGACCGAAATGACCGCCGCCAGCGCGCTCCAGCCGCGAAAGAAACAAAGGAAAACGATGGACACGACGAAGTTGAACCAAAGCGCCGGGCGCGGCGCGCCGGTAATGGGATGAAGCCGGGAGAACATCGCGGGCAATATGCCGCCTCGGCTCGTCGCGTAAACCATGCGGCTCGTTGCCGCGACATAGGCGATACCCGTGCCGCTGGGGCTCAAGAAAGCGTCGAAATAGAGCAGCATCGCGAGCCAGGAGAGTCCGAAGGACATCGCGAGTTGCGCGAAGGGTGAGCTGAACTTTATCCCACTCCAGCCATGAATCACCAAACGCGGATCGACGGCGCCGAGATAGGCGATCTGCAGAAGCAGATAGATCACACCCGAGATAAGCACCGAGCCGACGACCGAGAACAGAATATCGCGTGCGGGGTTTTGCGCTTCTCCTGCCAAATTAAGCGGACTTTGGAAGCCGTTAAAAGCGAAGATGATGCCGGACGTCGCGACGGCGGTCAGCACGCTGGCGGCGCCATAGGGCATGAAACCGCCGCCCGTCGCTCCCGTCACATTGCCCGGATGGAAGCCTGTGGAGAGCAATGCGACCGCCGTCATCGCCGGCACCAGCAGCTTGAAGATGGTGATGAGCGTGTTGACCCGGGCAAAGAGCCGGACGCCCCAATAGTTCAGCAGGAAATAGCCAATGATGAGGAAACCTGAGAGCACGATCGCGAGAAACGTCAGGTGTCCATTCTGAAACAGCCGGTGGCACCACGCGAAAGGCCAGGAGCTCATATATTGGATCGAGGCTTCCGCCTCGATTGGAATGACGGTGACGATCGCCAGCCAATTAGCCCAGGCCGAAAGAAAACCGACAAGCGAGCCGTGGGTGTAATAGGCGTAGCGCACCGTACCGCCGGTCTCCGGAAACATGCCGCCCAACTCGGAAGCGACGCCCGCAATGGTCAGGACGACGAGACCGCCGACGATCCATGCCAGAATGGCGGCGGGTCCGGCGATCGCGGCCGCGCGTCCCGCGCCGAAGAGCCAACCCGAACCAATAATCGATCCGATGCCTGTAAACAGCAGCGGCCAGGCGCCGACCTCGCGCCTTAAGTGACCCTTCATCAATTACCCCTCGGTTAATCGTGTCGTCGCCGTAGCGACTTTTCGAGAGGGAAGCTAAAGACTTGTGATTACCGAAGCATTTAATCCAAGCGTCTCGTTTCGCGTATATCCTCGCGGTTAGGCGTGGACCGCCTTAGTGGGCGGCCACGGGTGCCCGAGAGTAGGTGGTAGGGAAAGAGTCAAGGAATGGTTCGTTCAACAATAGCGGATAGCCACGCGCGTTGAGCAAGTCGACACGCGCTTCGGCAAGCTTCGACATAAGGCTATAGAAGGTTTTGAAAAGGTGCCGGCCCTCCTTAGTCTTCGTGAAAAAGTCGAACTGCTCCTTCGGCGTCCAATCCGCCTGCTGTACGAAAAGTTCCCTGATGCGTGCGAGAAGCTCAGGTTCGTCCCGCCTCAGGCGCCGGCACTGCTTGAAGAGTTCAAGTACCGCGGACTCCTTACCCGGACCCGCGCTCGCGATCTTACCGGAACCCGGCGAGAAGTGGTTCGCCGCGGCGCTCGACCTGAACACGCGCATCCGATCCTCATCCACATAGAACGCCATCGGATTGAAACTGTTGCGTGTCTTCCAGTCGATATCGACGAAGGGCGCGAACGGACGCTTTGGATCGAACTGGATAATCTGATTCAAGACATCGAGAATAGCACCCTCATCGGAGAACAATGCCTCCAGAAGCATAGGATCTTTCGCGAAGGCTTGTGCGGTGGCGGCGATATCGAGTTCGCCATTGGGATCGGCAATAAAGAGCTTGGAGAATTGCCCAGTGAAGTGAAGCAAGGCGTTCTGCAGATCGCCGCCGAGTTTGAAGCTGCTCACCTTCTGGGTTCCGGAGGACATACCCCCGGTGATGTTGAGCACCGCTGGGATACCATGGGCCATAGCCGCCGACGCCAGGTTTGGTGTGGGAAAGCTGGTGCTGTTGGTGTGGCCCCGGTAGACGGTCCTGGTCTCGAGCTTCTCCACAAGCGAATGACGGGCGACGTCAGGCAGACGATGATAGACTTTGGTTACATTGAAAAACCAATTATTGTTGATCAAGCTTTGAAATCCATGGAGCTTGATCTCTTTTAGAAGATCTTCATCCACATCTTCTGGCGGGATTTCATTGCGCCCTTTCCCGAATAGTTTCTGAAAAAATCGCTTCGCCACACCAAGTCCATGCAGCGTTTGCGCCGACATGCCATGCGTCCAGTAGGTTCCGACACGACCCGGATCCGAGTGAAGTTTGACCACGTCCCTCTCGAAAAAGAGCGTGACCTCGGCTTGGCCCTGGGGCTGGAAAGGCAGGACTGGGAGAACCGCGCTGTTGACGTTAGCGAGCATCTGGCCGAGGTTTAAGAAGTTTAGCGCGAAATCGAATTCCCCATAGGTTGTCAGTTTCGTCGAAGCAGCCGCGGTCCGAAAGACAGCCCGGCGGCGGGAATCGCGGCGCGGCATCGCAAATGACTCGCTACTCAATAACTTGGCGACGTCCTTGTACCGCGCGTCGAGCGCCTGTCCAAGCTTATCCGCCTCAGGATTGGGTTCGCGGAGAGACCCCTCGTGCTTCGCGGCAGCAATCGATAACGCCAGGTCCGACAGCGCCAGAGAAAAGCTGTTGACGCCATCGGCCTGGATCTTGAGCGTTGCCTCCGGCGTTCCATCCAGCGGATAGTCGCCCCCAAAAATGTTCTGGTTGATCCGGTCCAGCGCTGGCTCGGGCGAAAAGAAGTTGCCCGGCATCGCATCGTCGACGTCGGACATGAAGCCCTTGTACGTCTCGACGAGACGATCCAGATTGCGATCGATCTGTTTCATGAGCTCGACCGGATCGCCGCCATCCCTGAGCTCGGCCGCCACGTGGAAATGATGGTCCGCCATCGCTGCCGGATCGCCGTAAAATCTGCGTCGCGCGTCGTCAAAATACCGAGCATGAGGTTTGTTCTGTCCGAACATTGGCCAGAATTTCTTGGAAAGGCGCAAAGCCGGATGCGTGGCGCGCGGCCCGGAGGGGGCGGTGCCGGCCTCGCCATAATCATGCCAAAGACGTCCCAAGAATTTAAAGCCCTCGTCGCTCTCTTTCAGGTAGCCAATGTTCATCATCTCGGCGATGGGCCTGTTAGTTCGTGAGAGCCGGACACTTCGTTTTTTGATGTAAAGCTGCCCGAGCAGATCGGCATTCCCGGCGATCCGAGTATTAAAAACATTCTTGAGCGTTCCGCCGGTGACTGCCTCCGCCGAGAGGGGTGTAAATCGGAGATCGGCATTGACGGCTGCGGTGAACTGCTGCCAGGCGCGCGGGTCTCCCTTCAATTTCGCATCTGTCACATTGTCCGGCCCGGAAATCCTCTGGTTGTAATTGTCGAGGTAAAGCGCTGCGAGCGCGTTCTCAGGATTCTCCTGTCGTTCAGCAATCCGCTCGAAATCTTTATTACGCGGGAGGTATTTGCGCAGCATGCGATCGATTGCATTTGTATGATGATGCCCACCTCTCGCTGCATCGAGATAAGCGCCCACCTGGCTGCCGGCCTGATGAATGCCGACCCTGCTCACCCCTTTTCCCATTTTTTCGGCGTTCATGAAGTATGGCAGCTTGTTTGGCAGCGGATCACGATGACCGCTAAAAAAGAGCCTCCAGAAACTCTTGAAGCTTCGTGTCGCCTCATGCCTTTCGCGCGCGCCGCGATTTGCTCGGTGGGAGAAGAGATTGCCGATGGGCCCTTGGAAAACACTATATTGCGAGGCCGCGACTGCCATGCCCGGCGCATCCATGCTTGATTCGAGATAACGGCCCCATTCAGCCAAAACGGAAAAGCCCAGACTAGCTGAGACCGCCGCAAAAACGCCGAAGCTTGCCTTCAACCCGGCCTTGAAGCCCGTTAGCTTGTAGCGGTTGAGGTCGCCGTCCTTGTCGCGTGACCAACTGATGGTTCGCTGCAGGCCCACCGGAAGGAGGGCGCTAATATTGAAGATGCCACTATTTCCTTTGGTAAGGCCAACACCGCCCTGCACGCCGACATTGTCGCCATAAGTAACGGAATGCCCGGATCTGGGAATTCCATGCTGATGAGCCGTTTTCTTGAGTGCTGCGAAGCCCTCCACCCCCGCAAGTTCGATCAGTGGAATGATCGAGTTGGTGCGCGCCATCCGCTTAGATGCCAGCATCATGGCGGCAAGCCAGCCGATAAGCGCCTTGCCGTCCTCCGTCGACGCGTTCTTCTTGGCTTGATTACAGGCCAACAGCATGTCGTCAAACAGGTCGGCGAGGTGTTCGATCGCCAGCGCCGGATCGAGAGGCTCGCCCGGCGTTTTGGCGGCAAGCCCGACGCAATCCTGGTAGAGACGGCCCGGCAGTCCTTCGAGTTTCGCGATAAGTGGTGCAAGGGCGTCCCTATCCGCGCCGGGCGGCAGTGACTTTAACTCCTTGGCGAAGTCCCGCGTAAAACCCTCGAGCGCACGAGGGTTGATGATCCCGTTTCGGAAGATTTCGTTGGCAACCGCTGTTTTGGGTTCCTTATTGTGGAGCTCGATCAGGAAGTGACGAACCGCCTCTGGATCGCTCCAATCGATCGTTGAAACAGGTTCGCCTTCAACCTTGGCTGGGGAGGGCTCATGCGCTTTCCGCGCGACGCGTGGTCTTAAGGATGGTGGCGGACCGCGAAGCTTCGGTTCAGAGATATCCTTCGGCACCGAACGAGCCTCTTTGAGGCCGGCATCAAAGGCAGCCGAATTTCTTGTGTCCTCGGGCCTATGCTGGCGTGTGAACGGGGCAGGATCATGCCCCCAGAGATGCGCGGTAACCATTTTTGCTTTCCTCCGCACCGACAGTGGAGCAGCAAAAAGCTTTTGGTTTCGTGAAGATCTTTCCTCAAATTTTCGACATCGTATTGATTTAAGTGTTGTAAACCTGCGCGTCAAATTATGGGTTTGGTAATCGCCGCTTCATAAAAACTCGGTGCCACTCGAGCAATCCGCCCGGATCGTACGACCGTCATGATCGCGGCCAGCCTATCCTTTAATGACGCGATCGATGGCCTTCAGCCGCGCCAGCACCGCCGGCATCTCGCGTAGCGGGATCATGTTCGGTCCGTCGGACGGCGCATGATCCGGATCGGGATGCGTTTCCATGAAGATCGCGGCGCAACCCACCGCCAAAGCCGCGCGTGCGAGCACCGGCGCATATTCGCGCTGCCCGCCGGAGGCACCGCCCTGCCCGCCCGGCTGCTGCACCGAATGCGTGGCATCGAAGACCACGGGGTAGCCGGTGCGCGCCATCTCGGGCAGGCCGCGGAAGTCCGTCACCAATGTGTTGTAGCCGAAGCTCGCACCACGTTCCGTCAGCAGAATGCGCTCGTTGCCGGTGGAAGCGATCTTGGCGGCGACATGCTTCATGTCCCAGGGCGCCAGGAACTGGCCTTTCTTGACGTTGACGGCGGCACCCGTCTCGCCAGCCGCCAGCAGCAGATCCGTCTGGCGGCAGAGAAACGCCGGGATCTGCAACACGTCCACGGCTTCGGCGACGGGGCGGCACTGCGCCGCATCATGCACGTCGGTCAGAACCGGCACACCGAAACGCTCGCGCACGCCAGCGAGGATGGCGAGGCCCTTGGACAAACCCACGCCACGCTCCGCGCCGCCGGAGGTGCGGTTCGCCTTGTCGAAGCTGCTCTTATAGATGAGCGGAATGCCGGCGGCCGCGCAGATCGCCACTAGCGCCTCGGCCACTTCCAGCGCATGTGCCTCGGATTCGATCTGGCAGGGACCGGCGATGAGGACGAAGGGAAGGGCGTTGCCGACCGCCACGTTACGGATGCGCACGACCGCCATCAGACGAGCCGCGCCTGGCGCACGCAGGCCGCGACGAAGCCCTCGAACAACGGATGCGGATCGAAGGGTTTCGACTTGAGTTCCGGGTGATACTGGACGCCGATGAACCAGGGGTGATCGGGATACTCGATGATCTCAGGGAGGATGCCGTCCGGCGACAGCCCTGAGAACCTCAAGCCCGCCGCTTCGAGCTGTTCGCGGAAATGGATATTGACCTCGTAGCGATGGCGATGCCGTTCCTCGATCGAGGCCGCGCCGTCATAGACCTCGCGCACCAGCGATCCGGCCGCCAGCGTCGCCGGATAGGCCCCGAGTCGCATCGTGCCGCCCAGATCGCCGCCGGCCTCGCGCCGCACCAACTCATTGCCCTGCGCCCATTCGGTGAGCAGCCCCACCACCGCCGTCTCGCAAGGGCCGAATTCGGTGGAAGAGGCACCCGGCAGGCCGGCGAGGTTTCGCGCCGCCTCGATCACCGCCATCTGCATGCCGAAGCAGATGCCGAGGAAGGGCAGCTTGCGTTCGCGGGCAAATCGAACCGCCTCGATCTTGCCCTCGGTGCCACGCTCGCCGAAGCCGCCGGGCACCAGGATGCCGTGGACATCTTCCAGCCGGTGCACGGCGTCGGGCTGCTCGAAGACCTGGCTATCGACCCATTCCAGCCGCACCTTCACGCGGTTGCTGATGCCGCCATGGGCCAAAGCCTCGGCGAGCGACTTATAGCTGTCGAGCAGGTTGGTGTACTTTCCAACGATGGCGACCCGCACCTCGCCTTCCGGCGCGCGAATGGCGTCGAGGATGCCGTGCCAGCGCGAGAGGTCGGGCGCGGGCTCGGTCGGCAGGTGGAAGTGCCGCAGCACCTCCCGGTCCATGCCTTCCTCATGATAGCGCAGCGGCACGGCATAGATCGTATCCACATCCAGCGCCGCGATGACCGCGGAGGGCCGCACGTTGCAGAACAATGCGATCTTGCGCCGCTCGGTTTCGGGAATCGGACGGTCGCAGCGGCATAGCAGCATCTGCGGCTGGATGCCGACATTCAGCAGCTCTTTGACGGAATGCTGCGTCGGCTTGGTCTTCAGCTCTCCGGCCGAGGGGATATAGGGCACCAGCGTGAGGTGAACGAACATGACCTGCTCGGGCCCCAGTTCGTTGCCGAGCTGGCGGATGGCTTCCAGGAAGGGCAGGCTCTCGATGTCGCCGACCGTGCCACCGATCTCGATAAGCACGAAATCCAGCCCCTCGGTGCCCTTCAGGATGGTTTCCTTGATGGCATCCGTGATGTGGGGAATGACCTGGACAGTACCGCCCAAATAGTCGCCGCGACGCTCCTTCGCGATGACTTCGGAATAAATCCGGCCGGTGGTGGCGTTGTCGAGCTTGCCGGCATGGACGCCAGTAAAACGCTCGTAATGGCCGAGGTCGAGGTCGGTTTCGGCCCCATCATCGGTGACGAAGACCTCGCCATGCTGATAGGGGCTCATGGTCCCCGGATCGACGTTGAGGTAGGGGTCGAGCTTGCGCAGCCGCACGGAATAGCCGCGCGTTTGCAGGAGCGCTGCGAGCGCTGCCGCCGCGATGCCTTTGCCGAGAGAGGAAACCACGCCGCCGGTCACAAAGATGAAACGCGTCATGGACGGTCCTCATACACGTCCGCCGCCGGCCGAGGAAACCCCGGCCGGGCGTGACGCAGCCACGCGGCGGTTAAGGTGTTGAGGGCGCTGCGGGAGTCGTGGGAACGGACGGCGCGGCCGGCGCGGCTTTCGCCGCCTTGGAGGCGGGCGCCGCGGGAATAGCCGGAGTCGCGGCCGTTGAGATCGGCGGCGGCGCGCTGAAGATCGAGTTCGCGCCGCCGGAATTGCCGCGGCTCATCAGCGCCAGCACCAGCGATAGCGCGAGAAAGACGGTGGCGAGCGCCGCCGTGGTGCGGGTGAGCAGATTCGCCGTGCCGCGCCCGGTCATGAAGCTGCCCATGCCTTGAGCGCCGCCGATGCCCAATCCGCCGCCCTCACTGCGCTGGATGAGCACGGAGCCGATCAGCGCCAGGGTGACGAGGACATGCACGACCAGCAGGACGGTAAACATAGGAGGCCTTTCGGGGTAGACGGGCGCCTTCTAGAGCATCGGCGCCCGCTTGCAAAACCCGGGCTTCATTATCGTCTTTGGTTTGCCCCTGGTGCCGGCTGGCCACCTGGCTGCGCCGGCCAGAGCCGGTGCCTGATCCAATTCATAGCGGCGGCGCCCATAGCCAAACCAAGGAAGGTATCGCCAACGTTCAAACCGAAATCCGGTAGATACGAGTAGCCCGTATTTTGCTGATTCCCACTTCCGCCCGTTTGCCTAGGCACTAAGCCGGTCTGCCCGGCCACATTCGCGGGAAGTCGCGAGCTGGGGGGCGGGTTCGCCGAAATTCCAAACCTCTCGGCGTTCTGTAGTCCAGCATTGATGACCCCGCGGTTCGGGTCGAAGCGATTTACTTGAGGCAAGTGTCGTCTCCTTCTTCGAAGAAGTTCGACATTGCGAGACAAAAGGTTAACTTAGCGTAGCTTGCCCGGGCGATGCGACAGAGCGGAGTAGTGCCGCATCGCCCAGTACAGTTCCAGTGCCGACGAAGAATTCGCGCCTAGTCGTCGCGGTGCACACGCTCCATGCGCTCATGGCGCTCTTGTGCCTCGATCGAGAGCGTAGCGATCGGCCGCGCCTCCAACCGTCGGAGGCCGATCGGCTCGCCGGTATCCTCGCAATAGCCGTAGGATCCGTTTTCGATCCGCTGCAGCGCCTGGTCGATCTTGGCGATGAGCTTGCGCGCGCGGTCCCGCGTGCGGAGTTCCAGGGCGCGGTCTGTCTCCACACTCGCGCGGTCGGTTATATCGGCCTCGTGGATTCCTCCTTCGGACAGGCTAGCCAGGGTGCCATTTGCCTCTTTGAGGAGGTCGGAACGCCAGCGCAGCAGCTTGCGGCGGAAATACTCGGTATGGAGGGGGTTCATGAACTCCTCCTCCTCGAGCGGCTGGTAGTCTTGTGGCAGCGTCACCATCATGCGGGCTTGATCTCCGCTATCGCACGGCAACCGTTTACGGAATGTATCCGGCCGAGCGAGGCGGCTTATAGCTGCGCCCTCCGGCGCCGCCAAGCAGATTGGCGTAAGTTCAACGTTCTGCAATCTCCCGCCCCCGCGTCATCTCAGAGACCGGGCGGAAGGCGGCGTCCGATCTAGCTCCTGTCGCCTAGAAAACTCTCCAATTTGTCGCGGTCCGGCATGGCGTCCATGCCGCCGGCGGCGGTGGTGGTGATGGCGCCGAAAGCACAGGCCTCGATGCCGATCTTCTCCAGCGAGACCCGCGAGAGATCGAAGCCTGAGTCGAGCAGCCCGGCCAGGAAGGCGGCCATGAAGGCATCACCGGCCCCGGTGGTATCGACGACGCGGACCGGCATGCCCTGCACCGTCACTCGCTCATCAGGCGTCACGATGGTCGCACCCCGCGCGCCGGCCGTGATGGCGGCGACCTGAAGGCCGGGGTGCCACAGGGACCTCAGAGCCTCATGCGGGTCGCTGATCCCGGTGATGGTCGCAAGTTCGTCCTCGCCGATCTTGAGGATATTGGCGGTTCCCACCACTTCCCGCGCCGCCGCGACCATCGCCGCGCGATCGGCCCAGAGGAGCGGGCGAAGATTGGGGTCGGCCGAGATCAGAATCCCCGCCTTGTGCGCGACGGAGATCGCGTGCCGCTGCGCGTCGGCGGAGATCGGGCTGGCCAGCACCAGGCTGTTCACATGGAGAATTCCGGCGGCTCGGATGAGATCCTCCCGCACCTCCTCGACCGAGAAGTTCACGTCGGCGCAGTTCTCCCGATAGAACAGGAAGTCCCGGTCACCGCCGGCATCCAGAGTCACCACTGCCAAGCCGGTGCGATGGACCGGCGAGACGGCGATACCAGCGATGGAGACGCCCGCCGCCTCGACGGTCGAGGTCAGCAAGCGGCCGAAGGCGTCGGCACCGACCTTGCTCAGCATCGCGACCGAGCGGCCGAGCTTGGCGAGACCGACGGCGGCATTGCCCGGCGCGCCACCGGGCTTCGCGACAAAGCTCAGCCCCTGGCCTTCGTCGGGCAGCGGCACGAGGTCGATCAGCAATTCTCCCAACGAGACAACGTCATGGGCCATGTGCGGTCCCCTCCCATCCACCGCCGCTTAAGTTGCGCCGGTGGGACAGGTAACATGAGCGACCTCGTGCCAGACGCCAAGCCGCCCGACCCTGCGCCATGGCCGCGCGGATCAAACTCTCCGGCGGCTGAGGAGCCCACAGGCGACCAGCGCCAGAAGCGCAGCGCGGCGCGGTCCGGGCTTGGCGCGCAGACCTCGGCGCAAGCTGGAAACGCCTGCCCGGCGGCGGCCCCGCCGCAGCAGTTCCCATCCAACGGTCCAGCTCACCTCCGCCGCCGCGACGCGAACGAGACGCTCGAGCCTGGCCGGGCCTAGCCGGATCGCGAGCTGGCGGTTGGTGGCGATCGCCGCCAAAGCCGGACGATAGGCGGCGGGATCAGCCGCGAAGCGTCGCATGGCGCTGCCGTCGCGGCGACGCACGAAGAGGACGGGCGGACCGCTGACCGCGACGAAACGTCCGCGCAGCGCCAGTCTCGTCCAGAATTCCCAGTCCTCGCCAAAGCTCAGCTCCCGGCGGAAGTGGCCTGCCTTCATCCAGGCCGAGCTGCGGATGAGCACATGGCCGCCATTCACGAATATATTGCCGCGTATGAGCCTGGGCAGCAGATCGGCCGGAGCGGCCGGCGCATGCCGCTCCACTTTCCCCGGCCGCCGAGGTGTCGCGCCTTCCGCGACAAAGGCATAGGGCGCGTGGGCGGCGACAGCGGACGGATCCGCCATCAGGGCAGCAGCGAGCCGCGCCAGAGCGTTTGGCGCGAGCCAGTCATCCGCATCCAGAAACAGCAGCGCATCGGGCGCCCCCGCCCCCGCTGAAGCCGCGTTGCGGGCCGCGGAGACACCCTGGGCCGCCTGTCTTAGCTGAAGGATACGGGGATCGTTGTAGCGCGCTGTGACCTCTCCGGTGCGATCGGTCGAGCCGTCATCGACAACGACAAGCGTCCAGTTGCGATGAGTTTGAGCCATGACCGACTCGATCGCATAAGCCACATAGGCGGCGACGTTCCGCGCAGCGATGAGGACGGCGATGTGCACTGCCATATCGATACGATATAGCAACGTAACGTCACAGCAAAGGTTTCCGGAGGGTCGCCTAGCTGCCGGGGATCATGGAGCAGCCTGGGCGGACCACACGTTCCGCCCAGTGCGAATGTCAGGCGCTGACGGCTTGAGGGGCGGCCTCGGGCTCGACCAGACCCTTCTCGGCGAAAAGGGTCGCCAGCTCGCCGGCCTGGAACATCTCGGTAATAATGTCGCAGCCCCCGATGAATTCGCCCTGGACGTAGAGCTGCGGCACGGTCGGCCAGTTCGAGAACTGCTTGATGCCGTCGCGCAGAGCAGGGTCTTCGAGCACATTCGCGGTCTTGAACGGCACGTTCATGTGGCTGAGGATCTGCACTACGCGGGCGGAGAATCCGCATTGCGGAAACATCGCGGTGCCCTTCATGAACAGCATGACGGGGTTCTCGGCGATATCCTTTTGGATCCGCTCCGTAACGAGGCTCTGGGACATTGTCTGATCTTCCTTATTCGGGCGCCGAGGTCTGCAAGGCCAAGGCATGCAATTCGCCGCCCATGCGTCCTTGCAAGGCGGCGTAAATCAGCTGGTGCTGCTTCAGGCGGGATAAGCCACGAAACTGCTCACTGACCACTGTAGCAGCGTAGTGGTCACCATCCCCCGCCAAATCCTCGACGGTCACCCGCGCGTCGGGAATAGCCGCCAGAATGAGGCTCTCGATCGCGCCGGCCGACATCGCCATCGTGTTTTCCTCGGTTCACGCCATCCATTCGGCAAAGAAGCGCCCATGCGCCTCCCGTAGTGTAGCCAAGGATATCGAAACGCCGCCAGGCAAAGTCAAATCCCGGCCGCCGGATCGGCCGATGAGCCGGGCGGAAATACCGGCCGTATGCGCCGCCGAGAGTAGCGGTGTGCCATCGGCGAGCGCCACCACATACCGGGCCTGATCCTCGCCGAACCAAAAGCCATGCGCCGTGACGGCGTCCGGCTGGTCGAGCAGCGCCACGCCCGTATCGCCCGCCAGCGCCATCTCGGCGACCGCGATCAGCAGGCCGCCATCCGAGACGTCGTGGCAGGCAGCCACATCGCCCGCCGCGATCTGGTGGCGCACGAAGTCACCATGCCGACGTTCCCGCACCAGATCGACAGGCGGCGGCGCGCCTTCCTCCCGCCCGGCGATCTCGCGCAGCCAAAGAGATTGGCCGAGCCAGCCGCCATCCTCGCCGACCACGACCAGGTCGAGCCCCGGCGTCAGCGCGATGCCCCGCGCCCGGGCCGCATCCTCGATCACGCCCAGGCCGCCGATGGCCGGTGTCGGCAAAATGCCGCGGCCCTCAGTTTCGTTGTAAAGGCTTACGTTTCCGGAAACGACGGGGAAGTCGAGCGCGGTGCAGGCCGCCGCCATGCCCTGGATGGCCGCCGCGAACTGGCCCATGATCTCGGGCTTCTCGGGATTGCCGAAGTTCATGTTGTCGGTCACGGCCAGCGGGCGAGCACCCGTCGCGGTGATGTTGCGCCAGGCCTCAGCCACCGCCTGAGCGCCGCCGGTGCGGGGATCCGCCTGGCAATAGCGCGGCGTACAGTCGGTGGTGAGCGCCAGCGCGCGGCGGGAACCCTCGATCCGGACGATGGCGGCATCGGCGGCGCCCGGCCGCTTCACCGTCTGGCCGCCCACCGCCGCGTCATACTGGTTCCAGATCCAGGCGCGCGAGCACAGGTCCGGGCAGGCGATGAGCGTCAGCAGCGCGTCCTTCAATGAGACAGGGCTTTCGATCGCCGCGTGATCGAGTACTGCTGGTGCCACTGGCAGGATGAAGGGCCGCCGGTACAGCGGCGCCTCATCGGCCAGCGGCTGTAGCGGGATATCGGCCTCGATCTGGCCCTTATGGGAGACCACGATGTGGCCGGTATCCGTGATACGGCCGATCACCGCGAAGTCGAGATCCCATTTCTCGAAAATCGCCCGCGCCACGCCTTCCCGCGCCGGGTCCAGCACCATGAGCATGCGTTCCTGGCTCTCGGACAGCATCATCTCATAGGCCGTCATGGCGGTCTCGCGCTGCGGCACCGCATCGAGGTCGAGCGAAATGCCGACGCCACCCTTGCCTGCCATCTCGACCGCCGAACTGGTGAGGCCGGCAGCGCCCATGTCCTGGATGGCGATGATCGCATCGGTCGCCATGAGTTCGAGACAAGCCTCGATGAGCAGCTTCTCGGTGAAAGGATCGCCGACCTGCACGGTCGGGCGCTTCTCCTCAGAATCGGCGGCGAATTCGGCCGAGGCCATGGTCGCGCCGTGGATGCCGTCCCGCCCGGTCTTGGAGCCGACATAGACCACGGGGTTGCCCTGGCCTGCGGCGGCCGAGAGGAAGATGCGGTCGCGCGGGGCGATGCCAACGGTCATCGCATTGACCAGCGGATTGCCGTCATAGGCGGCGTGGAAATTCACCTCGCCGCCCACGGTGGGCACGCCGACGCAATTGCCGTAGCCGCCGATACCGCGCACGACGCCATCGACCACGCGCTTGGTGCGGGGATTCTCGGGGCGCCCAAAACGCAACGCGTTGAGATTGGCGATCGGCCGCGCGCCCATCGTGAAGACATCGCGCAGGATGCCGCCGACGCCGGTGGCGGCGCCCTGGTAGGGTTCGATGAAGCTCGGGTGGTTGTGGCTCTCCATCTTGAAGATGGCGGTGAGGTTGTCACCGATATCGACCACGCCCGCGTTCTCTCCAGGGCCGTGGACGACCCAGGCGGCCTTGGTCGGCAATTCCTTCAGCCAGACGCGGGACGATTTGTAGGAGCAATGCTCCGACCACATCACACTGAAGATGCCGAGTTCCGTCAGACTGGGCGTGCGGCCCATGATGGTAAGGACGCGAGCATATTCCTCGGCGTTCAGGCCGAAGGAGCGGGCGAGGTCAGCATCGATTGGGCGGCTGCTCATGCGGCCAGCGCCTCCGCGAGACCGGCGAACATCGGCTTACCGTCCTCGCCGCCGATCAGCGCTTCCACCGCATCCTCGGGATGCGGCATGAGGCCGAGCACGCGGCGGTTCTCGGAACAAATGCCGGCGATGGCGCGGGCGCTGCCGTTCGGGTTGGCGTCCGGCGCTACCGTGCCGTCCCGGCGGCTGTAGCGGAAGACCACCCGCCCCTCGCCTTCCAGCCGGTCGAGAGTCTCCTCGTCGGCGGCGTAGTTGCCGTCGCCGTGGGCGAGGATGACGCGGATCGATTGGCCCTGGACGTAGCCGCGGCTGTAGATGGTGTCGGTGCTCTCGACGCGGATGTGGTGGTCCTGTGCGAGGAAGCGGAGGCCGGCGTTGCGCAGTAGCGCACCTGGCAGCAGCCCGGCCTCGGTCAGGATCTGGAAGCCGTTGCAGACGCCGAGAACATGGCCGCCGGCCGACGCGAAATCGCGCACCGCGCGCATGACCGGAGACTGCGCGGCCATCGCGCCGCAGCGCAGATAGTCGCCATGGCTGAAGCCGCCGGGCAGGACCACGAGGTCGAGCGGCGGAAGTGTCGTGTCCTTGTGCCAGATGATCACCGGCTCTCGCCCGCCATTGGCGGCGGCTAGTGCGATGGCGATGTCACGCTCGCGATTGGTGCCGGGGAAAAGGACGATGCCGGCGCGGAAGGCCATGGTCAGGCGATCTCCACCTTGAAGCTTTCGATGACAGTGTTCGCGAGCAGTTTCCGCGACATTTCCTCGGCTGCCGCTTGGGCCTTCGCGGCGTCGGTTTCGGCTAGTTCGATCTCGATGACCTTGCCGGCGCGGACCTCGCCGATTCCGGAAAACCCCAGAGTTCCAAGCGCATGGCCGATGGCCTTGCCTTGCGGGTCGAGGACGCCGGTCTTCAGCATGACGGTAACGATGGCTTTCATTTGGCTCTCCGGCGAAGCGTAGAATCTCTACAACCCGTCATGCTCGGGGAAGGCCGAGCATCCACGCCTGGCTTGCTTTGCGAATGCACGGCGTGGATGGCACGCATTCGCGTGCCATGACGAGGAAGTGGGGTGCCTTCGCGTGCCAAGACGGGAGGGTCGCATGCCATGACGGGGCGAGCCCCTCACTGCATCATCTCCGGCCCCTTCATGTCGCGCATGCCGGCCTCGGGCAGGATGCCGAGGCGGCGGGCAACTTCCTGATAGGCTTCCTCGACCTTGCCGAGGTCGCGGCGGAACCGGTCCTTGTCCATCTTCTCGTTGGTCTTGCTGTCCCAGAGACGGCAGTTATCCGGACTGATCTCGTCGGCAAGGACGATGCGCATATCCTCGTTTTCCCAGAGCCGGCCGAATTCCAGCTTGAAGTCTACAAGGGTGATGCCGACGCCGAGGAACAGGCCAGTCAGGAAGTCGTTCACGCGCAGCGTCAGCGAGACGATGTCGTCCATATCCGGTGGGGCGGCCCAGCCGAAGGCGGTGATATGCTCCTCAGCGACCATCGGATCGTTGAGCGCGTCGTTCTTGTAGTAGAATTCGATGATGCTGCGCGGCAAGCGGGTGCCCTCCGGAATGCCAAGCCGGGTCGATAGGCTGCCAGCCGCGACATTGCGCACGACGACTTCGAGGGGGATTATCTCGACCTCGCGAATGAGTTGCTCGCGCATGTTGAGACGGCGAATGAAGTGCGTGGGAACGCCGATCTCGCCCAGGCGCGTCATCAGAAACTCGCTAATGCGGTTATTCAGCACGCCCTTGCCGGTGATGACGCCCTTCTTCTGGGCGTTGAAGGCGGTGGCGTCATCCTTGAAGTATTGTACGAGCGTGCCGGGCTCCGGTCCTTCGAACAGGATCTTCGCTTTGCCCTCATAGAGCTGTCGGCGACGGGCCATTGGCGGGATCCTCAGGGCTTGCCGGCACACGGGGAGGCGCCGCCGGATCATGGGTATCTCGCGCGCTATAGCAGTGGGCCAGGACAGCGACCAGAGAGGCACGACATGACAGCCTCGCACGAGCGAGCCTCTCATAAACATATAAGCAAGTTATTATGTTAGTAAGCTAGACATGGGTTAGTGGCCCGCTAACAAATTGCACCTATCCTGGCAGCGCAGCATCAACGTGATGTAACGCACTGCTTCACGAGGAGACACTGTGGGAAATCATTTTGCGTGCGGCGGGCGAGCATCGGAAGCCGGAGGGACTCACAGCTCTCTCAGTGAACGCTACTGGGAGCATTCTGCCGTCGACGACGCGGTATGGCGAGCCGCCCAAAACGCGGCGAAAGCGTCGGAAGTCGTGCGCGGAGCCAATCGGTCGGACTCGCCTTATCCACATAACAGAAGCTTCACGCGGGCGCCGAACTAGCCTGTCACCGCCCACATATCCTCTCGCCGTCCCGTCACTCCAAGCCTCTGCGCGGCCGTATAACGCGATCCTTATATAACGCCCGGCGCCGCCGCAGCGATCGCCAGGAAATCTGCGGCGACCAGGCTGGCGCCGCCGACCAGGGCGCCGCCGACTTCCGGTAGTTTCAGGATCTCGGCGGCGTTGCCCGGCTTGACCGAACCGCCATACAGAATCCGAACCGCGGCGCCCTGCTCATGCGCGCCGAGCAGGTGGTCGCGGATGACGCGATGCATGCAGACGATATCGTCGAGGGTCGGGACGCGGCCGGTGCCGATCGCCCAGATCGGCTCATAGGCGATGACGCCCGCGAAATCCTCGCAGAGGCTGCCAGCGAGCTGGCGCTCCACTACAGCCTCAGCCTGGCCGGCGGCCCGCTCGGCACCCGATTCGCCCACGCAGATGATGGCAACAAGCCCGGCCGCGACGGCCGCGCGCGCCTTGGCGGCAACCAACTCGTCGGTTTCACCCTGGTCGGCCCGGCGCTCGGAATGGCCGAGGATCACGAAGCTCGCCCCTACATCGCGCAGCATGGCGGCGGAAATTTCGCCTGTGTGGGCGCCCTGCGTCTCGGCATGGCAATCCTGGCCGCCGATCGCGATGCCGGAATGCTCCAGAATGGCCGCGACCGCCGCGATCTGCGTCGCTGGCGGGCAAACCAGCATCTCGGGAGCCAGAGCGCCGACACCCTTTCGTAGTGCCTGCGCAAGCTCCGCCGACTCCGCGGTTAGCCCATGCATTTTCCAGTTGCCGGCGATCAAGGGGCGCATCGTCATTCTCTCCGTGCAGGCCCCGGCAGATAGGACGGCCGGAGGGAACTGGCAAACACTGGCTCGCATGCCTATGGTGCGCGCCCCTCATCACAGCCAGGTTCGTGACCACCTATGCTCGCCCTCCTCCGCCGCTCCCTCAATACCTGGCCCGCCCGGATCCTCTTCATCGTCCTCGTCGCGTCCTTCGCGGTCTGGGGGGTGGGCGACGTGGTGCGCAACCTCGGCAATGACGGTTCGGCGGCGCGGGTCGGCAGCACGCGGATAAGCCCGCAAGCCGCCGATCAGGCGTTTCGCCAGCAGATACAGCAGACCGCCCAGCAACTGGGCGGCCCCGACCAGATCACGCCGCCGATGCGCATGATGATCGCCGAGCAGGCGACGGCGCGGCTGGTTGCCCAGGCGGCGATCGACCAGATGGCCCAGCGCCTCGGCCTCGCCGCGCCCGACGCCGCTCTGAGGACGGAAGTCTACGGCATGGACGTGTTCCAGGACGCGCAGCACCAGTTCAACCGCGCGCGGTTTGACCAGGTGTTGCAGCAGAACGGCATGACCGAGGGCGAGTTCCTCGACCTTATGCGCGCGCAGCTCATGCGCAACCAATTACTCAACACCGTCCGCGCTTCGGCAACGGCGCCGGCGACGATGGTGCGCACCGCCTATGCGATCCAGAACGAGGCGCGGATCGTGCGCTTCGTCACCCTGCCCTTCTCCGCCGCTCCGCCGCCCCCGACGCCGACACCGGCGGAATTGCAGCGTTGGTATCGCAACCACCCGCAGGATTTCAGCGCGCCGGAATATCGCCACATCGCGGTGGCGGTGCTGTCGCCGGACGCGGTCGCGCGCGGCATCACGGTGTCCGACGCCGATATCCGGCCGCTCTACCAGCAGGCGAGCGCTGCCCAGACCAAGGTCGAGACCCGCAGCATCAACGCGGTGGTGGCCTCCGACGAGGCGACGGCGAAACGCCTCGCCGCCACCTGGTCGGCCGGCGCCGACTGGGACGCGATGCAGAAGGCCGCGAGCGCTGCTGGCGCCAATGCGATCCAACTGCCCGACACCACCGCCGCCCAGGTACCAAGCCCCGAGATCGCCGACGCGGCCTTCGAGGCGGCGGCGAATGTGGTGAGCGCGCCGATCCATACCGGCAGCGGCTGGGCGGTGATCGAGGTCACCGGCATCAAGCCTGGCGGCGCACCAGGCTTCGAATCGATGGCGCCCGCCTTGCGCCAGCAGGTGGCGCGCGAGCGCGCCGTCGCGCTGGTCGAGCAGCGGGTAAATGCGTTCCAGGACGCGCTGGCAGGCGGTACGCCGCTGGACAAGCTTCCGGGCGATCTCGGACTCGTCGGATTGCAGGGGTCGGTTGATACCAACGGCATCTCGCCCGAGGGCCAGCCTGTGCCGATCCCCGGCGCCGCTGCCTTGCGCGCGGCGGTGGTGGCGCAGGCATTCAAGCAGGGCGTGAACCAGAAGGCGGCGCTCATCAACGGCCCCGATCACAGCTATTTCGCCCTGGTCGTGGACGGCATCACCCCCGCCGCGCAGCGCGACTTCTTGGCGGTGCAGCCGCAGGTCCTCGCCGCTTGGACGCATGCCGCGATCCGCCGCGAGCAGGAAACCGTCGCGGCCGGTCTGCTCGGCGCCATGCAATCGGGCCGGACCCTGCAAGGCGCGGCTTCGCCGTTGAATCTCACCGTGCAGACGAGCGGGCCGATCACCCATAACGGCGCGCTACCGCCGGGTATTCCGCAAAACCTCGTCACGCCGCTCTTCGGGCTGACGGTGGGCGAAAGCTCAATGGTTGAGACGCCCGATGGCTTCGTGGTCGCGGTGCTCGACAGCATCCAGAGGCCCGATCCGAGCAAGGACCCGGTGGGTTACGACCAGTTGAAGACGCAGCTATCCGGCACCGTCTCCAGCGATATGCAGGCGATTTTCGCGGGCGCGGTGACGGCACGGGCCAATCCGCACGTCAATCAAGCCGTCATCCAGCAGATCGCCCAGCCGTGACCGAGCCCTCGAACGCGACGGGCGCACGAGGCGCCGCGCACAACACCCCTAAATCAAGGACCCCGCTCGCATGACCGCCGAGACCATGGCCGCCGCCTTCCGTGCCGCGTATCAGGCAGGACGGGGCGCGCTGGTGTGGCGGGACAGCCCGGCGGATCTCGAAACGCCCGTCGGTGCTTTTCTCAAGCTGGCCCATGGCCGGCCCTATTCCTTCCTGCTTGAAAGCATTGAGGGCGGCGCCTCGCGTGGCCGCTATTCCATCATCGGCATGGCGCCCGATCTGGTGTGGCGCTGCCGCGACGGGCGGGCCGAGCTGAACGCCAATGCGCTCGGCACGCCCGAGACCTATGCCGTGGATGACGCCGCACCGCTCGATAGCCTGCGGGCGCTGGTGGCGCGCACAAGGCTCGACCTGCCGCCCGGATTGCCGCCGATGGCGGGCGGGCTGGTCGGCTACCTCGCCTACGACATGGTGCGGCTGATGGAGCGGCTGCCGGAGAAGAATGCCGATGCGCTCGGCGTGCCCGACGCGATCCTGACGCGCCCGACCCTCTTTGCCATATTCGACAATGTGCGGGACGTGCTGACCCTCGCCGCGCCGATCTATCCCCGGCCCGGCATCGATGCCGAGGCCGCTTTGAGGCTGGCCGAGGGGCGGCTCGATGAGGCGGAGACGGCGCTCCAACAGCCGTTGCCACCCTCGGCGCCGGCGAAACCCATCGATCCGCTGCCCGAGCCGCGCTCGAATATGAGCAAAGACGAGTTCATGGGCATCGTCGAGCGAATGAAGGAATACATCGTCGCCGGCGATATCTTCCAGGCGGTGCCGAGCCAGCGCTACTCGGTGCCCTTTCCGCTGCCCTCCCTCGCCCTTTACCGGGCGTTGCGCCGCATCAACCCGGCGCCGTTCCTGTTCCATCTCGACTTTCCGGGCTTCGCGGTGGTCGGCAGCAGCCCCGAGATCCTGGTGCGCTACCGCGACGGCGACGTGACCATCCGGCCCCTCGCCGGCACCCGGCCGCGCAACGCATCGCCTGAAGAGGATGCGCGGCTGGAGGCCGAGTTGCTCGCCGATCCGAAGGAGCGCGCGGAGCATCTCATGCTTCTCGACCTGGGGCGGAACGATGTCGGGCGGGTCGCCGAGCCAGGCTCGGTCGAGGTGACGCAGAGCTTCGTGATCGAGCGGTTCAGCCATGTCATGCACATCTCCTCCAACGTGCGCGGCAAGCTCAAGGCGGGGCTGACGGCGCTGGACGCCCTGGTCGCCGGTTTTCCGGCTGGCACACTAACGGGTGCGCCGAAGGTGCGGGCGATGGAGATCATCGAGGAGCTGGAGCCCACGCGGCGCGGCATCTATGGCGGCTGCATCGGCTATTTCGCGGCCGACGGCACGATGGATACCTGCATCGGCCTGCGGACCGCCGTGGTGAAGGATGGCGTCATGCATGTGCAGGCCGGGGGCGGCGTTGTGGCGGATAGCGTGCCCGAACTCGAATACGAGGAAAGCCGGCACAAGGCGCGCGCCCTGTTCCGCGCGGCCGAGGAAGCGGTGCGGTTCGCGGTCAAGGCCCGCGGCACAGGTTAACGCCGCCGCGGCCCGTTTCCTGCATAGCGAAAAAGGGAGACACCTTCTAAAGTCCGCGCCGGCTCCCGATATGCCCACTAACGCTCTCAGGAGACCGCAAGATGCAGATCCGGCTTGGCTACGAAATCGCCTTCCAGGTTCCGCAGCCGACGCCGATGGTGCTCATGCTGAATGTCCGGCCCGAACGGGCCATGGATCTCCATGCGCCGGACATCATCAAATGCGAACCCGAGCTGCCGGTTTTCCAATATTACGACAGCTTCGGGAACCTTTGTAGCCGGGTCTTTGTGCCGCCGGGTGAAATACGTTTCAGCACCGATACGGTGATCAACGATCCTGGCGTGTTGGATGATTACGAGCCTGACGCCGTGCAGAACGCGGTCGAAGACCTGCCGCCGGAAACACTCCAATTCCTGCTCGGCAGCCGCTATTGCGAGACCGAGAAGCTCTCCGACCTTGCCTGGCGGGAGTTCGGCCATATTCCGCCCGGCTGGGGACGCGTCGCGGCGATTGTCGAATACGCGAACAACCGTATCACCTTTAACTATAACGACGCGCGCAACACGCGGACCGCCTATGAGGGCTGGCAGGAGCAGAAGGGCGTCTGCCGCGATTTCGCGCATCTGGCACTTACGCTGTGCCGCTGCATGAATATTCCGGCGCGTTACTGCACCGGCTATCTCGGCGATATCGGCGTGCCCAAGGATACCGCGCCGATGGATTTCAGCGGCTGGTTCGAGGCTTATCTCGGCAACCGCTGGTATACCTTCGATGCACGGCACAACCGGCGCCGCATCGGCCGCGTGCTGATCGGCATCGGGCGTGATGCGGCCGACGTCGCGATCTCCACGATCTTCGGGCCGAGTTTGTTGACGACGTTCCTCGTCACGACGGATGAGGTTCCAGGCTAGGAGTTCCGCGTGGGGCGGAATTCGTTCCGGCCCTTCCGCCGTCTAGTGTGTGATGACCCTAGTGCTGAACCACCACCCAGATCCGTCATGGCACGCGAAGGCGGGGCGGCCCCCCCGCGTGCCATCCACGCCTTTGCTTGCTTGGCGAAGCCAAGGCGTGGATGCCCGGCCTTCGCCGAGCATGACGTGGTGGAATGAGCGCGGTCCAAACTGACGACATCCCGCCTCAAAGCTCCAAGACGCGCTCCGGCGCCATCCGTCCAGTCAGCAAATCACGCAGTGCCAGAAGGTTTCCGCGCAGACGGCCTCGGCGATCGACGTATGGCTCGGGCCAGCCGGCGCGCGCGAGATTCTTGGCCATGTTCCGCGCGATATGTTCGAGGGCGCGGCCCAGTGGATAGCCCGCGTGTTTGCCCGCCAGATATAGCGGATTGGCGACCTGCGAATAGCCGAGCTTGACGCCTGAGCCACGCCCGCTCTTGACGCCGAGATGAACGCCCCTCGCCCCCTCGAGCCGCACGATATCGCCGAAGGCGGCTAGGCGCCGCGACAGATCGACATCCTCCTGCCAGCCGTAAAGCGGCAGGCGATCGTCAAGATGGATGTCGTGTTCGCGCATGGGCGCGACGCGGAGCGCCATGTTGCAGCCATAGCCGGAGAAAGCCGGTTTCACCTCGTCGATGTCTTCGTGTGCCGCGGCGACGATGGCGCGGCCTTCGGAGGGCGACAGGCCGGGACCGCCAATCCCGTCCGCCAGCACGCGCCCAGTTGTGACGACAAGGTGGGGATCAGCCATCATGTGACGTTCGACATTCGCGAGATAGGTCGGGTCGGGAATGAAATCGTCGTCGAAGAAGACCAGGATATCGGCGTCGGCGTCGGCGGCAGCGTCGATGATGGCGTTGCGTTGTGTCGTGAGGCCGGGTTTGCTGGTGAGCAGGCTGACCGCCGGAAAGCTCTCGGCTACGCCCTCGACATCTGAGGCGTCCGCGCCGCAGACGATGATCGCATCAGCTTTGCGTGTCTGCCGTTCGAGGTCACTCAAGGTTTCGCGAAGAATAGTGGCCCGTCCCCGCGTGGGCAGACCAACCACAATCCTGCAACGGCTTTCCATTGGCTGGATTCCTGGAGTTCTACGAATTTCCTAGTGTTGCAATGGTGGTCATCAGCCGATGACAGACCATAAGTGTTACCGATAAGTATTTCGGCCTGAACGAGTGCCTCGCGCAAGATCTTTGGTGTCATCCCTTTGGGCGCTTGGCCAAGTAGGGGTGTGGACAGCGGGGGAATCAGGCGGGCGCGGTTGGCATAGAACCCACCCCCAACCCCTCCCTTGCGGGGACGGGAGAAGGGACGCGGACTCCCCTCCCTGCAAGGGAGGGGTTTGGGGTGGGTTCGCGCTACAGCTCCAGCACGCGTTCCGGCGTCATGCGGCCTGCCGCGAGGTCGCGCAGGGCCAATAGGTTGCCGCGCAGGCGGCCGCGGCGATCGACGTAAGGCTCGGGCCAGCCGGCACGCGCCAGGTTCTTGGCCATGTTGCGGGCGATGTGCTCGAGCGCGCGAAACATCGGATAGCCGGCGCGCTTGCTCACGAGATAGAGCGGATTGGCGACCTGCGAGTAACCAAGCTTGACGCCGGAGCCTCGGCCGCGCTTGACGCCCAAATGCACGCCACGGGCGGCTTCCAGCTTCGCCACATCCCCGAAGACCGCGAGGCGCCGCGAGAGATCGACATCCTCCTGCCAGCTGTAGAGCGGCAAGCGGTCGTCGAAACGGATCGCATGTTCGCGCATCGGCGCCATCCGCACCGCCATGTTGCAGCCATAGCCGGAGAAAGTCGGCTTCGTGCCGTCAGTGACTGTTCCCGCCGCCGCCAGGATCGCGCGGCCCTCGGCCGGAGACAGCCCAGGACCGCCGATGCCATCGGCCAGCACCAGGCCCGTTGCGACCATCAGCCGGGGGTTCGAGGTCATGTGGCTCTCGATGGCGGCGAGATAGGCGGAATCCGCCAGGAAGTCATCATCGAAGAAGATCAGGATGTCGGCCTCGGCGGCCGCCTTGATGATGGCGTTACGCTGCGTCGAGGCGCCGGGCGCGCTGGTGAGCACCGTCACGGCCGGGAAGGCTTCGGCGATCCCCTCGGAGTCGATGGCTTCCGCACCGCAAATGATGATCTCATCCGCCAGCCGCGTCTGGCGGGCGAGTTCGGTCAGCGTCTCACGAAGAATAGGTGCCCGGCCACGGGTGGGAATGCCCACCACGATCCTGCAACGCGACGCCATAGAAAGGTTCCCCGAAAGTTACGACGACACACGCCATTGCCGAACGTTCCGGGAAAGAAAACTCATCCGCCGACGCGCGCAGTAACAGACTGCCTTATGTCGAGCATAGAGGGGGGCGGACACAAGCTCGCCAATGGCCTGACACCCTCATCCCTTAGTGGTTGCTGGAAAAAGGCTTACGCTTCTTGGCCGCTGAACTGTTCCCAGGCCCAAGGTACCAGCCGGATCAGCCGCTCGGCCCATTCGGCCTGGCCGGTGGGATTGGCGATGAGATCCTGGCGGATTTCGAGTTCAAGGTAAGGCAGACCACGCCGCTCCGCGTGGACGGGGATCGTGTAGTCGGTGAGGTCGCTGACGAAATACGGCTCGTTGACGCCGACCGTCAGGCCGCCTTCCGCCTCCAGCAGGTCCTTGAGGATTAGCGACAGTCTGGGCTGGCGGTTGAACAGTACGGCGACGTGCCAGGGCCGCACCTCCTCCTTGTAGACCGGCGTGAAGCTATGGACCGCCACCAGTGCGGTGGGACGACCA
Source organism: Acidisoma sp. S159 (assembly GCF_009766125.1). Lineage (NCBI taxonomy): Bacteria > Pseudomonadati > Pseudomonadota > Alphaproteobacteria > Acetobacterales > Acidocellaceae > Acidisoma > Acidisoma sp. S159. The sequence continues at coordinate 66,406 of NZ_LMUG01000002.1, forward strand.
GCGGCGGCGCGGCGATCCAGGGCCGCCACTATGGCGTCGTGATAGGGCGCGAAGATTTCCCGCCGCCGGGCCTCGCGCTGTTCCGGCAGCAGATCTCGGTTGCCGGGAATCTCGGTGACTTCGCTGATCTCCGGGATGGAGCTGGGCACGGAGGGGTCGCGGTTGCAGTCGATCACCAGGCGCGAATAGGTCTGGCGGATCAGCGTGGCGTCGAGGCCATCCGCCATGCGCACGGCGACGGCGGAGGCGCCGATGTCGTAGGCGATGTGCCGCTCGTATTCCGGGGCCGGGACGCCGAGGTCGCCAAGCTTCGACGGGACACGGCGACCGGCATGATCGCAGACCAGGAAGATGTCGGAACTTCCCTGCGGGTGGTCAATGGTGAAGGGGGATGGCTCGTCGGGGCCGAGGAGGCTGGAGGGTGCGGCGTTCATGGTGGCGAGGATAGTCGGCCAAGACGCGTCCGTCATCCCGCCCCGGCTTGACCAAGGCCGCATCTTGCTTTGGATGGGCGACGGATAGAGGGGTTCGGAAAATGGATTTCGCGGCGAAGCTCGACCGGCTTGGCGAGGTGGCGGTGCGCATCGGCCTCGGCCTGCGCGAGGGGCAGGAGCTGGTGATGACGGCGCCGATCGAGGCGCTGCCCTTGGCCCGGCGCATCACCGAACACGCCTATCGTGCGGGCGCTTCCCTCGTCACGACACTCTACGGCGACGACGTGGCGACGCTCGCACGGTTCCGCCAGGGCCATGATGGCGGCTTCGATACCGCCGCGGGCTGGCTCTATGAGGGCATGGCGAAAGCCTTCTCCAACAATGCGGCACGGCTGGCGATCGCGGGCGACGACCCGGCGCTGCTGGCGGCCGAGGATCCGGAGCGGGTGAGCCGCGCCAATCGCGCGCGCTCGAAGGCCTATCAGCCGGCGCTGCAGCGGATCGTGGATTTCCACATCAACTGGTCGATCGTGAGTTATGCGACCCCGGCGTGGGCTCGGAATGTGTTCCCCGATCTGAACGAGGCCGAGGCGGTCGAGGCGCTGTGGGAAGCGATCTTCGCGGCCTCGCGCATCAACGAAGCCGATCCGGTCGAGGCTTGGAAGGCTCACAACGCTCGGCTGCACGATCGCCGCCTTTATCTCAACGAGCGGCGTTTTTCGGCGCTGCGGTTCCGTGGACCGGGCACCGATCTCACGGTCGGCCTGGCTGACGATCACGAATGGGCGGGCGGGTCGGAATCGGCGCGGAATGGCATCATCTGCAACCCGAATATCCCAACCGAGGAGGTCTTCACCACGCCCCATGCGCTGCGGGTGGATGGGCGTGTCAGAAGCACGAAGCCGCTGTCCTACCAGGGCACGCTGATCGAGGGCATCGAGGTGCGCTTCGCCGAGGGTCGCATCGTGGAGGCACACGCGACAACGGGCGAATCGGTGCTCAAGCGCGTGCTGGAGACCGATGCGGGTGCGTCGCATTTGGGCGAAGTGGCGCTGGTGCCGGCCTCCTCGCCGATCGCGAAAAGTGGTGTTCTGTTCTACAACACGCTGTTCGACGAGAACGCGGCAAGCCACATCGCGCTGGGGCAAGCCTACAACAAGTGCATCCGGAACTATGAGGCGCTGAGCGAGGAGGAACTGGTCGCGCGCGGCGCCAACCGCAGCCTCATCCATATCGACTGGATGATTGGTTCGTCGGAGATCGCTGTAGACGGGCTGGCGGCGGATGGCTCGGCGCAGCCGGTGATGCGAGGGGGTGAATGGGTTTTGTGAAGGCACTCCCACGTCATCCTCGGCGAAGGCGGAGGATCTACGCCTTTGCTTGTGGCGGCGCTGCAAAGGCGTGGATGCTCGGCCTTCGCCGAGCATGACAAGGCAGCGTCACACCGCCTGCGGATCCACCTTCTCGGTCAGCTCCCCAAGAAAATGCTCGAAATCCTTGGCCTCGCGGAAGTTGCGGTAGACGCTGGCGAAGCGGACATAGGCGACGTCGTCCACCTCCTTCAGCGTCTCCATCACCAGCTCGCCGATCTGCTTGCTGGGCACGTCGCTATCGCCGCTGCTTTCCAGTTTCCGCACGATGCTGTTGACGATACGGTCGATGCGCTCCTCCTGCACCGGCCGCTTGCGGAGCGCGATGCGAATGGAGCGGGCGAGCTTGTCGCGGTCGAAAGGCACACGCCGCGCATCAGATTTCACCACCACGAGTTCGCGTAGCTGCACCCGCTCGATGGTCGTGAAACGCTGGCTGCAGGAGCCGCAGAAGCGGCGCCGCCGGATCGCCGACCCATCCTCGCTGGGCCGGCTATCCTTTACCTGAGCGTCATCCTGACCGCAGAAGGGGCAGCGCATGCGGTCTCCTCAGTGCGGGTAGATCGGGAAGCGCGCGCAGAGCGCCTGGACGCGCTTGCCGACCGCTTGCTCCACCAAAGCGTTGCCACCTTCCTCATTGGCGCCGGAGAGGCCGGTCAATACCTCGTCGATCATCCGGCCGATCTCGCGGAACTCCTCCGCCCCGAAGCCGCGCGTCGTGGCGGCCGGGGTGCCGAGGCGGATGCCTGAGGTGATAGCCGGCTTCTCGGGGTCGAAGGGGATGGCGTTCTTGTTGGCGGTCATATGGGCGCGTTCCAGGCTCGCCTCGGCGGCCTTGCCGGTGACGCGCTTGGGGCGGAGATCGACCAGCATAAGATGCGTGTCGGTGCCGCCGGTGACGATGTCGAAGCCGCGCTCGACCAGGGTCGCGGCCAGAACCTTGGCGTTTTCGGCCACGGCTTTCTGGTAGGTGCGGAACTCGGGCCGCAGCGCCTCGCCGAAAGCCACCGCCTTGGCGGCGATGACATGCATGAGCGGACCACCCTGCAGGCCGGGGAACATCGCCGAGTTGATCTTCTTGCCCAGCTCCGCGTCGTTGCTGAGGATCATGCCGCCGCGCGGGCCGCGCAACGTCTTGTGGGTGGTGGTCGTCACGACATGGGCATGCGGCAGCGGGCTGGGGTGAACGCCGGCCGCAACGAGTCCGGCGAAATGCGCCATATCGACCATGAACAGCGCGCCGACCTCATCCGCGATCTTGCGGATGCGCGCGAAGTCGATGACGCGGGGATAGGCCGAGCCGCCCGCGATGATGAGCTTCGGCTTGCCGTCCCGCGCTTTCTGCTCCAGCTCCTCGTAATCGAGCAGCCCGTCATCCTTCCGCACGCCGTATTGCAAGGCGTTGAACCATTTTCCAGAAAGATTGGGCGCGGCGCCGTGGCTGAGATGGCCGCCGGCGGCGAGGCTCATGCCTAGGAAAGTATCGCCGGGCTTGATGAGCGCCAGCATGACGCCCTGATTCGCCTGCGCGCCCGAATGGGGCTGCACATTGGCGAATTCGCAGCCGAAGATCTCCTTGGCGCGGTCGATCGCGAGCTGTTCGGCGATATCGACCGCCGCGCAGCCGCCGTAGTAGCGGCGGCCGGGATAGCCCTCGGCGTATTTATTGGTCAGCACGCTGCCCTGGGCATCCAGCACGGCGCGGGAGACGATGTTCTCGCTGGCGATCAGCTCGATACCGTCCTGCTGGCGGGCGAGCTCGCGCCTGAGGGCATTGGCGAGTTCGGGATCGGTTTGCTCGACCGACGCGCTGAAGAAGCGGTCCAGGCTGGCGCGGGGAATCTGCTCATTCATGGCGCGTTATACCTTTCGGGCGGGGCCAGGCCGTGGACGCGGGGCGACGCGGAAACTCAGGCGGGATCAGCCTCATAACACGGAGGTGCGGCCGCGGTGAACAGTCGCGGCGCCAAGGCAGGACTGCCTGTGCCGTTGGATGTAGGAAGCTTTATATGACGCGTCACTAGCGTGAGAGGCTTGCCCATGACCGACGCCCGCTTCCCCCAGACCCGCCTCCGCCGTTTGCGCCAGGAAGGTTGGGCGCGGCGGCTGGTCTCCGAGAACCACCTTTCGGTCGATGACCTGATCTGGCCGATCTTCGTGCGCGAGGGTCAGGGCGAGGTCGAGGACGTCGCCACCATGCCCGGGGTACAGCGCGTCACGATCGACCGGCTGGCCGGGCATGTCGAGGGCGCCGTGAAGCTCGGCATTCCCGCGATCGCCATCTTTCCGGCGACTCCGCGGGAGCGGAAGAACGCCGAGGGGACGGAGGCGACCAATCCCAAGAACCTCATCTGCTCGGCCGCCCGGCTGCTCAAGCGCGAGTTTTCCGAGGTTGGTCTGGTTGGGGATGTGGCGCTCGATCCCTATACGGATCACGGCCATGACGGGGTGATCCGTCAGGGCTATGTTCATAACGACGAGTCGGTGGAGATCCTGGCGCGGCAGGCCGTGGTGCAGGCGGAGGCCGGGATCGACGTCATCGCGCCGTCCGACATGATGGATGGGCGAGTCGCCGCCATTCGGGCGGCGCTGGATGAGCGGGGTTTCGTCCAGACCCGGATCATGAGCTATGCGGCCAAATACGCGAGCGCCTTCTATGGTCCGTTCCGGGATGCGGTAGGGTCCGCCGGGGCGCTCAAGGGCGACAAGAAGACCTATCAGATGGATCCGGCCAATTCCGATGAGGCGCTGCGCGAGGTGGCGATGGATCTGGCCGAGGGCGCCGACATGATCATGGTCAAGCCGGGGATGCCCTATCTCGACATCATCCGCCGCGTGCGGGAGCGTTTCGGCGTGCCGACTTTCGCCTATCAGGTGTCCGGCGAATACGCGATGATCGTGGCCGCCGCGCGCAACGGCTGGATGAACGAGGAAGCGGCGATGATGGAGAGCCTGGTGGGGTTCAAGCGTGCCGGCTGCAACGGCGTGCTGACCTACTTCGCTCCGGCCGCCGCGAAGCTGCTGCGCGGCTGAGCGGCCGGAGGGCTTGGCCGTTCGGTGCTCGCGGAGCATGACGTGGCACCGTAAGGTGAACGGCAATCCAATGTTGGCGGCCGAGCTAACGTTGCGAAACCAGCCGCCCGCCCCAATTCCGACCTCATAAGCCGAGAATCCCGCATGCTCAAAGCCTATGCTTCGCAGGAAGGACGCCCGCTCGCCGATCTTGGGGCGGACGATGCGGCTATCGCCAAGGCTCAGTGGATCGATCTTTTCGAACCCACCGAGGAAGAGAAGGCCCGGGTCTTGCGCGCGACCGGCTTCACCATAGCCAGCGAGGATGATCTCGACGAGATCGAAACCTCGAGCCGCCTCTCCTATGACGGCCACGCCATCTACATGAGCATGCCGCTGACGATCGCGGCCAATGGCCCGCATCCGCATTCAAAGCCGGTGGGTTTCGTTTTGTCGCAGGAGCGGCTCATCACCATCCGCTTCCTCGATAGCCGGGCCTTCCGCGCTTTCCTCGAGGAGCAGCACCGCACGCCGATGGATGATGCGGGACCGGTCGGCATCTTCCTGACCATTCTCGAAGGGATCGTCGAGAAGCTCGCCGACCTGCTCGAGACGACGCGTGACGAGTTGGATCGCGTGTCCCGCACCATCTTCATGCATGATCCAGAAAGCGGGAAGCGGCCGGGACGGCAGGATCGGGAATTGCAGCTCACGATCAAGACGATCGGACGCGCAGGCGATCTCATGTCCCATGTCCGGGACAGTCTTTTGGGGATCGACCGGATTTTGCCCTTTGTGACGCAGGCGGGCGATACCTGGATCAATAAGACCCACAAGGAGCGGATGAAGTCGCTGCGGCGGGATGTGACCTCACTCACCGACTACGACAACAGCCTCAACAACAAGATGCAGTTCCTGCTGGATGCGACGCTCGGTCTTATCAACACGGCGCAGAACAATATCATCAAGGTGCTGACCGTGGTGTCGGTGGTTGGTGTGCCGCCGACTTTGGTCGCCAGCATCTACGGTATGAACTTCAAAGATATGCCGGAGCTGAACTGGGCTTTCGGCTATCCCTATGGGCTGACGCTGATCGTGCTCTCCGCCGTGCTGCCGCTGGTCTGGTTCCGGTTCCGCGGCTGGCTCTGACCCGAAAGGACGTTGAATGCAGCTCAAAGGATCTTGCCACTGCGGTGCGGTGTCGTTCTCGCTGGAATCACCGCATCCCTACCCGTATCAGCGCTGCTATTGCTCGATCTGCCGCAAGACGGATGGCGGCGGCGGCTATGCCATCAATCTCAGCGGTGACAACGAGACGCTCAAGGTCAAAGGCCGCGAGCACATCCGGGTCTATCACGCTAAAATCCGTAACCCCGAGGACAAGCGCACCCATACGAGCAATGCGGAGCGGAGCTTCTGCGGCGAATGCGGCTCCGGGCTTTGGCTGTACGATTCTCGCTGGCCGAAGCTGATCCACCCCTTCGCCGCGGTGATCGACACGCCCTTGCCTGCTGCGCCCGAGACGACGCATCTCATGCTCGAATTCAAGCCGGATTGGGTGCAGGTGGAGAAAGGCGCGAAGGATCAGGTCTTCGACCGTTATCCTGAGGAGTCCATCGCGGATTGGCATAAGCGGTTGGGGCTCATGTCGACCTAAAAGAACATCCCGGATGACTTTGACGGACCCGACCTGCAAGTCATCATGCTCGGCGAACAGCGCCCCGCCAGGGGCCGGGCATCCATGTGTGGACGGCCCTCGGGCGCAGGGTTGTGCGCGGAAAATCGCGGGCAGTGCGCGTGCGGACATGTGGTTTGCAGCGATGGCGCGACCTCATGGCCGCAGGCCCAGAGGGGTTCCGCAAAGGAGCCCCAAGCAAGTCTGCAACGTCGAAGCGAGCCGCTGGGGGCTGCGGGGTAGCTCCTCGTCGGTTCGACCGAAGGCCGATAGACGTCCCCACGCGCCATCATGGTCCACACAACGTGGGCCATCTTCTTGGCCTGAACGACCGCGGCGGGTCCGCGCGGACGGCGCTCCAGCAATCCCAGAGGCCGCGAGTTAGTCTCTCGCAAAACCTCGCCTCCTCCCCATCTGCGCTGTTCACGCGCGGAAGGGGAGCGGCATGACGCGTCGAGGCGGCAAGAAGCTCGCGATATTCCTCGGCGTGCCTATCCTCGCGATCGTGCTGCTTGTCATCTTCTGGCGCTGGGACTGGTTTATTCCGATCGTCGAGTCTCAGGCCTCCTCCGCCATCGGCCGCAAGGTGACGATCGCGCATCTCCATGTCCGCCTCGGCCGCACCACCCGGATCATCGTGGATGACGTGACGGTCGCCAATCCGGACGGCTTTCCCGCCGATGTGCCACCCCTGGCGAAGGTCGCGCATCTCGGCGTTCTCGTTGATGTGATGGCCTATATCCATCACCGGATCATCTCGATCCCGAAGATCGACCTCGACCATCCGGTGATGGAAGTCCGCGCCCTGGAGGACGGAACCAACAACTATACGCTGAAGCTGAAAACTTCCGCGCCGCCGAAACCCGGCACGCAGCCCTCGCCGCCTCCCAAGATTGGCCGGCTGACAATCGAGGAGGGGCAGCTTCACGCGCTCGTGCCCAAGATGAAGACCGACCTAACCGCGCAGATCGCCACGCATGACGCCGAGGGCGTGATCGCGCAAAACGGCCAGACCGATGAGGTCGTGATCGACGCCAAGGGCACCTACGCGAAGCATCCCATCACCGCCAAGGCACTCGTCGGCGCGCTGCTCACCGTCACCGACAAGACGAAGCCCTTCCCGATCGACGTCAAGCTCGCCAATGGCGCGACCCATGTCTCACTCACCGGCACCGTGCAGGACCCGATGGCTTTCGAGGGCACCGATCTCGATCTGATGCTGAGCGGCGCCGATATGTCCGATCTTTATCCGCTGACGGGCATCCCGATCCCCGCCACGCCTGCCTACAAGATCACCGGCAAGCTCAACTATGTTCGCGCCTCCGGCCGCATCCATTTCGACGATTTACGTGGCGTGGTCGGCAATAGCGACATCGAGGGCACGATCACCGAGCAGCCGCGGGACAAGCGCCCCGACGTCACCATGGATTTGCAATCCAATCGCATCGACCTGGCTGATCTCGGCGGCTTCATCGGCACCAATCCGGGCCGCGCGACCACCAAGAACGCCACGGCGGCGCAGCGGAAGACGGTGGCGAAGGCCGATGCCAGCAGCAACAACCTGCTGCCGACCAAGCCCTTCAACCTGCCCAAGCTGAATGCCGCCGATATCCACCTGAAATACAACGGCAAGCATATCGAGGGCCGCAGTGTGCCACTCGACAGCCTCATCGTGACGCTGGATGTGGTCAACGGCGGCATCAACCTGCACCCCATCATCTTCACCATCGGCAAGGGGCGAGTGAACGGCGATATCAGCCTGGTGCCCCAGCCCGACAAGCAGATCGCCGCCAAGGCCGACATTCACTTCGAACAGGTGGATGTCTCGCGCCTGATGGCCGCGACCCATGCCTTCAAGGGTGCCGGCTCCATTGGCGGCCGGGCGGTGATCGATTCCACCGGCAATTCCGTGGCGACCTGGATGGGCAACGGCAACGGTGGTCTCACCCTCTATATGTCCGGCGGCAATCTCAGCGCGCTGCTGGTAAACCTCGTGGGTCTCGAATTTGGCAAAGCGATCCTCTCGGCACTGGGTGTTCCAACCCGTACTGACGTGCAGTGCTTCATCGGCGATTTCGCCCTCAACCATGGCATCGTCGATACCCGCACCATGCTGCTCGACACCGGTGAGGCGATCATCGCCGGCCATGGCACCGTCAACCTCAAGAGCCAGACCATCGATTATGGCGTGCGGACGCAGAGCAAGAATTTCAGCGTCGGCAACCTGCCCACCCCCTTCACGATCACCGGCGCCCTCAAGCACCCGAGCATAGGCGTGAACCCGGTGCCTCTCGTGACCCGAGGCGGTCTGGCGGTCGCGCTGGGCATCGTCGCCGCTCCGCTTGCTTTGCTCCCGACCATCGAGCTGGGGGTGAACGATCCCAATAAGTGCGGCGCGCTGGTGGCGCAGAGCCGCGCCAAGGTTCAGAACGGCACGCCGGGAGCCGCTCCGGTGAAGGCAGTTCCGCGCACGGTGCCGGCCCGCAAAGCTGTTCCGGCGAAGAAGTAATCGTTGTGGGGTTGACGGCGGGGCCGCGCGGGCGAAGCCTGGGGGGATGAGCGACACCCTAGACGCGGAGGCGCGTGCCCTGCACGCCGCCACGCTGACGATCGACAGCCATATCGACATCCCCTGGCCCAATGGCCCTAGCCCGTTCGAGGACGGGCCGCGCCGTGTCGACCTGCCAAAGATGCGGCGGGGCGGCATCGCGGCGGGCTGCTTCGCGGCCTATCTGCCGCAGGGGCCGCGAACGCCTGAGGGACATGAGAAGGCATTCCTAAGAGCGACCGCGATGCTGCAGTCGATCCGCGCCATGGGTGAGCCCTCCGAGGCCGGGCTATGCGGCCGGCTCGCCACCACGGTCGAGGAAATCGCGGCGGCACGGCTCGAGGGCGCGCCTGCTGTCATTCCAGTCGTTGAGAACGGCTACGCGATCGGCGAAGACCTGGAACGGCTGGTGCCGCTCCGGGCGCTCGGCGCGCGCTACATGACCCTGACCCACAATGGCCACAACGCACTGGCGGATTCCGCGGTGCCGCGGCGCGACCTTGGCGACGAGGCGGCGCTGCATGGCGGCCTCTCCGATCTGGGCCGCGCCGCGATCGGCCGCATGAACGAACTCGGCATGATGATCGATGTCTCCCATGTCTCGAAGCCCGGCATGCTCGAGGCGGCCCACCTCTCCCGCACTCCGGTCATCGCGACACATTCCTCGATCCGTGCGCTCTGCGATCATCCGCGTAACCTCGACGACGAACAGCTTGAGGCGCTCGCGGAGACGGATGGGGTGGTTCAGATCACGCTCGTTTCCTTTTTCCTCAAGGCGGGACGGAAGGAGAGCGAGGTTACGGTCGCCGATTTCGTCGATCACATCGATTATGCGACTGGCCGGATCGGCATCCGGCATGTCGGGATCGGCACGGATTTCGATGGCGGCGGTGGCGTGTCCGGATGGCGGAATGCCGGGGAGAGCCACGCCGTGACGGTGGAGCTTTTGCGGCGGGGCTATGACCGTCCCGCCATCGCGGCATTGTGGGGCGGAAACTTCCTGCGCCTGATGCGTCTCGCGGAGGAGGCAGCGGCATGAGCACTTCGATCCGAACGGTGGCATTGCGCGATAATCGCGAAGTTCCTGCCCTCGGCTTGGGCACCTGGCGGATGGGAGACGACGCCCGGCGTCGCGCCGAGGAGCTGCGGGTGATCCAGCGCTCCATCGACCTCGGCATGACTTTAATCGACACCGCCGAGATCTATGGCGACGGCAAGTCGGAACGGTTGGTCGGTGAGGCCATCGCCGGGCGCCGCGACGAGGTTTTCCTCGTGACCAAGGTCGCGCCGAGCCATGCCACGCGCGACGGAACCATCCGCGCCTGTGAGGCCAGCTTGAAACGCCTCGGCACCGAGGCCGTCGATCTCTATCTGCTGCATTGGATCGGCGGCACGCCTGTTGAGGAGACTATCGCGGGCTTCGAGAAGCTGCGCGCGGATGGCAAGATCCGGGGCTGGGGCGTGTCCAATTTCGACACCAGCGACATTATCGATCTACCGAAGAACGCGGCCTGCCTCGCGGATCAGGTGCTCTACAATCCGCAGTCCCGTGGTGTGGAGTTCAGCCTGCTGCCCGAATGCACCAAGCGGGGCATCGCGATCATGGCCTACACGCCGCTCGGCCAGAACGGACGCGTGCTGCGGTCGCCCGTTCTGGCCGCCGTGGCTGAGCGGCATGAGGCGACGGTGGCGCAGGTCGCCCTTGCCTGGGTGCTGCGGCATCCCGATGTAATCGTAATTCCGAAAACCTCGACGCTCGCCCGGTTGGAGGAAAATCGCGGCGCGGCGGATTTGACGTTGAGCGACGCCGATCTTGCGGAGATCGATCGCGGCTTTTCTCCCCCGCGTTCCAAGCGCGCGCTGGAGATGCTCTGACGGCAGGAGCGCGGCGTCCGGTTCCGAATACGGGCGCCAACTTTGAAGGACAAGACGATGCAACAACGGAAATTGGGCAGTCAGGGCCTGACGGTTTCGGCCGTCGGGCTTGGCTGCATGGGAATGAGCCAAAGTTACGGGCCAGCGGATGAGGCAGAGTCGATCGCCACGCTGCATCGCTCGATCGACCTGGGCTGCACCTTCCTCGATACCGCGGAAGTCTACGGACCTTTCGCCAACGAGGATTTGCTCGGCCGGGCGCTGGCGGGCAAGCGTGACAAGGTGGTCATCGCGACGAAATTCGGCTTCCGCATCGAGGGTGGCAAGAACACCGGTACTGACAGCCGGCCGTCAACGATCCGCGCTGCGGTGGAAGCTTCGCTTAAGCGCCTGAAGACCGACCACATCGATCTGCTCTACCAGCACCGGGTCGATCGCACCGTGCCGATCGAGGATGTTGCTGGCACGGTCAGCGACTTCGTGAAACAGGGAAAGGTGCGCTTCTTCGGCCTCTCGGAAGCCGGCGTCGCCAATATTCGCAAGGCCCATGCCGTGCATCCCGTCTCGGCGCTGCAAAGCGAGTATTCGCTGTGGGAGCGCAATCTTGAAGCCGAGATCGTGCCGCTGCTGCGCGAATTGGGCATCGGGCTCGTTCCCTTCTCGCCTCTCGGCCGCGGCTTTCTGGCAGGCAATGCACAGCGTGCGGAGGATTATCCGGCCGATGATTTCCGCCGCCACGATCCGCGCTACCAAGGCCAGAACTACGACGCCAATATGAAGGCGGCCAAGGTCGTGCATGACATTGCCGCCGCCAGAGGGTTCAAGGCCGGGCAAATCGCCGTCGCCTGGTTGCTGCACAAGGGCGATGATGTCGTGCCGATCCCGGGCACCAAGCGTCGCAGCTATCTGGAAGAAAATATCGCCGCCGCCGATATCCGCCTGGACGCCAAGGAAATCGTCTCGCTGGACGCAGCGCTCGCACCCGACATCGTTTCCGGGCCGCGCTATGGCGAGAAGATGATGGCGTTGGTGGACCGGCACGCTTGATCGAATAGGAAAAACATATGTCACAGACAGAAACTCCCGTCTGGTTCATTACCGGCTGCTCCACCGGCTTCGGCCGCGAACTCGCCAAACTGCTGTTGCAACAAGGCTATCGCGTCGTGGCGACCGCGCGCGACGAGACCAAGCTTGAAGATATCGTCGAGGGTTTTGACACGCAGGCTCTCGCGCTGCCGCTCGACGTGACGGATGCGACAAATATCGCCGAGGTGGTGCGCGCGGCGGAGACGCGGTTCGGCCGTATCGACGTTCTGGTTAACAATGCCGGGTACGGCTATCTCGCGGCGATTGAGGAAGGCGAGGACGATGCCGTGCGGGCGATGTTCGACACCAATGTCTTCGGGCTGGTCGACGTGACCAAGGCGGTGCTGCCGGGAATGCGCAAGCGGCGCAGCGGCTTCATCGTCAATCTGTCGTCGATCGGCGGCCTGATGTCCTTCCCGGCGAGCGGCTACTACACCGCGACGAAACATGCGGTGGAGGCGATTTCCAAGGCGCTGTCGCTGGAAGTCGCGTCGCTCGGGATCAAGGTGCTCATCGTCGAGCCGGGTCCGTTCCGCACCGATTTCGCGGGCCGTTCTATCGGGCAGTCGCGGGAGCAGATCGCCGACTACGCCGAGACCTCCGGCAAGCGCCGGAGCGAGACTGCGGCGCGCCACGGCAATCAGCAAGGCGATCCGGTGCGTGCGGGCCAGGCGATCATCGACGTGGTCAATGCCGAGAACCCCCCGCTGCACCTGCTGCTCGGCGCGCCCGCTCTGCAACTCGCGCGCAAGCAGTTGGAATCGATGACGAAGGATTTCGACACTTGGGAAAAGACCACGCTCGGCGCGGATTTTCCGGACGCTAAGGGCAGTTTCTGACCAAAACCGACCACCAAACGACCTGGATCCAGGAGCTGACCGATGAAAACACGCAAGCTAGGACGCGGTGGCCCCGAGGTGACGGAGCTCGGGCTCGGCTGCATGGGAATGTCAGCCTATTACAGTGGACGAGATGACAAGGAATCCGTCCGGACCTTGGAGCGCGCTTTGGCCCTCGGCATCACCTTCTTCGATACCGCCGATACCTACGGGCTCGGCGAGAATGAGCGACTGGTAGGCCCGGTTCTGAAGCCGCATCTCGGCCGGATCGTCCTCGCGACGAAGTTCGGCAATACCTGGGATGAACAAGGCCGTCGCGGTCCGATCCGCGGTGACGCCGCCTACGTCCGGCAGGCTTGCGAGGCGAGTCTATCGCGGCTCGGCGTGGAAACGATCGACCTCTACTACCAGCACCGCGTGGATCCGAACGTGCCGATCGAGGAGACGGTGGGCGCAATGGCCGACCTCGTTCATGAAGGCAAGGTCAAGCATCTTGGCTTGTCCGAAGCCGGCGTCGCGACCATCCGCCGCGCCCATGCCGTGCATCCGATCGCTGCACTCCAGACGGAATACTCGCTATGGAGCCGCGAGCCTGAGGAGGAGATTCTGGCGGTAACGCGGGAGCTTGGCATTGCCTTCGTGCCCTACAGCCCGCTCGGCCGCGGCTTCCTGACTGGCGAAATCAAAGCGCCAAGCGACCTCGCCGCCGATGACTGGCGCCACACCTCGCCGCGCTTCCAGGGTGAGAACTTCCAGCGCAACCTGGACGCGGTTGCCGAGGTGCAGGAACTCGCCAAACGCAAAGGCTGCACGCCGGGTCAGCTCGCGTTGGCCTGGGTGCTGGCTCAGGGGAACGACATTATTCCCATCCCGGGAACGAAACGGGTGAAGTATCTGGAGGAAAATGTCGGAGCGGCCGACGTCACCCTGACCGCAGCGGACCGCGAGGAAATCGACCGCATCCTGCCGGCGGCCGCCTTCGTGGGCGCCCGCTACGCCGAGGAGGGCCTGCGCGCGACGGGCCTCTGACATCCAGGCGGGTTCCGCGCGACCGAGCGCTTCTAAAACCCGCCCATCCCGTCTAACCTTCCGCCCATGACACTCCTCACAGGCGGTTGCCTCTGCGGCGCGATCCGCTACGAGGCGGAAGGCGATCCGTTCCACGAGACCCTGTGCCATTGCGAGACCTGCCGCCGTGCGACGGGCGCTCCAGCGGTCGCCTGGCTGACGATGCCGCGCGCCAGTTTTCGTTTCACCAGCGGCACGCCCACGACGTTCGCATCATCTGATGAGGGGCGCCGCAGGTTTTGTCCCGCCTGCGGCACCGCGCTGACCTTCGAGAGCAGCGATTATCCGGACGAGACCGACCTCACCGCCGCAAGCCTCGACCACCCTGCCCTCGCCCCGCCGCGAGATCACACCTGGTCGAACAGCGCCCTGGAATGGTTCTGGACGCTGCATCGCCTGCCGCAACGAGAGAAAGCGCCACCTGATCTATGAGCGGCTTCTCCTTCGTCGCGGTCCTCCTGTCCCTCGCGGCGATCTTCGGCTTCATCAACAACCGCTTCCTGCGTCTTCCCGCCTCAACCGGCGTCCTGGTCATCGCGCTGATCGTCTCCATCCTGTTGCTCGCGGTCGATCCGCTGGTGACCGGCCACCCGCTCGGCGAGACCGCGCGGCAGGTGCTCGGAACCATGGACTTGCCGGGCGCGCTGATGAACGGTGCCCTCGCCTTCCTGCTTTTCGCGGGCGCGCTTCATGTCGATATCCAGGAGCTGTGGAGCCGGAAATGGACGGTCGGCCTGCTCGCGACGACCGGCGTTGTTCTGGCCGTGTCGATCCTGGGCGGCACGATGTGGCTCGTCTTCCGTCTCGTGGGTCATCCGATCCCGTTCATCTGGTGCCTAGTGTTGGGATCAATCCTGGCGCCAACCGATCCGGTTTCAGTCGTGGGCTTGCTCAAGCGCCTCGGCCTGCCGACGGGGCTGCGAACGATCTTTGCCGGCGAATCACTCTTCAACGATGGCGTCGGCGTCGTCGTCTTCGGCGCGCTTTTGGGTATCGCGACCGGCGGGACCGGGATGTTCTCGGGCGCCAGCATCGCGACGACCTTCCTGACCGAGGCGATCGGCGGCTCCCTTTTGGGCTTCGTCACCGGCTGGGTTGCGCTCTGGATGATGCGGCGACTGGATGATGTGGATCTCGAACTCCTGATCTCGCTGGCGCTGGCGACCGGCACCTATAGCCTCGCCCATGCGCTTCATCTGTCGGGACCGATCGCCGTCGTCGTAGCCGGGCTCGCGATGGGCAGCGACCATGGCCGTAACGCGATGAGCGAGGCGACACATCGCCACGTCATGAAGTTTTGGGGGCTTATCGATGAGTTGCTCAACACGCTGCTGTTCCTGCTGATCGGCGTGGAGATCGTCGCGGTGCCTTTGGGCTGGTCCGCGCTCGGAGCCGCCGCACTCGCGATACCCCTCGCCCTTGCCGCGCGCGCCATCAGCATCTTCGTGCCGAGCCAGGTGTTTCGGCTGAAGGAAACCGCGTCTTTCGGGCCGATGGCCTTGCTGACCTGGGGCGGATTGCGCGGCGGTATATCGGTGGCGCTTGCCCTCAACCTGCCGGAGGGCGAAGTGAAGTCGGTGCTGTTGCCGGTTTGCTATGCGGTCGTGATCTTCAGTGTCGTGGTGCAGGGCCTGACAATGCCGGCCGTGGTTCGCCGCGTGCTTCCCGATCTACCGCGCTGACGCTAGCGACGGGGCGACGGGGCGACGGGGCGACGGGGCGACGGGGCGACGGCAAGCTACGGCAGCACCTGCTCGATCCACTTCACGCCCCAGCTGCCAGGCGCCAGAAGCGCTGCCGACCACAGGACGCCCGACAGGATATTAGCGGCCTGGAAAGGCCAGAACCTCATATGCGCGATCCCCGCCGCAAGCGGCACCGTGGCGCGTAGCGGCCCGAGGAACCTGCCGACAAACACACCGCCGGTTCCCCAGCGTGCGAAGAAATCCTCAGCCCGGGGCAACAGTCGCGGGTACCGATTGAGCGGCCATAGGCGCAAAACGCCCTCGCCCCACCGCCCGCCAATCCAGAAGGAGAACCAGTCGCCGAGCACAGCGCCCGCTGCGGCACCAGCCCAAACCGGCATGAAGTCGAGCGCCCCGGCGCCAATGAGCGCGCCGGCCCCGAACAGGATGGCGGAGGACGGCAAGACCAGAGAGATAACCGCCAGTGATTCCCCGAAGGCCAGCAGGAACGCGAGAGGCATCGCCCAGGATTCATGCTCCCGGATGAAGTTCAGCGCCTCGTGGATCACGCCTGTCACGGCGTAGTCCTGACCAACGGTCCGATGAAGCGGAGAAGTTGTGCCTTCACTATTGCGGCTGACCTGGACCTGGGGCGCCGAGAACTCAGGCCGCGACGGCTGTCGCCGCCGGGCGCGGACGACGCATAAAGAGGCGAGCGAACCGAACCATATTTGGCATTGTCGTGGGGCGAAGCAGGCGGCGATCGTAGCCCGCGAAGCGCCGGTCGTTTTCGGCGAGGCAGATATCCATGAGTTCGGCGATGCTGACATCCGCGTTGCTGACGGCCGCGCTGCCGGTCACGGTGAAATTGTTGTCCTGCGCCTTCTTGCCGTCATCCAGGCCGCGCGCCAGCCCGATGCGCTCGTAGCCAAGGAAGATCCACACGGCGGCAACCCGAAGCTCGAACCACGGGCGGCGCCAGAAGGGCATGTTGCGGCGATGCCAGGCCGCCCAGTTCTGGAATAGGAGGATATGCCTCGCCTCCTCCTGGATCACCGGCTCGAAGGTGTCGACCAATTCGGGCGGGAAGTAGCCGGAGCGCTTGGCGAGCTCGAACAGGCCGAAGGCGAAGAAGCTATCGATGCACTCGCTGTAGCCGGTGACCATATAGGCCCATTCCGGGTCCTTCGGCTCAATATACTCGGGCTCGGGCTCAAGCTTGATGCCGTAGGCCTCGACGAGGTTGGAGAGCACCTCCTTGTGGCGCCCCTCCTCCCAGCCGTTCAGCGCGACGGTTTTGTTCATATCCGGATCGAGACAGGACCGCGCATAGGAAAGCATTCTCAGGCGCGCCTTGCCCTCAGTCTGTACCGCGATGTCCCAGATCGGCAGATTGATGATACGGTTGCGTGTTTCATCATCGAGCTTGGGCCAATCGATGACCGAGGGCTTGTACGGGTTGAAGGTCTCGTGGAACATGCGGCAGACGGCGGCCTTATGCGCCTCGCTCCCGAGCGGCAAGCTGGCATCCTCGGCGATCCAGTGCCGAGCGGCGCGGTCGGCGGCCTCTACGGTTGCGGCATCGGGCGGCATGGAGGAACTTTCGCATCTGTCAGGTCAAGGCTTGCTGATCTGTGGAGCGACAGGCTTGGCCGGTCAAGATACAGCGACGTGACCGAGCGATGCGAAGGACGAACCAGATGGCTGATTGGGATGCCGCGCTTTACCGGCAATTCGAGGACGAACGGACGCGCCCCGCGGCGGATCTGCTGCGGCGCGTGCCGCTCGACGCGCCAAACTCGGTCGTGGACCTCGGTTGCGGCCCCGGCAATTCCACGGAATTGCTGCGGGCACGATTCCCTCGTGCGGATATGCTCGGCGTCGATACCAGCGAGGACATGCTGGCGAGTGCGCGGTCTCGCCTGCCCGGCGTGCGATTCGAGAAAGCCGATATCGCCGGCTGGCAGCCCGCGGCGCCACCTGATCTCTTGTACGCCAATGCCTCGCTGCAATGGGTGCCGGATCATGAGCGCCTGCTGCCCCGGCTCGTCGGAACGCTCGCGCCCGGCGGCGTTCTCGCGGTTCAGATGCCCGACAACCTCGGAGAGTCGACGCATAGGCTGATGCGGGAAATCGCGGCTGATGGTCCTTGGGTCGGCTTGCTTACAGAGGCGGCGGCGAGACGGCAGCCGCTGCCCGCGATCCCGGCGCTTTATGATCTGCTGGCGCCGCACGCGGTGAACATCGACATCTGGCGGACCGCCTATCAGCACCCTCTCGCCTCGCCGCGCGCCATCGTCGATTGGGTGCGCGGCACCGGCCTCAGGCCGTTCCTCGATCCATTGCCTGAACCGCTGCGAGCGGATTTCCTCGCGCAGTATGAGGTTCGCCTCGCCGAGGCCTATCCGACGCGTGCGGATGGCCGAGTGCTGCTGGCGTTCCCACGCCTTTTCCTGGTGGCGCAACGCGGCTGAGTCTGCGGCGTCGGCCGCGCGCCGCCCACGAGGAGGTTCAGCGTCGCGAGCCGGGCGCCGCCACGTCTCCGGAGACGGCCGTTCGGTCAATGAGGGCGACCTGCGACGCGTTTTCACCGCGCCTCGGTGCAACCCAGTCGACCCGGCCCAACACGCCGCAGGCCGGACAAGCCGGGTGCCAGACCGCATGATCGGTACCGCAAGCCGTGCAATGCCAGCGAGGATCGGGCTGTGCCGCCGGGATCCGCCGCAGCGCCGTGCGAAGCGCGGCACCCTCCGCCTCACCCGTGCCGGCGAGTGGACCCTCCGACGCAGCCTCCTCGATGTCCGCCTTGAGCAGCCAGACCCGCCGCTGATCGAGGCCGCCTGCAAGAGCAAGATCGGCTTGGCGCCGCGCCTCGCCCACGAGCTTCGCGGCCAGAGCCGCGCGGGCCAGCATCAGGTGAGTCTCCGGATGAGCCGGCTTCGCGCCAGCGAGCTGCTCGGCGCGCTTCATGCGTACGATCGGATCTGTCTCGGTATCGAGGTAGAACTCGGCAAGTTCGGGATGCGGCGCGGCGGTCCAGGCTGTCACCACCACCTTGTCCGAGCGCCGTTCCTCGCGCGCCAGGCGCAGCCGCCGGGCATAGGCGAGCGCCGCCGGGGTCAGGGACGAATCCGCGTTGAAGGCATCCTTGGCGAGGCGCAGCGCCTCGATGGGATCGGTCGCGGCCTCCGCTGCCGCAGTCGCCATGACGGCGCGGGGCGCTTCTGGCCCGGTCAGTGTCAGCGCCTCGGCCCAACTGCCGGTGCGCAAAGCGAGGCGAGCGCGTTCCGCGCGCAGCCAGGGGGCGCCGGGATGCGCCACCTCGGCCCGGCGTGCGAGGTCGGCGGCGAGCGGCCAGTCCTGCTGATCGATCGCCTGCCGGAGCAGCCCGCGATAGCCAAGGAAGGCCGAATCCTGCTGTTCGGTGAGGGTGCGAAACTCGGCCTCCGCCTCCTCCGGCCGTCCGGCGAGGCGATTGGCTTCGGCGGAAACCAGTCGCGCGAGCGGGGCCTGGGGCAATAGCCGGCGAGCCCGGTCCGATTCGCGCAAGGCGGTACGCGGGTCGGCGGCGGCAATTGCCACCATGGCGCGGGTGATGGCGCGATCGCCCTGGCGCTGCTGCCGCTCATGGCGGCCACGGCCGAAGCGGCTTGGGACGCTGAAGATCAGGCCGATCAGGCGCAGCACGAGATAGACGACGATGATCGTCACCAGCAGCGCCAGGATCGCAAGCGGCAGCGAGAGCGAGATGGTCAGCGTGCCAACCGTCGCGACCAAGGTTCCTGGGATGGCGCCGATCGCGAAGGCGATCGCCAGCAGGATCGCGGCGAGGATCAGGAAGCCGAGAACGCGGCGCATCAGCCGCCCGCCATCTGCGCCAGGGCCGCTTGTGCATCGATCAGCGACTGCGCCTGCGCGACCCAACCCGCCATGGCAGCGGCGGCCGGTGCCGGCAACTGCTTCAGGGTGGCGACCGCGCCCGAGATGTCTCCGGCATCGACAAGGCGACCTGCGTGGGCGAGCACGCCTGCGGCGGGATCACCGACCAACACCTGATCGCCGCGCCGCACGACGACGAGATCCGAAACGCGCAGCCAGACGCGGTCCCAGAAGCGGGCTTGCGCGGGGGCTGGGCTCGCCAGTTCACCGGCTTTGCGTGCTGCATCCGTATAGCTGAGCCGCAGCGATGCGGCGGTTGGCGACGCCGTGGTGGCGAAGCGCGCGAGGGCCGGAGGCGCGTTTTGCAGCGTCCCAAGAGGCTGCCCCAGGCGGAGCTTGTCCCCGACCGCCACGAGTTCCGCGAGGCGGTCGGTTTTCGCCGCGAGCTTCGGCAGGGCGTCTTTCGCTTGCGCGAGCACGTCGGTCTGGCTCGTCAGCGTGGCGAGTTGTTTCTGCACGGTCTCCGCTTGCGTGTTCATCGCTTGCGCTTGCTGGCGCGTCGTCTCGCTGTCCTGCGACTGACGCTGGGCGAGCGCGTCGAGACGGGCCGCGAGCGTCGCGACTTCTGTTGCAGACGGTGCAGCGTTCGACTGCTGCGCGGTCTGGCTGCTCAGGCGATCCAGACGCGCGGCCAGGGACGCAAGCTGTTTTTGCAGATCGGCAGTCGCAGCATCCGGAGCCGCGGAGGGAGCCAAGGGAGCCAAGGGAGCCGGCGGAGCTGAAGGAGCCGCAGCGGCCGAGCTGTTCGGCGTTACGGGCGTCGGCGCGGCGGAGAAGGCCGAAAGTTGATCGGCCGTGTGGTGAGCGAACGTCTCGACGCTCGCGATCTGCGTCTTCATGCCGGCGACCTCGCTTTGCAGTGCGGTGAGCGCGGGTTGAAGATCGGGCGCAGCCGGCGCCGGCGCTGCCGCGGCCGGCTGCGGTGGCGGCTGCAGATAAAGCTGGGCCACAGCCGCGCCCAGCACCACGACACCGAGCAGCGCAATGACCGCCAGAACAGTCGCCACGCGGGCGCCCCGCCTGCTCCGCCTGTCCTCGGCTGCGGCAGCAGCATAGGGCGGCGAAGATGCCGCCTCCGAGGAGGCCGTCGCAGCAGAAGCCGACGCGCCGTAGGGTGGGACGGACGAAGCCGGCGGGACAGTGTCCGCATGAGACGCGGGCGGTTCTGCCGCCGTGGGCGGGACGGCTGGAGGCTGGTCGTCACTCATGAAGCAGGGCCAATACCGCAGTTTCCGTCGGCTTCATTGCCACACGGATGTCACCCCAGGGCAAGTCCCCCACCGCGAGGGCAACCCCATTGCTTATCGCGGCAAGGTGGAGCCGGGAGAAACGCGTGGCCGAAGGGATTACCAGGCGCCGAAAGCAGTTGGCGGTCTCAGCCGAAAAAAACAGTACCCAGCCGTCGGATTCTTCGGCCAGGAAGGCGCTCGCGGCCTCCGGTAGACGGGCAACCGGCTCGGCCGCGTAGACGGAGCGAAGCAGAACGGTGAAGCCCTGGGCAGCAAGTGCCTCCGCCAGCCGCTGACCTTGACCTGTGCCGACAGCCAGCAGCAGCGGGGCACCCGCCGGATCGAGGTCACGGCGCGCGAGATCCGCGAGGTCGATCGCATTGCCGTCCGCGCTCCAAACCCGCGAAAAGCCTTGGCGTCTCGCGCGTTCGGCCGTTGCGTCGCCAACGGCGAGGAGCGGCAATGCGGTATGGCACGCGGCAAGTGGCGGCAGGGCGTGGCCGCTGGTAACGAGCACTGCCTGAACCTCCGTCGCGGGCGGCAGGTTCGGCGCGGCAACCGGCCGAATGTCGAGAAACGGGGCAACGACCGGCGCGAAACCCAGCGCGGACAGGCGTTCGGCGGTGATCGAGGCGCCCGGCTGCGTCCTCGTGACAAGAACGGGCGTCATCGCATTCTCGCGAAAGCGGCGGCCGCGAGGCTCAATCGAGAAAGATGTCGACGGGCGAATCCGCCCGCAGCTCATCGCCGAGCGTCCGGCCCAAGGCCTCCGCTTCCCGCGCCGAACCCTGAATCTCACGCTTGAGCAGGAAAGAACCGTCTTCCCGTGCCACAAGCCCGGTGAGAATAAGATGGCCATCCGGGAGCAGGCGCGCGTAACCGCCGATCGGGGTGCGGCAGGAACCGTCCAGCGCGGCGAGTAATCCGCGCTCGGCCGAGGACACCGCGCGCGCCTCCGGATCCTCGATCGCCGCCAATAACTCTCTGAGTTCCGTATCATCTTCCCGAACGGTGACGCCGACGATCCCCTGTCCGGCCGCAGGCACCATGATGGCGGGTGAGATCACCGCATCGGCCTCTCGCTCCAAACCCAGCCGGCGGAGGCCCGCGAGAGCAAGCAGGCTGCCGTCGAACTCGCCGGCCCGGACACGGCCAAGGCGCGTCTGCACATTGCCGCGAATGGTGCGGACGACGAGATCCGGCCGTTCGTGCAGAAGCTGCGCCTGGCGCCGCACCGAGGCCGAGCCAACCACGGCATGCGGCGGCAAGGACGAAAACGGCGCATCCGGGTCGGGCTTCTCGACGCCAGGCCTCAGGATCATGACGTCGCGGGCATCTTCCCGCTTCAGCGTGCAGGCGAGCACGATGCCGGGCGGCAGATCGGTTTCGAGATCCTTAAGGCTATGCACGGCGAAATCGACACGCCGATCCGCCAGGGCCTCGTGGATTTCTTTCGAGAACAGTCCTTTGCCGCCAATGTCTGTAAGGCGACGATCCTGAATGCGGTCGCCCGATGTGGTGATCACATGCTCGTCGAAGACACTCATGGAATCCAGCACCGGGCAGAAGCGGGAAAGCTGGGTCAGGAAGGCGCGGGTTTGCACCAAGGCCAGCGGCGACCCGCGTGTGCCGACGCGCAGCGGCAACGGCCGCGCATGGGGCTTCACCCGCGGTTCGTGCGACAAGATCTCCGAGGACTTCATCGACGGGTGATTATAGCTTGCCATGACGGAAGAAAAGACCGCGCCGACGCTGATCGGAGCATGGAAGCGCGAAGGGCTCGCTGGTCCAATTCTTGGCATCGAAACTTCCTGCGACGAGACTGCTGTCGCGATCCTCGATCAGGACGGACGGATCCTTGCGGAACGGGTGCTCAGCCAGTTCGCGGAACACGCCCCCTTCGGCGGGGTGGTACCGGAGATCGCGGCGCGTGCCCATCTCGTTCATCTGCCCGCCATGGTCCGGGATGTGATGGCCGAAGCTGGGCTCGGCATGGCGGATCTCTCCACGGTTGCGGCGACCAGCGGTCCGGGCCTGATCGGCGGGCTATTGGTCGGCGCGGGGTTCGGCAAGGGCCTCGCCCTGGCGTCTGGGATTCCTTTCCTAGCGATCAACCATCTCGAAGGCCACGCATTGACGGCCAGGCTTCCGGGGCTGGTCCCGGATGGCGCGCCTTTTCCCTATTTGCTGCTGCTGCTCTCCGGCGGTCACTGCCAATGTGTGGCGGTTGAAGGTGTCGGGCGATACCGGCGCCTCGGCGGCACGATCGACGATGCGGTCGGGGAAGCCTTCGACAAGGTCGGGAAACTGCTCGGCTTGCCGCTACCCGGCGGCCCGGCCATCGAGCGCCTGGCGGCGCACGGCGATGCCCGCCGCTTCCCTCTGCCGCGCCCGTTGCTCGGCAAGCCGGGCTGCGATTTCAGCTTCTCCGGTCTCAAGACGGCCGTGGCGCAGCTCGTCAGCCGACAACCGGCGGGCGCGCTGGACGAGACGGTCGCCGCCGGCATCGCCGCGAGCTTCCAGGCTGCCGTTGCCGAGATCCTGGCCGATCGTGCGGCTCACGCTCTGGCCGTGATGCCGGAGGCGACGCGGTTGGTGGTGGCGGGCGGTGTTGCCGCCAATCAGGCATTGCGCGCGGCTCTGAACGTGGTCGCCGAGAAACACGGCGTGCCGCTGATCGCACCACCGCTGCGCTACTGCACCGACAATGCCGTGATGATCGCCTGGGCGGCCTGCGAGCGACTCCACGCCGGATTAGCGAGGGACGGCATCGATCACCGCCCCCTTCCGCGCTGGCCCTTGGAAAATTTGAGAGCGGCCTAAATAACTCCGTATTTTCTGCGCATTACGTGTAAGACATGATATTGTCGATTAGATAGCATTCTACTCATTTTATCTTAAATCGGGCTCGTTATTGGGGTCACCATGCTGCGCACCGCTACTCGCCTCGCGGGCCCGTTTGGTCTTGTCGTCATGCTCTCGGTGAATACGGGCGTCTTCGCACGGCCTGCTGGGCCCTTGCCTGACACCGCAGCCAAGCCCCTTAACGAAGCGGCCATCGCGGCCGAGGCCGCCGCAATTCGCTCGGCTTTGGCTCTAGTGGCGCCGAACGGACCCCACATGACCGCGGCTCGACAGGCGACGATGATCGCCTTGGGCAAGCGCATGGTGCTGGCGGGCAACCTCTTCTTCCTCCGCCCGCAGCTCCTGCTTCTAGTCGATCGCGCCGCGGCCACGCAGATCATGGCCGTAACCTTGGTTACGCCGGATGGGCTCTGGCAGATCCTCGGCACCAGCCATGTCTCGACCGGCAAGCCGGGACGCAAGGAACACTACAAGACCCCCGTCGGCGTGCTGCTGAACAATGGCGCCGAACTCGGCTACAGGGCACAGGGCACGTACAACCAGAACCACATCCGCGGCCTCGGCGTGAAGGGTATGCGGGTCTGGGATTTCGGCTGGCGAACCACTGATGATTGGCGATACGCGAAATCGACGATCGAGATCCGGGTCGAGATGCATGCGACCGACCCCGCCATTCTCGCCCACCGTATCGGTCGGCCGGATTCCGAGGGCTGCATCCGGGTTTCGGCGGCGCTCAACAAATTCCTCGATCGCCGCGGGATCATCGACGCGGATCTTCGGGCCTTCGCTGTGCGGGATATCAGCTACCGCGCCCTGCTGCCGGCGCATGCCGACCCGACACCGCTAGCGGGCGACGCCGTTGTGGTCATCGACAGTTCCGAACCCTGGCTCCGCCCCCATCCACCTGCGCCGCCGGCGGTCGCCATGGGGGATTAGAGTTTGAGCGGCGTCAGCTTTGAGCGGGATGCCTCGCACGCCCCCGTCTCACCCACTCGGAGCATCCCGACTGGATGAGACCGATCAAGACGCTGGCGGAAGACTAGACCACCTTGTCCGTCGCCGGATCGATAAGGTGCATGTTGTTCATATCGACCGACAGTGTCAGCTTTCCGCCCGGAGGGGCGGTAACGTCCGGGTCGATGCGGGCGCAGAGCGGCGGCGCCACATCGCCCGCGCCGTCCTTGCCTACTTCGCCCAAAGCGCCCGGAGCGCCACCGGCGAGGTAGAAGTAGATCACCGTCTCCATGCCCATCGGCTCGGTAATGTCGATATCAACATCGAGCGGAGCGAAGCCGGGGCGATTGTCGCCCGGAAGGACCGCCATATGCTCGGGCCGGATGCCCAGGATCATGTCCTTGCCCTGGAACGGCATATAGCGCGCGGTACGCTCCGCCGGCACCGGCAGTGACACGCCGTTCGTCAGCTTGACCACAAGCTTTTCGCCTTCCTTGGCCAGCCGGCACGGAATGAAATTCATTCCCGGGCTGCCGATGAAGCCGGCCACGAACTTCGTCTGCGGGTGGTGATAGAGCTCCTGCGGCGGCCCGACCTGCTCGATCAGCCCCTGGTTCATGACGACGACCCGATCGGCCAGGGTCATGGCCTCGACCTGGTCATGGGTCACATAAACCGTGGTGGTGCGGACGGTGTTGTGGACCTTCTTGATCTCGGTCCGCATCTGCACGCGCAGCTTGGCGTCCAGGTTCGACAGAGGCTCGTCGAAGAGGAAGACCTTCGGGTTGCGCACGATGGCCCGGCCCATCGCCACGCGCTGACGCTGGCCACCCGACAGGGCGCGCGGCTTGCGGTTGAGCAGCGGGGTAAGATGGAGGATGCGGGCCGCATCATCGACGCGCCGCTTGATGTCTTCCTTGGGGAACTTCCGCAGCTTCAGGCCGAAGGCCATGTTGTCGAACACGCTCATATGCGGGTAGAGCGCGTAGTTCTGGAACACCATGGCGATGTCCCGGTCCCGCGGGGGGACGTCGTTGACAACGCGGCCGCCGATGTCGATCTCGCCCGAGGAGATGTCCTCAAGACCCGCGATCATCCGCAGGGTCGTGGACTTGCCGCAGCCGGAGGGGCCGACCAGCACGACGAATTCGCCATCCGCGATCTCGAGGTCGATGCCCTTCACGGCCAAGGCGTCGCTGTTCTCGTAGTTCTTCTTTAAGGTTCTGATCGAGACCTGGGCCATTCGTTTCCTCTTTCCCTGCCGGCGACGTTACGCCAGCGGACACCAACCGGCAGCCGCTGGCAAGACTTTAACCCAATTTCAATTGGGAAGAAGATTCCTTTCATAGCCTTCTCCATAGAGACGATAAAATGCTTGGCTGAGAGATTTGCTGCGACCCCGATCGGAGCGCGCTTTTCTAGCCACCGGCTCGGCCTTCGGAACCGTCTCCGGGGCCAGGACCCGAGATGCCTAGCGACGACAGAGTCAGGAGCTATCGATGGCCGAACAGATCCGCGTCGCCCTCATCGGCTATGGCTATGCCGGGCGCACCATCCACGCGCCACTCATCGGAAGCGTGGAGGGGCTGGAACTGGCTGTCATCGGCTCGCGGCAGCCCGAGGACGAGCTTCGCGCGCGGCTCCCTGGCGTCCGCCCCGTCGCCGACCCCCTCAAGGCGGCCACCGACCCAGATGTGGATCTGGTCGTCATCGCCACCCCGAACCAGAGCCACGCCCCGCTGGCCGAGGCGGCTCTGCGGGCGGGGAAGCATGTCGTCATCGACAAGCCCTTTACGGTGACGCTGGAGGAGGCGCGGCGGCTTGCCAAGCTGGCGAGTGAGACCGGGTGCCTGCTTTCGGTGTTCCAGAATCGTCGATGGGACAGCGACTTCCTGACCGTTGCCGGGGCCATCCGCGATGGCCGGCTTGGCGAGATAGCGCATGTCGAGTCTCGCATCGACCGCTTCCGGCCGGAGGTAAAGGATCGCTGGCGGGAAAGCCGCCAGCCCGGTGGCGGCCTATGGTGGGACCTCGGGCCGCATCTAGCCGACCAGGCGCTGCATCTGTTTGGCTTGCCGGAGCACGTGACGGCCCATATCGCGCTGCAACGCGTGGGTGCCAAGGCGGATGACTGGTTCCAGATCATGCTGACCTATCCCAAGCTGCATGTGATTCTGGGCGCGGGCATGCTGGTTTCCGGCGGGACGCAGCGCTTCACCTTGCACGGTTCGCGAGCCAGCCTGGTCAAGCGCGACGTCGATGTGCAGGAGAACCAGTTGCGCGCCGGCATGGTCCCTCGCGACCTCGATTGGGGCATCGACCTCGACGCCGCGACGCTCTTCGATGGTGCCACCGGGGAAACGGAGCTGGTCACCGCCATCGATGGTGACTATTGCCGCTTCTATGACGCCGTCCGAGACGCTCTGACGGAAGGCACGGCCAATCCCGTTTCCCCCGCCGAGGGCGTGGCGACGATGGCGATACTGGAAGCGGCTCAGGCCTCGGCACGGGAGGGCCGCAGCCTGCCGCCGCCCCTCCTCCCGGAGGAGGTCGCAGACTTCGAGACAGGCCGGGCAAACAGTCTCGCAGTGAGTGCCATGACTGCGCGCGACGCGGCGGCATCCGCTATCTTCTGATGCCGCCGCGACCGCTCCGGCCTAGATCGGCGTTTCCAGCGCCGCCTTTCGCGCGAAATCCCGCCCACGGGACGAGGCGAAGATCAGGTCGAGGCCGCCGCGATCCCGCTCAATAACCCGCACCAGGAGCGCGCACGACACCATGCGCGCTACCGCTCGTGCAACGACGGAGGGTGTCAGGTTGAGCTCCAATGCAAGCTGGCTACCGGTCAATCCCTGTGTCGACGAACTGCAAATCAAGAGGATCGCAATCTGACGCAGCGAGAGGTCAGCTGAATAGGCCTTCCGCATGTTTCTGATCTGTGTACAAAAAACCAGACCAGAATCTGAACATAAAATCCCCTCGCGTGTCGCCACTATATCCTCCGCAATTGACGGCACAGAACGTGCTCTTTTGAATGTGCAGCTAAACCACGACAAAATGATATCGAAATGACATTTAAATTCAAAAAATGGTCCTGAGCGGAGGGGCTCCAAGCAAGTTTCGGTATCGGAACTTATAGGAAATTTACAGTGGCGGTCAAGAAAGTAATTTACCTGAAACAGATTCGTTACGTTTCGTTTAACAAAATGTGCGTCGCTCACATCGAGTGCTGCCTCGTCCGCGCCCGACGCGACTCCGCGGTCCTTCTTGCCTCGGCGACCGGCGCAAGGCGCGCCTCAACCCGTTGCGAAGTGGCGAGGCCATAATTGGTTTTGCCCTGGCGTCATTTGCATAATTTCAGTCACGGACAGCAGATTTTCACGGCCGCCCGCAACCAAACGTTACGCCTCAGGTTCGTCTCTATTCTACAACAAACTTGTGAAATCGATACTTGGCCCGCCGGTGGAGATCGGCGCCACCCGTCCAGCGGCGGCGGCTCGACATCAGAGGGCGTGCGCGGCGGGCGTGACCGAGGGAACCCGGCGCAACGCGCGCCGGCAACCCCTGCGTGCGACATTCTTCGAGACGGACCGTATAACCTTGTGTTTAAAGGGCTCTACAGACGCGTTCTGAGGGAAAAGTGATGAGACGTCCAATCGCCGCAATGGCCGCCTTGACCGCGACAGGGGTTGCCCTCCTGCTCGCCGGCTGCGCGAGCACGCCTTTGGGTCCCACGGTGCAGATCGTGCCCGCGAAGGACAAGCCGTTCCAGCAATTCGCGACGGAGCAGGCCTACTGCAAGAACTACGCCGCAGGCCAGGTTCAGGGCGAGGCGGAGCACGCCAATACGATCGGTGCCGGCACCGCCGTGGTGGGCACGCTGCTCGGGGCTGGGTTAGGCGCGGCGGTCGGCGGCGGCAGCGGTGCGGCGATCGGCGCTGCCAGCGGTGCGGCCGTAGGCACCGGGCTCGGAGCAGGCAATTCTGCGAGCCAGCAGGGCGGCATCCAGGGCCAGTATGACAACGCCTATGCGCAGTGCATGGTGTCCTATGGCAACCAGGTCGTCGTGCCGCAGATCCTGGTGCAGCCTGCGCCGTATGTCGTGCAGCCTGCCCCTTACTACGCCCCGGCGCCCGCCCCCTACTATCAGGGCTATTGAGCCGACGTCCGCAGCGGCGCGGATCCGTGTCTCCCAGCCGTATTGCGGCGAGGAAGGCAGGGACGCGTCGCCGATTTTACCCACGGCGGACCGCTTCCGGCGCCGTCTCCCGGTTGCGCGTCGCGATTGCCTTGATGAACGGGGCGAAGCAGGGCCGGTCGATGTAGCGCCCCGCACCGCGCTCGGCCCGCAATTCGCCATTCGTATAGACCAGCCGCCCGGCGGCGAGCGTATGCCGGGCGGCGCCCTGAACCTCCATCCCCTCGTAGACGTTGAAATCGACGTTCTGGTGATGGGTGCGGGCGGAGATGGTGCGGCGCGCCGCCGGATCCCACACCACGAGATCGGCATCCGCCCCTAAAGCCACCGCACCCTTGCGCGGGAAGATGTTGAAGATCTGCGCCGTTGCGGTCGAAGTAATCCGCACAAAATCCGACGGCGTGAGACGCCCGCTCCCTACGCCATGATGCCACAGCACGCTCATCCGGTCCTCGATCCCGCCGGTGCCATTGGGGATCAGAGTGAAGTCATCCCGTCCGGCGGCCTTCTGGGGCGCGCAGAAGCAGCAATGGTCCGTCGCCGTGGTCTGCAAGCCGCCGGAGGAAAGTGCACCCCATAGCGCTGTCTGGTGGTGTCTGGGACGGAAGGGCGGGCTCATCACATGGGCGGCGGCCGTGGCGAAATCCGGATCACGATAGACGCTCTCATCGATCACCAGATGCTGAGCGAGAACCTCGCCATAGACGCGATGGCCCGCCGCGCGAGCGCGGGCGATGGCGGCGGTCGCCTCCGCCGTCGAGACATGCACGATATAGAGTGGCGCGCCAACGACCTGCGCCAATGAGATCGCGCGTTCCGCCGCCTCGCCTTCGAGCGCCGGAGGCCGCGACAGCGCGTGGCCCTCGGGGCCGGTGATACCCTCCGCCAGCAGCCGGCGCTGCAGGTGGTACACCGCATCACCATTCTCGGCATGAACACTGCAAATAGCGCCAAGTTCGAGCGCGCGCGAAAAGCTGTTCAGCAGCACGCCATCATCGACCATGATTGCGCCCTTATACGCCATGAAATGCTTGAAGCTGTTCACGCCATGGTTGCGCGTGAGTTCGCCCATCTCCTCCCGCACGCGATCCGACCACGAGGTGACGGCGACGTGAAAGCTGTAGTCCGCCGCTGCCTTTTCCGCCCAGCCGCGCCAGGTGCGGTAAGCGTCGAGCGGGCTGTCCTGCGGTCCGGGAATTACGAAATCGATGATCATCGTGGTGCCGCCTGCAAGGCCCGCGGCTGTGCCGGAAAAGAAATCCTCCGTCGCGACCGTGCCCATGAAGGGCAACTCCATATGAGTATGCGGATCGATACCGCCCGGCATCACCAAGGCGTCGCCCGCATCGACGATCTGCGCGTCGGTCGGCACATCAAGATCGGCACCGATCGCCACGATCTGTCCCGCAGTGCAATAAACATCCGCCCGGTAGCTGCGCTCGGCAGTGACGACCGTGCCGCCCCGAATGACTATTCCGCTGTCTGAACTCATGGCTCGCTGCCCTTTCTCGGTCACGCCGGACGCTTGTCACGAGGTCAATCCACTTGTGCCTGACCAGTGCCGCAGATATAGGCAAGCTGAACACCTGCTCAGGATCGGGTCAAGCTTGTATCCAGGTTACAGCGAGGTAGACGCATGAGCGAGGCGATTGACGAGGCACCAAGTGCCGATTTCGCCCCCTCCCCCTTGTCTCGCGAGGCGCTGGCCCATGCCTTCGCCGACCTCCACCCCCCCCTCTCCCATGACGCCGCCAAAGTCGAGGCGGAACGTTGCTATTTCTGCCACGATGCCCCTTGCGTGACGGCCTGCCCGACCGCGATCGACATCCCAGGCTTCATCCGGGGTATCGTCACCGGAAATATGACTGGGGCTGGCCAGCGCATCCTCGACGCGAATATTCTCGGTGGAACTTGCGCGCGTGTTTGCCCGACGGAAATTCTTTGCGAGGGTGCCTGTGTGCGCACGGCGCAGCAGGGCAAGCCAGTCGAAATTGGTGCGCTGCAGCGGGTCGCCACCGATCACGTTTTCGCGCAGGCGGCGCATCCATTTACGCGCCCCGCCGAGACAGGCCGGCACGTTGCCGTGGTGGGCGCCGGACCCGCCGGTCTTTCCTGCGCGCATGCCTTGGCGCGCCAGGGCCACGACGTCACAATTTTCGAGAGCCGGCCGAAGCCCGGTGGCCTCAACGAATTCGGGATCGCCGCCTATAAGATGGCCGATGACTTCGCCGCCCGCGAGGTTGAATTCGTGCTCGACATTGGCGGAATCACGATCGTCAACGAGCGGACACTCGGACGCGACCTGCATTTGTCGCAACTGCGTGTGGAATATGATGCGGTTTTTCTCGGCATCGGACAGGCGGGCGTAAAATCACTCGCGCTGGAGGCCGAGAGCTTGCCCGGCATTATGAACGCCGTGGATTTCATCGCGGCGCTTCGTCAGTCCGGCGATTTCGCGACTGTGCCGGTGGGGCGCCGTGTCGTGGTGATCGGCGGCGGCAATACCGCGATCGACGCGGCGACCCAGGCGAAACGTCTCGGCGCCGAGGTCGTCACACTAGTCTATCGTCGCGGCCGCGCGGAGATGTCGGCGACGACGGCGGAACAGGATTGGGCGCAAACCAACAACGTCGCTTTCCGCTTCTGGGCCGCGCCGGTTGGCTTCGAGGGCGAAGATCACGTGCAGCGCGTGACGTTTGCGCGGATGGCGCCCTCGGTAGGCGGCGGCTTGCAACCGACGGGCGCGCAGTTCAGCCTGGAGGCCGATATGGTTCTAAAGGCCGTGGGACAGAACTTCCAGCAGGAGTTTCACGACATCGCGCCAGACATCAATTCCGGGCGCATCGTCATCGACCCCGTCAAGCGGCAAACCTCCATTCCGGGTGTTTTCGCTGGCGGAGATTGCGTCGAAGGCCATGATTTGACGGTGCAAGCGGTCGAGGACGGCAAGCGTGCGGCGCGTGGGATTGCTGCATTCCTCGCCGAGGGAGTGACCGACCGTGGCTGATCTTCGCACCAACTTCGCCGGCATCCGCTCGCCCAATCCTTTCTGGCTCGCCTCCGCCCCGCCGACCGACAAAGCCTATAACGTGGTGCGCGCATTTCGCGCGGGCTGGGGCGGCGTAGTTTGGAAGACGCTGGGCGAAGATCCGCCGGTCGTGAATGTGAGCAGCCGTTATGGCGGCGTATCTTACAATGGCCAGAGGCTGGCTGGGATGAACAATATCGAACTCATCACCGACCGGCCGCTCGAACTGAATTTGCAGGAGATCAAGGAGGTCAAGCGCGACTGGCCGGATCGCGCGCTGATCGTGAGTCTCATGGTGCCCTGCGAGGAAGACAGCTGGAAAGCGATACTCGCTCGTGTCGAGGATACCGGTGCCGACGGACTCGAACTGAATTTCGGCTGTCCGCATGGCATGTCGGAGCGCGGCATGGGCGCGGCGGTCGGGCAGGTTCCCGAATACGTCGAGATGGTCACGCGCTGGTGCAAGCAATACTCGCGCTTGCCGGTGATCGTGAAACTCACACCGAATATCAGCGACATTCTGCAACCGGCGCGCGCCGCGAAGCGCGGTGGCGCGGATGCCGTATCGCTCATCAACACGGTGCAATCGATCGTCTCGGTCGATCTCGACCTCATGGCGCCGACGCCGGTGGTGGACGGCCTCGGCACCCATGGCGGCTATTGCGGACCAGCGGTCAAGCCGATCGCGTTGCGGATGGTGGGCGATATCGCCCGCGACGGGGAAACCGCCGGGTTGCCGATCTCCGGCATCGGCGGCGTCTCCACCTGGCGCGACGCGGCGGAATTCATCGCGTTGGGCGCCGGTTCCGTCCAGGTCTGCACCGCCGCGATGCATCACGGCTTTCGCATCATCGACGATATGGTCGATGGTTTGTCGAATTGGATGGACGAGAAAGGTTACGAGGACCTGCGCGCCTTCCAGGGTCGCGCGATTCCGAATTACGTGCATTGGCAAGACCTAAATCTCGACTGGCGTACCGTCGCGCATATCGATCCCGACCTCTGCATCGGTTGTGGGCTGTGTCATATCGCCTGCGAGGATACCGCGCATCAGGCCATCGCCGCTTATGCCAAGGGCACCAACCGCGCCTATGAGGTGATCGACGCGGAATGCGTCGGTTGCAACCTGTGCCATCACATCTGCCCCGTCGAAGGCTGCATCACGATGGTTCCGGAATATAGCGACCGGCCGAAACTCACCTGGACGAACCATCCGAGCAATCCGATGCGCGCCAAGCCGGAAGTCGCCTCGGTATGACCAGTGTAGGCGCCGGTAATCTTCGCATCGATGCCGACCGGCTCTGGGCCAGCATCATGGAAACGGCGGCGATCGGCGCCACCGAAAAGGGTGGCATCAAGCGGCTGACGCTGACCGATCTGGATCGCGAGGTGCGGAACTGGTTCGTCGCCCGCTGCGAGAACGCCGGCTGCAGCGTCAGCATCGACACGCTTGGGAATATCAGCGCACGGCGCCCAGGGCGGGACAATAGCCTGCCGCCCATCGCCATGGGGAGTCATCTCGATACCCAGCCGACCGGCGGCAAATTCGATGGCGTCATCGGTGTGCTGTCGGGTCTGGAAGTGCTGCGCAGCCTCAATGATGCGGGTGTCGAGACGAATGCGCCGCTCGAGGTCATCAACTGGACCAACGAGGAAGGCTCTCGCTTCGCCCCCGCCATGCTGTCTTCCGGTGTTTTCGCGGGTGCCTTCACGCCGGACTACGCCTATGACCGCGAGGATCGCGAGGGCAAGCGTTTCGGCGATGAACTTATCCGCATCGGCTACAAGGGCGACGAACCCTGCGGCGCCCGTAAACTCGGCGCCTTCTTCGAGCTGCATATCGAGCAAGGTCCCATACTGGAGGCCGAGGAACGCACGATCGGAATCGTCACCGGCGTGCAGGGCATGCGCTGGTATGAGGTGACGGTGACGGGCATGGATTGCCACGCGGGCAGCACGCCGATGCATCTGCGCCAGGATGCGCTGGTCGCGACTGCGCGCATGATCGCGGCGGTGCAATCGGTCGGGCTCGCTCATGCGCCTGATGCTGTGGCGACCGTCGGCCTGATCGAGGCTCGTCCGAATAGCCGCAACGTTATTCCGGGCGAAGTGTTCTTCTCGATCGACCTGCGCCACCCGCAGGATACCGTGGTCGCGGCGATGGAAGCCGACCTCCGGCATGCCCTGGACGAAACAGTCGCCGGCACCCGCATCACCTTTACCTTCGACCGCATCTGGGATTCGCCCGCGGTGCATTTCGACGAAGCCTGCGTATCCTCGGTCGCCGCCGCGTCGGAGGCGCTCGGCTATTCCTCGCGCCGCATCACTTCCGGCGCTGGACATGACGCGGCCTATATCGCGCGGGTCGCACCAACCACGATGATCTTCGTGCCGTGTGAAAAAGGCATCAGCCACAACGAGCTGGAAAAGGCGGAGCCCGGGGACGTCGCGGCGGGCGCCAACGTCCTGCTTGCGGCCGTGCTCGACACCGATGCGCGGCTCTACGGGCCACGCGATCGGTGAGCGAGGCCGAAGTCGCCGCCCGCTCTCCGCCGCCGCAATCCGCCCCTGCCGCGCCTGTCGTCGTCGCGCGGGACCTCTCGATCGACTTCGGCAGCATGGTCGCGCTGTCGGATGTTTCCCTGAGTTTCACGCGTGGCGACTTCGTGTCGCTGATTGGCCCTTCGGGCTGTGGCAAAACCACGCTGCTGCGTGCCGTCGCCGATCTCGTGCCGCCGAGCCGCGGCAGTCTGATGGTCAACGGCATGACTCCCGGCGATGCGCGACGCGCCCGCAGCTACGGCTACGTGTTCCAGGCGCCGGCCCTCTACCCTTGGCGCAGCGTCGAGCGGAACGTGATGCTGCCTCTGGAAATCATGGGCCTGCCGAAAGCCGAGCAACGCCGCCGGGCCGCGCATTACCTGGGCCTCGTCGGTCTTGGCGATTTCGCGCGGAAGTTTCCCTGGCAGCTTTCCGGCGGCATGCAGCAACGCGCCTCCATCGCACGGGCACTCAGCTTCGAGCCCGCGCTACTGCTGATGGATGAGCCTTTTGGTGCGCTGGATGAAATCACGCGCGACGGCTTGAACCTGCACTTGCACGAACTTTGGCGCCGCTCCGGCCTCACCTGCGTTTTCGTGACGCATTCCATTCCCGAGGCGGTTTTTCTGTCCACGCGCATCGTCGTGATGTCGCCGCGCCCCGGCCGCGTTATCGAGATCATCGAAAGCGACCTTCCCGCCGAGCGCGATCTCGACATGCGCGAGAGCGCGGAATTCTTGCGCGTCGCTCACCGGGTGCGGGAGGCGTTGAGGGCGGGACATTCCTATGACTAGTTCAGCAAAAGCTCTCACCCCCGGCGGCAGCGGCCGAAACTCATGACGCGTGAGCAGAGCGGCCTGCGACGCGCAGTCGACACGGCCTTTCCCGTATTCGTTGTCGCTGTCGCGGCCGTTGTGCTTTGGTACGCGATCTCCGCCATCATCGGCACCGCGCTGCTGCCACGGCCGGACCAGGTCGCGGCCACATTAGGAACCAGCGTTTTCGGCTGGCCGGTCACCTCGCCGCGCAATCTGCTCTATCACGCAGGTGTAACCGCAGAGGCGGCGCTCGTCGGACTTGCCTTCGCGATTGTGCTGGGTGTCGCGATCGCTGTCGGCATCGTGCATTTCCGCGTGCTCGACCGTTCGCTGATGCCGTGGGTCATCGCTAGCCAGACCATCCCGATCCTCGCGATCGCGCCTATGGTTGTTGTGGTGCTTGGAAACCTTGGTTTGAGCGGACTACCACCGAAAGCCGCGATCTCCGGCTATCTCGCCTTCTTCCCCATCGTTGTCGGCATGGTCACAGGGCTGCGCGCGCCGGACAGCATTCAGTTCGACCTCATGCGCACCTATTCAGCCTCGGGCCAGCAGGTCTTCGCCAAGCTCCGCCTCCCCGCCTCCGTCGCTTTCCTGTTCCCCGCACTGCGCGTTTCCGTGGCACTCTCCGTCATGGGCGCGATTGTCGCGGAATTGCCGACGGGCGCGCAAGCGGGCCTTGGCGCGCGGCTGCTGGCCGGAAGCTACTACGGTCAGACGCTCATGATCTGGGCGACGTTGGTGATGGCGGCTCTGCTTTCGGCGAGCCTTCTTGGTGTGACGGCGCTAGCCGAAGCCGGATTGCGCGCCTGGCGAGGCGGACGGCTATGACGATCGCACTCGTCAGCCTTCTCCTCACGATCGCGGCACTCTGGGCGATGGCCCGGCTATCGCGATCCGACACACGCACCGCCCGGCTAGCGACACCGGCGATTTTCGGACTGTTGCTGATCTGGCTTTGGCAAGCCGCCGTCATGGGCTTCCATATTCCACGCATCCTCTTGCCCGCGCCGACGGAAGTCGTCTCTGCCTTGTTTTCGCACACCGCGATGTTGCGGCGCGATTTCGTGCAGACCTTCGTGCGTTCCGTCATTCCCGGCTACGTGATCGGCTGTGGCTTGGGCTTTTTGGCGGCGCTCGCGATCGACCGCTCGGCTTTCCTCAAGCGCGGATTGCTGCCGCTTGGCGGTCTTATCAGCGCGATGCCCATTGTCGGTGTCGCACCCATTGCGGTGATGTGGTTCGGCTTCGGCTGGCAGTCCAAAGCCGCTGTTGTCGTCGCCATGACAATCTTTCCGATGCTGGTGAACACCACGGCCGGCCTCGCCGAAAGCGGCGCGCTGGAGCGCGACCTCATGACGAGCTACGCGGCCGGCTACTGGCTGACACTCCTGAAACTGCGGTTGCCGGCGGCGCTGCCGCATATCTTTACCGCACTCAAGTTGAATTCGACGTTGGCGCTGATCGGCGCCGTCGTCGCGGAGTTCTTCGGTTCGCCGGTTTTCGGCATGGGATTCCGCATCTCCACCGCCGCCGCCAGCCTCAACCTCGATGTCGTCTGGGCCACCATCACCATCGCCGCGCTGACCGGTTCGCTATCCTTCGCGCTACTCGCGCTGGCCGAGCGGGCGGTCACGTTCTGGCACCCGTCCTTCCGCAACCCAAGCTGAGTTCAAGGAGATCGTTCGATGAAGAAAATCCTTCTCGCAGGCGTCATGGCACTGGGCCTCGCCGCCCAGGCACAGGCCGCGGACCATCTGACCTTGCAACTCAAATGGGTCACGCAGGCGCAATTCGCCGGCTACTACGTCGCGGCGGCCGAGGGCTACTACAAGGCGGCCAATCTAGACGTCACAATCAAGCCGGGCGGGCCGGACATCAACCCGTCGCAGGTGATCGCGGCAGGTGGCGCGGATGTCATCGTCGATTGGATGCCTGATGCCTTGGCGGCGCGGGAGAAAGGCGTTCCGTTAGTGAATATCGCTCAGGTTTTCGAGAATGCGGGACTGGAACTCACCTGCCGGAAAGATAGCGGCATCACCAAGCCCGCCGATTTCAAGGGAAAGACGCTGGGCGTGTGGTTTGCCGGCAACCAATATCCCTTCCTCGCCTGGATGGGAAAGCTCGGCTACACGACTGAGGGATCGAACCCAGATGTCACCGTCCTTAAGCAGGGCTTCAACGTTCAGCCGCTGTTGCAGAAGCAGGCTGCCTGCATCTCGACGATGACCTACAATGAATACTGGCAGCTCATCGAGGCCGGCATGACGCCCGAGCAACTGTTGGTATTTAAATATCAGAACGAAGGCGTCGCGATGCTGGAGGATGGGCTTTATACCTCGGATGCAGAGCTCAAGGATCCGACAAAAGTGGATGCGCTCGCGCGGTTCGTGAAAGCGTCGATGCAGGGCTGGGAGTATGCCGCCGCCCATCCCGAGGAAGCCGTCAAGATTGTCATGGCGAATGACACAGCGGGTGTGCTCGACGCCGCGCATCAGACTCACATGATGAAGTCGGTGGCCGAGCTTCTTGGAACCGACAAGGCCAAAGCTGGCTATCTGAACGAGGCCGACTACGCGCGCACGGTTGATGTTCTGATGAGCGACAAGACGGATCCGGTGATCACGAAACAGCCGGTCGGCGCGTACAGTCACGTTGTTTGGGACAAGGCTTACGGGCACTAAGACCGCCCTGACCTGGTCCGCACTTGCACCTCATGCTTGGCATAGCCCAGCATGAGGTGCCTCAGTGACTAAACCTACGAACGCCTAGTGCACTGCGGCGAACATGATGCGTTCCTCGGTCGCCTGGGCGATATCCAGTTCCTCAACCACCCGGCCTTGCCGAGCGACCAGCACGCGGTCGGAAAGTGCCATGATCTCTGGAAGATAGGATGAGATCACGACCACGGCGATACCGCGATCGGCCAGCGAATTGATGAAGCGGTGGATCTCGGCAATCGCGCCGACATCGACACCGCGTGTGGGCTCATCGAAGATGATGACCTTGGGTTCCTGGACAGCGGCCTTGGCAATGACGACCTTCTGCTGATTACCGCCCGAAAGCTCGATGATCTTCGCACTCGCATCGATCGCTCGCACACCAAGCCGCTCGGTCCATTGCTTGGCGAGAGTCCGCGCCTCCGTCATCGAAACCACAGCGAGCGGATTAAGACCGCGCGCAAGATTGCCGATCTGGATATTCTCCGCGATCGACATGGTCTCGAAGAAGCCTTCCACTTTGCGGTCCTCAGTAACATAGACGATGCCGTCGAGGATCGCCGGCCGTGGCGTTCTGTAGCGAACGAGGCGGTTGCCGAGTTCAATGGAGCCGCCATGGAAGAAGTCGCGCTTCAGCACGCCGCTTACGATCTTCATCGTCTCAGTACGACCGGCGCCGACCAAGCCGAAAAACCCTGTGATCTGCCCCGCGTAGATCGAAAACGATGTGTTTCGGACGATGCTGCCCATGGACAGGTTCTGCACACTCAATACCCTCTCGCCATAGGCTCGGGCACGCCGCGGCTTGTCCTGGTCGTAAAGCTCATGCGACAGGGTGCGGCCCACCATGCCCTGCACGATACGCTCGCGGTCGAAATTGGCGGTAGCGTCCGTCACCACAAGCTCCCCATCGCGCAGGATGGTGATGCGGTCCGACAGGAGAAGCGCTTCTTCCAGAGCGTGGCTGATGAAAATGATGGAGGTGCCGCTGTCCTTGAGGCGACGTACAAGATTGAAGAAGTGAAACTTCTCCTCGGGTGTTAGGCTCGCGGTCGGCTCATCAAAGATGATGAGCCGGGCTTCGTGATGCACCGCGCGCGCGATTTCGACCATCTGCTTTTTGGCAGCGCCCAGCGACGAGACCAGCGCCATGGGATCGACGTAGAAATTCAGCGACAGCAGGAAGCGTTGCGCTTGGATATAGAGACCGCGCAGCCGGTTGAAGATCTTCTCCTCGCCGAGATAGATGTTCTGTGCCACCGTCATCGACGGCACGAGGTTGGTTTCCTGAAACACCATCGCGACTCCGCGCTGCTTTGCCTCCGATGGCGAGGCAAGCGTGACGGCCGCGCCGTCGATCAGCATCTCGCCAGAACTTAACTGGTAGACGCCGGCGAGGATCTTCGTCAGCGTCGATTTCCCAGCGCCATTCTCGCCGACGATCGCGTGAATTTCACCGGCCTCGACATTGAAATCAATGTTGCGGATGGCGGGAACGCCCCTGAACTCTTTCGTGGCACGTCGCAGTTCCAGAACCTTCGTCATGCGGGATAGCCGCTCAAAAGCGGGTCGCGCGGCAGTCCGACCAGAACGCCCGAGCCCTGCGCACCGACCATCAACGTGTCACCATGCTCCGCGAGAGACGTCACCCCATGCACCCGGCCATCCGCGCGGCTGTGGTAGCTCGCGATGGGCCGCATGCGTTCATCGCAGCGCACGACGAGGCCATAGGACCAGGACGGCGACCACGGCTTCAGAGTGTTCAGCTTCTTGCGTGCGCCACCTTGGATCGGTTCCAGAAAAGTAACGCCGCTGAAAAGCGCTGGCGCGATCCAGAGATCGGTGTCGATGGTGTCGATCATGCGGTCGCGATAGGCCGTCTCTTTCAGCACAAACTCCACGAGCTGGTTGCGCGGTGCGAACATCGCGAGCCAGAAGCCACCACCCTGCGCTGCCAAGATGCGACCCGGATAGGCGGGAAGCTTGCCGAGCGCGGTCACAATCGGCGTCGCCCGCGCAGCCTGCAGCATGACGACCCGGTGCCGCCAAGCCTCCGACACGAAAACCGCGCTATCCGCCCCCAGTACCACGCCAGAGGGGAAGCAGAGACCCGAGGCCAAAGCGATCGGCTTCCCGCTGTCAGTCAATGGAATACGCCAGAGTTTGCCGCTGGCACCCTTGGTCATGAGGTCGCGCTTCCACTCGGCGGCGGGCAGCATCGCGGAGCCATTCGCGAGGATCAATGTATCCGCACCGAGAAAAGCACCGGCGGTCGGACAATTCAGCCGTTCTCCTTCCACCTCAATCAGCATCCTCCCGTCGTGCCGACCACCAACCAGCAGCACACCCCCCCCGTCCTGTCCCACCGCGAGCACACCGCTCGGGCCAACCGCGAGAAAACTTACCGGCTTCGGACAGGTGCGGATGATGCGTGAGGTCCAACCTAAGTCACCGGCGGCCAGCGACACGATCTCCGAACCCTGCGATCCGATCAGCCCATCTGGCGTCGTGAGAAGATTGTCGAGGCGAGGAAAGCGGCCCAGGATCGGCGCTTGATCCAGCTGCGTATTGGGCGTGAGGGGACCATCCATCGCGGGCACTGCGGTTCCGGTCGTGTCGAAGCCACGAAATGACGCGTAGGCCCGGTGCAAAGCTCCGATCACGAGGGCGCCCCCCAATAGGCATCCTGCGCGCACCAATTCGGATCCGCGCCCGGAATCTTGTAGCGCCCGATACGGTTGTTCGAGACGCCGCCGAGATAGAGATAGCCCCTGTGCTCGCGCATCGAGGTGATCATGGGATGGTTCTCACCACCTAAATCCCACAGGCTTTCGAGAATATCGCCACGTTCGTTGAAGCGGATGACGCAGCCCGTATTGATATTCGGATATAGCCAAAGATCGGGCGCCACACGCCGCGCCATGCGGCGGCGGAAACCTGGCATGGATAGCGCGAGATCGAGCGCGGGGGTCCGCATCCCTAGCAGCGCCGCCCAGTAATTGCCATCCGACGATCGGTTGATGTTGTCGGGATAGCCAGGAAGATTCGCCAGAACCGGCTCGCGCTTGCCCTTTTTAGGCCCATCGAACCAGTAGCGGCTGATCGAACAGGTCCAGCTCTCGGCGAAAAGGAAAGACTGGCCGTCGGACGCCATGACGACGCCATTGGCGAAAACCAGCTTGTGGATCTCGGTACGCGTGCTCCCGTTGCGCGGATTGTAGCAAATCATTCGCCCATTGCCGCGGCTTTCCAGCGCGTCGGTCGCCCAATCCTCCTGCTCGTAGCGGATCGTCGCCTCGCTGAAATAGACCCGTCCGTCCGGCGCGATATCGAGATCATCGGCCAGACGCAGGCGCGAATCATCGACGACCGAGAGCAGGCTGCGGTTGGTCTCGTCGGTGAGCTTACTCACCACTTTGTCGGGCGAAACCTGATATAGCCCCATGCCGCCGATACAGACGAGAAGATTGCCTGCTCGGTCGAAAGCCATGCCCAAAGGATGGCCGCCGATATGCGCGAAAACCTCGTGCCGCTTATGGTCCGGGCCGAAGAAGCGCACGATGTCGCCTTGGCGCGTGCCGCAATAGAGGTTGTCGGCGCGGTCGAGAATCACGTCTTCCGGACCCTCGATCACGCCGAGACCGATAATCTCGACGTTGCGAAGCTTGTCGTTCAGCGCATAGGGCGAGCCGGGATCCGTGGTACGCGGCGGCGGCGGCAGCGTGAGATAGGCCGGAGACACGTAGATCTTCGACAGCCATTTCTCGCGGTTCTTCAGCCAGCGCATATCGATGAAAACCGCACCGATCAGGACGCAGCCCAGAATCATCGAAGTCACCGGCCCGGTAACGCCGAAGTTGATGAGGCTATTGGTCAGAATGAGCACCAGCAACGCGCCCATGATGGCCTTGGAGACAGAGCCGCGCCCGCCGCCGAGCGAATTGCCACCTAGCACCACGGCCGTCAGCGCGGAGACCTCCAACCCGATGCCGGTATCGGAACCGGTGCTGCCAAGCCGGGCGGCGAACAGAAACCCCGCCAGCGCACAAAGCCCGCTCGACCACACATAGGCAAAGAACACCGTGCGGCGAACATTGATGCCGGCATTATAGGCTGACCGCCGTGCGCCACCGACCGCCGTCAATCGCCACCCTGGCCGCATCCGCGACAGCACGATATGCCAGCCGATGGCGATGACCACCGAAAGGATCAGCGAAAAGGGAATGGCGAAGACCGCGCCGGCACCAAGAAAGTCCCACAGATCGGAATCGACATTTCCGGAAACCAGCGCGGTCGAGAAATGGAGGAAAACCAGCTCGTAGATCGAGCGAAAGATGATGAGTGTGACGAGTGTCGTCAGGAAGGCGCGCAACCGCATGTAGCCGACGAGGAAGCCATTCAACGCGCCGCAGACCGCGCCCATTGCCAGGGTCGCGACCCAGACAACCGGAATAGGCCAGCCCAACACGTTGATACCAAGCAGTGCGAACAACACGGACAGCGAAAAGACCGCACCGACGGAGAGATCGATGCCGCCCGAGATAACGACGATCGCAAGACCCAGAACAACCAGCCCGAATTCGGCGATCTGACGGCCGAGATCGGACAGATTCGAGAGTGCGAAGAAATCCGGCGTGATCGCGCCGAAAACAACGATCACCGCGATCAGCGCGATGAACGGAATGGCGTTGTCGATCCACCGCTTGGACAGCAACTCCCCGACCAGATGGTCGGGGAGATAGCGGTAGCGCAGGCGCGCAAGGGTCTCGTTCTGGGGCATGAGCCGGTGGCTATTTCAGCTCGCTCAGCGACCAGCAATTGCGCGGCGTTAGGTTGTCCTTCGTGAGGATCGTCAGCGGCGTGTAGTAGGTATTCTTGACGGTTCCGGCCTTGGCGGGAGAGAGCAACAGCTCAACAATCTGCTGGTTGAGGATATCGCCCTGCAGCGGCACATTGTAGCTCACGGTCATATCGAGCAGGCCTTTGCGGATATTGTCACAGCCATCCTTGGTGCCGCC
Organism: Acidisoma sp. S159; assembly: GCF_009766125.1. NCBI lineage: Bacteria > Pseudomonadati > Pseudomonadota > Alphaproteobacteria > Acetobacterales > Acidocellaceae > Acidisoma > Acidisoma sp. S159. The sequence continues at coordinate 109,308 of NZ_LMUG01000002.1, forward strand.
GCCCGAGGTCACGACATAGACTTTTCCGGTCTTGCCGGCCTGCTGGATAGCCGCGCCGGCACCGACATCCTGGTTGTCCCAATTGCCGACGACACCGCAGAGATCCGGGTTCTGTTGCAGAACCGTCTCCATGATCGCGCGTTCCTTGGCCGGATCGTAGTTCGCGGCCTGCTCGGAGACGATCTTCATGTTGGGATGCTTCCCGAAGACGTCGTGATAGGCGAAGAGCTCATAGAGGTTGGAGGCCGCCGTCGGCACGCCCTGCATGATGGCGACCTTGCCGGAGGTGCCGGGACCGCATTGCTTCACCAGCGCATCCGCCTCGACATAACCCACCTTCACCCAATCGGCGCCGACATAGGAATCCGTGGCGAGCGAGGATTCCAGATTGACCTGCAGCACCTTGATCCCAGCCTGCTCCAGACGCTTGATCGGCCGTGAATAGGACTGCACGTCTGGGTTATGGACAATGACGAGGTCCGGCTTTTGCGCGATCAGCGAGGTGAGCGCTCGTGTTCCGGCATCGGTACTCCAATTCGGGTCGCGGATTTCGAACTTGTAGCCGAGATCAGCGGCCTGGCGACGCATGATGGCGGCCCAGCCTTCCGTCAGGTCGAAGCCCATGGCAAGCGGCACGAAGACCACAGTCTTGCCCTTGAGGCCATCGTAATAGGGCGCACGGCGAGCCGCATTCGACAGCCCGACATCCTGCGCATAGGCCGTGCTGATCGCGAAGAAGGCGCTCAGCACGAAGGCGATGAGGCGAAGCATGGGATCCTCCTATTCTTATTGTTGGAGCGAGTGATGTTGAACCGGAGCGGGCTGCAGCGCCGCGTCAGATATCGCCCTGTTGCTGCTGCGCGGTTTGCTCGTCACGGGGGTTTATGACGCTGTCGGCAATCAGTGCCAGCAGCAGGATGATGCTCTTGACCAGATTTTGCTCGGTATAGGAGACGTTGAGGATGGTCATTCCATCCAGCAACACGCCAACCAGAAGCGTGCCGACAAGCACGCTGCGTACATTGCCCCGCCCCCCGCTGAGGCTCACGCCGCCAAGCACGACGACGAGCAGCACGTCATAGATCATCGTCGAATTGTAAATCCGCGTGCTCATGCTGGCGACGGATGCGGCCATTACCAGCCCGGCCGCATAGGCGATCAGGCCGGTGACGACATATTGCGCGACGATGAGGTTGCGGACTGGAATGCCAGCGATACGGGCGGCTAGCAGATTGTCCCCGATCGCATAGACGAAGCGGCCAAAGCGCGTCCAGCGCAGGAGCAAATAGACCATGGCCGCCAATATGGCGAAAGCGATGATCGGCACCGGCACGCCCAACACACGGCCGACGCCGAGGAAGGAGAACCAGCCGGCATTGTCGGGCACGTTCTGCACGTCGATCTTGAAGAAATACGCGCGCCCCACGCCATAGACCGCGAGGCCCATGGCAAGCGTCGTAAAAATCGCCGGAACATCGGCGTAGGCCACGAGGATTCCCGTGATACAGCCGACGACAATGACGAACCCCGCGCCGACCAGCAAAGCAAGGTCGAAGTTCATCCCGGTCTGTGCCAGGGAGAAAGCCCAAGAAACCGCGACCACCATCGTGGCGATCATCGCAAGATCGATCCCCCGCCCGATCACGACGAGGCCCATGCCCAGACCAAGCATGCCCAGGATCGAAACGCTGCGGACCAAAGCGATGATATTGCCGGAGGTTAGGAAGCCATGCAGGCTCGCGGCGAAGCCCAGGAAAAGGACACAGGCCAGCGCGAAGACGATGCCCTCCTGCGTAACCTTGAAGCGGCCTGCTAAGGCCCTCATTTTCCTGTAGGTGCTCGCATTACCGATGGACCGGCGACTCCGTCGCTGGTCCCTCCCCCTGTTCCATTATGGTTGAGCGACTGTACGCACAGCGTCACGCGGCCAGAAATAGCGTGGGCTGGCATAGCAGCTATAGTCACGACAATAGGCCATTCCGGCAGAGCGAAAGTCTATCCTCATGAAAATAAATCGTCGCAGGAGGAATTGCCATGTCCAGCCGGCTTGAGGGTAGCACACTCGTCACAGGCGGAGCCGGCGGAATTGGCCGCGCGATCGTTCAGGCACTGGCCGCGCGTGGCGAGAGGGTCATCATCGGGGATTTCGATGCCGCCGCCGCGAAGATCCTGGCCGACAGCTTAGGCCCCAAGGTTCTGCCACTCGCCCTGGACGTCACGGATGCCGCCGCCGTGGATAGCCTGCTCGATCGCATTCCCGCGGAATTCCTGCCGCTCCATACACTCGTCAATAATGCGGGCCATGATGTTGGCGGCCGCACGCGTTTCGACCAGGGCTCGGCCGATGACTGGGCCAGCATCATCGACACCAACCTGAAAGGCATGATGCGCGTCACCCGCAGCGTCATCCCGGCGATGGTGAAGCGTGACGCCGGCGATATCGTCAATATTACTTCGGTGAGCGCGGTGCGGATGGTGCCTGATATGGCCGCCTACACGGCCAGCAAGGCCGGCGCCAAGGCTTTCACGGAAATGCTGCGTGCCGATCTCGCGGAAACCGGCCTCCGCATCACGGAAATTCAGCCCGGCCTTACCCGGACCGACATCATCGTCAAACGCTATCGTGGCGACCGCGAGGCCGAACGTGCGTATTTCGAGCAGTATCGCATGGCACTCGACCCCGCGGATGTCGCGAGGTCGGTGCTTTTCGCATTGGATCAACCGCCGCAGATGCAGATCGCCGAGATCCTTCTGCTGCCGGTCAACCGCTGGTAGACCGGCAGCAGAGACTTAGGAGACGAGACTTACCGCGCCATCAGCCAGCGCGATCTCGCTGATTCGCAGGCCGGTTTCCTTGATGATTCGTGACGGGAAGAGGTTTCTGACCTCCTCGTCATGGATCGGAACGACGCGCTTGTAGTCTCCGCCAGCCTCTTTGATCATCGCATCGGTCGCGAAGAGCAGATTGGTGTGGCTGACCATGGCGAGGCCGACCGGCACGTAATACGGGTCGTCCGGTGTCTGGCTGGTCATGTTCTGGTAGCTGTAGACCAGATCGCCGGCCAGCACCCAGGTATCCTCGCTCTTGGTCGCGCCATCGTTGCGGACGGCGACATATTGGCAGCCCCAGGTATGGGTATCCGGCGCCGAGCGGATATCGATGTTCGGCAGGAAGTTCTCGCGGTCGCCATCGAGTGCCACGAGGCGGCCCTGGCGCGCCAGATCAACGATCCGCATGATATCGGCGGGATCGGTCGCGACATTGAGCCAGCGGAATTTCCGGTCCAGCGCCATCGCCCAGATCCATTTCGAGAGCTCACGCTCCTGGATATAGAACTTGGCGTTCGGGAAGGCGTGAGTATTGCCGGCGTGGTCGAAATGGGCGTGGGTGAGCACGATGTGCTCGACCTCCTCCGGCTTCACGCCCGCTTCCTTCAGCACCACATCGGCGGGCTGCCAGCCATGGACGTTGAACAGCTTGCCTAGCGTCTCGCCATAGGCGTGATGGTCGTAGCCGACATCCACCAGGACCGTCGTGCCCTGGCCTTTGATGAGGACATAGCCATAGGGCATTTTCCGCGTGCCCTGGTTATGCGCGCCGTAGACGATGCCGGTAATCGGCGCCGTCGGCATATAGGCGTATTCCATAACCCAGATCGAATAATCCGCCATCGCACCGTTCTCCCGTTTTCTTTGCGCCGGCCTATTGGCCAGCTTCGGACTCAAGCATTCGCGACGAAACCGCCGCCGTCAATAACGACCGCCTGCCCGGTGATGAAGGACGCGGCGTCGGAGCTCAGGAACAGCACCAGCTGGGCGATTTCCTTCGGGTCGCTGATGCGGCCCATCGGGATCAGGGGGATGACCGTGTCCTTGGCCCCCTGCTCGCTGCCGAACATATTGGTGAGCAGCGGCGTCATCACGGAACCGGGAGCGATGGCATTGACGCGGATATTTTTCTTCGCGACTTCCAGCGCCACCGAATTGGTCAGCCCAATCACCCCCCATTTGGACGCGCAATAAACCGCCGTGGTGGCAAAGCCCATGACACCGAACAACGACGAGGTATTCACGATCGCGCCACCGCCATGCGCGAGCATGTGCGGCACCTGATATTTCAGGCCGAGGAAAATGCCCTTGAGGTTCACATCGACGATCTGGTCGAAATCCGCCTCGTCCAGCTCGTGAACCAGTGCGGTCTTGCCGGGGATGCCGGCATTGTTGAAGGCGATGTCGATGCGGCCGAAACGGGCGGCGGCGCGCTCCACCAGCGCCTTGACCTCGGCATCGCGACGGACATCGACCTCGGAGAACTCGACCCCAACCTTGGTGGTGCGAGCAATTTCCTCCTTTAGGCTGGCACCCTCGGCGGCGCCGATGCCGGCGACGAAGACGTTGGCGCCAGCTTGGGCGAAGGCGAGCGACGTGGCGCGACCGATGCCGCTGGTGCCACCGATGATGAGCGCGGTTTTGCCCGAGAAGTCATAGGTCACATTCATGCGGCTCTCCGAAGTTGTGGGGCACGCCGCCCCGCTATTTAACGATGCGGCTCAGCAGGCGATCCTGGCCGACCAGAACGGCGCCCACCACGACCGCGCCTTTGATGACCATCTGCCAATAAGGCCCGACACCGAGCAGGTTGAGGCCGTTATTCAGCAGCGCGATAATCGCGACGCCGATAAAGGTGCGATGCACGCCGCCGATACCGCCCGCCAACGACGTGCCGCCCACAACAATCGCGGCAATGGTGTTGAGCAGCAGATCCTGGCCCAAGGTCGGGCCGACTGCGCCTAGCCGTGACATGGCGAAAACCGCGGCGATGCCCGCCATCAGACCCGAGAAGGTGAAAGAGGCGATCTTGTAGCGCCCCACTGGCAACCCCGCCGTCCGGGCCACGATCTCCCCGCCGCCGATCACCAGCGCGAAGCGGCCGAACTTGGTCCAGATGCCGATCGCAACACAGATGAACCACAGCACCAAAGCGCAGAGCGCGATATTGGGCAGGTGGCGGATCAGTTGCCCGGTCGAGAGCGTATCGAGCACATCGGAATCGAACATGATCGCACGGCCGCTGAGGATGCTCAGCGCCATGCCGGTGAAGATCGAGAGCGTGCCTAAGGTCACCACGAAACTCGGCACGCGCCCAGCGACGCAGATGGTGCCGTTCACGCCGCCACAGATCGCGCCGAGCAGCGCCGCCAGCGGCAAAATCATCAAGCCGTAATCGTGATTGGCGAGAAGGCTCACGCAGACCGAGCCGACCAGCAGCACGATCGCGCCCACGGAGAGGTCGATGCTGCCCATCAGGATCACGAAACTCGCGCCCAGCGAAGCGATGAGCAGTGTCGCGGCCTCGCCGGTGATGGCCGAGAAATTCCGCCAGCTCAGGAAGGGCGGCGACGCGATGCCAAAGACGACGATCAGCCCGACCACCACCAAAATCGGCAGCCACATGCCGCGATTGGCCCTGAGGGATTGCCAGACGGCATTCGGCGGCGTGGGGCGAGACGGGCTCGTCTGTGACATGCTCTGGGAATCTCTCAAGCGGCGCTGGGCAGCATATGCGGAATGAGGTCGTGTTCGGTGGGTTTCGCCTCGACCGGCGCGGCGATTTCGGCCACCACCCTCCCGCGCTGCATGATCAGGATGCGGTTCGAGAGGCCGATCAGCTCGATGAGTTCGTCGGTGATCAGCACGATGCCAACGCCCTGCTCCGTCAGCCCGCGAATATGCGCGTAGATTTCCTCCTTGGCGCCGGCGTCCACACCGCGTGTCGGATTGTCGAGCACGAGCAGCTTGAGGTTCCGCTGCAGCCAGCGCGCGAGCACCACTTTCTGCTGGTTGCCGCCGGAGAGGTTGCGCAACGGCCCACCTGGCGAGCCGGAGCGTATGCCCATTTCCCGCACAGCACGTTCAGCGGCGCGCCGCTCGCGCCGCAAGCGCCAGACACCAAGATGCGAGAAGCGGTCGGCGCTCGGCAGCGACAGGTTGATGGCGAGCGAGAGGTTCGGAATGATCCCCTCCACCAGCCGCTCGGCCGGAACGTAGCCGACGCCCTGGCGGATCAGCTGCGCGATGCGCGGCAGCCGGGCAGCGGCCCCGGCCAGCGCGATGGTGCCTTCCGCAGGCGGCTCGACTCCCGCGAGCGCCTTGCCGAAAGCGGATTTGCCGGAATCGAGCAAACCGCCCAGCCCGATGATCTCGCCCTCGCGGACATCGAAGGAGATCCCGTTGAAGCCGCGACCCTTGAGGCCCTTCACGCTGCAAAGCATGGGCTTGGCTACGGCCTGTTGCTGGCGTGCGACATGATAATAGTCGTCGGAGCGCTCCCGCCCGACCATCAGCGCGTAGATATCCGTCTCCCCGGTCGTCTTCGGGTCGAGCTTTTCCGAAAGCCTGCCGTCCCGCATCACATGCATGGCGTCACTCACCGCCCGCACTTCCGAAAGGCGGTGCGAGACGAAAACGAAGGAGGCCTGGGCTTTCAGCCGCAGGAGCAGATCGAAAAAGGCCGTCTCGTCCTCGCGATCCAGCGCCGAGGTCGGCTCGTCCAGCAAAACGACCGGATCCTCGAGCCCGAGGAGATGGCGCGGCGCCAGACAGGCGCGCGCGATCTCGATCGCCTGGCGCTTGGAAAAATCGTAGCCGCTGGTGACGCGGCGGACATCGACATCGAGCCCGGCATCCTCGACGATCTTCTCCGCCACCGCGATCATCGCCCGCTTGTCGAGAAACTGACCCAGCCGCGTGAAGCGATGCTCCTGTGACAGAACCAGGTTTTCGTAGACGGGAATATTCGCGACCAGCGCCTGCTCCTGAAAGACGCGCGTCACACCGCGCGCGAAGGCGTCAGCGAAACTCTGGGGCCGGTAGTCACTCCCCTTCAGCCTCATCGTCCCCGCATCGGCGCGCTCGAGGCCGGTGACGATATTGAACAGGGTCGATTTGCCCGCACCGTTTTCCCCGACCAGACCGATGATCGATCTGGGGGGCACGGCCATCGTCACGTCATGAAGCACCGGAATAGGCCCGAAGCTTTTCGACACGCCTTCGATGCGAAGCAGATCCGTCATGCGCGCGTCCGGCGGGTTTGGCTCAGCCCTTCTTCATCGGCGAGGGGCCGAACATGTCGATCTTGTAGTGCGCCTTATATTCGTCCGCCACCGCCTGCGACTGGCCGTTTTGCCGCGCATCCATATAGGCCTTGGGATATTCCCAATTCGCCGGCTTCTTGATGCCCTGCCATTCGACATCCATGTCGAGCGGCGTCATCAGATCCTGCGGGTCCCAATCCTTCGGATGCAAGACTTTAGACATCAGGCGATAGTCGAAGGGCGCGACATCGCCGTTGTTCACGTAACGCTCGAGATAGGTATCGACATTGTCGAGCGTCATCATCTTCGAACCCCAATGCATCATCCGCTCCGGGGCGCGGGGCTGCCAGCCATTCATGACGTCATAAAGCCGCGTCGTCATCATCGCGCCCATGAACTGCGGGACATTCGCCGCCGTCGCCACCAACTGGCCGCGTTTGATGGCCGAGGCCGCTTCGGGATTGCCGTCTCCGGCGGAAACGATGAGCACGTCGTCGCCTGCTTTGAGCCCGGCGGTTTTGAGCGCGGCGATGGCGCCTGCGGCCTCCTCGTCATTGGCGGCGTAGATGCCGACCGCGTCGGGATGCCGGGTGAGTAGATCCTGCGCGGCCTTGTTTCCATCTTCCATGTTGAAGTTTCCGGGCAGGTCATCGACCAGCGTGAATTCCGGGAACGCCTTGAAGGCATCGTTGCGGCCCCGCGTGCGCAGAAGATCAGTGATGAAACCGGGAATACCGGTCAGGCCGATGATTTTGCCGCCCTTGCCAGTCTTCTTCTTGATCTCGGTCAGCAGCTTTGTGGTGACTTCAAAGGCCGCATGATAGTCGTCCGGATCCGCGTAGTAGGTGTAGTATTCGCTGGCATCGAAGGGCGTGAACCACGGCTCCGTCGCCCAGACATTGGCGACCCAGGTTTTATTCTGTCCCGCCAGCTTCGCGATGCGTTTGATGTTGCTGCCGTCCGGCGCGTTGAGGATGACGCCGCCCAAACCACCGGCGGCTGCCAGTTGCTCGTATTGATCGAGCTGATGTTCGCTGTTCAGCTCTGCATCCGCCGAGGTGCTGCCGATCTTGAGAGCGGCCGTTGTGTCCTCGACTGACTTCTTCACCGTCAGGCAATATTGCAGGCGAGAGGAGAAATACATATAGGCGATCTTGCCACTGGGCGCCGCGATCGCGGCCGTCGGCAGCCCAAGCGTGCGCGCGGCGGCACCGACCGCGACACCCGCCGTCACCAACTGCACAAAGTCCCGACGCGACACGCCACGCGTATCGAGACGATCGAGATGGCGATCGATCAGCTTCTTGTCGGACAGGTCTGGAATGCGCATCGTTCGTTTCCCCAATTGACTGGCCGCCTTTCATTGGCGGCGCATATTGATTTAGTGCTTAACCGCGACCCAAAGATCCGTCATGGCACGCGAAGGCGTGCGGGGCACCCCGTGCCATCCACACCTTCTCTTTTCTAAGCAAGCAAGGCGCGGATGCGCGGCCTTCGCCGAGCATGACGTGGTGGAATGAGCACGGTTCGAACCAAAGACACTCCGTTTCAGAAGGCACTCTGACGTGGCGGCACATCCAGGCGGGCGATGATGCCTTCGAGTTCGGGGCGCGGTGGCGGATAAAGCGCCATCACCAGAGGATCATGCCCGGGAATAATGTAGTCCCTTCCCGCTGCCTGGCGCCGCACGAGATCGAAAGCCTCAACGGCATCACCTGCATGGAAGACCGTCGTGAAGGGCCGCCCACTATCCATGTTCTCGAAATAGTGCAGAACATCGGAAGCCAGAACGACCCAGCCGCGCTGGGTATTGACCCGAAGAAATTGCAGCCCGCCCGAATGTCCGCTCGCGAGGTGCAAGGTAATGCCCGGCGCCAGTTCGTCATTGCCGCGATAGAAGGTCACCCGGCCGCCATAATTCAACCGCACGATGCCAACAACATCCTCGACCTCAAAGGCATGGTTGAGGAAGGGATGCCGCATATAGCGGCCGGTGGCGTAGTGAATCTCCGGCTCCTGGAGATGGAACTGCGCCACAGAAAACTTGTCGAAATTGCCGACGTGATCGTAGTGCAGATGTGTCAGCACCACATCCTTCACCGTCTCTGCGGAAAGCCCAACCAGAGATAGTGCCTCGATCGGATCGCGCAGAAATTCGCGTTTGCGCTTCACCGCCATTTCCGCGGTGAAGCCGGAATCGATCACGAAGCTACGCTCCGCACCGATCGCCACCCACACGAAATAATCCATCCGCATCGGCCCATCATGCGGATCGCCGCCAAGGAAGTTATCGGCGCGACGGCCCTCGCGGGTCGCGTAGCGAATGGCGTAGAGTTCGTAGGTGGGCAGGCTATCGGGCATGCACCGCGCCTCGCTCTGGATCAGCCCGCTTTAGCTTCTTCGGCGAAGACTTCGCGAGCGATGCGGAAAGCGTCGACGCCTGCGGGAATGCCGCAATAGACCGCGACCTGCAGAAAGACCTCCCGAATTTCGTCCTTCGAAACGCCGTTCTTCAGCGCGCCTTTCACATGCATCTTCAGCTCGTGCGGCCGGTTCAGCGCACTGATCATCGCGAGGTTGAGCAGGCTGCGTGTCTTGCGCGGCAGACCATCGCGGCCCCAAATCGCGCCCCAGCAATATTCGGTGGTGAGTTCCTGCATCGGCATGTTGAAGTCGTCAGCGGTCTTGAAGGAGTTCTCCACGAACTCCGCCCCCAGGATCGACTTGCGAATTTCGAGCCCGCGTTCGAAGACTTCGTTGGTCATGGCTTTCTCCTTGATTCTAGCTCTGCGTCAGTGCTGCGATAACGCCGACATCGTCCAGCTTCTCCAGACGCGATACAGCCTCCTCCAGCGCCGCCGCCTTGCTGCCACCAAGGATCGCGGAGGCGGCATCGCGGAAACGCTGCACGACACCCTCTGGCGTCGCCGGCACGACATCGGGAAGGCTGCGCGTACGCTTGGTGCCGTCCTTCAGCGTTACTTCAACGGAGGCACCCTGCCGGCCCGGATAGGCCGAAGTGAACTCCGCCCCCTCCTCGACCGTGAGTTTCTGCGCAAGTTGTATGATCGCCGGATCGTCAAGCCTGCGGTAGTTTTCTTCGGAGACGCCACCATGCGCCAGAGCGGCGGCGACACCGAAATGGATGCTCATCTTCGCCTGCAGGATGCGGCCGAAGGGTCCCGCATAATCGCAGCCGGGGTACATCACCATGGCGCGGGTGCCGCGCACGCGAATGGCCTGCACATCGCCGGGGCGAACCCCGTCCTCGCGTGCCAATAGCAGCATCACCTGGCACGGCGTTTGAGCGAAGTTACAGGCAGGAACCGGCTTGTTATAGACGCTCAGGATCTCCGGCGTATCATCCGCAAACAGCGTGATGGCGGGGATCGGGTTGCCCGGTCGATAGGCCGCGAAAAGCCCCGCCGCGCCGTCCAGCACGCGTTCGGAGGATCGCGCGCCGAGCGCCGCCAACTCGACCGAAGTCACGGAATTGCGCGCCGCGAAACCGGCATGGAAAAACATCTCGTCGCTACCCGTCGCAGGCCATTCGTTGAGGCCACTCAAGGTATTGACCGCGAGGGACAGTGCACTCGCCGTTTCCTCCTCGCTGAGCCCCATCATCCGCGACCCCGCGATTGCCGCCGCGACCGGCCCCGCGAACCCGGTCGGGCGGAAGAAGCGTGCGAATTCCGAGGTGATCAGCGCGCGGCCAAAACGCCCGCCCGCCTCATAGCCAAGAATTGCCGCCTCGATGAAGTCGCGCCCGCTGACAGGGCGGCGCGCCGCAAGCGCCAGCAATGTCGGCATGATGACGACGCCAAGGTGGCTGATGCTGCCGGTATGCATATCCTCCCGCACCAGCCCATGCCCCATCACCGCATTGGCGAAGGCCGCTTGCGGCACCGGCGCGCGATGCGCGGTGCCGAGAACCGGCGCCGCGCCCTGCTCTATGGTCGCGAATCGGATGGCCTGCACCGAAATCGGCAAATCCCGAGATTCCAGCGCGCAGGTGAGGAAATCGAGCAGGCAGATGCGCAGCTTCTCGGCCGCTTCGGCGGCGCGCGGAATTGTCGCGGTCAGAGCCGCATGCGCGATGCCGCGACAAAGCGGAACGCCTGCATCAAATGTCTGCATGCCATCCATCACGCGCGCACCTCCACTCCCGCCCAGGTCTCGATATTCCGGACCATGGATGTGAAATCGGACTCCGGCCCATAAACGGCATTCGTCACCGCCAGCATTTGCCGCACCATGGCGCCCACCGGCATCGGAATGCCCATCGCCTCAGCCTCATCCAGGCAAAGGCGCACATCCTTGTAGGATAGCCCAGTCATGAAGCCGTAATCGAAAGTCCCCTCCAGCACGGATTTGGGGAACTTGTCCTGGATCGCGCTGTTGCGACCGCTGCTGACATTGATGACGTCGATCATCACCTTGGGGTCAAGCCCCGCCTTCATGCCCATCACCATGCCTTCGGCGGAGATCGCCATGGCACAGGCCGCCAGAAGATTGTTGATCAGCTTGAGGGTCTGCGCCGAACCCGGCTTTTCGCCGATGTAGAAGAGTTTGCCGAAAATCGCGAGCAGCGCTTCGACCTCGCCATAGCTCGCCTTCGGGCAGGAAACCATCACCGCCAGAGTGCCGTTCTTGGCGCCCTTGATCCCGCCGCTGACCGGGGCATCGACCGAGATGATGCCATGTTCGCGCAAACCCTCCGCGACGCTCGATGCGACGCGCGAGCCGGTGGTGGAGAGATCGACGAAGATCTTGGCGCGGCCGCCATGGGCCACACCGTCCTCGCCCAGTGCGACCTTCTGCACCACGGCCGGGCTCGGCAGGCTGGCGAAAACGATATCCGAGGCGGCGGCGACCTCTGCGGGAGAGCCGGCGCGCGTGGCGCCCTCTCTGACGAGCGCGTCCACCACAGCGGAGCTGGGGTCTGTGACGACTACGGCATGCCCCGCAGCGAGCAGCCGTTGCGTCATGAAACCGCCCATGCGGCCGACGCCGACAAAGCCTAGTTGCTGACCTGACACTTCTACCCCCTGCGGCGCTTGCCGCCCCGGCCTATTCGCCTCTCGCCCGCATCACCATCGCCACAAGCGGCATATCAGCCTGCGGCGGCGACGTATCCTGTCGCCGAGCCGCGGTCGCTGCGGCTTCTCCCGGAATCCTGCGCCAACGCCGGGCGGCGTGACGCATAATCCCATGCCCATTTGTCCAATCGGATGGAAATAGGCGCGAGATGCGCCTGCTCGAATGTTTCCCGGGCACTTAGCGGACCCTTGCATGGTCGGAAGGCTAGCGGCGCGGCTGGTCCCGTGCCAGATTGCGCGGCGGCTATAGCAGCTATGATCACCGCGACAGGAGTGGCGCGGATGGGCCAAGCTTAGCGTTTACCGACTGGAACCCGCTTGGAACTGAAACAGCTCCGATATTTTCTATCCGTTGCCGATGCCGGCAGCTTCTCGAAGGCTGCAGTCAAGCTGTCGCTGACCCAGCCGGTGTTAAGCCGGCAAGTCAAGTTTCTCGAGGAGGAACTGGGTGAGGAGCTGTTTTACCGCAACGGCCGCGGCATCGTCCTCTCCGACGCCGGCGAGGTTCTCGCAACCCATGCCCGCAGCATGGTTGAAGTCGCCGACCGCATTATCGGCGAGATGGCCGCGCGACGGACTTCGCCGAGCGGCAAAGTCGCCATCGCGATGCCACCCTCGATCGGCTGGGTGCTGACGGTTCCTTTGGTGCAGCGCTGCCGGGAATTTTATCCGGCGATCTCCCTGCATGTCGTCGAGGGCTTCAGCGGCCATGTCCTGGAATGGCTGGCAAACGGACGCGTCGATATCGGCGTCGTCTACAACGCGCCGCGTCACCCAACCCTGCTAACCGAGCCATTGCTCGAAGAGGATTTGATCCTGCTCGGCCCGATGTCGGACCCGGCGGGCGTCGGCAACGGCTCCATCACCGCCGAGCGGCTGGCGCAGGTGCCCCTCATCATGCCGGCGAGGCCGCATGGGCTGCGCATGCAGGTCGATCAGGCGATGAGCCGGCTCGGCGTCACGCTGCGCATCGAGCACGAGATGGATGCAATGGCCTCAACCCTAGGCCTGGTCGAGGCAGGCGTCGGCTACACCATCCTCTGCTATGCCGCGACCGAGCCGCGCATCGCAGCGGGCCGGCTACGCTGGTGGCGAATCGCGGCGCCTACCCTCACCCGGCAGCTCATGCTCGCGACAGCGACGCAACGCCCGATGACCGCGGCGACGCGACTCGTCATCAAGATGATTCGCGACCAGGTGGCGGATCTGTCCTGGGGTCCGGCGACGGGTTAGTCTGATCAAGACTTCACCGCTTCCGGATTGACCATCCTGACCGGATGCCCATCGAGGAAAGCCAGCGCATTCTCCACGCTCTGCGGATAGAAAGCGGCCCAGGTCTCCGCGACGCCATAGCCGAGATGCGGCATCAGCACAGTGTTCTTCGCTCGGCGCAGCGGATGGTCCGAGGGCAGCGGCTCCCGGTCGAAGACATCGAGCGCCGCGACGATACGCTTCGCGCTCACCGCTTCCATCAGAGCCTCCTCATCCACGAGCGGCCCGCGCGAGGTGTTGACGAGGATCGCGCCCGGCTTCATGCGGGCGATCTCCGCCGCCCCGATGATGCCGCGGCTCCGTGGTGACAAGACGAGATGCAGGCTGATCGCATCCGACCGGGCGAGCAGATCATTCTTCGTGGCGTATTCCGCCCCGGCCGCCTCCGCCGCTTCCGGGGTGAGGTTCTGGCTCCAGGCGAGGACCGTCATGTCGAGAGCGCGGCCATAACGGGCCATGAGGCCGCCGAGCCGCCCAAGTCCGATCACTCCAAGCGTTTTGCCCGCAAGCCCAATCCCGACTGGCACGCCTTCCTGAAAGCCACCCCGCCGCATCGTCGCATCTCCCACAGCGATGCCGCGTGCTGCCGCGATGAGCAGGCCAAGCGCGAGCTCGGCCGTTGCCGCTGCTCCCTTTCCATCGCTGACCGTGTTGCAGACCAAAATGCCGCGCGCCGTACAGGCATCGACGTCGAGTGACGCGTTCTTTGCCCCGGTGATTCCCAACATCCGCAGCGCTGGCAAACGTGCGATCAGGGATGCGGGCATCGGCGTTCTCTCACGCATCGACAGGATGATCTCGAACTCGGCCAGCGCCGATACGGCGGCATCCTCGCTCTCGAAGGCTTCGGCGAAGAACACGACCTCGGCCTTTTCCGACAGGGCCGACCAGTCGGCGCTGGCCCGGGCGATCCGTTGCCAGTCGTCGATCACCGCTGCTTTGACCACACGTGCCTCCATTGCTTGCCCTCGCCCTGGCTAATGCCATCCCGCATCGGGCGGAAGCGTGGCATGCCACGAGAATGCGATGGTGTTAACGTGAGGCAAGGCTGTGAGGCACGTCGGAATGAGAGATACGGTTGCGACGCTGGGTCACCTCGTCGGTTTCCCCAGCCTCAGCCGCCGCCCCAATGAGCCGATCGTCACGTGGGTGGCCGACTACCTGCGCGCGACCTCCGCCCGCATTCGCCTCATTCCCGGGGACGAGCCCGATAGAGTCAGTCTCCTCGCAAGCTACGGGCCGGACACACCCGATGGCATCGTGCTCTCGGCCCATTGCGACGTGGTTCCGGTTGAGGGACAGCCATGGACCAGCGATCCCTTCACCCTCCGCGAAGAAAACGGGCGGCTGCATGCGCGCGGCGCCACCGACATGAAGGGCTTTCTCGCGGCGATGCTGACGGTCGGCGAGGCGGCCGGCCGGCGGAAGCTCGCCCGGCCCCTGCACCTCATGCTGTCGCATGACGAGGAAATCGGCTGCGTCGGCATCCGCTCCCTGCTGCGGGTTCTCGCGGCAGAAGGCTTCCGCGCCGCCGGTTGCATCGTCGGCGAACCGACCGGACTGCGGGTCGCGACCGGCCACAAGGGCAAGATCGCGGCCGAGGCCGTTTGCCGTGGCGAGGCCGCGCATAGCGCCAACCCTTTCCTCGGCTACAACGCGATCGGCCTTGCCGCCGGTATCGTGAGTGAGATCGAGGCTTTGCAATCCTGGCTTTCGTCACAAGGCAGACGGGACGAATCGTATGAGGTGCCGTTCAGCACGGTCCAAGTCGGCACCATCCAGGGCGGCACGGCGCTGAATATCGTGCCGGACCGCTGCGCGCTCGCCTTCGAATTGCGGCTGCTTCCCGGCGAGGACGGCGCCGCCTTGCTCGACCGTCTGCGCGACGGGGCGGAACAGCGGCTGCGCTCTCCGCGTGCCGAGGGTCATGCCGCCGCCATCGAGATTTCAGTGACAAGCGCATATCCCGGCCTCGCGGAGCCCGATCCGGATGCCGAAATCGTCGCTCTCGCCAAGGCAGCTACCGGCGACGCGAGCGAGATCCGGCTGGGTTTCGGCACCGAGGCCGGGCTGATCAGCGAGCAACTGAACTTGCCTACCGTTGTCTGCGGCCCCGGCTCGATCGATCGCGCCCACAAGGCCGACGAATTCATCACCCGCCCCGAACTCGAGGCCTGCGACCGCTTTCTGGGGACGGTACTAGACCGACTCACCGCTTAGGTCGCGTGCTGCGCGTAAACTTCTTTTTCGGCGGTCAATTTGTGCGAATCGAGGATCTCATGGGGGCGGATGAGGAGTTTGGCTCGACCACGGCCGCCGGGGTGGTGCCATGCTCCCGAGTCGGCAACATCGATGCAGGGGACAAAATGAGGGCCGATGGCCGCCCATGGCCGATCAGTGTGCGAATCAAGTCACTTTACTGGCAAAAGCATGCGGAAGGTTGGCATGGAACACCAGTTAACTGCGCGGATGTGGAAGCTCCTCTTGATTTGGTCGAGGGAATGGCCTGAGAAGGACTAGCTGGATGCGCAGGCACAACCAGCTTGCTTTTCAAGCCCGAAGACACATCGCCGCGACGGAGGCTTGTTGCCGCCGCAATCGGGGTGAAGGATAAGGGCACACCATTCGTCGATGAGGAAACTTTATGCCAGACAAGACCGCCCCTAAGGCTCCCGCGAAAGCCGCTCCCAAGGCCGCCGCCAAGGCCGCGCCAGCCGCGGCCGCTGGAAAGAAGCCGAATGCGCTTCAGCAGCCACTCAAGCCTTCCGCTGAGCTGGCCGAGGTGGTCGGGCAGGGAACCCTCTCGCGCGGCGAGGTGGTGAGCAAGGTCTGGGAATACATCAAGTCCCATAACCTGCAGAACCCTGAAAACAAACGCGAAATTCTGGCCGACGACAAGCTTCGCAAGGTCTTCGGCAAGGACAAGGTGACGATGTTCGAGATGAACAAGCACCTCGCGCAGCATCTGAAGTAGCTAATGGGCGGAGCTTTCTCAGACGAAGGGAAGCTCCGCCTGCCGATTCTTCCGATTTCCCGACAATCGCTGGTTCCTCGTTAAGCAACGGCGCCGTGAATACATGAGCGCTATGCCCGGTGGCTTGCGGTCGCGCATACGCGACCCGCGCCGGGGGTCAGAACGTGGGTCGCTTCGAGATGATCGCAGCGCGCGGTTGCCTCAAGACTCGCTTTGGACGTTCCGCAAATGCCAGAGCCGTTCGTGAGCTGCGACAAGCGTATCCATCGATCTGCGCCGATCAGCCTTCACATGGATGGGGCGATGCACAAGGATGGTCTCCAAGATCTGAAGCAGTTGCTCCGCGATCTCGAATTCCTCCTGGTCGCAAGCCTGATGAAAGGCAATGAGGACCTTGTCAGACAGACGACGCGTGTAGCGTGGTTGTCCCGCGTTCATGTAGCTCAGAGGGACCCTCCTGCGTTCGCGTGACAGGTTGCATGCAAGCAGTGGCAGCAAAGTCCGTTCAGGGAAAGTTAACCATTCGGCGGATCGTCCAATTTTACGTCCGCAACGCACGAACTAAAAATGCGCGCGAGCAAACGATCGCGGCGCAATCACGGAACGTTATGAATGGGTTAAACCGGCGGAATGGTGGAGCTGAGGGGGATCGAACCCCTGACCTCGTCATTGCGAACGACGCGCTCTCCCAGCTGAGCTACAGCCCCATCCCGCCGGGCGCGGAACATGGTCAGGTGCCGACCTGCTGTCAAGCACGCTCCCCGAGTGGCCGTGTTGCAGCCCCCGGTCAGGCTCGTTAGGGTCCGCCGCGACCGCTAAGGAAGACCGAGAACCATGGGTGCCGACTTACTATCCGACCTATACTGGCTCATCGAGAAGGTGATCAGCCTCTATATCTGGGCGATCATCCTGGCGGCGGTCTTCACCACCCTCGCCTCTTTTGGTGTCCTCGATACGCGCAACCGTTTGGTCTGGACGATCGGCGACTTCCTCAACCGCGTGACAGCGCCGGTTCTCAACCCGATTCGCCGGATCATCCCGTTTCTCGGCAGCATCGACATCAGCCCGATCGTCGCGATTTTGCTGCTGGGCGTCCTGCAACGCGTGATTACCCAGATCTATTTTCGTTTTGTGATGTCGGGCGGTGGCTTCTGAGCGGCAAACAGCCGCAGAGGTAAGCAGCCTCGCCCTAAAGGCCGCGCTCGCGCTTGATGCGGTCCCAGGCGGCGTTGATCCGGGCCGCCCGCTGTGTCGCCCGGGCGATGAACTCCACCGGCACACCACGCGCGGCCAGCCCGTCGGGGTGGAACTCCCGCATCAGCCGCTTCCGCGCTTCCCGCAGCTCAGCGTCGGTCGCGTTGCGGGTCAGGCCAAGCTCCGTATAGGGATTGCCGTCCTCCGAGGCACGGGCGCGATCCGAAGTGCCCCCCATCGCCTGGTCCCAGGAAAACCGGTCGAGCCGGAACAGCCGGTGGACCTGGGCAAGGAAGGCGATCTCCTGCTGGTTGACCGCGCCATCCGCCCGCGCGATCGCGAAAAGCGCCCGCAGCACTTCCTCCAGGACCACGCGATTGTCGGCCTCGAAGGCGAGTGTGAGTTCCTGCGCGAAGGGCTCGAACCCGGCCGGGCTTTTGCGGGCCGCATCGAACATGCGTCCGACCTCCGCCACATTATGCGCCGGCACGTGGAAGGCGCGCTTGAAGGCGTCGATTTCCAGCCGGTTGACCGGTCCGTCGCATTTGGCGAGCTTGGCCGAGAGGGTGACGGCGCCGATGGCGAAAACTTGATCGCGGCGGCCTAGCATGGCGGCGAAGCGGGCCGAGCTAAGCGGGCTCGGGCCCGAATCACGCTTCGGTTTGAAGCCTTGCAGGGCCGATTGCATGCCGGGGATCATCCCGGCATCCGCGGCATGGCCCAATGCGGCGCCCACAACTCCGCCGATCGGGCCACCGACTGCGAAGCCGGCGACGCCGCCGATGATCTTTCCCCATAGCATGACACGGGTCTAACACGGGCGCGGCAGCGCGGCGAGACGATGCCACCACCGCATTTGGAGTGTGGATGACCGGCTGGAGGTTCTGGATCGACCGCGGCGGCACCTTCACCGACATCGTCGCGCGTGATGCCGCCGGGCACATCTCCGCAGTCAAGCTGTTGAGCGAGAATCCCGGCCGCTATCACGATGCCGCGCTCGCGGGCATCCGTCAGGTGCTCGGCCTCGGCGCGCAAGACGCGATCCCGGCGGATCGGGTCGCGGAGGTCCGCATGGGCACCACGGTCGCCACCAACGCGCTTTTGCAACGCAGGGGCGAGCCGGTCCTGCTGGTCACCAATGTTGGCCTGGGCGATCTGTTGCGCATCGGCAACCAGGCGCGCGCTCGCCTTTTCGACCTCGATATTCGGCGATCTCCGCCGTTGCACGCGGAGGTGCTGGAGATTTCCAGGCGCCTCGACGCCAGTGGTCGAGAGATCGCACCGCTCGATGAAGCCATGGTTGCCGCGGGACTGGGGGCTGCCCGGGCGCGCGGGCTGACCGCCGTCGCGATTGTCTTGATGCATGCCTGGGCGCATCCTGCACAGGAAGCGGCCGTCGCGCGGCTCGCTGCTGCAACCGGCTTCACCCAGATCTCGACGAGCCACGGGGTCGGCGCATTGCTCCGCATCGTCCCGCGCGGCGAGACGGCGGTGGCCGACGCCTACCTCTCGCCAGTGCTCCGACAATACGTCGACCGGGTGGCGGCAGCGCTGCCGGGGGTGCCGCTGTTCTTCATGCAATCCCATGGCGGCCTTGCCGAGGCCCGGAGTTTTGCGGGCAAGGACGCGATCCTTTCCGGCCCCGCAGGCGGAATAGTCGGCGCCGCGCGCACGGCAGAGGCGGCGGGCTTCGACCGTGTCATCGGCTTCGATATGGGCGGCACATCGACCGATGTCGCGCTCTATGCGGGCACCTTCGAGCGGGCGACGGAGACCGAGGTTGCTGGTGTCCGGCTACAGGTCCCGATGATGGCGATCCACACGGTCGCGGCGGGCGGCGGCTCGATCCTCGGCTTCGACGGGGCGCGCATGACGGTGGGACCGAACTCGGCCGCCGCGGATCCGGGACCGCTCTGCTACCGGGGCGGCGGACCGCTGACCGTCACCGATGCCAATGTGTTGCTCGGCAAAATCCAGCCCGCCTATTTTCCAGTGATTTTCGGCCCCAACGGCGATCTTCCGCTAGACGCGGCAGCCACAAAACAAGCCTTCGCCGACCTCGCGACCCGCGTCGGCAAAGCCACCGGCGGCGCCCAAGACGCCCATACGGTCGCGGAGGGCTATATCCGCATCGCTGTCGCGCATATGGCTCGCGCCATCCGCGAGATCTCCACGCGACGAGGTCGGGACGTCGCCGCTTTCACCCTCGCCTGCTTTGGTGGCGCTGGCGGTCAGCACGCCTGCCTGGTCGCCGAGGCGCTCGGCATGTGCCGCATCTTCATTCATCGCCAGGCTGGCGTTCTCTCCGCCTACGGCATCGGCCTCGCCCAACCCTCTGCGATCCGGACCCAGGCAGTTGAGCGGCACCTCGACGAGGCCGGTTTAGCGGCGGCCCAGGCTTTGCGGCGCAGCCTGGAGGAGACCGCGCGAGGAGCGCTTACGGCCCAGGGACTTGCGGCCGAAGCCATCACGGCGACCGCCACCGCTGAACTGCGACTGGACGGCACAGACGCGCCGCTTCGTGTGCCCTTCGCTGATGCAGACACGATGCGCGCGAGCTTTGCGGCGGAGCATCAGGCGCGCTTCGCCTTCCCCGCCCCGCCCCGCCAGCTCGTTGTCGAGAGCCTCACAGTGGAAGCAACCGCACCCGCTCCCACGATCGAAGAAGCCCCATGGCCCGCGCGCGCCGCGGGCGAGGTTCCGGAGCCGAGTGATCGCGTCACCGTCTTCACCCAGGGTGCGTCGCACGACACGCCGGTTTTCGCGCGCGACGCTCTGAGGCGCGGTGACCTGCTATCCGGCCCCGCCCTCATCCTCGACGACACCGCGACAACCATGGTCGAGCCTGGATGGCGCGTCAGGGTTACCGGCCACGGCCACCTTGTCCTGGAACGGGACGAATCGGAGACGCCCAGGCTGGCGCCCGCCCAGATGGAACGGCAGACCGCTGACCCCGTGCTCCTCGAACTCGTCAACAACCTTTTCATGGGGGTCGCGGAGCATGCCGGCATCGTGCTCCGTCAGTCCGCGCTAAGCGTCAACATCAAGGAGCGGCTCGACTTCAGTTGCGCTCTATTCGACGCCGAGGGCCGGCTGATCGCGAACGCGCCGCATGTCCCCGTGCATCTCGGCGCCATGGGCGAAAGCGTGCGGCACATCATTGCGCGGCGCGGCGCCACATTCCGGCCGGGCGATGTCGTGGCCCTTAACGACCCCTATGCCGGGGGCACGCATCTGCCGGATATCACTGTCATCACGCCCGTCTTCGACGAGGCGGGACAGACGATCCGCTATTTCCTCGCCAATCGTGGCCACCATGCCGATGTCGGCGGCACCACGCCGGGCTCGACGCCCTCGGATTCCACTACCCTGGCCGAGGAGGGTGTCGTCATCGACGATTTCCTCATCGTCTCCGGTGGCGCGATGCGGGAGGAGGAATTTCGCGCGTTGCTCACTAACAACCCCCATCCCGCCCGCAGTCCGGATGTGAACCTCGCCGATATCGCGGCACAGATCGCGGCCAATCATGCGGGGGCCGCCGAAATGGCGCGGGTCATCGCCGAATGGGGCTGGGCGACTGTCACCGCCTACATGGCGCACATTCGCGCCAATGCCGCGGAAGCAGTTCGCTGGGTGATCGACCGCCTCGACGACGGCGACTTTGCGCTCACCATGGAGGACGGTGCGCCTCTGCGCGTCGCTGTCCGCGTCGATCGCGCTGCCCGACGCGCCACCATCGACTTCACCGGCACCGGCACCCAGAGCCCCGGGAACTTCAACGCCCCGCCGGCCGTCACCCGCGCCGTTGTCCTTTATGTCTTCCGCTGCCTGGTGGCGGAGGAGATCCCGCTCAACGATGGCTGCCTTGAGCCGCTCGACATCCTCATCCCGACGGGCAGCTTCCTGGCGCCGAGGCCTGGTGCGGCGGTGGTGGCCGGCAATACCGAGGTCAGCCAGGCGGTGGCCAATGTTCTTTTGGGCGCGATTGGCGCCTGTGCCTCCGCACAAGGCACTATGAACAACCTCCTATTCGGAGATGCGCGCCGCCAGTATTACGAGACGATCTGCGGCGGCTCCGGCGCAGGACCGGGCTTCGATGGAAGCAGCGCTGTGCAGACCCACATGACGAATACGCGAATGACCGACCCCGAGGTGCTGGAACTGCGCTTCCCCGTGCGCCTGGAGAGCTTCTCCCTCCGCCCAGGATCGGGTGGCGACGGCGCATGGCGCGGCGGTGATGGCGTGGTACGGCGCCTGCGTTTCCTCGAACCGATGACCGCTGTGATCGTGGCTTCCCGCCGGCACGAAGGCCCCTTCGGTCTCGCGGGCGGCAATCCGGGTGCTACCGGTGACCAGTGGGTTGAGCGCGGTGGCCAGAATCTGCCACTCGCCGGCCGCGACCGGATCGAGTTGCGGCCCGGCGATATCCTCGGAATCGCGACGCCGGGTGGCGGCGGTTTCGGCGCGGTTTCAGAGACGCCCCCTTGAGCGGATCCGGCATGAAGGCGCCCGCGAAGCGCCGCCGGCAGGCATTCCGCCCACGGCTGGTGCCGTTGCTCGCGGCGACCCTCGTTGTGTCTCTCGCCATCCTCTGGCTGCTCCCGCCGCTCTTCGACTGGCAATTGCACCGCGCCGCGATCGAGGCGGCGGCCAGCGGCTTCGTCGGCCGCGATGTCCGCATCAGCGGCCCGATCCGCGTCAGCCTGCTCCCGCAGCCTTCGGTCACCGCCGAACAAGTCGAAGTGCGGGACAACGGCGACGGCACCCGCATGTCCGCCCATGACCTGACGATGAGCCTATCGCTGGGCGCCCTGCTGACCGGCCGGCTCGATGTCACTCATGTCGCACTGGACCGGCCCGACATCCGCCTGCCCTGGCCGCTGCCGCGCGGCCCGCTCTCACTCGAGCCGCCGCCTTGGCTCGCATCGCTTTCCGCTGAGGTCAGCCATGGCCGAATCCTGGTCGGACCGCTGCAGATCGAGGATGCCTCCTTCACCGTCGCTACCGGGGGTCCTTCGGCCGCGCTGCAGGTTGATGGCCGTGCGACGCTTGCCGGCCGGCCGTGGAACCTATCGCTCGCGCTATCCTGGCCGATGAGCGATGGCAGCGCGCCGCTCGCGATTGGCGCGGACAGTATCAACGGCCCGGCCACCAGCTTTGTCTTCACCGGTGCCATGCGCGGCGACAGCAAGATCGCCGGCCGCCTCACGGCCCATGGCGATGACCTCGCGGACCTCCTGCCGACGCCGCAACAGCCTTTCGAGGCTGCCGGCACGCTGAGAGCGGATCGCGAGGGACTTCGGGTCGACGATCTCGCGCTCGTGCTCGGTACCACGGCGGCCACCGGCGCCCTGCGGTTCGCGCTGCCCCGCCGTCTCCGCGGCGCCGGCGGCTCGGCCACCCCCATCGAACTGCGGCTTCACGTACCGCTGATCGACATCGAGCCCTGGGCACTCGCCGTACAGAAGAATCCGGCACCGCCCCTACCGCTCAAGGTCGATTTCACCGCCGACGCGGCGACCTATGGCGGCGGATTGCTGCGCCGCGTCGCTCTACATTTCGAGACCACGGGCGGCCGGTTGCGGATCGACAACGCGACAGCGAGCCTGCCCGGCGAAAGCCTCGTCAACCTCGCCGGATACTACGATCCGGCCACCGCGGTTTTTCTCGGCAAGGCGCAAGTCACCGCACCCTCGCCCGCCGCGACGCTACATTGGCTGACCCAGGCGCAGCTCCTGCCCGAAACCGGCGCCATCGCGACGGCACTCGACAGCCTGGATGTGGCGGGCGATTTGCGCCTGTCGAGCGGGCAGATGGTCGCGACCTCGATCACCGGGCGGATGAACGACACCCTCGTGACGGGCGGCTTGTCGATCCTAAATGGCACCCATCCCTCGGTGGCGGGAGCGCTCGATTTCGGCAAGCTGGACCTCGGCCTTTGGCTACCGCAGGCCTGGTGGGACGCTCCGCCGAAGCCGGAAACCTTGGCCCATGCGATCACCGGCGTCACCGCCGACCTCCGCCTCTCCGCGCGGCAGGCTTGGCTCGGCGACACCGCGATTGACCACGCGCTGGTCGATCTTTCGGTTGCAGGTGGCAAGCTCGTGCTGCGCCAGCTGGGCGGCCGGATCGCGGGAGTGCAGTTCGTCGGTTCTGGCGCGATGGATTCGAGCGGCAAAATGGACGGCGTGCGGCTGATCGTCTCCGCCCAGCCAGCGGATCGACTATCGGCGTTTGTGCCGCCCCGCCTGCGCGGTGCCGCCGGATTCTGGTCCGCGCCGCTTCTCGCGAGCGTGGTCGCCAACGGAGCGCCCAACCGCCTAGCACTCACGGTCAATGCGAGCGTCGGGGATCTGGCGCTCTCGGCGCAGCCCATCATCGATCTGGCGCATATGAGCGGCCACGGCAACGTCACGCTGCGCCATCCCAATGCCGACCGCTTCTTGCGTGACCTCGGCTTTGGCTCGGGCACCACCTGGCTCGGCGAAGGCTCGCTGTCGATGGTGGCCGAGGCGACGGTCAATGGCGCGAGCTGGAAGCTGGCGCCGCTCGCCTTCAGCCTCGGCCTGGTGCATGGCAGCGGCCAGATCGGCGATGCGGACAGCAATGCCCCGGACGAGCGCGGCATCACAGGCGTCTTCGCGATAGACACCTTTCCTTGGCCGCACCCCGACCCGGACGAGCCGATTCCGACCGAGCTTCTGCGAGGCTGGCAGGCGCGGCTGCACCTCACTATTGATCGCGTGGTGGATGCGCTGACGCCGCTTGCGACGAACGTCGTGGCGGATGCCGATATCGCCGACGACTCGCTCCTTGTCACACTGCATCGCGCGTCGGCGCTGGATGGCACTTTGGCAGGGGTGATCCGGCTGGAAGCACGGGTGCCGCCCGCCGTTTCCGTGAAACTCACCCTCGCGGACAGCAAGCTGGCGACGCCGATCGAGCCCCTGCCGATCCTCACGGCGAGCAATGTCGATGCGCAGTTCTCCGGCACGGCGCGGGGCTACAGTCTGGGTGCGTGGCTCTCCAGCCTGAACGGCACTGCCTCCTTTGGCAGCGGGGAGGCGACGCTCTCTGGCATCGACCTAGGCAAACTCGGCAACAATGTCGCGACCGGCCCCGCCGCGGCTGGCCTTTCGAGCGGCCACACCGTCTTCACTTCGCTTCACGCCATGGCATCCGTCTCACAAGGTGAGTTGCGGCTCGGAAACCTGAAAGCAGAAGGCCCGGCCGGCACGCTTTCGGCCACCGGCACCGCCGACCTCGTTCGCGGTGCCTGCGATCTGCGCGTGACGGTAACTCCTCACGGAACAGCCTCGCCTCCGGCGCCATTCGACCTGCTCCTGCAAGGGCCACTCGACGCGCCGAAACGCGCAGTGCTTCAGCGGGCCGCCGGATGACCGCCAGCAGCCAGCGCATATAGACGCAAGGCCGAGGCCAGCGGGCGCCGCGGGTCCCGCGTCGCATCAACCTCCGCCACCAGCGAGGCCAAGCTTTGCCCGTCACGCATGGCGAAGCTGTTCAGCACGGCCCAGAACTCGGCCTCCAGCGCGATGCTGGTGCGGTGGCCAGCGATCGTGAAGCTACGTTTGAGGAGCATCCGAAGGTCCAATTGCGCGGCTAAGACGAAAGGTGCAGGAGGATGACACTGCGGTGAACTCGGGGGCACCCCCATTGCCCTTGAGCGCCAGAGTGGCTAGATCATTGCTGAACCGGAAGCGAATGCGACGGTCGGAGTGGCTATGGCAAGTTTCAATAAAATATAATAAAAACGCCGCGTATCTAATTGATCACAAAAAATTTTGAGCACCCACGCTCTGAGGACATTATGGTCCGGCTCGGGCGATGTAGTGCCAAGGCAATCGCCGCATTCCATGCGGCGCGGGAGACGACAGGATGAGGCAGTCCTACATCATTGAGGTCGACGGCGTGTTCCTCGGAACGGCCGCAAGCTACGGCATTGGCGAAGGCTACCGGTTCGTCGGCGTCGATGCGCGCCTCAAACCGCTCGACGGACAGCATTTCGATCAGCTCGAAGAGGTTCGGGCCGAAGCGGCGCTCACTTTCCGCCGCGCCCGATACCCGAGCCACCTAATCGCCGTGCCGCGTTCCTGACGCGGCGTCCTCGCGCGCGCCAACACGCGCCTTCAATGAAGGCGCGTGTTCTGGTGGGGGCTGTCGAGGCTGAAGGCCGGGATCCTCACGTCGAAAGATTCGCCGGACGACGGTAAAACCATGTGGTAGTCGCCCACCATGAAGCCGCTCGGCGTGTCGAGCGGCGTTCCTGATGTGTACTCGAAGGATTCGCCGGGCTCGAGCGTCGGCTGTTCGCCAACCACGCCTTCGCCATGAACATGCTGCACGCGGCCAAGCGCATTGGTGATGCGCCAGGTTCGGCGCATGAGCTGCACGACCTGACTGCCGCGATTCTCGACACGGACGCGATACGCCCAGACATAGCGTCCTTCGTCCGGTTGAGACTGATCCTCAAGATAGAAGGATCGTACCCGAACGCAGATATCGCGGGTTGTTTCCGTGTAGTCGTCAGCCATCGATTCCGCCTGTCCCGTTTATGCGCTAAGACGCCCGGGGAATGCGCCGACGCCTATCGCAAAGCTTTACCTTGGCCCCTGCGCACCTACAATCAGTCTTCCCTTCGCCCATCCGCAACGTCGAATTTACTCCCCGCGCGATCGTCTCAGTCGTCTCAACACTGAGGCAATGCGCGGCTCCAATCGCAGGTTGCGTCAACGAGTCTAGCGTTTCAGCGCGTCCAGGGCTTGCGAAAGATCCTCAGTCAGGTCGGCGACATCCTCGAGTCCCACCGACAGACGCAGCGCACCCTCGGTGATGCCCAGCCTCGCGCGTTCCTCCACGGCGAGTCGCATATGCGTGGTCGTCGCCGGATGCGTGATGAGCGATTTCGAATCGCCTAGATTGTTGGAGATTGCGATGAGGCTCAAAGCGTTGAGAAATCGGAACGCCTCGGCTTTGCCGCCTGAGAGTTCGAAGGTCACCAGCGTGCCACCGGATGACATCTGGCGCATCGCAAGCTCACGCTGCGGATGGCTGGCCAGCGTCGGGTACCAGACTTTGGAAACCTCAGAGCGGGTCTCCAGGAAATGCGCCAGTGCTTCGGCCGAGCGGCTGGCCGCATCGACGCGAAGGCTCAGCGTTTCCAGCCCCTTGAGCAGCAGCCAGGCATTGAAGGGCGACAAGGCCGGGCCGGTGTTGCGGGTAAAGGGCTGCAGCACCTCCTCGATCCATTGCTTGCGGCCGAGAACGGCGCCGCCAAGCACCCGCCCCTGCCCGTCGATATGCTTGGTGCAGGAATACACCACCACATCCGCGCCCATCTCCAGCGGATGCTGATGCAAAGGCGTCGCGAAAACATTATCGACGACAACAATCGCACCCGCCGCATGCGATAGCTTCGCTACTGCGGGAAGATCGACGATCTCCAGCATCGGGTTGGAGGGCGTTTCCAGCAGGACAAGCTGCGTCGGCGTCGCCAAAGCCTCTCGCCACTGCGCCAGATCGGCACCATCGACGAAAACGGTTTCGATCCCGTAGCGCGGCAGCAGGGTGGAGACGATCCAGTGACAGGAGCCGAACAGCGCGCGCGCCGCCACGACCCGGTCGCCCGTCTTCAAGTGGCAAAGCATCGAGGATGAAACCGCCGCCATGCCTGTCGCCGTTGCGATGCAGGCTTCGGCGCCTTCGAGCAAGGCTAGCCGCTGCTCCAGCATGTTCACGGTCGGATTGCCGAAGCGCGTGTACTGGTAGTGCTTGACCTCACCCTTGAAGGTGGCCTCCGCCTGCTCCGCATTGTCGTAGACGAAGCCCGAGGTCAGGAAGAGCGCTTCGGCATTCTCCCCATACTGCGATCGCATGGTGCCGCCATGGACGAGCTGCGTCGCGGGGCGGAGTGCTTTGGGGTTTTTGATGACGGGCATCGCATGGGCCTCTGATCGAGAACCCGGCCGTGGATGCAGCGGCCCGTAACGCTGGGCAGCTGGCCTCTTTAGCGCGCTTCTTTAACCTCGCCGCAATCCGGCCGGACAAATCACGAGGGGCATGTCGATGCCGGCGCCAGGGATAAGGCGGCGCGGGCCGTGCCGTCAACGAGAGCTTTGCAATCGTCGCGCGGGGCGGATATGAGAGGCGCCGCGCGGGTATGGTGTAGTGGTAGCCCGTCAGCTTCCCAAGCTGAATGTGCGGGTTCGATTCCCGCTACCCGCTCCAATCCGCCCCCTCAGCCGGTTCTCTGGCCGATCGCATCCAGCACTATGCGGGGCGTTAGAATCTGCGGCAGCACCACGGCGGGCGCGCCACCTGCGGGGTAGAAAATATAGAGCGGCACACCGTCGCGGCGATGCGCGCGGAGGTAGGCGGTGATCTCGGGATCGCCCCGCGTCCAGTCGCCGACGAGATAGGTGATTCCCTGGCGGCGGAAACTGTCCCGCACCGCCGCGCGGTCGAGCGCCACGCGCTCATTCACGAGGCAGCTCACGCACCAGGCAGCCGTCAGGTCCACGAAAGCCGGCCGTCCCGCCGCGCGCAAGGCTGCCAGTTTGGCGCCCGAGAAGGTCTCCGAGCCATTGGCCAAGGCCATCGGCCGTTCGGAGGGCGTGGACCTCATCCCGAGCATCACCGGCAGAAGCCCGATCACCGCGAGGGTCGCGAGAGCAGGCGCCACCCGGCGGCCGAGCGGCGCGACCCAGGCCGCGAAGGCGATAAGCAACATCCCGCCCCCGGCCGCGAGCAACAGGTCATCGCCACCCTCGCGGCTCGCGACCCAAACCAGCCAGAGCACGCTCGCATAGACCGGAAAGGCGAGCGCCTGGCGCAATACCTCCATCCACCCGCCCGGCTTTGGCAGCAGATGGCCGATCCCCGGCACGAGGCTGACGACCACGAAGGGCAGTGCCAGACCGAGGCCGAGCGCCAGGAAGATCGCCATGGCCGCCGCTGCCGGACCCGACAGCGCGGCCGCGATAGCCGCGCCCATGAAGGGCGCCGTGCAGGGCGTCGCCACCACCGCCGCCAGAACGCCGGTGCAGAGGCTGCCGAAGATGCCGCCCCGTGCCGCGAAGGACTGACCCCACCCCGCCCAGCGTCCACCCGGCGCGATAACGCCGGAGAAGCTCAGCCCCACCGCGAAAAGTAGCCAAGCCATGAGCACCACGAAGACCGGCGACTGGAACTGAAAGCCCCAGCCGACAAGATGCCCGGTCTCCCGCAAGGTCAGCATGACTCCACCCAGGGCGGCGAAGCTGAGCAGCACCCCGGCGCCATAGGCCAGCCCCTCGCCGACCACCCGCCGCCGCTCGTTCCGCGCGCCGCTAAGTTTCGCGAGATGCGCCGCCTTCATCGCGAGGATCGGAAAGACGCAGGGCATCAGGTTGAGGATCAGGCCGCCGAGCAAAGCGCCCAGCAGCAGCGTCCAGAGACCAGAAGTCTCCGTTCCAGTTGCCGCTAAGGCACCGGAGGCAGTAGCCCCACCCACTTGGCCAACAGGCGCGGAGACGGCGGGAGGGGTGCCAGGAGCGGCAATCACCGTTAACCCACGCGTCGATCCGTCAGTATCCGTAAGCGTCAGAACGCCCCCGAGTTCCTTGGCCGTCGCGAGCGCCGCCTCCGGTTTGAGCGTCAGGCTCAAACCATCGGGCTGCTGGGCAAGCGGCTGCGGTGCGCCATGGTCGATGAGGCCGGGCGTGTCCGGAAAGAAATAGGCCGAGGCGATACGGCTACCTGCGAGAGCCGCGCCGCGCAGGCGGAGCGTGCCATCCGGCGCGATCCACGCACGGAGATCCGAAGCCTTGGGGATGTCCCGCTCCACCGCCGCGAAAAGCGGCGCCTGAGGCGAGGGCGTCGTCGCCGCGCCGATCGGCAGATCGAGCCGGAAACGCGCGCTTTCGGGCACGCAGATGTCCCGGCAGACGAGCCAGTTGACGCTCGCATCGATCGGCAGCGATCCTGTGGCGGAGGATGGCGGGGTGACCGCAAAGGGCAGCAGAACCGCCTTCTCATAGCCGTAAGTCGTCACCGGCCCTTCCGCCAACCGCGTCGGCACAGGCCAGCGCAACGGTGAGGCCTTTGTCCCCGGCGGCAGCTTTAGCGAGATCGCCGGAGCCAGACCCGCATCGCCGGGATTTTGCCAATACACATGCCAGCCCGGCGAAAGCTGGAATCGCAGACCAAGCTGAAAGCCCTGGCCCGCGGATACCTGGTCAGCATCCGAGACCAGGCTGACACGATCCCTTGCCGAGACCGCGGCCGCACTCTCCGCCGCGAGGGACGGCGCGACGCCGAGCGCACCGAGGACAAAGACCAAGACTGGCAGAAACGTGGTGGGCCGATACATGAACCCGAGTCTATGCGCTGCGGCGCTTTTTCGCCATCGCCTTCCCGGTCGCGCGCAGGAAGGTCGCGGATTGGCTATTCGGTCATTGGCAAGGCGACTGTCATCTCCGGTTTTCTCCAATCCAGCCCCTTGGCGAGGGAAAACATCGCCGTATTGACCTGATTGGCCTCCGGCGATTGCCAATCGAGCGGACGGCCTCCGTAGCTCACGGCATAGAGACCTTGCTTCCCATAAAGCCGCAAGCCTTTCTCTGAGCGGTTTTCGATATCGGTCCAGCTCTGCACGAAGTATTCCCCGTGCGTCCGTGCTCTCAAATAGAAGCTTGGCAAGGGGAAATTATACAGCATGCCAAGATCGTAACATGCTCCCCTCACCAAATGTTTTTGACAACTTTGAAGAGCCAATCTCGTGAAGAGTTCGAATGAACTCTGCGAATGCGGCAGAATCAAACGCGAGTTTGGTCCGTAACCCAGAATGTAGCCCGTCGGCGGCTCAGCGAGACTTTGTGCCGAAAATCCGTGTAGAGACGGTGGTCTATAAACTGTGCGCGGCAAACTGTGCGCGGCGTTGCGCCGCCCAAGGGCGCTCCACCAATCACCTCGCCTACGACACGCGTTCTCCATGTAAGTTGCCGCCCGTCGATCCAGCCTCGGCTTCGCTTCGCTGGCTCTGCGTTTTCGCTTGCCCGAAATCGCTAGGGAGAAGGGCGTGCGCTGGAGCCGAATTGGCGATCGGTAACGGCACTACCATGCGCTGTGGATCGCTTTGCAAGATGTGGGCGAGGCGGTCCATCGCGGAATAGACCGGCTTCGCCTAGGGGGACTGCCAATCGACCGGCCGGCCGTCATAGCTGACGGCATAGCCGCTCTGTGTTTGGCGAATCTGCAAACCATTTTGCGTCTGGTGTTCGGCGTCCCTGGGAGACTGCACGATATATCCAGCCGACTGATCGAGTTCGCGCAAATACATTCCCGGCAACCAGAACGGGCCTTCAGTGCCAAGATCATAACATGCTTCAGGCCGCAAGTTCGTTGCGCAATGTTCGAAAGCAGTTCGCGCAACCTTCATAAACCCGGCTTGTGATTTTGGAGTGAGTAATTTCAAGCCCGTTCCGTAGCCGAGAATGTCGGTAACGGCGTCATTGACGCCAGGCATGGGGAATACCTGAGAGGAGGACAGATCGGTCGCGCCCTGAGCTGTGCCCTGCGATCCGACTCCACCAAGCGATGTGCCCATGACGTCCTGCTCTCCGTAAGTCGCCGGGCATCACGCTACGTTCGGCTCTACCGCACGGCGGCCTCCCAAAGTGCCGCAGCGTTCGTTAAAATTGACTAACGAAAACTAACATTAAGCCAATGCCGCGCTTCCACCCAACGAGCTGATCGCCTTCGTTCCTCAACACGCGCCTGCGAAGCCTGCTACCAGCAACGCCATGACCCTTACATCTCTCCCGCTCGCGGCGCGCGACCTGCCGGTCGTCGAAGCCCTGCCGCGCCTGCTCGCCTTGCTGGAGGGGACACCCAATGCCGTGCTGGTCGCGCCACCCGGCGCCGGCAAGACCACGACCGTGCCGCTCGCCCTTCTCGGCAGCCCGATCGGCGCCGCGGGCCGCGTCGTCATGCTGGAACCGCGCCGCCTCGCCGCCCGGGCCGCGGCCACGCGAATGGCGAGCCTCACCGGCGAGCCAGTCGGCCAGACCGTCGGCTTCCGCACCCGGATCGACAGCGCGGTCTCGGCCGCCACCCGGGTCGAAGTCGTGACCACCGGCCTCCTCGTCCGCCGCCTGCTCGCCGATCCGGGGCTCGATGGCGTCGCGGTCGTCATCCTCGACGAGATCCACGAACGCTCGCTTGAAGCCGATCTCGCCCTGGCTTTTTGCCTGGATGCCCAGCGCCTGCTCAGGCCCGACCTCCATCTCATCGCGATGTCGGCAACCCTGGACGGCGCCCGTCTCGCCAGCCTCATGAGCGCCGAAGTCATCGAAAGCGCCGGGCAGGCTCATCCGGTCGAAATCCGCCACCAGCCACGCGACCTGCCGCATCTCCGGGACCTGCCCGAGGCCATGGCGCGAGCGATCCGCGCGGCCCTGGCCGAGGCACCCGGCGACCTGCTCGCCTTCCTCCCCGGCATGGGCGAGATCCGCCGCACAGAGGCAGCCCTCACTGGCATCGACGCGGCGGTGCTGCCACTTCACGGCGACCTGCCGCCCGCGACGCAGGATCTCGCCCTCCGCCCCGGTGAGCGCCGCCGCGTAGTGCTCGCCACCTCCATCGCCGAGACCTCGCTAACCGTGCCGGGTGTGCGCATCGTCATTGACGGCGGCTATCGTCGCTCGCCGCGTCTCGATGCCGGAACCGGACTCACCCGGCTGGAGACGCTGCGCGTCAGCCGTGCCGCCGCCGATCAGCGGGCCGGCCGCGCCGGGCGGCAAGCACCGGGTCTCGCGATCCGCCTCTGGACCACCGCGACCCAGCGCGGCCTGCGCCCCTATGACAAGCCGGAGATCCTCGAAGCGGAACTCTCCGGCCTCACCCTGAACTGCGCCGCCTGGGGCACGCCGCCCGAGGCCCTGCCCTTGCCGGACCCGGCGCCAGCGGGCGCGCTCGCCGCCGCCCGCGTTCTTCTCACGGAACTCGATGCGCTGGACGACACCGGTGCCATAACCGCGAGCGGTCGGCGGATGAGCGCTCTCGGTGCCCACCCCCGCCTCGCCGCGATGATGCTGGCGGCCGAAACGCCTCAGGCCCGCGCCCTCGCCGCCGATCTCGCGGCGCTGCTGGAGGAGCGCGACCCGATCCGCGGCATCGAGGCCCCGGCCGAT
Source organism: Acidisoma sp. S159 (assembly GCF_009766125.1). Classification (NCBI taxonomy): domain Bacteria; kingdom Pseudomonadati; phylum Pseudomonadota; class Alphaproteobacteria; order Acetobacterales; family Acidocellaceae; genus Acidisoma; species Acidisoma sp. S159. The sequence goes on from NZ_LMUG01000002.1 coordinate 142,129, forward strand.
GTCACTTTGCGGCTGGAGGCTTTGGCCGGCGCCGGTGGCGCGGAGGCCGATCGCGGCACGCTCCACCGCATTCGCCAGGCCGCGCGACAATACCGCGGGCGTCTCGGCCTCCGCGCGGACGCCGTCGCCGCCGGGGATCCGGCGCCGCTGCTCGCCGCCGCCTTTCCGGATCGCCTGGCGCAGCGGCGCGGCGAACCCGGTTCCTTCCGGCTGTCAGGCGGCGGAGGCGCCCGGCTACCGGTGAATGACCCGCTGTCGCGCGCCTCTCTGCTTGCCGTGGCGAGCCTGGAGATGAAGGCTTCCGCACGCATCCGGATGGCCGCGCCGCTCGATCCTTCTGCCCTGCCGCCAGCGCTCGCGCGGCGGGTGACGGAAACCGTCGAGACAACACTTGATCCCGTAACCGGCAGCATCCTTGCCCGACGCCGGCGGCGTCTCGGGGCCCTGGTGCTGGAGGATCGCAGCGGTCCGCCCGACGCGGCCGAGGCTGCCGCTGCTCTGCTGGAAGCCGTGCGCCGCGATCCCGCGCGGCTGCCCTGGACCGATGCGGCCCGGCAAATTCAGGCGAGGCTTGGGCTGATGCACGGCCTGGAACCCGAGTTGTGGCCCGCAAGCGACGACACGGCGCTGGCGGCGACGCTGGCGGATTGGCTGGGTCCTCATCTGCATGGGCTGACGCGGCTCGGTGACCTCGCCTCGCTCGACTTCGCCGCCTTGCTGCTCGGCCGCCTCGATTGGAGCCTGCGCGCGCGGCTCGACCGCGAATTGCCGTCGCATCTGGCGCTCGGCCCTGGCCGCGCGGCAATTGACTATGCCGAGCCTGTGCCCCTCGCCTCGGCGCGGGCTCAGCATTTCTACGGTTTGGCGGAGACGCCGTTGCTCGCGCAGGGCCGGATACCGCTTCGCCTCGCACTGCTCTCCCCGGCGGGCCGGCCGATTGCCATCACCGCCGACATCGCCGGCTTCTGGCGTGGCGCCTGGGCCGACGCCCGCCGCGACATGCGCGGCCGCTACCCCCGGCACAACTGGCCGGAGAATCCATTGGACCCCGAGCCATGAGGGCTGCTGTTAGCAGCACTACAGCCTCCGACATCACCACACGCCTTGAAATGCCTTGAGGATTTCGTTGGACCCGATCACGCGCTAACGCCACAGTCGCTGCGGTGCAGCAATTCGTGGGGCGCATGGCCGGCAAGCAAGTCGAGACAAACCGGCGGTCGGCGCCTCTACGGTCGTGGACGAAGCGCCTCCTAAGCTCATCCGTGCGCAATCTGGTTCTGGGCGCGCTTTTCGTTCTAACGGTCAGCGGCATCGCCATGGCTGGCTACATAGTGGCTGGATGGAGCGTGTGGGACGCCGTCTACATGGTGGTCATCACGGTCTTCACCGTGGGCTATGACGAGATCCGGCCGGTCAACACCCCGTTCCTCCGCGCCGATACGATCTTCCTCATCGTGCTCGGCTGTACCGGCATGATTTTCCAGACCGGCGCGCTGATCCAGTTCATCACGATTACCCAGTTCCAGCAGCTTTTCGGGACCCGCCGCATGAAGAACGACATCGACGCTCTGACCAACCACATTATCATCTGTGGTTATGGGCGGATCGGCCTGATGCTGGCGCAAGAACTCGCGACCAACGGCGCCCGCTTCGTGATCCTGGAACGCAGCGACCGGCGATTCGCGGAGGCGCGCGATGCCGGATTCCTCTGCATCCAGTCTGACGCCAGCGAGGAGACGGCTTTGTTGACGGCTGGGATCGACCGTGCCCGCTGCCTCGCCACCGTTCTGCCGGACGATGCGGTCAACGTCTTCATCGCGCTGACGGCCCGCAGCCTGAGCCCGACCATCGAGATCATCGCGCGGGGCGAGGCGGCAACCACTGAGAGCAAGCTGCGCCTGGCCGGCGCTACCCGGGTGGTCATGCCGACCCAGATTGGGGCCGAACGCATCGCCCAGATGATCCTGGCCGGCGAGCCCGGCGCGGTGCAGGCACCGATCCGCGGCATGGGCGCGCGGCGGGAGTCGGAGGAAGTGTTGGCCGATCTCGGCCTCAGCCTGCACCGGCTGGTCGTGGTGCCCGAGAGTCCTTATCGCGGCCTGACCTTGGCTGAGGCGGAGCAGCGCGCCGGGATCTCGATGATTGTGGTTGCCCTCAAATCGCAGGACGGCGACACGGTCGATCAACCTCCGCTCGACACCCGTCTACACGTTGGCGACGTGGCCCTGTTCATCGGACGCGAGGGGCAGCGGCTCGCTCCGATACGCATGCGGACGAATGCGCGGGGTTAGCCGTATCTGCGTGGGCTGACGCGCTTCCCTCCCTCACTTCGGGAGGGGGCAAACCGCTAATCCGCCGCCTGGGCGAAGGTTTGGTTGCCTGCCCGATAGGCTCGCACCGCTTCGCCGAATGATTCGAAGATGCGCCGAGAAACCGGATCCCGGTCGAAATCGTATTCGGGATGCCATTGAATGCCGGTCGCGAAGCCTGGCGCATCGCGCAGCCGCACCGCTTCGATCGTCCCGTCCGGCGCCTCGCCTTCAACCACGAGGCCGGGAGCGAGACGGTCGACCCCCTGGTTATGCAAGGAATTCACCGCGATTTCCGAGGCCTGCGCGACCCGGTGCAGCCAGCTCCCCGGGACGACCTTGATCGGATGCGCCTTGCCGTGACGGATACGCGGTGATGCCTGCATCGGCGTCGAGTGATCGATACGGCCCGGCAGATCCTGCAAACGCTGATGGAGACTGCCGCCAAGCGCCACGTTCATTTCCTGAAAACCACGGCAAATCCCGAGCAGCGGCATGCCGCTTGCGATCGCCTGCCGGATCAGCGGCATCGTCACGGCATCGCGGCGTCGATCCTCTGGCGTCTCGGGCGGATGCGGTTCGCCGCCATAGAGGCAAGGTGCGACGTTGGAGGGACTGCCGGTCAGGATGACACCATCCAGCCGCGCCAGCAGGCAGGCGATGTCGCACTCGGCACCATTCGCCGGGATCAGCACCGCCATGCCACCGACGATCTCATCGACCGCGCGGACATAGGTGTCCGAAACCGCATGGTTGAGCATTTCGAACTTGCCGAAAGGTTTCTGGCAGCAGGAAATCCCGATAAGCGTCTTCATTCCCGTCACAATGATCTATTCCGCAGCGCAACAGAAGCGATTCCTACGTATGTGAGAGCCGCTGGCCGCACGGGATTGAGGCTTTTCGTCCTTGCTCTGCTGCCGCCCACCATTCGAGTTGATCAACCGGGCCCGGACTGGCAGTTTGCCGCCGCATTATCCGAATGGATTACGACACGATGCGTCTCCTGATAACGGGCGGCTGCGGCTTCATAGGCTCGGCGGTCATCCGCCACATCATCCGCCAGACCGACCACGCGGTCATCAATGTCGATGCCATGACCTATGCCGCCTCCGAGGATGCGCTGGAGGAGGCTCTCACCAGCAACCGCCATACGCTCGTCCGCGCCGATATCGCAGACGCCGCCGCGATGCGGGAAATCTTCGACACGCATAAGCCCGACGCCGTGATGCATCTTGCGGCCGAGAGCCATGTCGATCGTTCGATCGATGGCCCGGCGGATTTCATGCGCACCAATATCATGGGCACCTTTACGCTTCTGGAAGCTGCCCGCGCCTATTATGCCGGCCTCACGGGAGAGACCCGCGACCGCTTCCGCTTCCACCATGTCTCGACCGATGAGGTTTTCGGCGCGCTGGAGGAGAACGACCCGCCCTTTAGGGAAACCACGGCCTACGACCCCCGCAGCCCCTATTCCTCCTCCAAGGCCGCCTCCGACCATCTGGTGCGAGCGTGGTTCCACACCTATGGGCTGCCGGCTTTCGTCTCCAATACGACGAACAACTACGGCATCTGGCAGTTTCCGGAGAAGCTGATCCCGCTGGTTCTGCTCAATGCGCTGGAGGGGAAGGCGCTCCCCGTCTATGGCGATGGCTCGAACCAGCGCGACTGGCTCTTCGTCGAGGATCACGCCGTCGCCCTGGTCAAGGTGCTGGAGCAGGGCGTGCCGGGCGAGACGTACTGCATCGGCGCCCGCCAGCCGCGCAGCAACCTCGAGGTCGTGCATGCGATCTGCGCCGAACTCGACCGCCGGCTGCCCGATCCGGAAGGCCCCCGCTCGCGCCTCATCCGTTTCGTGACCGACCGGCCCGGCCATGATTTTCGCTACGAGATCGACCCCACGGTCACCGAGGCGGCGATCTCCTGGAAGGCCGAGCATGATTTCGAGCGCGGCCTTGCCCGCACGATCGATTGGTATCTCTCCCATCGCGACTGGTGGGAAGGCATTCGGGGCGGCCGCTACGGCGGCCAGCGTCTCGGCACCGCCGCCTAACCTCGCCCGCTACGCCGGCGCCTGACCCCCCACTCGCATTTTGAAAGTACGAGATTCATGAAAGGCATTCTGCTCGCGGGCGGCTCGGGGACGCGGCTGCATCCGATTACGCTCGCGGCATCGAAACAGCTCCTGCCGGTCTACGACAAGCCGATGGTCTATTATCCGCTGTCGAGTCTGCTGCTGGCCGGCATCCGAGACATTCTGATCATCTCTACCCCGGCCGATCTGCCGCAGTTCAAGCGCCTGCTGGGCGATGGTTCACGCCTCGGGGTGAAATTCACCTTCGCCGAACAGCCCTCGCCGGACGGCATCGCCCAGGCTTTCCTCATCGGCCGGGATTGGCTTGGCGGCGAGGCCTGCGCTCTGGCACTCGGCGACAACCTCATCCACGGCGAGCATCTCTCGGTCCTGCTCCGCGCCGCGGCCTCCCGGCCCGAGGGCGCCACGGTCTTCGCCTGCCAGGTGCGCGACCCCGAGCGCTACGGCGTGGTGAGCTTCGATGAAGACGGCCGCGCGGTGGAGATCGTCGAGAAGCCGGCGATGCCGCAATCCAACTGGGCGGTCACCGGGCTCTATTTCTACGACAAGCGGGTCACCGACATCGCCGCCTCGATCAAGCCTTCGCCGCGCGGCGAGCTCGAAATCACCGATCTCAACCAGATCTACCTGCAGGAGGGCACGCTGCATGTCGAAAGGCTCGGCCGCGGCGCCGCCTGGCTCGATGCCGGCACGCCCGACAGCCTGATGCAGGCCGCGACCTTCGTGCAGACCATCCAGTCCCGCCAGGGCATGCTGGTGGGTTCGCCCGAGGAGGTCGCCTTCCGCAAGGGCTTCATCGATGCCGACCAGCTGCGGGTCCATGCCAAGCAGCTCGGCAAAACGGAACTTGGCCGCCTGCTGGCCGAACTCGCCGACGGCCACGCCTGAGGAGCATGAGTATGAAGGTCGAAGCCCTCGCCATCCCCGAGGTTTTGCTCATCACGCCGGACAAATTCGGCGATAGCCGCGGCTTCTTCTCGGAGACGTTCAACGCGAAGAAGCTCTCCGTCGAGGCCGATATCGACGGGCCTTTCGTGCAGGACAATCACAGCCTGTCGCGGCAGAAGGGCGTCATCCGAGGCCTGCACTGCCAGATCGATCCGCATGTCCAGGGCAAGCTCGTCCGCGTGGTGCGCGGCGCCATCTGGGACGTCGCGGTCGATGCCCGGTTGGGTTCGCCGACCTTCGGCCAGTATGTCGCGGCGGAGCTATCGGCCGAAAATTGGCAGCAGCTCTGGATACCTGGCGGCTTCCTGCACGGCTTCTGCACACTCGTTCCGGATACCGAGGTCTTCTACAAAGTGACCGGCGACTACAGCAAAGTCTGCGAGGCAGGCGTAATCTGGGATGACCCGGACCTGGCCCTGCCCTGGCCTGTCGCGCCGGGCGAGGCGGTGCTGTCGGACAAGGACAAGGTGCTGCCGAAATTCCGGGACGTGGGTCAGCTGTTCACCTACTAGGCGGCACTTTGTCGTCCCCTCCCTGCAAGGGAGGGGTTAGGGGTGGGTTCTGCTCGCCGCCGCACCCGCCGACGTCTCGGCTGCATGACCCACCCCCGGCCCCTCCCTTCCAGGGAGGGGAGATGAGAGACCAGGAGCCCTGACCCATGACCTTCGGCCCCATCCTCGTCACCGGCACGGCCGGCCAACTCGCGCAAGCCCTCGCCCGCCTAGCCCCCGCCCGCGACATGGCCGTGATCTGCCTCGGCCGCCCCGAACTCGACTTTGACCATCCCGAAAGCCTGGAAGCAGCATTCGCCAGCCGCCCCTGGGCCGCCATCGTCAACGCCGCCGCCTATACCGCGGTCGATGCCGCCGAACAGGACGAGGCGGCCGCACAACGGGCGAACCGGGACGGCCCGGCAACCCTCGCCCGCCTCGCCGCCGGAGCCGGCATTCCCTTCATCCATGTCTCGACCGACTATGTCTTCGATGGCGACAAAGGCGCGTCTTATCTCGAAACCGATCCGACCAACCCGACCGGCGCCTACGGCCGCACCAAGCGCGATGGCGAGGAAGCGGTCCTTGCCGCTGGAGGCCGGTCGGTGATCCTGCGCACCGCCTGGGTCTATTCCGATACCGGCAAGAACTTCGTCCGCACCATGCTCGGCGCCGGCGCCAAGCTGCCAAAGCTGCGCGTGGTCGGTGACCAGAAGGGCAGCCCGACCGCCGCGGCCGATCTCGCCACCGCCATCCTCGACATCCTCGCCCTCATCGCGAAAACCGACTGGAAGCCCGAATACGGCGGCATCTTCCACGCCACCGGTTCGGGCGAGACCACCTGGCACGGCCTCGCCGTCGCGACGTTCGCGGCCGCCGGGCCGTTTGGCGGCCCATCCCCGGAAGTCGAGGCCATCCGCACCGCCGATTGGCCGACACCCGCGAGGCGCCCAGCCGATTCGCGGCTCGACAACACCAAGCTCGCCCGCACCTTCGGCGTCACCCTCCCGCCCTGGCGCGAAAGCCTTGAACGCACCGTCGCCAGCCTGCTGAAAGGCCCAGACGGCCGAAACTGATGCCTGTCTGCGCGATTCTGCTCTCCACCTATAACGGCGCCCGCTTCCTCGACGCTCTCATCGCAAGCCTCGCCGCCCAAAGCGAAACCGATTGGCTGCTGCTATGGCGCGACGACGGCTCCACGGACGAGACAGTCGCCGTCTTGGAAGACTGGACCCAGCGGCTAGGTCCACGCTGCCGAAGACTGACGGAACCGGGCGGCAATCTCGGCGTCCTCCGCAGCTTCATGACGCTGCTGAAGGGCGCGCAGGACTTCCCTCACATCGCCTTTGCGGATCAGGACGACATCTGGCTGCCCGACAAACTCGCCTGGGGCCTCGCCGCTCTCCGCGATGTGCCTGAGGCAGTCCCCGCGCTCTACTGCGCCCGGCAGGTGCTGGTCGACGAGACGCTTAACCGTCGCGGACTGTCGGCGCCGCTGCTCGGTCCGGCGGCCTTCCCGGCCAGCCTCACCCAGAACATCGCGACCGGCAACACGGTAATCCTGAACGCCGCGGCGATCCGGCTGGTCGCCGCGACAACCGCGCCGCCCGAAACCTGGCACGACTGGTGGTGCTACCTGATGGTCACCGCCGCCGGTGGCCGCGTCCTGCTCGACGATCGCGGCGTGATCCTCTACCGGCAACACGGCGGAAACGCGGTCGGTGCCGCCGGCCCGCCGCTACAGCGCGCCATCGCCGCCCTGCGCCGAGGCCCCGGGGCCTTCATGACCGTATTCCGCGCCAATATCCGCGCCCTCCAGCGGGATGACCGCCTGCTCTCCCCCGCTGCTCGCCGCGACCTCTCGGTCGTGACCAAAGCACTTTCGGGCGGCGCCGCTGCACGCCTGCGTGCCCTAAGACTGCCTGGTTTGCGGCGAGAGACTTTGGCGCAGACAGCGCTGTTCCGTCTCTGGTTCCTAATTGGGTAACGATAGCCCGCCCATTTGACAGGCCAGACCTGCGCGTTAGAGGGCGGTTCCTAAACATCCTGCTAGCTTGTGGCAGTGCAACATCTGCGTTAGCACAACCCGCCTTTCGGGCCGCGAGGATCAATTCCGCGGCCCGCTCGCGCGTCCGCTTCCCGAACCCATGGAAGGACCCTCATGGCCCGGAATAAGATTGCCCTCATCGGGGCAGGCAATATCGGCGGCACCTTGGCTCACCTCATCGGCCTCAAGGAGCTCGGCGATGTCGTGCTCTTCGATGTCTTCGGGGGCGTCGCTGCGGGCAAGGCGCTCGACATCCGGCAGTCGGGGGCGGTCGATAACTTCGACGCCGAGATGACCGGCGGCTCAGACTACGCGGCTCTCAAAGACGCCGATGTGGTGATCGTCACGGCGGGCTTCCCTCGCCAGCCGGGCATGTCGCGCGATGATCTGGTCGCCAAGAACGCCGGCGTCATCGCCGAGGTCGCGCAAGGCATCAAGGCCAACTGCCCCGGCGCCTTTGTCATCGTCATCACTAACCCGCTCGACGCGATGGTCTGGGTGATGCAGCAGAAATCCGGCCTGCCGCCCAATATGGTCGTTGGCATGGCCGGCGTGCTGGACGGCGCCCGTTTCCGCCTCTTCCTCGCCGATGAGTTCAAGGTCTCGGTCGAGGATGTCACGGCCTTCGTGCTCGGCGGCCATGGCGATGCAATGGTGCCGCTGGTGCGCTACTCCACCGTCGCCGGCATCCCCGTTCCCGACCTCATCAAGATGGGCTGGACCACGCAGGAAAAGATCGACGCCATCGTGGCCCGCACCGCCCACGGCGGCGGCGAAATCGTCAAGCTGCTCGAACGAGGCAGCGCCTTCTACGCCCCCGCCGCCTCGGCCGTCGCCATGGCTGAGAGCTATCTGAGGGACAAGAAGCGCGTGCTGCCCTGCGCCGCCAACCTCAACGGCGAATACGGGATCAAGGATCTCTATGTCGGCGTGCCGGTGGTGATCGGTGCCGGCGGTGTCGAGCGGATCGTCGAGATCGCTCTGAACGAGACGGAAAAGGCGGCCTTCGACAAGTCCTGCGAAGGTGTGCGCGGTTTGATCGAAGCCTCGAAGAAGTTGGTGGGCTGAACTTATGAACATCCATGAATACCAGGCCAAAGTCCTGCTGAAGGCGCGCGGCGTCGCGGTGCTGGACGGCTACGTCGCCTGGACGGCCGAGGAAGCCGTGACCGCTGCGCAGCGCTTGCCCGGCCCCGTCTTCGTCGTGAAGTCGCAAATCCATGCCGGCGGTCGCGGCGCCGGCCGCTTCGCCGATGCGCCTGAGGGTAAGGGCGGCGTCCGCCTCGCCAAGTCGCACGAGGAAGTGCGCGAGGCCGCCGAGGCCATGATCGGCCATACGCTGGTCACCAAACAGACCGGCGCCGCCGGACGCACCGTGCATCGCGTCTATGTCGAGGCTGGCTGCGACATCGCCCGCGAGCTTTACCTCTCGCTTCTCGTGGACCGCGCGACTTCCCGCATCCTGATCATGGCCTCCACCGAAGGCGGCATGGAGATCGAGGAAGTCGCCGAGCACGCGCCCGAGAAGATCCTTCGCGTCGCGATTGATCCGGCGACCGGCATCTCCGCCTTTCATGCACGCGGCCTGGCCTTCGGCCTCGGCCTCAGCGGCAAGCAGGTGAATGCCTTCACCAAGTTCACGCTCGCCATGTACAACGCCTTCGTCGAACTCGACTGCGCCATTGTCGAGATCAACCCGCTGGTGGTGACCAAGACCGGCGATGTCGTCGCCCTCGATGCCAAGGTGACCTTCGACGACAACGCCCTGTTTCGCCACCCCGAGCTTGAAGAGCTGCGGGACGAGCAGGAAGAAGACCCCAAGGAGCTTGAGGCGAATAAGCACAGCCTCAGCTACGTTGCCCTGGACGGCACCATCGGCTGCATGGTCAACGGCGCCGGCCTCGCGATGGCGACCATGGACATCATCAAGCTCTATGGCGGCTCGCCGGCCAACTTCCTCGATGTCGGCGGCGGCGCCACCAAGGAGCGGGTGACAGCGGCCTTCAAGATCATCCTCTCGGATCCGAATGTTGAAGGGATCCTGGTGAACATCTTCGGCGGCATCATGCGCTGCGACGTGATCGCCGAGGGCGTCATCGCCGCCGCCCGTGAAGTCTCGCTTACCGTGCCGCTGGTCGTCCGGCTGGAGGGCACCAATGTCGCCCTCGGCAAGGAGATCATGGCGAAGTCCGGCCTGCCCATCATCTCGGCCGACAACCTCGCGGATGCCGCCCAAAAGGTCGTCCGCGCAGTGAAGGAAGCCGCATAACATGGCCATCCTCGTCGACAGCGAAACCCGCGTCATCACCCAGGGCTTCACCGGCGCCCAGGGCACCTTCCACTCCGAGCAGGCCATCGCCTACGGCACCAAGGTCGTCGGGGGCGTGACTCCTGGCAAAGGTGGCTCGATCCACATCGACCTCCCCGTCTTCGACACCGTGGCCGAGGCGCGGGAGAAGACCGGCGCCACCGCCAGCGCCATCTATGTGCCGCCGCCCTTCGCCGCCGACTCGATTCTGGAGGCGATCGCCGCCGAGATGCAGCTCATCGTCTGCATCACCGAGGGCATCCCGGTGCTCGACATGGTGAGAGTGCACCGCGCCCTGAGCGGCTCGAAGTCGATTCTGGTCGGTCCGAACTGCCCCGGCGTCATCACCCCCGACGCCTGCAAAATCGGCATCATGCCGGGCCATATCCACCGCCGTGGCAAGATCGGCATCGTCAGCCGTTCCGGCACCCTCACCTATGAAGCGGTGGCGCAGACCACGGCGGCCGGCCTCGGCCAGAGCACCTGCGTTGGCATTGGCGGTGATCCGGTGAAGGGCCTCGACTTCAAGGACGTTCTCGCGCTGTTCCTGGAAGATGACGAGACCCAAGCGATTGTGATGATCGGTGAAATTGGCGGCGAGAGCGAAATCGTCGCGGCCGAGTTCATCCGCGCCAGTGGCACCCGTAAGCCCGTCGTCGGCTTCATCGCCGGCGCCACCGCTCCTCCCGGCCGCCGCATGGGCCATGCGGGTGCCGTCATCAGCGGCGGGCGCGACACGGCGGCCGCCAAGACGGATGCGATGCGCGCCGCCGGCATCCATATCGCCGACAGCCCTGCCTCGCTCGGCAGCACCATGGTCAAAGCTTTGCAAGCGTAAGTTGCAGAGCCTTGAACCGAGGCGCATGCACATGGGACAACCCAGCGACCTTCAACTGACCGGTTCGGTCGAGGCCCGGAGCGCTTATGTCCGGGTCCCACCGCGCCCTCTAAGGACGTAACAGGAAGCGCGGGTGCCCGCTTGGTCTGGCGGGCATCATTCAGCGGAGCCCCCCATGCCCGGCGTCGACATGCTTGCCACCGCCTTCAACGGCGCGAATGCCGCCTTCATCTCCGATCTCTACGCACGCTGGGTGCAGTCCCCCAGCTCCGTCGATCAGAGCTTCGCGGATCTCTTCGCGGCCTTGAACGACGAGTCGAGGTCGGTGCTGACAGACGCCTCGGGCGCCTCCTGGGCTCCGCGGCGCTGGGAGATTGAGGCGGATGGCGTTCCGGACCGTCCCGCACCCACCGCCACGCGTCCCGGCGCCCCCGCTGCTTTGGCCGATGTCGTGGGCCGCGCGCATGCCGAGACGATTGACTCGATCCGGGCGCTCATGCTCATCCGCGCCTATCGCGTGCGCGGCCATCTTGAAGCCAAGCTCGATCCGCTAGGCCAGCAAGTCCCGCGCCACCATCCCGAGCTCGACCCCTCGACCTATGGTTTTGAGGCCGAAGATTACGATCGCTCGATCTTCATCGACAACGTGCTCGGCCGCGAAAGCGCGACGATCCGCGAGATCCTCGAAGTCCTGCGCGAGACCTACTGCGGCTCGCTCGGCATCGAGTTCATGCACATCCAGGATTCGCGCCAGAAAGATTGGCTCCAGCGCCGGATCGAAGGCTCGCCTTGGCGGCTGGAGATCGACAACGATACCCGCAAGCAATTGCTGCAGGAGCTGACAGAAGCTGAGGCTTTTGAGACTTTCTGCCAGAAGCGTTTTGTCGGTACGAAGCGCTTCGGCCTCGAGGGTGGCGAATCAACCATCCCCGCTCTGCAGACCATGATTCGCACCGCGGCCCATTCCGGGGTCAACGAGGTAGTCATCGGCATGGCCCATCGCGGGCGGCTGAGCATCCTCGTCAACGTCGTCAAGAAACCGCTCACCGCGCTGTTCAGCGAGTTCGGCGGCGCCAGTTCCAAGCCTGATGACGTCCAGGGCTCGGGCGACGTGAAATATCACCTCGGCACGTCAGCCGACATCGAGATCGAGGGCCGCCGCGTCCATCTCTCGCTGCAGCCTAACCCCTCGCATCTTGAAGTCGTGGACCCCGTGGTCGTCGGCAAGGTGCGCGCCCGGCAGGACGAGGCGGGCGACACGCGCGAGCGCCACTCGGTGATGGGCATTCTGCTGCACGGCGACGCTGCTTTTGCTGGCCAGGGCATCGTCTATGAGACGCTGGCGATGAGCCAGCTCATCGGCTACCGCACCGGCGGCACGCTGCATCTCATCACCAACAACCAGATCGGCTTCACCACCGTTCCGCTGCACGCCTATTCGGGCCTCTATTGCACCGACGTCGCCAAAGCGATCCAATCGCCCATCCTCCACGTGAACGGCGACGACCCGGAGGCGGTCATCTTCGCGGCTAAGCTCGCTACCGAATACCGCCAGGAATTCTCCGCCGACGTGGTGCTCGACATCGTCTGCTATCGCCGTCACGGCCATAACGAAGCGGACGAGCCGGCCTTCACCCAGCCGATCATGTATCGCGCCATCGCCGCGCGTCCGACCACGCGCACGATCTATGCCGAAAACCTCGTCAAGGATGGGGTGATCGACGAGGCCGAAGCGCAAGCCGGCTGGGATAAGGTCATGGCCAACCTTGAGGGCTGCTACCAGGCCTCGCAATCCTACCGCCCAAACAAGGCCGACTGGCTCGAAGGCAAATGGGCCGGTCTTAACCGTGGCGAGGATGACGAGACCCAGTCCGAAGATCCCACGGGTGCGCCAATCGAATCACTGCGCGCCATCGGAGCCTCGCTGTCCTCGGTCCCGCCAGGCTTTGACCTCAATCCGAAGATCGCCCGCCAGCTCGAAGCCAAGCGCGCGATGATCGATAGCGGCGAAGGCATCGATTGGGCGACCGGCGAGGCGCTCGCTTTCGGCGCTCTGCTGCTGGACGGCAATCGCGTGCGGCTGTCCGGCGAGGATTGCCAGCGCGGCACCTTCAGCCAGCGCCATGCCGTTCTGATCGACCAGACGAACCAGAACGAATACGTGCCGATGAATAATGTTCGGCCGCAGCAAGCGAAGATCGAGATCTACAACTCGCTGCTTTCGGAAGTCGGCGTTCTCGGCTTTGAATATGGCTACAGCGTCGCCGATCCGCGCACGCTGGTCTTGTGGGAAGCGCAGTTCGGCGACTTCGCGAACGGCGCGCAGCCGGTGGTAGACCAGTTCATCGCGAGCGGCGAAACCAAGTGGCTGCGCATGTCCGGCCTGACCCTGTTGCTGCCGCACGGCATGGAAGGCCAGGGACCGGAACATTCCTCCGCCCGGCTGGAACGCTGGCTGCAACTTTGCGCTGAGCAGAACATGCAAGTCTGCAACCTGACGACGCCCGCGAACTACTTCCACGCGCTGCGCCGCCAGCTCAAGCGCAACTACCGCAAGCCGCTCATCATCATGACGCCGAAGTCGCTGCTGCGACATAAGCTCGCGGTGTCGAAGCTGTCCGAAATGGACGCCGACAGCCACTTCCGGAAGGTCATCCCGGAAGTCGATACACTGGTCGCGCCCGAGGACGTGCGGCGCGTCGTGCTCTGCTCGGGCAAGGTCTATTACGACCTTCTGGCGGCCCGTCGCGACCGTGACATCAAAGACATCGCGATCGTGCGGCTCGAGCAGATCTACCCTTTCCCGGCTATGGCGCTGCGCACCGTGCTTACCCCCTACCGCAACGCGGAAATCGTGTGGTGCCAGGAGGAGGCCGGGAACTACGGCGCCTGGACCTTTGTCGATCGGCGGCTTGAGCGCGTGCTGGTGGCGATCGACGCGGCGACAAAACGCCCCATCTACGTCGGGCGGGATGATGCGGCGAGCCCGGCCACCGGCTCGGCCAAGATCCATGCGGCGGAACAGGCGAAGCTCGTCGATGCCGCGCTCAAATAGTCTGCTACCCTGAAGCGCTCCAGCCCACGCCTAGCCCCATCGCCGTAGTCTGCGGCCAGCAAGGAATGACGATGCCGACCGAGATCAAGGTTCCCACTCTTGGGGAAAGCGTGACCTCCGCCACCATCGCGCGCTGGCTGAAGAAGGAGGGCGATACCGTCGCCGCCGACGAGGCGCTGGTCGAGCTGGAAACCGACAAGGTCTCGGTCGAGGTCAATGCGCCAGCCGCTGGCGTGCTTTCCGCGATCATCGCCAAGGATGGCGCCGAGGTGGAAGTCGGCGGCCTGCTCGGTGAAATTTCCGAAAGCGGTGCGGCGACGGGCAACAAGGCTCAGCCCGCCGCGGCCGCGAAACCCGCTGCTGTCCCGGCCGCGCCACCCGCAGCACCGGCTCCTGCGCCTGCCAAGGCGGCACCGGCGCCCGCTACGAGTGGCATCGAGATCAAGGTGCCGACCCTTGGCGAAAGCGTGACCACGGCGACGGTCAGCCGCTGGCTCAAGCAGGAAGGCGATACCGTCGCGGTGGACGAGCCTTTGGTCGAGCTGGAAACCGATAAGGTTTCCGTCGAAGTCGGCGCGCCTAGCGCCGGAGTATTGTCCTCGGTCCGTGTGCGCGATGGCGCGGAAGTCGAAGTCGGCGCCGTGCTCGGCGAGATCGGCGGTGCCAAGGCTCCCGCCGGCACCGCGCTCGCGACGAGTCCGCCGCCCGTCGGCAGACCGGCGGCCAAGCCCGAGGCTGGAATAAACGCGCCACCCCGCCCAACCGGCCCCGTGGCCCGACCCGGCACGCCGCCTTCAGACCGCGCCACACCGGAGCGCGCTTTTCCTTCTGCGGCGAAGCGCATGGAAGAAGCCGGCATCTCGCCCGGCGAGATCGGTGCCGGTAGCGGCAAGGATGGTCGCATCACGAAGGGCGACGTGATGGAATTCCTGAACAAGCCAGCGGCCACCCCTGCCCCGGTGGCCGCCAAGGTCGCGCGTCAGGACGAGCCGCGCGACGAGCGCGTGAAGATGACGCGCCTGCGCCGCACCATCGCGAACCGCCTCAAGGAGGCGCAAAACACCGCCGCCATGCTCACCACCTTCAACGAGGTGGATATGTCGGCGGCGATGGCGCTGCGCAGCCAATACAAGGATGCCTTTGAGAAGAAGAACGGCGGCATCCGCCTGGGCTTCATGTCCTTCTTCGTGCGCGCTTGCGTCGCTGCCTTGAAGGAATTCCCGGCGGTCAATGCCGAGATCGACGGCGAGGACATCGTTTACAAAAACTACGTCCATATGGGCATCGCGGTTGGCGGCCCTAGCGGACTCGTCGTTCCCGTCATCCGCGATGTGGACCAGATGGGTTTCGCGGAAATCGAAGGCGCCATCTCGAATTTCGGCAAACGCGCACGAGACGGCCAGCTCAAGATCGACGAGCTGACGGGCGGCACATTCAGTGTCACCAATGGGGGCGTCTATGGCTCACTGATGTCGACGCCGATCATCAATCCGCCACAGGCCGCGATCCTCGGCATGCACAAGATCCAGGACCGTCCGATCGCGGTCGCCGGCAAAGTCGAAATCCGGCCGATGATGTATCTCGCTTTGACCTACGACCATCGCATCATCGACGGCAAAGAGGCGGTGTCCTTCCTGGTACGCGTCAAGGAGAACATTGAAGATCCGCGACGTTTGTTGCTGGGGCTCTGACCCAACGGCCCGCGCAAAGTAACCCACCCCTAACCCCTCCCTTGCAGGGAGGGGAACCGCGCCTCTTCACCCCTCCCTGCAAGGGAGGGGCCGGGGGTGGGTCACTCCCGCAATTACGGGGGCCGCTCCGCTCCCAATACGACCGACCAAACGAGGACCATCATGGCTGACAGTTTCGACCTCATCGTCATCGGTTCCGGTCCGGGCGGCTATGTCTGCGCCATCCGCGCGGCTCAGCTTGGGCTCAAGGTCGCCTGTGTCGAGAAGCGGGAGACGCTGGGCGGCACCTGTCTCAATATCGGCTGCATCCCCTCGAAGGCGCTGCTTCAATCCTCCGAGCATTTCCACGACGCCAAGCATTCCCTGAAGGCGCACGGTGTCGTCATCGACAGTGTAAAGCTCGACCTCGCGCAGATGCAGGCGCGTAAGCTGGATGTGGTCAAAGCCAATACCAATGGCGTCGAGTTCCTGTTCCGCAAGAACAAGGTCACCTGGCTCAAGGGCGCCGGCCGCATCCTGGCAGCCGGTCGCGTCGATGTCGGCGGCACGGAATACGCGACCAAGGCCATCGTCATCGCCACTGGCAGCGAGAGCACCCCGCTCCCCGGCGTCGCCGTGGACGAAAAGCGCATCGTGACCTCGACCGGCGCGCTCGAGCTTGATGCGGTGCCGAACCACCTCGTCGTCATCGGCGGCGGCTTCATCGGCCTGGAACTTGGCAGCGTCTGGCGCCGCCTCGGCGCCGAGGTGACGGTCGTCGAGTTCCTAGACCGCATTGTGCCGCCAATGGATGCCGACATCGCACGCGATTTTCAGCGCATCCTCGAAAAACAGGGCATCAAGTTCCGTCTCGGTTCCAAGGTGACTAAAGCCGAGAACAGCGATAAGGGCGTCACCCTGACCCTCGAACCCGCGAAAGGCGGCGCCCCCGAGACCATCCAGGCCGACATCGTGCTGCTGAGCGTCGGCCGCCGCCCCTTCACGCACGGCCTCGGCCTCGAAGAGGCAGGCGTTTCGCTGGAACGTGGCCGCGTAGCGACCGATGCGCGCTACGCGACGAATGTCCCGGGCATTTACGCGATCGGCGACGTCCGCGCCGGCCCGATGCTGGCGCATAAGGCCGAAGACGAAGGCGTCGCTGTTGCCGAAATCCTGGCGGGTCAGGCCGGCCATGTGAACTACGGCGCGATCCCGAGCGTGGTCTACACCTGGCCCGAAGTGGCCTCGGTCGGCGCGAACGAGGACGAGTTGAAGGCCGCCGGCATCGCCTACAAGATCGGCAAATTTCCCTTTACGGCCAACGGGCGCGCGCGCGCGATGGGGGATGTCGAGGGCTACGTGAAGATCCTTGCGGACAAGACCACCGACCGCATTCTCGGCGCGCATATCCTGGGCCCCGATGCCGGAACTCTCATCGCCGAACTGGTGACTGCGGTCGAATTCGGCGCCTCGGCCGAGGATGTGGCGCGAATCTGCCACGCCCACCCCACCTTGAGCGAGGCAGTGAAGGAAGCCGCGTTCGCGACCGAGGGCCGCGCGATTCACATCTGAGTCACATGTAACCCGACGCGAGTTGACCCCAGCCGAGCCTCACGCCATCTCTCTGCCGAGAGCCGTGCACCGCGAATCAAAGGGCGGCAGGCGGCTCGGATGGAGAGAAGAATGTCGGACAATCCCCTGGAGAACGACCCCAAGCGCGACCGCCTGATCCGCGAGCGCGCCTATCACCTCTGGGAGTCCGAGGGACGCCCCGAGGGGCGCGACCTGGATTATTGGGAACGCGCGCGCGAGCTGGTCGGTATGGAGGAGAACCCTTCGTCCGGCCAACTCCCTAACCCGATCGCCGAAGGGATCGATCCTTCCGCGCCGGTCGGCGTCGAGGAAGCGTTCCTCCAAGAGAATCTTGGAGAATTTCCGAACGCACTCTCCGACCAGGGCGACAGGCAGGCGACCCCCACGCCGCGCAAGGCCAAGAAGCCTAAGGCCGGCAAGAAATCCTAGGTCTCGGCGCCATAGCAGCCCGCGCGAAAGTGCCGACGGCTGCTACCTGGCCAATGGCCGCCTAGCCCAACCGCGCGGCCGAGCGTTGCTGAACCATCCGGTTGATCAAGGGGATCGCCGGCGCCCCAGCGAGGACAGCAGCGAGATGCGTTGCAGCCGCGTTATTCGTGAGCAATCGCACATCCTGCGGGTCGCTCACCGAGGCAACCGACAGACTGTCATCGACGATACCCGCGCCGCGCCGCCACTCGGCGAGCGCGGAAGGTCGCAGCAGATCCGGTAGCGTCGCGACGAAGCACGTGCGCGCGGCTGAGGCAGCCGCGTCATAGGCCGCCAGGCGCGTGGCCGTCGGCACAATCCCGTTCGCTTTGAGAAATTCGCTCAGCGTCGGCACGGATGGCAGCAGAGGGTCGCGAACCGCCGTGCCATCCGCCCCGGTAGCTCCAAGGGTCATAAGCGGCGCGATGCCCTGGTTGCGGAGGCTTGCGAGCGCCTCTCGAACCTTCGGGCCGCTTACCAAGGCATAGTCGATCGAGCCGCCGCGCAAGGCCTGGCCGATATAGTCCAGCGTGGGCGCGGTGGGCGCCGGAACCGCCCGGATGCCAAGCAGATCAAGCGCGAGCAGCGCCGCAAGCTCCGGGCCGACCGGGTTCGTCGCCGCGAGACGCACGGGCTGCGACCCGCGCATCAGCGGGCCACGACCAACCAGCACCGCCGGCGTCACGCCCGCCACAATCGCAATCCAATGACCAGGGTCGAACTTCACCCGGCCGTCACCGCGCAGCCATGCCAGTAGCGCCGCGCCGGGCGCGAACATCAGGGTTGCCCCATCGGGTGCGATGCGCAGTCCGAAAGCATTGGCGACGGTCACGCCATCCGGCCCGCCCATGTCGTCGTGCCGGGCAGCCGTGCCGCGCGGCAGGCCTTGCAGCAGATAGGGGCCCAGCAGCTTGGCCCAGCCAGAAATATAGCCGTGCGCCGGGCCGCTGGTCAGGAAGGTGACACCGTCCGGGAAGCCCACCGGTTCGGCGATCGTGGCGGCCCGCGCGGCGGACATGCTGAGGAGCGGCAACCCAAGGCTCGACACCAGAAGGCGACGGCGGTCGATCAATTTCGGAGGCATCGGAACCCCTTCCTCCTAGCGCAGGATGAGTTCAAGCGGAATCGCCTAACAATGCGACTCGGCTGATAGACCTAGGCGTCGTTCCACCCGAGGACAAATTTGGTGAGGTTTGGCCGCCTTCAGCTGTCGTAGCTCAGAAGCGCCTGGAACGGGACGTCGAGCTGTTTGCGCCCTTCGAGGAAAGTCAGTTCGATCAGCGTCATCGCCGCCGGCACCTCGGCGCCGACCGTACGCAGCAACCGGATGCCGGCTGCCAACGTCCCGCCCGTCGCCAGAAGATCGTCAATGACCATCACTCGGGTTCCTGGTGCCACCGCATCGGCCTGGATCTCGATCCGGTCGCGCCGATACTCCAGCTCGTATTCGAGGCTGACAACCTCGCCCGGCAGCTTGCCCGGTTTGCGCAGCATCACGAAGCCGCAGCCGAGCTTCAACGCGAGGGGTGCGGCAAAGAGAAAGCCGCGGCTTTCAATGCCCGCCAGCATGTCGGGTTGGTAGCTGCGGATGATACGTGCCATGCGGCCCATCGCGACCTGCCAGGCATCCGCATCCCGAAGCAGGGTCGAGATGTCATAGAAAAGAATGCCGGGCTTAGGAAAATCGGGGATCGCCCGGATGTGATCTTTGAGGTCCATCCGGGCTGTATAGCGGAGGACCCGCGCGGAGCAAGGCGGGCATCCGTGCCCGCCTGTCCCTCAGCGCGTGAAACTCGATTTAGCCAGGCACGGTGAAACTAAAGGCGTAGGCGTCGGCATGCGTCGTCGCGTTATTGACCGTCGGATTAACCGGGATGTCGGCTAGCTTCGCCTGCACCTCGGCAGGCGGAACCGTGAAGATCGGCGTCGCCAGCAGCGTCTGCACCGCTGCTTGATCATTGGCGCGATAAGCTTGGGCGAGGTTCAGCATCGTATCGACCACAGCCTGCGACGGAGCGTCGGGGCTGATCCCCACATAGGCTCGGATGATCTTGCGGGATTCGAGCATCTGGGCGCGCCACAGCGCGGGCATACTGGTCGTCCACCTCGGCGAGGTGTTGAGCTTGCCGCCCATATAATCGAGTGCCGCGATCGCATCCGCGGCCTGCGCCGGATCCTGCATATGGCGCCCAAAATCATAGGCCGCGATATTCAGCGAGCGGACATCGATGTCGCCGTTGGTATGCAAGGCACCCGGCGGCATCGTCGCCGTATTGGGCAGTCGAGTGGCATACCCGCAGGATGCCAAAGCCATAAGCGTCGCGGCCGAAAGAAGCAGGCGGAAGCGCGTCATGGCATCACCCAACCAGAAGTTCAGTTACACTACGTGCGATGGCGACGTGCGGATGCAAGCCAACGCTCCTCGGCCGCGCGCAACTTCGCGAGGCCGGGCTCAACCGACGTGAACACGGCAGCGACGGCTTTATTCGCTCGGGCTCAACCGTGACGTCCCGACCCGGTGCCGTTCGGACAACTGCACGTAGTGCTCGGCCGTCGCGGCGAAGCCGGCAAGCTCCGCCTCGCTCATGACGCGGACGAAGCGAGCCGGCGCGCCAGCCCACAGCTCATTGCGGCCGATCCGCTTGTTCGGCGCCAGCAAGGCGCCCGCCGCAAGCAATCCGCCGGCCTCGATCACGGCGCCGTCCAGCACGGTGGCGCCCATGCCGACGAAGCCGCGATCCTCGACCGTGCAGGCATGGACGATCGCGGCATGCCCGACCGTCACGTCATCACCCAGAATGCAGGGATGCGTCACGCGGTTCACATGGAGGATGGACCCGTCCTGGATATTGGTGCGCTTGCCGATGCGGATGAAGTTGGTGTCGCCCCGCACCACGCAGTGATACCAGACGCTCGACCCCTCGCCGATCTCGACCCGCCCGAGCACAATGGCGGTCGGCGCGATCCAGGCTGTCGGATGGATATCAGGCTCCGTGCCCTCGAACCGATAGACGCCGCCGCTCATGGCCGCCGCCTCATGCAAGGCCGAGCATCAGCCGCAAGTTCTGCACCGCGGCGCCCGAGGCGCCTTTGCCGAGATTATCCAGCGTGGCGACAAGCACGACGTGGCCATGGCCATCATGCGAGACGACGGCAAGCTCCATCGCATTGGTATCGTTCAGCACCTCAGGCTCCAGCCGGGTCAGCGAACCAGAGGTCACGCGAATCTCTGCCGCGTCCTGATAATGTGTGGAGAGCACGGAGACCAGATCGCGTGTTTTTGGCTTGCTCGGCAGCGCATCGAGATGCAGCGGCACCGAGACCAGCATGCCCTGGCGGAAATGCCCGACCGACGGCACGAAGATCGGCCGGTGCTGCAAGCCCGAATGCCGCGTGATCTCCGGCACATGCTTGTGTTCGAGCGTCAGACCGTAAAGCTCGAAAGCCGGGCCGCCCTTGGCCTCATGCGCCTCGATCATGCTACGGCCGCCGCCGCTATAGCCGCTGACCGCATTGATGCTGAGAGGATAGTCGGCCGGAACCAAACCCGCCGTCACCAGCGGGCGCAGCAGGGCGATGGCGCCCGTCGCGTAGCAGCCCGGGTTGCTGACGCGCGCGGCATCAGCGATTCGCGCGCCCTGCCCAGGTTCCAATTCCGGAAAGCCATAGACCCAGCCATCGCCCACGCGATGGGCACTGCTCGCGTCGAGGATCCGGGGCGCCTCGGCACCCAGCGTATTGGCCAGGGCCACCGCCTCGCGCGCCGCCTCGTCCGGCAAGCAAAGCACAACGACGTCGGCTTCCGCCATCAGCATCAGCCGCGCCTCGGCATCCTTGCGGCGCCCCGACGCAATGCTGAGGAGGGCGATGCCAGGCATGCCCTCCAGCCGCTGACGAATGCCGAGGCCGGTGGTGCCGGCCTCGCCATCGATGAAGACCCGCGGCCGCCCTGCCGTATCCGGCATGGTGGCTGTACCCGTCAGCGCTTGCTGAACTGGAAGCTACGGCGAGCCTTGGCGCGACCGTATTTCTTACGCTCGACCGTGCGGCTGTCGCGGGTGAGGAAGCCCGCCACCTTCAGGATGCCACGCAAGGCCGGCTCGTAATAGCTCAGCGCCCGGCTGATGCCGTGCCGCACCGCGCCCGCCTGGCCGGAAAGACCGCCGCCCGTGACCGTGCAGATCACGTCGAACTGGTTGTAGCGGTCGGAGACCAGGAAAGGCTGGGTGATCAGCATTCGCAGCACGGGGCGGGCGAAATACTGCGCCGCCTTCTTGCCGTTGACGATGATCTCACCCTTGCCCGGCTTGATCCAAACGCGAGCAACGGCATCCTTGCGGCGGCCGGTGGCATAGGAACGGCCGAAAGCATCGCGCTTCGGTTCGACATGGACGACCTCGCGCTCGGCGGCGACGGCGATCGGCGCATCCTTGAGGTCGGCAAGCGTGCCGGTGCGGACCGGGGCCTCGATCTCGGCTTCCATCTGGGTCTCGGACATGGTCAGACCCTCCTGTTCTTGCGGTTCAAGGCGCCGATATCGAGGGCAGCGGGCTGCTGGCCGGCATGGGGATGCTCATCGCCTGCGTAGACATGCAGGTGGCGCATCTGCTGCCGCTGCAGCGGGCCGCGCGTGATCATGCGCTCGACCGCCTTCTCGATGACGCGCTCCGGATGCGCGCTGTTGAGGCGCTCACCGAGGGTGCGCTGCTTGATGCCGCCGGCATAGCCGGTGTGCCAGTGGAAGATGGCCTGCTCGGCCTTCTTACCCGTGACCGCGATCTCTTTCGCGTTGATCACGATGACATTGTCGCCGCAATCGACATGCGGGGTGAACTGGGCTTTGTGCTTGCCGCGCAAATAGGTCGCGATGATGACGGCGAGACGCCCCAGCACCAGACCCTTAGCGTCGATGAGCACCCAGTTCTTGCGAGCCTCGGAAGGCTTCAGCGAGAGGGTCGTCTTCATCCTAACTCAGTCCCTTGAAGAATGACCGCCTTATGATGGCGTGGCCTGAAAACGTCAAGGGATTTGCCATGCGGTATTATGATACCGCAGTCGCTCAGGACCCGTTTGATGACAAGTCTGCACCGGCCCTCACCCCCACCCGGCCACCCATCAGCATACCGTCGTGGGTGGCCGGGTGGGGGTGAGGGCCGGTGCAGACTTGGGAAATGCGCGAGCAGCGCATTTTCAGACAGTGGCTTAGGCCCTGAGTTCACCCACGATGGCGCCCACAGCCGCGAGCGCGGCGTTGCGCCGGGCCGCCGGAACGGTCGTATCCGTGAGAAAAGCGGCGACGAGGATTGGCGCTCCACTCGAGGGCCAGACAATGCCCACGTCATTCGTGGTCCCGTAGCCGCCGGAGCCGGTTTTGTCACCGATATGCCAGCCCTTCGGCAGCCCAGCCTCAAGGCGGCCGGAGCCAGTCTTGCAGCCGCGCATCCAGGTCATGAGCTGCGCGCGGGATGGGGCGGAAAGCTTGTTGCCCTGCAAGAAGGCCAGCAGGTCCGAGAGCATGGCCGCCGGAACGGTGGTGTCCTTCGGGTCTCCGGGTGTCGCCTGATTGACGTCCGGCTCGCCGCGATCTACCCGCGTGGCGTCGTCACCGATGGAGCGGATATAGGCCGTCAAGGCGGCCGGGCCGCCGAGGAACGACAGCAGGAGATTGCCGGCGGTATTGTCGCTCCGCGTGACGGCGGCGTCGCAGAGATGCGCGAGCGACAGTCCCTTCCCGCCGATATGCTTCAGCGTGACCGGTGAACCGTCGAGGACCGCGTGCCGTCCGTAAACGATCCGGCGGTCGAGATCGGCCTTCCCGGCATCGACCAGAGCAAGCACCGCCGCGGCCGCGAGCAGCTTATAGACGCTGCACAGGGGAAAGCGCTCGGCGGCCCGGTAGCCGAGCAGGCTCCCGCTACCCATATCCGCGATGGCGACCCCGAGCCGCCCGTCACTTGCCGTTTCGATGGCTGCCAGCCGCTCGGTCATCGCGGGACTGGTCGCCCCAGCTGCCGGAGAGGCGCCTGCTGGTGTGGCGGCGGTGGGCGCTAAGGGTGCTGCGGTCCCAGCCATTGCGGAGCGGCCGTGCAAAGAACCCAGGGCGAGCGCGGCGCCGGCGCTCAAACCCAGATCTCGTCTCCTGATCATCGCCTCTTTCCTATATTCGGCTTACGTGGAAGCTTCCGCACGCCGCGCCTTAAGGTTCCACGAATTGACCTGCGTTAAACCGCGCCGCGAAGTTAGCAGGGTGATGCCCTCAAGCCGCCACTGTTAGCAACGACACAAGCTCGCAGAACGAAAAGGGAGATCAGCGCCATGAGCGTCCCAAGCGTCACGTCCGGTCCCGCCACCACCGACGATGACATTCGCGCGGCCTTGACGGGCTACCGCCGCGTCGCTCTGGTCGGTGCTTCAAACAAGCCGGAACGGCCCTCGCACGGCGTGATGGGCTTCCTGCTCCGCCATGGCTTTGACGTGACACCCGTCAATCCCGGCCTCGCCGGACAGACGATCCACGGCAAAACCGTGGTCGCGACCCTCGACGAGGCTGGCCCGCTCGAGATCGTCGATATCTTCCGTGCCTCCGAGCATGTCGCGCCCGTAGTCTCCGATGCGATGCGGCTGGGCGCGAACGTGGTCTGGATGCAGCTGGGCGTGATCGACCGGCAGGCCGCGGACAAGGCGCGCGCCGCCGGTCTGACCGTCATCATGGATCGCTGTCCGGCGATCGAATGGCCACGGCTCGGCCTTCCGAACCGCGGCGGTCACTGACCCCCTGCCTTCGCGCGTGTTGCGGATCGCCCTCCGCAATGGAAATATCGCGCCGCTCGCCCACATCTTCGCGGCGACCGAAATTTGGAACGAGGTTCCGACATGAACTCCGAAGAACGCGACATCATCGCCCGCTTCGTGCAGCGGGTGGCCGGCGCGCCCTCTGGCGGCTCCGTGCCCGCCACGGGTGGTCAGCCGCTGCCGCCACTGCCGCCGCTGGACCCGGAGGCCGATCAGCATCTCTCAACGCTGTTTGGCCAATACCCCGAGGCGCGCTACCGGATGACCCAATTCGCCTTCGCGCAGGAACATGCGCTCGAGGCGGCGGGTCAGCGCATTCAGCAGCTTGAGCAGCAGATGCAGGCGCGCCAGCCTGTTCAGCCCGGTCAGATGCAGGGTCAGGGCCAAGGCCAGCCGAGCGGCTTCTTCAGCCGGCTCTTTGGCGGCCCGCCCCAGGGGCAAAGCCAGGGGGCGCCCTATGCGCAACCTTATCAGGGCCAGCAGGGCTTTGGCGGTCCGCCGCCGGGCTATCCGCCTCAGCAGGGTTATCCGCAACAGGGCTATGCGCAGCAGGGTGGACCTGGCTTTGGCGGCGGACTCGGCGGCATGCGCGGAGGCTCGGGCTTCCTAGGCTCCGCATTGACCACGGCAGCGGGCGTCGCGGGTGGCGTGATGGCCGCGAACGCGCTGGAAGGGTTGTTCTCCGGCCGCGAGGGCGGACTCGGCGGAGCGGCTGGCACCGGCGGCAACACGACGATCATCGAGGAAGCGCCCCAGGGCGCCACGCAAGATCAGGGTTGGGGCAGCGACCAGGGCGCCTGGAACCAGGGCGCTGGCCAAGGCCAAGGTGCGGATCAGAGCGGCTGGACCACCCCGGACGACAGCGGCGGCTTCGCCCAGACACCCGACCAAACCCAGCCGGATCCCGCAGCCGATGACAATGGCGGCGGCTGGGACGACGGCAGCAGCAACAACAACGACTGGGTCTGAGCAACTCGCCCGCTTCCGAGCGACATCCCTAGTACGGGATGTCTCAAGCTCATACCACTTCGTCATCCTCGGCGAAGGCCGAGGATCCACGCCTTGCCTTAGGCGACGAAGGCAAGGCATGGATGGCGCAGGGTGCCCCGCACGCCTTCGCGTGCCATGACGGGGCGTCGGGCCGTCTTTAAGGACTAATTCCCCTTTCCCTAACCAATAGAAAGCCCCTGGGACGGCAGCGTCGCAAGCAGTCCCAGGGCGACCGTCAGCCCGACATCCACCACGACCAGGAAAGCGGCCGCCAGCGGCGTCGCCTCCAAGGCCAGACGCGCGACATACCATTCGAGCCACAGCGCCCAGCCAAAGCCCACCAGCGCGGCGGTCTCGGCCACAATCGGCTGGACGTGAAACAGCGTCGGTAGCCCGGCGACCAGCAGCAAAACGTATTGCGCCAGGTTGCACCAGTTCCATGCCGTGATGTAGCGCGGCCATTTTCGCTCCTGCCCCATCTGCCGAAGGATGGGGCGAGAGAGCAGCACGAACCCCGTCCAGCCGATGACATAGGACAGAAGATCGATCGCCAGGGCGTGGGAGGTCTCCGCCGGTGCGACACCCGCGATCCAATCCAACAGCCGCAACAACACGAATAGGGGGAGGGCGATGACGGCAGTGATGAAGCTCCGACGGGTCGCGTCTTCGTCGGAACCGAAAAAAGCGATGCCGCGCTGTTTTCCGATGGTCAGAAGCGCGATCCCATGCGCGCCACGAACCATCTCGGCGCCAAGCCGCCGCAAGTCCGACTTCATCCAGCGCCGCCGATAAGATAGCGCTGCGCGAGTTGCGGCCCGACGGCCAAAACCATCGTGCCCAGATTCACCACGATGACGAGCACCGCCGAACGGCCCGGCGGCAGGCCGAGGCCATGCCGCGCGAGGAACCAATGCAGCCACAACGCATAGCCAGCGAGCAACAGCAACCCGATCAACCCAAGCACGGCAATCGGCGCACCGGCATGCAGCAGCGCCGCTCCGATGAGCAGCAACACGGCGGCGATCAGCGGCAGCATCCACTGGCACCAGTTGAAGGCGGTGGCGAAATGCGCCCACATCGCCTCGCGCCGCCAATACCGTGCCAACGCATGCGAGATCACTGGCGGCGCCAGCACAGCGCAGAGCGTGGCAAGGAAATCGGTGGCGGCGTCACGCGGCAGGCCGCGCGACAGCATGAGCAGACTGCCGACCAGGGGAAAGGCGATCATCGGCGCCAGGCTCGACAGGAAATCCTGTGCGCCAGTGCCGATCTCGTCGAACCCCTCGACCCGTCCCCGGCAGAGCAGCACTACGCCGCGCAGCAGATTGCGCGGCTTCGCGGAAGCCTTCATCGGCCGAAACTCTCCAATACGGCCTGATAGGCGACGGCCAGCGCGCGCAACTCAGCAACCGGCACCTGTTCATCCACCATATGCATTGTCGCGCCGACCAAGCCAAACTCGGCCACCGGGCAGAGCCGCGTGATGAACCGCGCATCCGAGGTGCCGCCGCCTGTATCCAGCCGCGGTTCAGCACCGAAACTCGCTTTGATCGCCCGCGCGAGCGTCGCAACGTGGCTGCCTGGATCAGTCAGAAAGCTGCCGCCGGTGTGATGCACGGCAACCTCGGAACGGGGCGCATGGGCCGCGACGGCCTCGCGAATCCAGGCTTCCAGCGAGGCGCCGCTATGCTCGTCGTTGAAGCGGATATTGAGCCGCGCGCGCGCCTCATCCGGGATAAGGTTCGTCGCAGGGTTGCCCACGTCGATGCTCGTCACCTGGAGGCTTGACGGCTCGAACCAGCGGTTGCCCTCATCCAGCCGGCGCCCGGTCAACACCGCCAGAATCGCCAGCAAACGGTGGACCGGGTTATCCGCCCTCTGCGGGTAGGCGACGTGACCCTGCACGCCGCTCACGGTGATCGCCGCATTCAGGCTGCCGCGCCGGCCGATCTTGATGACCTCGCCGAGCCGCGCGGGGTTGGTCGGCTCGCCCACCAGGCAGAAGTCGGGCACCTCGCCATGATCCCGCATCCAGTCGAGCACACGGGTCGTGCCATCAAGCGCCTCGGCTTCCTCGTCGCCCGTTATGAGCAAGCTAATGGACGATGGCGCCGTGCTGGCTTCGATAGCCCGAGCCGCGCCGGCGACGAAGGCCGCGATACCGCCCTTCATATCGCAAGCGCCTCGACCGTACAGGATCCCATCCTCGATCTCGCCCCCGAAGGGATCGTGGCGCCACCCCTCACCCGGCGGCACGACATCCGTGTGGCCAGCGAAGCAGAAATGCGGTCCAGCCTCGCCACGCCGCGCGTAAAGATTATCGATGCGGCCGAAGCGCAGGTGGTGAACCGTGAAACCCAGTCTCTCCAGCGCCGCCGCCAGAACCGCTTGCGCGCCACCATCCTCCGGCGTGACGGACCGGCAGCGCAGCAGCGCCTGCGCTAGGCCGAGCGGATCGCGGAGGTCCCCTTCGCTCACGTTCTGAGCAGCTCGTTGATGGAGGTCTTCTCCCGCGTCCGCGCGTCGACCCGCTTGACGATGACCGCGCATGCGAGCGACGGGCCGGGAGTGCCATCGGCCAGCGCCTTGCCCGGCAGGCTGCCCGGCACCACCACTGAATAGGCCGGCACGCGGCCATAGCTCACCGTACCGGTCGCGCGATCCACGATCTTGGTCGAGGCGCCAAGAAACACGCCCATCGAGATGACGCTGCCGCGCTCGACAATGACACCCTCGGCGACTTCCGAGCGCGCGCCGACGAAGCAGTCCTCCTCGATGATCACCGGATTGGCCTGTAGCGGCTCCAAGACGCCGCCAAGGCCGACGCCGCCGCTGATATGGCAATTCGCCCCGACCTGCGCGCAGCTCCCGACCGTCGACCAGGTGTCGATCATCGTCGAGGCGCCGACATAGGCGCCGACATTCACGAAGCTCGGCATCAGCACAACGTTTTTGCCGATGAAAGCCGAGCGGCGCACTACCGCGCCGGGCACCGCGCGGAAACCGCCCTCGGCAAAGCGGTTGTCGCCCCAGCCCTCGAATTTCAGCGGCACCTTGTCGTAGCCCGGACCACCGCCGCCGGCACCCGGCATGACGATCGAGTCGTTGAGGCGGAAGGATAGCAGCACCGCCTTCTTGAGCCATTGATTGACGAGCCAGCCCTGCGGCCCCGGCTCGGCGACCCGCGCCTCCCCCGCTTCCAGCAGCCCCAGCGCCTGCTCGACCGCGTCGCGATCGGCGCCGCGGGTGGCGGAGGAGAGATCCTGCCGGCGCTCCCAGAGCGCATCGATGGTCGCGGCCAGGCTCTCGGTCGTCATCGCCACTTCTCTCCTCAGCGTGAAGCGGCCGGACCATGCAAGCGGCGCGGAGGCGCTGTCAACGCGATGCGGCGTAGGTCGTACGCAGGACACCCTCACGTTCGAGGGCGGCTGGCAGCCGGGGGCTGAGCAGCGCCGCGAGTTCGGCCTCATGCTCGTAATCCGGCATGAGGCGGTCGAGCAGCGGATCGCGCCCGGCTGCCGGATGGAAGTAGATCTCGCTGAGGCCGGGCGGCAGACGCGAGATCAGCCGCAGCACGCGAGCGGTGGTCATATGGCCACTCCAGGCGAGGCCGAAGACATGGTCGTTGGCGACGAGCCCGGCGCGACGCGCCTGGGCGCGCAGCAGCCGCGTCCAGCCGAGCAGCGCGCGGGCGCCCGCTGTCAGTGGCGCGCCGAGTTCCGCCATCACCGCCGCCGGTTCAGCCGGGATGCGAAGCGCGCGAAGGCCATGCGCCAATCCGGTCTCGATCAATAGCCGCCCGACGAGGGGATGCATGTGCATATGTTTATGCGCGTTGGCGTGATCGAGCGTCAGGCCGCTCGCCGCGAAGGCCCGGTATTGCGCCGCGATCTCGGCGGCGAGTTGCTGCCGGGTGGCTGGACTGAAGGCATAGCGCCGGCCGAGGGCGAATTGTTCGCTGGGGAACTGCCCATAGACATCCACCAGATCGGGGATCACTTCGGGTGACAGCACCGCAGGCCCCTCGATCACGACGAGGTGCAGTCCAACGCGCAGGTCAGGCAGCCGCTTTGCGCGCCGGATTGCATCGGCGGCGGCATCTCCGGCGACCATCAGGCTGGCGGTGGAAAGGATGCCCTCGCGATGCGCCCGCTCGATGCCTTCATTGACGGCGAGGGAGAGGCCGAAATCATCGGCCGAGAAGATGGCGCGGCGGCTGTAGTCGGACGCCATCGGAACCACCTGCTAGGGACGGCCGGAACTCTGGATCGAATGCGGCCACGATAACATAGATGATTGAATGGCAATTGCTCAGATCAAGTCCGAGGATGAGCGCCCAGCATCAACGTTTTTTTGGCAATTGCGCCTAGCGCCTCTCGTTCTTTGCTTGTGCGAACGCACCGCGATCTAGTGCGCGGTGCGTACCGCCAGGAACGGGAATTTGAACGAATCGATTGGTGCTAATCCGATCTACTTGTCCCGGCCGCTTTTGGGCCCGCGGCGGAACTAGGTTAACTTCCTCGTCCCAGGCAACCAATTTGTCGTATTCGACACGGATCTCCTTCCACATCTTGGTCAACGAGAGGTTCGGACCGAGGCGCAGCAGAAGGCCATATTTCACGTCGCGCCCTAGGACGCCTATAGGCGCGTCGACCAGTCTGCGCTGCTGTTCAATCAGTTTTTTCCGTTCAGACGGCGGCAAAGCCTGGAAATTCAACTTCTTCCGGAACTCCCCCGTATTGATAAACACGTGAGTATTGCCGGGGCCAGGATGGTTGACGAACTCATGTGTTCCGACCTGCGTAAAACCACCCGGCTTCGGCGCGTCATTCATATGGGCCAAGCGTGGCAGACCATTAATTGTAGCAGCCATGTCCCAGCTCCCGACTTGAGGGTGCAGAAGTAAACCTGCGCCCTTAAGCTGGGATGAACTTCAGGCGCCCTCATCAAGCCGCGATCTTGTTCCGCTCGCGTAGAAACTGGAAGAACTCGACGCCCTCGCGCAACCGGCGGACCATCATCTGCGGGCTGACCACCATCTCGCCCACGATCGAGGCGATCTTCGGCGCGCGGAAATAGAACTTCTTGTAGAAGGTCTCGACGTTGTCGAAGATCTCGGTGTGATTGAGATCCGGATAGCTCAGCGGCGCGATCTGAATTCCTGTCTCGTCGATCAACTCGGCATGTCTCACATCCAGCCAGCCATTCTCCAGCGCCTGCTTGTAGAGCGCGGTGCCGGGATAGGGCGCCGCGAGCGACACCTGGATGGTATGCGGATTGATCTTGGTCGCGAAACGGATGGTCTCCTGGATCGTCTCCTTGGTCTCCCCGGGCAGGCCGAGAATAAAGGTGCCGTGAATCTTGATGCCTAGCTCGTGGCAGTCCTTCGTGAACTGCTCGGCAACCTCGATCCGCATGCCCTTCTTGATGTTGTAGAGGATCTGCTGGTTGCCGCTCTCATACCCGACCAGTAGCAGCCGCAACCCATTGTCTTTGAGAATCTTCAGCGTCGAGCGCGGAACATTTGCTTTCGCATTGCATGACCAGGTGACACCGAGCTTGCCCAATTCGCGCGCGATAGCCTCAGCACGCGGCAGGTTATCGGTGAAGGTATCGTCGTCGAAGAAGAACTCGCGCACCTGCGGGAAATAGGCCTTCGCGAGCTTGATCTCTTCCGCGACATGCTCCGGGCTGCGCACGCGGTAGCGATGGCCACCCACCGTCTGCGGCCACAGACAGAAGGTACAGCGGGATTTACAGCCGCGCCCGGTGTACAGCGACACATAGGGGTGCATCAGATAGCCGATGAAGTAATCCTCGATCTTGAGGTCGCGCTTATACACATCGGTCACGAAGGGGAGCTGGTCCATATCCTCCAGCACCGCCCGGTCCTTGTTATGCACGATCAGGCCATTGCGGTCGCGATAGGAAATCCCGTCGACCGCGGCAAAGTCCCGCCCCTCGGCGATCTCCTGGATCGTGAAGTCGAACTCGTTGCGCGCAACGAAATCGATCGGCGCGCCCGCCGCCAGGCTCTCGGCCGGCTGCACGGCGACCTTGGCCCCGACGAAGCCGATCTTCACCGAGGGATTCGCATCCTTCAGCTGCTGCGCCACTTTCACGTCGCTCGCGAAAGACGGTGTCGAGGTATGGATGACGACGAGGTCCCTGCCCTTCACATCCGCGAGGACCGGCGCCATGCCCATCCGCGCCGGCGGCGCGTCGATGAGGCGGCTGCCCGGCACCATGGCGGCGGGCTGCGCCAGCCAGGTCGGATACCAGAAGGACTTGATCTCGCGCTTGGCCTGATAGCGCGACCCGGCGCCGCCATCGAATCCATCGAAGGAGGGCGGCTGCAAGAACAATGTCTTCATCATGAGTGACTTATACCTCGTGGGAGCGGCGTTGTCCCGCTTCGTCTCAACTTCAATTTCCACCGCCGCGGGCGCGACCCGACACGGCGCAGATCATCTCCGGCCACGGCCTGCATGGTGGTGCCCCGCCAGACAACCTGGTTGCCGAGATAGGCCGCTATGACGATGCCAACCGAGAGCATTTCGCGCAGCGGCAGCAGCCAGAGCGGGAAACCGTTTTGCCGAAGCCTCACACTCAGGGCTCGGGCCGCGGTTGCACGCAGCAGCCAGACCACAACCAAAAACACCCAGGCCCATAGCCGGGGTCCAGCGACCGCCAGCGTTACCAGCGACCAGAACAAAGGGTATTGCAGCAAGGAGGTGGCATAGAATACTGGCGCCAGCGAACGGATGGTGCGCGCCCAGCGCAACTCATGCCGCAGCAGGGCGCGCAGACTACTCTCCGCCACGGTGGTCATAACGATGATCGGGGCGAGTGCCACCTGAAGGCCAAGACCATGGGCAAGGCGGCCTAGCGCGGCGTCATCGGCCAAGTGAGGCAGTAGCGCCAGCAGGCCACCGATCCGCGCGAGAGTCGTGCGCCGCAGGGCAAGCGCCGCGCCCAGGCAATCCTCGCGGCCGAGCATGTGGCCGGCAAGCACACCCGGCAGAAACACATGGTTGATATGAGCGGCGCCGAGCCGTGCGGGCAGGCCTGGGACACCGGCAACCCCCGTATACAGCGCGGTAACAACGCCAACCTCCGGGTCGATGAGGCCCGCGATCATACAATCGATGAAGGTCGGCGACACATGAACATCGGAATCCGAGAGGATCAGAAGGTCATGCCGCGCCTGCGGCAGCATATTGATGAGGTTGGCGATCTTGCCGTTGCCGCCATGCGGGGTCGAATCGATTACCAGGGCGACATCCCGCTCAGGGAAAAGCCGCCGCAACCGCTCCACCACGGCGATTGCCGGGTCCGTGCTGTCCTGCACGCCGAAGACGAGCTGATAGTTGGGATAGGCCAGCGTGAAGAATGAGGCGAGCGCCGCCTCCAGCAGCGGCTCGTCGCCCTTCAGCGGCTTGAGGATCGAGACCGGAGGTTGTTCCCCGGGCGGCATGGCCGCCCCGCCAAAGAACCGGTGCAGGCCGGCAACGCCCATCCCAGCCTGGACTAGGCCGATGCAGGCGAAAGCGGCGGTCGCATCGGCGAGCAGGGGCAAGTGATCAGGCGTTCATCGAGCCGTCCGACAGGACGGAGACCTTCTGGTCCAGGCTGCCGATAAGGCGGCTGGCATCACCCTGCGATAGCTGTGAGGCGAAGTCCGACCTTTGGACCGCGACTCGGCTAATCGTTCCATCGAGCAGGATGTCGCGCACTCTCCAACCCATCGGCGTCTCGTGCATGACATAATCCATACGAAGCGCGTCACCCTGCGGCTTGTCCAGGGTAGTGCTGATGACACGATCCGCGCCAACCGTCCGGATCGTCGGCGAAATCAGGAAGGTCTGTCCGTCGTAGGATTTGAAGTTCGACACGTAGGTCGCGATGATGAAACTGCGGAAGGCCTGCAGCAATTTCCTCTGCTGCGCCGCTGGCAGTCCATTCCAGTACGATCCGACCGATACTCGTAGCACGTCCTCCAGATCGAAGGCCTGATCCACGGCTGGCGCCAGCATGTTGTAGCGCTGGGGAAAGGGCGTTTGCTTTCCTAAACGCATGACGGCGAGCAAAGCATTGCCGAGCGTGCCGATCGGCGCGGTGAGCGCCCCGTCGGCCTGGGCGAAAGCGGGCGACGCGGAAAAAACGGCGGCAGCGACCAGGGCCTGTCCGAGAAAATTTCGACGACTGCGAGTCATTGTCTATTCGGCTCTTTGAGCCGTCTCCCTCATAAGCGCGTCGTCGGCACGGACGAGCAACACCGGGCATTGCGCCGGATGTGGCACGGAAGCGGTTTGTAACAAGCGGCGACCTGAAGGCAAGCCTGTCACGCCGGGGGCGTGACACTTAGGCCACTAGTGTGGTCTTGCGGCCACGCAATGCAGGGCTCCATGGGGTGCGGTGCAGCAAGTGGTTGCCGCATCTTCCAAAAATGGCCTATCTCACCCTGGCGCGTCCCCGTGGCTTTCTAGCGCCCCGGACGCCCGATCGGAGAAGACGAAAGAGAATGCGTGTCCTCCTGGCTCAGCCCCGCGGCTTCTGCGCGGGCGTCGTCCGCGCGATCGATATCGTGGAGCGGGCGCTCATCAAATACGGTCCGCCGATCTATGTGCGGCACGAAATCGTCCATAACCGCCATGTGGTCGAGGATCTGCGCCAGCGTGGCGCGGTCTTCGTCGATGAGCTCGACGAGGTGCCGGAAGGCGCCATCACCGTGTTCAGCGCCCATGGCGTCGCCAAGAAGGTGCAGGACTCGGCGGCGGCACTCGGGCTGCCGGTGATCGACGCCACCTGCCCGCTCGTCGCCAAGGTCCATGCCGAGGGCCGCCGCTATGCCGCGCAGGATCGCGAGATCGTCCTCATCGGGCATGCCGGCCATGCCGAGGTCGAGGGCACGATCGGGCAAATCCCCGCCAAGGTGCATCTCGTCCAGACCGCCGAGGATGTCGGCAAGCTCGAAGTCGCGGACGAGAACAAGCTCGCCTATGTGACCCAGACGACCCTCTCGGTGGACGACACGCGCGGCATCATCCAGGCGCTGAAGGACCGCTTTCCCACCGTCCAGGGTCCCGATGTGCGGGACATCTGCTATGCGACCCAGAATCGCCAGCAGGCGGTGCGCGACCTAGCGAAGTCGGTCGAGGTCATATTGGTGGTGGGATCTCGCAATAGTTCGAACTCGAATCGGCTCAAGGAGCTTGGCGAGGAACTCGGCTGCACGTCATATCTTATCGATGATGCGGACGGGCTGCGGCCGGAATGGTTCGAGGGCGTCCAGACGGTTGGCCTGACCGCGGGGGCCTCGGCGCCTGAGATACTGGTGCAGGGCGTTTTGGACGGGTTGCGTCGCTTCGATGAGGTCAGCGTGGGCCTGTTGAGCGGCGTGCCGGAGGATGTGCGTTTCCGCTTGCCGCCTGAGGTTGCGGATGTGGCATGAGTGTTATTTCCTTGAACTAGCTGCGTTTTTCCGTAAATTCCACGCCTAGTTGAGCGGCCCGCGGCTTTGCCGTGACGTCGTGCCGTTCATTCGAGCCAGCCGAGGAGCTCACACGCCTATGGGTGTTCCGCTAAACCAGGCCGTGAAGGTCGGTAGCTATGTCATCAAGCAGCATCTTTCGGGGCGCAAACGCTATCCGCTTGTGCTGATGCTGGAGCCCTTGTTCCGCTGCAACCTCGCCTGTAACGGCTGCGGCAAGATCGACTACCCGTCCGATATCCTCAATCAGCGCCTGACGGTCGATGAATGCCTGGAAGCCGCCGACGAGTGCGGCGCCCCTGTCATCGCCATCGCGGGCGGCGAGCCGCTGCTCCACCGCGAGATGCCGGAAATCGTCGAGAAGCTGCTCGCCAAGGGTAAGTTCATCTACCTTTGCACGAACGCGCTGCTGCTCGAGAAGAAGATGGAGCTGTACAAGCCCCATAAGAATTTTGCCTGGGACATCCATCTGGATGGCGATCAGGAGATGCACGACAAGTCGGTCTGCCAGGACGGCGTGTATGACATCGCCGCCAGGGCCATCAAGAAGGCCAAGGACGCCGGCTTCCGGCTCTGCATCAACACCACGCTGTTCGATGGCGCCGAGCCGGAGCGGGTCGCGCGCTTCATGGACGACGCCATGGCGCTGGGCATCGATGGCGTCATGATCTCCCCGGGCTATGCCTATGAGCGGGCGCCTGACCAGGCGCATTTCCTGAACCGGCAGAAGACGAAGGAGCTGTTCCGCGGCATTTTCCGCGCCGGCAAGGGCAAGAAGTGGAAGTTCAACCAGTCGGCGCTGTTCCTCGACTTCCTCGCCGGCAATCAGGAGTTTACCTGCACGCCATGGGGCAAGCCGACTCGCAACGTCTTCGGCTGGCAGCGCCCCTGCTATCTGCTCGGTGAGGGTTACGCCAAGACCTACAACGAGCTGATGGAAACGACGGACTGGGACAGCTACGGTACCGGCAATTACGAGAAATGCGCCGACTGCATGGTGCATTCCGGCTACGAGTCGACCGCCGTGGTCGCCGCCGTGCACAATCCGATCGCCTACATCAAGACCTCCATCTTCGGCCCAAAAACTGAGGGCGCCATGGCGAGGGAGATCCCGCTGGAGGGCCAGCGCCCGGCGCAATACGTCTTCGGCAAGCATGTCGAAGACAAAATGGCGAGCATCAAGGCGAGCAAGGCAGGCCGGGTCCGGGTGACACGCAGCTCCTCCTCGGCTGAGGTCGCGGGTACTGCTGACTGAGCGGATGCCTGAGGGGCGAGGCCATTTCGGCGCCTCGCTCCTGATGCCGACAGGCGCTTTTGGCCTAGCGTCCTAGCGCGGCCAGTCCTGGCGCCGCTTTAAGCAGCGCGGACCGTGCGCGAGCAGCATCTCTCCCGAGCGCGATAAGCCCAAAGATCTGCGCCGGATCGCGGAGCAAAGCCGCAACGAGCTTGAACGGGGCGATGCGCCCCGCCGAGTCCAACCCCTCCATGGCTGCTC
Source organism: Acidisoma sp. S159 (assembly GCF_009766125.1). Lineage (NCBI taxonomy): Bacteria > Pseudomonadati > Pseudomonadota > Alphaproteobacteria > Acetobacterales > Acidocellaceae > Acidisoma > Acidisoma sp. S159. The sequence continues at coordinate 178,718 of NZ_LMUG01000002.1, forward strand.
TCGGCAGGTTCCGGTCTGCTCCGTCACAGATGGCGCGGAGGACCGCGAAGGGTATTCCCGCCTCGGTGGCGAGTTCGGCGACAGCGCCGCTCTCCAAATCCACCGCCGCCGCGCCGGACTCGGCATAGAGGCGAGCCTTTTCGCGGGCGGTCGCCACGATGGCGTCCCCTGCGAGCAACAGCGGGACGCTCCGGACGCCGAGACGCCGCACGAGCGCCGCGTCGCAAGGGAATAGCCGCCCGCCCGACAACACTGTCTCGGCCGCCAAAAGATCACCAGGCGTGAGCGCGGGATCCAAGCCACCAGCAAGACCAAAGCTGACGAGGCTTCGCGCGCCTTCTTGCAGCAGCTGCTCCGCCGCTACGCGCGCGCCTTGGGGTGTGCCACCGCCAATCGCGATCGACAGCCCGGACCGCCGGGCGATCCGCGCCTCGCTAGCCATGCCGACAATGAGCGCGCAGTGAATCACACGGTCAGACTAACCCAGCGGGCGTCCGGCGTCTCGAATATCCGAAAAAGATCTCTCGGGCGCGGATTTGTTCAGGCTAGCCCGACAGAAGCCGCAATCTCGTGAGCGACATTCTTGACTCTCTCGACACCTTTTCTCGCACGCTTGAGGTCGCCTTCCAGAACGTTTTTGTTGAGTGCACATCTCCCCAAGTGTATTAGCGCCTTTGTCTTCGGCAAGAATACAGCGAGATCTTCAAGAATTTCCAACGAAAACTCAACCTGCTGCCGGAGACTCTCGGTCTCATCATGGGTAGGATCGTGTGGAACTGCTCGTACATACGGATCCGCGTTCCGCACATTCGTACGGACCTCGTTGCCCTGCTTTTGGTTGGCACGAGCAAGGGGTCGCATCTGCTCGCGCACGTTAAAGCGCTGCGTAGTTCCCGTGCTTGGACTTTCGACCGCCGGGCGACCACTCACCTTTGAAACGCCCATCACGAGCCTCCAATGTTCACATTTCGGAAAACTCATGATACGAAATAATAATGAAAATTTGACGATTATTCTGAGCAGACTTGGCGCCCCGCCAGGCCATTCCATCCAGGTTAAAGTCTTTGCAGCGGACGCCAAAACCTCAGCGCACGGCGAGTCTTTTCGCGAGGAATCGCAACACTGGCATTCGCCGCGAATGACAGCTGGATGCATCTCAACAGACGTCACGCAACGGCATGCGCGCTCCTCGTGTGTCGCTGCGAGTTCCAATAATTGCCCGGATCACCAAATGATCCGGGTCTCCCTTAGAACGCAGACAACGAGAGCACGGCGGCTCACTCGACTAAACCGGCCTCCCCGACCGCGCCCCGCTCATCTGCTAGCGCTCCGCGGAGGATCCGCGCTTCGCCAAACGCTACTATCGATGGACGGGCAACAAAATGGGGCCAAGAAAGTCGCCGATTGCTGTCTTCAAGCCCGAGGAAAACCGGCGCGGCAACAAAGGTGGAGAGCCGCTTTTCGCATATTTGTGCATCGCCAATGCAACGGCTTTGAAATGGGGCCTGCGCTCAGGATCGACATCAAGGGCCAACGTGGTATACGAGTTCCGCCGCTGAAGCGACGGTGTCAGGCTAGGTGTCCGGGGAGACAGTGACTCTCGTGCTTTTGCTGGCTTCGGCTGGAAGTCGTGTGGCACTGTCTGGTAACGCCCTTGCTCGACCGCGCAGTTCCATACCCCGTCGATAGATCCCATGACCAAATCCTTATGAGTTACAGGCCAAAGCGAAGTCTGTCGAAGAACGCTCAGTATTGAGTGCTATTGTGTTAACATTTGGTTTCTTTGAGCCTACGCAAAGAGCGGCGTTGAGCCAAAAGCAACTTTACGGCGCCAAAGAACTTCGCTAGAACACAAGGCATCTAATTCGAAGCGATAAGTTCGCCCAACTCAGTCGCTATACCTGGAACTGGCGGGGCTTCGTGTTGCCGAGCAAAGCGATGTAGTTCTCCTCTAACACGTCGATAATGGGTACTGTTTTCCAGCCGCAGCGTAAACTCGACGCTCGCCAGCCGTTTGCCCATCCACACCTGTTCTTTGAGTATCCGTCTGATTTCCGTGGGCAGATCCAGTCGCCTCTTTCTGCTCTCGACGAGGTGGCCCTCGAATCTGGCGGTTGCCGCCCGTTCCGTTCGGGGCCTCGCATTGCTTCGAGGCAAGTTGGAAATTGAACTTTTGCTGGCCATGTTCAAGCTCTTTCACTTTCGGCGCACTGGCCGTGGATGAAGACGACCCTTCAGGTTAGTTGCGTCGCGCCGCCGCGCACGCGGCGCGCATTAACTCAGCGTCTCCGTCTTGGATCGCCAAGGCTTGTTCCGATGGGCGGTTGCTCGTCTTGCATGACGTTATGGGCAATTAGCTCGCAGTCTCTCGACCTCCTCCCGAAGTTTCCTGATTCGCTCTTTCAATAGAAACTGGTTCTTCAGGATGGCTTCGAGCGCCTTGGGGTAATTAAGTTCGGGCTTCCTGGAATTGACGATCGGTGGGCTGCGTAACTCCGACAGCGGGATCGGCGTCGGACCCTGCCTTCGGACTTCGAAACGCTCGCCAGGCCCCTGCACCAGCTCGATGGCTCGTGAGTTCGGATCGATTGGCTTAATCTCATTCATGATGCTTTCTCCCTCCGGCCGAGATTTTTAATAAGCGTAAAGACCTCGAGCGTGTGGTCATCTTCGAGCACACCTGGAGCGAGGGGGTCGGTAAATTCGGCATAGTTCCGGTGGTTAGGGACCGTCGCGTGGTGTGACGGCCTGTGTCTCGAATGAGTAGATGATGGCGTGACCGGCGACTCGGCCCGAGTTGGCTGGTGCCTATGGTGATGCGGGGCAACGGTGGGTGTTGGCTGTGGGTTGGCCGGATGTCGCGTCGGTTCGATGACTGTGCCGCGGGTCACAAGCGGCGCAGGCGCGGGCTGGGCGACTATGACGTGGGTTCTAAGGTGGGCAGGTACCGGCTTGGGCTGGGCAACTGTGACCTGGGTTCCAAGGCGGGCAGGTACCGGCTTGGGCTGGGCAACTGTGACCTGGGTTCTAAGGCGGGCAGGTACCGGCTTGCGCGGGTCAAAATGAACGTGGACGCAATGGTGATGATTGAGGTGAATCAACGGCGGAAGAAACCGCCGTCCTCGTCGGGCCAGATCAAACGGCGGCGACGGCGCGTCACTCTGCGAAGAGTTCCCTGGAAGCATTTGCAGACGCATTTGCGGAGATATGGCCGACATGATCTTTCCTTCCTTCGGCAGTTGCGAGGATCGCGGCAACTGCCTCGACAGGCGGTCGCAACCCGGTTTGGTCGTCGGTCCGCTTTTCCGCTCGGATTGTTGAAAATGCGTAAAAATTGGTGGGAGGCGAAATGAGAGATATACCAGCCGGCACCATGCAGGTTCGCTACCTGCCGCTCACGGTTAATTAGTGATTCAGAAAACCAACGTCATGCTCACAGTGCTTTCCATTGAACAACGAAAATTGTTTTGATACTGAATCCAACGCTATTCTGGCTGCTACTCGATAGAAACGCCGCAACGATTAGCGCGTGGCAGCAGAATACGGGAATGTCGACCCAGACCCGAATGAGATCGCTCCATAGTCAGAATAATACCGTCCCTGGTATGGACGATTTTTAATATTTTAGTGGATCGAAAACGAAATGGTCGAGGCGGCTCAGAGGCTCGAGTCGGCTAATTCCGCGTCAGAACCCGTAAGCGACCTGCCGGCTATTGGCCTGACGAAGGTTGCGGAAGCGCGCCATCGCCAGCAACGGGAAGAACAGCCGGTAGCCGTGGTACTTGAGGTAGAAAACCTTCGGGAATCCGACCGCGTTGTAGGGCGCCTCGTCCCACTCCCCGTCGGCCTTCTGCTGGCTCGCGAGCCAGGCGACGCCGCGTGCCACCGCGGGATGCTCCGCCTCCCCGGCCGCCATCAGGCCGAGCACCGCCCAGGCGGTCTGGCTGGGCAGGCTGTCGGTGTATTCGCCCGGCGGTGCGCCCTCGTAGCTCGCGCAATCCTCGCCCCAGCCGCCTTCCGGCCGCTGACGGGCGAGCAGCCAGGCGACCGCCCGCTCGACCATCGGGTCCTCGCGCGGCACGCCGGCGGCATTGAGCGCGCAGAGCACCGACCAGGTGCCGTAGATATAATTGGTGCCCCAGCGGCCGAACCAGCAGCCAGCCGCCTCCTGCTCCCGCCGCAAATAGTCGAGCGCGCGGTCGATCACCGGCCGGTCCTCGGCATGGCCGAGCTGGCCGAGGAAGGACACGCAACGCGCCGTCACATCGGCAGTTGGCGGGTCGAGCAACGCGCCGTGATCGGCAAAGGGGATGTGATTGAGGAAATCGTGGTCGTTATCGGCGTCGAACGCGCCCCAGCCGCCGCCCCGGCTCTGCATGCCGATGACCCATTGCCGGGCCAGCTCGATCGACGCCTCATGCGCCGGATCGCCCTGGCGGTGCAGCAACATGCCGATTACGGCGGTGTCATCCACATCGGGGTAGTGGTCGTTGTTATACTGGAACGCCCAGCCGCCGGGCGGCGCGTCGGGCCGCGTTTCGGCCCAGTCGCCGCGCACCTGAGTGATCTGTCGGGCCCGCAGCCAATCGCAGGCGGCATCGACCTCGGCCGTCGCGGCACCGCGCGCTTCGGCCACCGCGTGGCCTGCCAGGCCCGTATCCCAGATCGGCGAGAGGCAGGGCTGGCAATAGACTTCACCCGCCTCATCGCCCTCATGCAGCAGCTTGCGGACAGATTCCCAGGCGATGGCGTGCTGCGGATGGTCGGCCGGATAGCCCAGCGCGTCATACATCATCACGCTATTGGCCATGGCGGGGTAGATCGCCCCAAGCCCGTCCTCGCCATTCAGCCGCTCACCCACCCAGGCGACGGCCTGGTCGATGCAGCGCTGACGGTTGCCTTTGACGAAATGCGGCTCCAGCGGTTGCAGCACCGCATCCACCGCCTTGAAGAAGCGGCCCCAGCCGTTGCGATAGGGACCGCGAATCCAATCCCGCACCTGCTCGGGCGGCGTCACGAAGAGCTCAGAAATCGTGATGCCGCGCGGGTTACGGGCCTTGGGCTTCAGCGCCATCAGCACCAGCAGCGGCACGATCACCGTGCGGGACCAGTAACTCACCTTCAGCAGATGGAAGGGGAACCAGCGCGGCAGGCTCATGATCTCGACCGGCATGACCGGCACCGCACGCCACGGCACCTCACCGAACAAGGCGAGCTGGATGCGGGTAAAGACATTGGTCCGCTCGGCCCCGCCCGCCGCGAGGATCGCTTGGCGCGCCCGCACCATATGCGGCGCGTCCGGATCGTCGCCGAGTGCCTTGAGCGCGAAATACGCCTTCACGCTGGCGGAAATGTTGAAAGCGCCCGCGTGATAGAGCGGCCAGCCTCCATGGGCGCCCTGGATGCGCCGGAGATAGAGGCCGATCTTGGCCTCCAGCACCGGGTCGATGCGGTCGAGGTAATGCTCCAGCAGGACATATTCCGCCGGGATCGTCGCATCCGCCTCCAGCTCGAACACCCAATGGCCATCGGGATTCTGGCGGTGCAGCAGTGCCTGCTCGGCCCGGCCGATGGCCTCGCTGAGGCTTTCGGTGGTCACGGCGGCGGTCATCGGGGCGAGATCATGCGGCATGGCGAATTTAATTATGCCGTAATATCTGCGCGGCGGCCACATCGCCGGAGCGGATGGCACCCTCAATCGTGGCGGGCAGCCCCGTCGCTGTCCAATCGCCGGCAAGCGCCAGGTTAGCGAGCCCGCTGCCACCGGCAGCCGGGCGGCGCCTCTCCTGGTCAGCGGTAGCGGCGAAAGTCGCGCGCTTCTCCTTGACGACGCGCCAGGCGGGCAGCGCCTCCGGCAGGCCGGGAAGCGCGGCACGGACATCGGGCCAGGTCAGTTCCGCCAGCTGCTCCGGCGTCTCGTCCACCAGCCGGTTGGCGGCGCTGATGGTGATCGAGAGGACGCCGTTCTTCACGAAAACCCATTCGGCGACACCGCCGACGATGCCGACGAAGAGCGCCTCTGGCGGAGGCGGCGGTGCCTCGGCCAGGAAATGGACGTTCACGATCGCCTCGAAAGCATCCGGCGCGACGAGGCCCGGCAGCAGATCCGCCGCCACCGGTGCCGGCACAGCCAGCACCACGGCATCCCCTGCGCCGACTATCACCGGCCCGTCGGCGAAGATCAGCCGCGTCACCCTGCCCTGCTCGGCCTCGATCGCCTGCAGCCGCCGCCCGGTACGGGTCTCGGCACCATGCGCGGCAAGCCAGGCGATCGCCGGATCGATGAAGCTCTCGGAGAGACCGTCGCGCGGCACCAGGGGCCTGCAGGCTTGGCCTCCGCGTGTCAGCGTCTCCGCCACCACGGCCTGTAAGAGCGAAGCGAGCCCTGTCTCTGGCGGCGTGTTGAGCGAGGCGATGGCGAGCGGTTCGAGCAATCGACGATACAACGTCCCGCTGCCGCCGATGGCCTCTGCGACTGACCCCCGAGCGCCGCGCAGCCGAAGCAGCGCGAGGTAGTCGCCCGGCCGAGTGCCCGGCACGCGGGCGCCCGCATCGAAGAGCCACCAGGGGAGCCGCCCTCGGCTCAGCCGCAGCACCCAGCGCGCCCCATCGGCGCGGTCAACAAAGGGAAAAACCGGGTCGCGCGGGCCGACCATGCTGTTACTCGCGCCGATCCGCGCGAGATAAGCCGCTGCCGCCCGGTTGCCCGACAGCAGCAGGTGATTGCCGTTGTCGATCCGCCGTCCGAGGCTGCGGTCGAAATAGCTGCGGCAGCGTCCACCAGCCGCGGGGCCGGCCTCATGCAGCGTCACCCGCCCCCCGGCCTCCACCAGCCGCATCGCCGCTTCCAGGCCCGCGAGGCCAGCGCCGATGATGTGGATATGGCTCGCGGTCACGCGGGGTTGCCGCCACCCAAGAACCCACCCCCAACCCCTCCCTTGCAGGGAGGGGTGAAGACAGAAGCTCCCCTCCCTCCAAGGAAGGGGCTGGGGGTGGGTCCGCTCAGGTGCCACCGCAACCTCAAGCGGTCATCACCTTCACCGCGAACCACAGCTTCAGCCAAGTCGGCAGACTCACCCGCTCCGCAGGCCGCGCGAAGCCCGTCCGCTCCATCCGTGTCAGCAAAGCCCGATAAGGCGCCGCCATGATGCGCGCGGGCTTGATCGCGCGCTGATCGCATTGCGCCATCGCCTCCTCGGCACCGCGATAATGGTCGCGCGCCAAAGCCGCGACGCGCTTGCACAGAGCAGGCAAACCCGGCGAGGTCAGCGCCGCCGCCGGATTGGGCGGCACCCCCGCCTCCGCCAGCCACTCGCGCGGCAGATAAAGCCGCGACCGCTCGGCATCCTCGGCAAGGTCGCGCAGGATATTCGTGAGTTGCAGCGCCCGCCCGAGGTTATACGCCACCCGGTCCGCCGCCGCCGAAGCATCACCGAAGGCCCGCACCGCCAGCCGCCCCACGGCACTCGCCACGCGGTCGCAATACAGGTCGAGCGTCGCCAGGGACGGCGCCACGATCTCTCGCTCGGCATCCATCTGCATGCCGTCGATGATCGCCAGGAAATCGGGAATGCGTAGATCGTAAGCGCGATAGGCCCGCAGCAGCACCCGGCTCACCGCCTCATCGGCGCGGCCGTCGGCCAGAGAATTGACGCGCTCGCGCCAGCCATCCAGCGCCTCCCGCTTGGCGACCAAGGCGCCGGGCTCATCCGCGATGTCATCGACCACGCGGCAGAAGGCGTAGATGGCATAGACCGCCGCGCGCCGCTCCGGCGGCAGCATCCGCATGCCATGGTAGAAGGACGAGCCGGACTTCCGCACCAGGGTCTCGATTGCCGTGAGGTCAGCGGGTGCCGCGCCCAGCGGCGGCGTCTGCAGATCGGCGAGGCTCATGCGAAGGCGCCGAGACCGCCGAGCATCGCCGCCAGCGCATCGGTCCGGGTTAGCTTAACGCGTCGCGCCAAAGGATCGCCCTGCCGCAATCGTCGGGCCAGCCGTCGCGCCAGGCCATTGATGACCGCAGTCTCGATCCGCAGCCGCCGAGACCGGACGCGGCGCGGCAAAGCGGCGCCCTCCCGGTTGAGCGCATCGCAATGGTCGAGCAGCATCGCGAAAACCCGCCGCAGCGCTGGCGTCTCAGCCGAGGCCTGTACCGCGTTCACGTCGAGACCAGCGCCGCGCAGCATATCCTCGGGCAGGTAGCTGCGGTTCAGATCGCGGAAATCCTTCTGGCAGTCCTGCAAATGGTTGAGCACCTGCAGCGAGGCACAAAGCGCATCCGACGGCGCATGGGTCTCAATCGATTCGCCATGCAGGTCGAGCACGTAGCGGCCCACGGGCATGGCGGAGAAGCGGCAGTATTCCAGCAACTCCCCCCAATCGGCGTAGCGCAGCTTGGTGGCGTCCTGGCGGAAGGCGATCAGCAGGTCGGTCGCATGGCCGGGATTGACTCCGGTCTCGGCCAGGCTGGCGCGCAAGGCAGTCGCGCTCGGGGCGCCGCCGGTGCGGGCGCCGAGTAGCACCGCCTCCATGATGTCGAGCCGCGCCACTTTGTCCTCCGGCGTGAGGTCCGGGCTATCGGCGATATCGTCGGCGTTGCGGGCGAAGGCGTAATAGGCGTGGACGTGACGGCGGAGATTCTTGCGGATCAGCACCGAGCCTACCGGGAAATTCTCGTCGCCACGGTTCTTGCCGGACCAGGTCTCGACGTTCTCGCTCTCAGCCATAGACCCGATTCTTCCATGTCACGCTGCGGCCGCGCAGATGGTTGACCGCGGAACCGACCGTCGCCGCCATGTAGAACAAGGCGATGAGCGGCAGGAAGGGGGCCCAGAGCGGGGTCAGACCATAGCGCCGCAGGCTGGGCAGGAAGCTGCCAGCCATCAGCACCCAGGCCGCCAGCCCGCACCAGCGGGTCGCGCCATGGCCGAACAGCGCGGCGGCGGGCGGCAGCAGCCAGACCAGCAGCATGCCGAAGATGGTGCCCGCTAGCAGCAACGGCGAGAACTTCAGCTGGACATAGGCGGTGCGCGCGATCATCGCCCAGATGTCGCGCCAATGCGGATAGAGCCGGATCGACTTCGCCCGTTTCGTGTGGCCGAGCCAGATGCGGCCGCCACCGCTCTTCACCAGACTGCCGACCGCCACGTCATCGATCATAGCGCCCCGCACCGCCGCGATGCCGCCCATGCGCTCGATCGCCCGGCGGCGCAGCATGATGGTGCCGCCCGCCGCCGCGCCCTGGCGATGGCGCGGATCCGCCGACCGACCGAAGGGGTAGAGCAGCTGGAAGAAATAGACGAAGGCGGGCACCAGCGCCCGCTCGGCGAAGCTCTCGCAGTTGAGCAGCACCATCTCGGAGACGAGGTCGAGATCCCCCGCCTCCGCCTTGGCCGCCAGCCGCGCCACATGATCCGGCTGATGCGCGATATCGGCATCCGTCAGCAGCACCAGCGGCGCGGTCGTCACGCCGAGGCCCTGATGCACCGCCCAGAGCTTGCCGCTCCAGCCCTCCGGCTTGGGCATGCCGGTGATGACGGTCAACGGATGCGGTGCCCCCTCCGCCGCCTGGCGCGCCAAATCCGCGGTGCCGTCAGAACTGCCGTCATCGACCAGGATGACACGTAGCCGAGCGCCGCCGGGCAGCACCTGCCGCGTTAGGGAGCCGATGGCGGCGGCGATGGTCGGCGCCTCGTCCCGCGCAGGCACAACGACATCGACCGCCGGCAACACCACCCCGGCCGCAACCGGCGGCAGGATCGGTCCGGCCTGCCAGTAACGGCCATGGAACAGGATAAGGCCGATCCAAACGGCCAAAGCGAGCATGGTGAAGGCGAGCGGGATCATCACCGGCCGAGATAGCCTCTCCCCGCCGCTCCGTCGACATCCTGCGGCGCGACAGAAGCGGGCAAGCGCCGGGAGGTTAGCGGCGCGTGAAATAGCCCTCGGTCTTGAACCAGTCGATGGCATCACGCACCGCCTCGAAAGCGGGGCGGTGCGTGTAGCCCAGTTCGGCCTCGGCCTTGGCGGAGGAGAAATACATCATCTTGCGCGCCATCTTGAGGTGGTCGCGCGTCAGCCTCGGTTCGCCGCCGGTCAGCCGGGCGATGCGTTCCGCGAGATAGGCGGCGGGCACCAGCGGGCCGATCGGCAGCCGCGCCCGCCGCCTCGGCTTGCCCATGACGCTATCCACCATGGCCAGCACCTCGCCCATCGAGATGTTGTCGCCGCCCAGGATATAGCGCTCGCCGATGCGCCCGCGTTCCAGCGCCAGCAGATGGCCGATGGCGCAGTCATCGACATGCACTACGCTGAGCCCGGTCTCGACATAGGCCGGCATGCGGCCCATCGCGGCATCGCGGATCATGGCGCCGGTGGGTGTCGGCTTCACATCGCCCGGACCAATCGGCGCGGCCGGGTTGACGATCACGACGGGGACGCCCTCCGCCGCGCATTCGAGCGCCGCCTGCTCGGCGAGGTATTTCGATTTCTTGTAGAAGCCAGCGATCTTCTTGTAGATCACCGGTGTCGTCTCGATAGCGGGCGGCTCGCCATGCGCCGTCAGGCCAAGCGCCGCGACGCTGCTGGTATAGACGATCCGCTCGGCCCCCGCTTCGGCCGCGAGACGCAGCAGGCCGCGCGTCGATTCCACATTGGTGGTGAGCATAGGCTCGGGGTCGGGCACCCAGATGCGATAGTCAGCAGCGACATGAAAGACCCAGCGGCACCCGGCCATGCCACGCCGCAGGGAGTGGGAGTCGTTGAGGTCGCCCTCCACCAATTCCGCCGGCAGGCCCGCGACATTCCGCCGGTCGCTACCGCGGCGGACCAGGAGGCGGAGAGGGTAACCGCGTTGCGCCAGCAGGCGAGCCACGGCGGCGCCGACGAAGCCGGTGGCGCCGGTGACGAAAGTTAGATCTTGGTCCGCCATTTCACTCATCTTCCACGCGTTGCGAGCTTTTAGAGAGCGTCGCTCGCGGCGAGGCAAGGCATGCATCGGATTTGTGCGGATAGCCGAATCGCCATGCTTCAACACGGCGTCCCGCTCGCAGGGCTGCAAAAGGAAGCATGGAAGACGATCCGCAAGGGCTGAGTCCTAAGCCTGCAAGCCAAAGGACGCGCCGCCAGCGATCCCGCTTCTTAACCGAAACAAGTTGCGCCAGGCCGGAGCTTCGCCGGAAATCCCAGCCTTTCGCTTTCGACCCCACCCGCAGCAGCGATCGTCAAGCTTCAACACTCTGGTTCGCGTGGCAGGCTGCTACGAGCAGTGCGGAGGATGACCCGAACCGGTGGCGAGACCATCGACAGCACACAATTCGAGACGTCGCTCGACATCGGCCCGACATCCGCGCGCGCATCGCGATGACAGACCATGGATATGACAACCAAGCCAACCGGCGGCGGCACTCGTGCGCGGTGTCACACCGATATCTTGCGCCGCGAAAACTCCGCGCAGAGAGGAGGCTTTCTCCCGAAACGCCTTTACAAGCTCCGGGCGATCATCAAACCGACAATCGGCAAGCTCGAGCGGTTAAAACGCGTCGCGACACGCTAAAAAAACCGACATCAGTTACTGAGCGATGATCAGTTTTGCATGCGGGCTGATGCTGGCTAAATCTGCCCACACGGCCTAGCGGTAGAGCAGGAGCCTGTACAGCTCCCGCTCCTTGCAGCCTATGCTTGGATCTTCTGGAGTGGTAGAGATTTAGGGCTGTCCTACGCGGCCCCCGCCGGCCGATCGATTTTCCAGTTCTTGCTCTAGCGACGGAGCACCCGCAACGCGAGTCGGAATATAGCCAAAGACCTGCGGCGGGATTGGGAGGTTACCGAGGTAATTGGAAAATTGAGGATGTCGGACCTGGCCGTAGGTGGGAGGAAGAGTGGGTGGCTGGACGTAGGTGGGAGAATGAGCGGCAGGCCGCTGAGACGGACGCCCGAACAATCCGCCAATAGTTCGTCGGAAATTGAATCGAGTGCGGTCCTTAACCTGAGAAGCAACGGGTGGCTTTTCTCCTTTCTTGGGAACAGTGAATTTCTTTAGAGGGCCGTTCCATGGCCCCTCACTTCATGTTGAACCACTAGCTGGATTTATTTGCATCAGAACCTCCTGAAAAACGCAGTATGCGCCGACACCGTTAAAGCACTCTTTGTTTTCTGTATCGTTATCGAAATGATATATATCATTTCGAAGCTCGCTCCGAGCGAGCTTTTTCCTTTGGCTCGGGGAGGCGCCCCCAAACCGGCGTTGCTTGGGAAAGGTCTTGTTAGCGGATTCCATAGTCATGCATTTTCTTTAGGAAGGCACACGTGAGGACCAACGCTCGCGTTTCAGCAAGCTTTTGTTGGGCATGAAAGACTAAACATCAATCGCCGCTTTGAACGCAGTCACCACCAACATGGATTGTTTTTGCGTGGAAATCGAAAATTCAATATCTTCATAGGATATGCGTCGCAGGCAAATGGGCCGAGTCGGGAAATAATTCGTTTCTATCCATAAAATTGCTGAACGCACCATCGCTCTCGGCGCGACAGCTCGATCCCAATCGAGCCGCTGCGCCGAAGCGTCATTATCTCCGAGGTTTCAGACTCTACCGCAGCCGGGCCGCCGTCGCCTTCGTGACCGCAGCCACCACCTTCGCCGAAGCCTCCTCGATCTCCGCCTCGGTCAGGCTCGCCGCGCGAGGTTGAAACGTCACCTCGATACCCAGCGACTTGAAACCCGCCTCCAAACGCTCGCCCTGATAGACGTCGAACAACACGACGCTCGCCACCAGATCACGCACCGCGCCGCGCGCCGCGCGCAGCACATCATCGGCCGGCGTCGCGGCTTCGGCCAGAAAAGCGAAGTCGCGGCGGATCGGCTGGAAGGCCGACAGCACGGGCGCCACCTTGCGACGACGCTTCGGCTCCGGAATCGCATCGAGGAAAATCTCGAACGCGACCGCCTCCGTCGGAAGGTCCAGCGCGCGGACCACGCTCGGATGCAGTACGCCGAACTGCGCCAAGACCGTCTTCGGCCCCTGCCGCACCACGCCCGAGCGGCCCGGATGGTAGAAGACCGGCGCATCGGCTGAGACGCTCAACGCCTCCGAAGGCACGCCCAGTGCCGTCAGCGCCGCCCAGACATCCGCCTTCGCATCCAGCGCCGAAACACCCCGGGCCGGCTCCGCCCAATCGCGCGGTGTCTCGCCCGTCCTCAGTCCGGCCGCCACAACCTGTTGGGTATTGCGCGCGCCGTCGCGGAAAGCGGGACCGATCTCGAACAAGCCGAGATCGGGGAAGCCGCGCGCCGCGTTGCGCGCGGCAGCCGAGGCCAGGGTGATCAGCGGCGTGGTGCGTAGCTGATCGAGATCCGAGGCGATGGGATTGACCAGACGCAGCCCCTCCGCCGTGTCTCCAAACCGCGCGGCGACGCGGCTATCGGCGAAGCTGAAGGTTACCGCCTCCGACAAGCCCCGCGCGGCGAGCACGCGGCGCACCGTCGCGGCACGGACCTGGCGCGGCGTGAGCGTCGCCTTGGGCACGGCGGAGGCCGCTGGCAACGACGCCGCCGGTACCCGGTCGATGCCCCAGATGCGCAGCACCTCCTCGATGAGATCGACCTCGGGCTCGATGGCCGCGACGCCGGCTTCCATCTGGGCGATCTGATCGGGGCTCAGCGCCTTCGCCGGTTCCAGCGCGCCGCGCCCCGCGATGTCGTTGCGCCAGGACGGCACGGAAACGGTGATGCTTTCCGCATCTCGGCCGACCAAGCCAAAGCCCAGACGGCGCAGGATGGCTTCCGCCTCGTCCTCCGGCACCTCGGCGCCGCCGAAATCTCGGAGCCGGGCGAAGCGCAAACTCGCGGTGCGGCGCCACGCGGGCTCCGCACCGTCGGAGGTCACCTCGCTCGCCTCCCCGCCGCAGAGATCCAGGATCATTTGGGTCGCTGCTTCCATCGCGGCCGGCATCAGCGCGGAATCGATGCCGCGCTCGAAACGCGACCGGGCGTCAGACGAAATCTGCTGGCGCCGGCCGGTCAGTGCGATGGCGACCGGATCAAACCAGGCGCATTCGACGAAGACGTCGGTCGTGGCCTCCGTACAGCCGGTCGCCTCGCCGCCGACGATCCCGCCGAGCGACTGCACCCCGGCGGCATCGGCAATCACGCAATCCTCGGGCGTGACGGTGACGTCCTTGCCGTTAAGCGCGCGGAAGGTCTCGCCGTTGCCGGGGCGGAGCGTCAGCGTGTCACCTGAGATTGCCGCAACATCAAAAACATGGAGGGGACGGCCGAGGTCGATCGTGAAGAAGTTGGTGATGTCGACCAGCGCGCTGATCGGCCGCAGGCCGATGGCACGCAGACGATCCTGTAGCCAGGCCGGGCTCGGGCCATTCTTCACGGCGCGAATGGTGCGTCCGAGTACCCAGGGGCAGACCTGTGGCATCTCAATCTTCCAAGACACGGAACTTGCGCCTTTTCCGACCACAACCTCCGGCTGGAAAGTCTTCAACGCGCCGATCCCGGCCGCCGCCAGATCCCGCGCGATGCCGCGTATCGCCAGCGCGTCACCCCGGTTAGGCGTCACCGCGATCTCGACCACCGGGTCATCCAGCCCCGCCCAGGTGGCGTAGGACCGACCGACCGGCGCATCGGCCGGCAGGTCGAGAATGCCATCGTGATCCTCGCCGAGGCCGAGCTCGCGCGCCGAGCACAGCATCCCCATGGAGGCCACGCCGCGAATCTCGCCCGCCTTCAGCAGCATGCCGGAGCCCGGGATGACGGCACCGACCGGGGCGAAAACCCCCTTCATGCCGGTCCGTGCATTCGGCGCGCCACAGACGACCGAGACCGGTCCCTCGCCGGCATCCACCGTGCAGACACGCAGGCGATCGGCATTCGGGTGCTGCACCGCCTCGATGACGTGGGCGATGCGAAAGGGCGCCAGCGCCGCACCGGGATCGGCCACGCCCTCAAGCTCCAGTCCGACGCCGGTGAGCTTGTCGGTGATGGAGGCGAGATCAGCCTTGGTATCGAGATGGTCGCGCAACCACGAGAGGGTGAACTTCATGGCTGCGAGATCCTGCTGAGAACCACTTGGTCGACGCGCATACGCCCGTCACGCTCGGATCCACGCCTTGCTTGCTCCGCGCAGAAAAGGCGCGGATGGCACGCCTGCGCGTGCCATGACGGTGCAATTGCGGCCTGGGGATTAAGACTGGTCACGACCTCACACCCCCTCATGCAACATCGCCGGCTGGAAGGGCGAGCTGCCGTAATGCCGCAGCCAGCGGATGTCGCTCTCGTAGAACAGCCGAAGATCCGAGATGCCGTGCTTGAGCATGGTCACCCGCTCCACCCCCATCCCGAAGGCGAAGCCCTGCCATTCCCGGGGATCGATGCCGCAATTGGCCAGAACCTTGGGATGCACCATCCCGCTGCCCAGGATCTCAAGCCAATCGCCCCCGGCGCCGAGTTCGCCGGTGCGGCGGTTCCAGCCGATATCGACCTCCATGGAAGGTTCCGTGAACGGAAAGTAGCTGGCGCGGAACCGCACGGGCAGATTGGAGATAGCGAAGAACGCACGGAGGAAATCCGTCAGGCAGCCCTTCAGATGTCCAAGCGTGATGCCGCGATCCAGCACCAGTCCCTCGCATTGGTGGAACATCGGGCTATGCGTCGCGTCATGATCGGCGCGGTAAGTGCGGCCGGGTACGATGAGGCGCAGCGGCGGCGGCTCCGACAGCATCGAGATGATCTGCACCGAGCTCGTATGCGTCCGCAGCACCAGCGGCTGCCCGCCGTCCATCCCGGACAGGTAGAAGGTGTCCATGTCGCTGCGTGCCGAGTGATGCGCCGGCATGTTCAGCGCGCCGAAATTATACCAATCGGTCTCGACATCCGGCCCCTCGGCCATGCTGAAGCCCATGGCGCCGAAAATCGCGACCATCTCCTCGATGGTGCGGCTGATCGGGTGGATGACGCCGCGCGGCCCCAATGACGGTGGCAGGGAGACATCCATCCGCTCGCTGGCCAGCCGGGTATCGAGCGCCACGGCGTCCAGCACCGCCTGCCGCATCGAGAGCACAGCCTCAAGCCCGTCCCGCAGCGCATTGACCGCCGCGCCACGTGCCTTGCGTTCATCAGCTGGAATCTGGCCCAGGCCGCGCAACAGGCCGGTGATGCGCCCCTGCTTGCCCAGGAACGCCACCCGTACCGCATCGAGCCCGCGCGGGTCGGCGGCGGCGGCGATGGCCGCCTCGGCCTCGGCCTGGAGGGCGGCGATGTCATCTGGCATGGCTGGGCTCCGATACAGCAAAGGCCGCCTGCGAACAGGCGGCCCTCGGTTCTGTCACGCGACGCTTGCGCCCGTTTCCGGGCAGCGACGTCAGGCGGCGGCGGGTTCTGCCGCTGCGGCGGGCGAGGCTTCGAGGACGGCCTGCACCTGCTTCACGATGGCGCTAAAGGTCGTCGCGTCATCAAAAGCGATGGCGGCCAGGACCTTGCGGTCCATCTCGACATTGGCGAGCTTCAGCCCGTAGATGAACTGGCTATAGGTCAGCCCCTGCTCACGCACGGCGGCGTTGATGCGCTGGATCCAGAGAGCCCGGAACTCCCGCTTCTTGTTGCGCCGGTCGCGGTAGGCATATTGCAGCGACTTCTCGAGACGCTCGAGCGCGATGCGGTAATTGGTGGAGGAACGGCCGACAAAGCCCTTGGACTGAGCGAGGACCTTCTTGTGCCGGGCGTGGGTAGTCGTGCCGCGTTTTACACGTGCCATGGTTCAGTGCTCCCTCAAACCAGCCCGTAGGGGGCCCACTGCTTCACCGTCTTCGCATCCATGTCGGTGAGCGTCTGGGAGCCGCGATTGGTCCGCTTCATCTTCTGCGGGCGGTTGATCAGGCCGTGGCGCTTGTTGCCGGGGCCGGCCAGAACCTTGCCGCGTGCCGTGATCTTGAATCGCTTCTTGACCGACGACTTGGTCTTCAACTTGGGCATTTCGAACTCCTTCGGATAAGCCCCGTCCAGCGGATCCCCAATGGGATCCCGGGCGAGCGTCGTGGCCAGGCATGCCCACACAGGCCTGGCGCACAGACGAATGAGGGGCGGCGTATAGCCAAGCCGGCCCGTCTCGGCAAGTGCCTCAGCCGGCGGCCGAGGTTTGCGGTCTCAACCGGCCCTCCGCGCGGTCCGCCAGCATGCGTCCTCCGTCGAACACGGCCCCCGCTCCGTCGGAAAGCGCCCCTGTCACGTTAGCCGCTACATCGACCCGCGACAGAGCATCCATGCGATCCATAATCATAACCCTCTCGTTGGTGGCGACCCATTGTGGCGCGGGCCGATCGTGACGGCGACGAGGATTATGTGAAGCCGATGCGGCGTGCCACAGGTGGCAGCGGCCTTCGATTGAAAGCATGCGCACCAATTAATTTAGATCAGCAGTTAGAACAGACGGTTCGGCAGCGCGATCCAGTAACGTTATTATATCGCGACTATATAATTTCTATCTAGTGAGATCGGCTTACTGAGTCCCAAAGATTTATCGCCGATGCGCTGACGCGGCCGGACACATACCCAACAGCAAACATCATGTCCAAGATCCCCCGGACATGATGTTTGCAACACTTCGGTGATCGCGGCGACGCCCGAAGTGCTTAGAAAGCGGTGGCCGAAGCCTGCATTACGTGTTGGAGAACTAGCTCCCAGCGCAGCGGCGGGGTTTCGTCGTCGGTGTCATAGTCACTGTCACCATTGGAACTCCCTTCCTGCGCCTCCAACGATTGGTGTGTCTGCCGATCGAATTGGTGGTGTATCGATGTCGAAGCTGGCCCATTGGAGGTGTTCGCCGGCTGCGACTGCCATTGCCATTGCAGCCGGTAGCCCACCATCGGGGAAGACGCCGTCACGAAAGCGCTCATCAGGCCCTCCTTTGTTGCGCTCTAGATACAATCCCACTCTTGACGCGGCGCGACAACTTTAGAAGGTCGTCGCGGCACGTCGTTCGGCAGTGCGTGAAGCCTGGATGCGAAGCTCGGAATTGCGCACCGCCGCCAGAGACTTCTTAAGCGGGACTGCCCGCGATGCGTTCCCAGGTCTGCGACCGGCCGATGAGCGAAATGCCGATGAAGCCGCGCACATGGAGAATGCGGCCACCATCGCTCAGCCGCATGTGGCAGCGATAGACCTTGCCCGTCGAGGGATCGAGGATCGTGCCGCCGCCCCACTCCCCATCATCCGGCGACATGCCCCGCAGCACCTCGAGGCCCAGCACCGGCTGGCCGCTGCGATCGCCCGAACAATTATTGCAATGACGGCCGGCATCGGCCGGATCCAGCAAGCGTTCCACCCGGCCGTAGAGCAGTCCGCCCTTGTCGAAGACCTGCACCACGGCGCGCGGCTTGCCGGTATGGTCGTCGATGGCGTTCCAAAGCCCCACCACAGACGTGGTTTGAGCCGCCGCCAGCGCCGGCCAGGCGCCCAGCGCCACGGCGGCCAGAGCTGCCGTGAAAATCCGTCTTGTTGTCATTCTTTTCCCTTGTCCCGCAGCATTGGCGGGTCCCGCTGATCGCTCTTCCGAGGTCTGACCCCGGCCTCTATAAACACCGCAATGGGCATTCCATTCATCAAGATGCACGGGGCCGGCAATGACTTCGTCGTGCTCGACGGGCGGTCGAGGGTGCTCGGCCTCAGTTCCGCCCGCATCCGGCTGCTGGCCGACCGGCGGCTTGGCATCGGCTGCGACCAGCTCATCAGCCTCGAACCGGCCGACGGTGCGGACGTCTTTATGCGCATCCATAACCCCGATGGCAGCGAGGCAGGCGCCTGCGGCAATGCCACGCGCTGCGTCGCCGCTTTGCTCCAGGCCGAGACGGGCCGGCGCGACCTGACCATCCGCACCATCTCCGGCGACCTTCCCTCCACCATGCTGCCCGATGGCCGCGTCACCGTCGACCTCGGAGCGCCCCGCCTCGGCTGGGCCGAGGTGCCGCTGGCCGCCGCGATGGACACGCTGCACCTGCCGCTATCCTTCGAGGGCCGCGCGGCTGCCGCCTGCTCGATGGGCAATCCGCATGCGACCTTCTTCGTGCAGGACGTGGACGCCATCGAGCGTCTGGGTGCCGACCTGGAGAGGAACGCGCTTTTCCCCGACCGCGCCAATATAGGCTTCGCCCAGGTCCTAAGCCCCGACCGCATCCGGCTGCGAGTGTGGGAGCGCGGCGCCGGCCTCACCCTGGCCTGCGGCTCCGGCGCTTGCGCGGCACTGGTGAATGCCGCCAGGCGCGGCCTGACCGGGCGCGCGGCACGCCTGATCCTGGACGGCGGACTCCTCGACATCTTGTGGCGCGCGGACGACGGCCACGTTTTGATGACCGGCCCGGTGGTGACCAGTTTCGCCGGAGAAATCGACCTCGACGCGCTGATCCCAGCCGAAAGCCTCGCGGCGTGACCATCGAGGTTCTGAGCTTCGGTTGCCGTCTCAATACCTATGAGGGCGAGGTCATGCGAGGCCACGCCGCCGCTGCCGGCCTCTGCGACACCATCATCGTCAATACCTGCGCCGTCACCTCCGAAGCGGAGCGGCAGGCGCGGCAAACCATCCGCCGCTTATCGCGTGAACAGCCGGGCGCGCGCATCGTCGTCACCGGCTGCGCCGCGCAGATCGATCCGCTTGCCTGGAGCGCTTTGCCCGGCGTTTCCCGCGTGCTGGGCAACGTCGAGAAGCTGGACGCGGCGCATTGGTCGCCGGATGCCCCCTCCGCCGTTTCTGACATCATGGCGGCGACCGAGACCGCGGCGCATCTGGTGACGGAATTCGTCGGCCGCGCGCGGGCCTTCGTGCAGGTGCAGCAGGGCTGCGACCACCGCTGCACCTTCTGCATCATCCCCTTCGGCCGAGGTCCCAGCCGTAGCGTCGCTCTGGGTGCCATCCTCGACCAATGCCGGGCGCTGATCGGTTCTGGCTATCAGGAGATCGTGCTCACCGGCGTCGATATAACGAGCTATGGCGGCGATCTTCCGGGCAAGCCGCCGCTCGGCCAGATGGTAAGGCGACTACTGGCGCTTTTGCCCGAATTGCCGAGGCTACGGCTGTCCTCGCTCGACCCCTGCGAGATCGACGAGGATCTGTGGAAGCTGATCGCCGAGGAGCCCCGGTTGATGCCGCATCTGCATCTCTCGATCCAGGCGGGGTCCGATCTCATCCTCAAGCGCATGAAGCGGCGGCATCTCCGCGCCGACGTGCTGGCCGTGGTCGCCCGCGCGCGCGATCTGCGGCCGGGCATCGCCTTCGGCGCCGACCTTATCGCCGGGTTTCCGACCGAGACCGAGGAAACCTTCGCCGAAAGTCTGGCGCTGGTCGAGGATGCCGACCTGACCATGCTCCACGTCTTCCCCTATTCGGAACGCGCCGGCACCCCGGCGGCCCGGATGCCGAGCGTGCCTAAGGCGCTCCGCAAGGAACGAGCGGCTCGGCTACGCATGGCGGGTGCCGCCGCCGCCGCTCGCTTCGACACGAGCCGCATCGGCCGGACGGTGCGGGTGCTGGCCGAAACCGAGACCAGCGGCCATTGCGAGCATTTCCGCCCGGTCCGCCTGACGACGTCCGCGACGCCAGGCCACATTGTGGAAGCCGAGGTCACCGGCACGGACGTTCATGGCTTGCTGGCAGCGTGAACCAATCTTCTCCCCTCCCTGGAAGGGAGGGGCCGAAGGTGGGTCGGCGTGACAAAGCGAGACACGCGGCTTAACCACTCGGCGACCACGGCCCAAGCGACCCACCCCCGACCCCTCCCTTCCAGGGAGGGGGTATAGTGATCGTTAAAATTAAATACGCCGATGACCACACCCCACCTTCTAGGTCATATGGGGCTGGACCTCCAAGCTATGCGCTGGAGAACAATCACCGGCCCGCGGATGCCCGAAAGCTAGCTTTTTTTACCCTCCCCATGCGTCCGAACGATTTTGCCCGACCTCTTCTTGCTGAGGGGGCGGCCTGCGGGTCAGCCTCACTGATGGGGGCTCCGCTGGTCTCAGAAGGTGTTGTGCAGTCAACCAGAGGTTGTGATTGCAATAAGATGAAGGTCCAAGATGGGTGGGAAGCCAATAGTCCGGTTTCGGGCGATAGTCGAAAACCGGACATTTCCGCATGGCATTATCTGGACGACAGCCGTCCTGAGGCCGCGACAAGCCAATCCTTCGTGGTGAGGGGCGTCATTATGCCAGATATGGCGTCACGAACCGAGGCTGTCGGCGTTCAATCCTACTCCTGTCTCTTAGAGTCCGATCAGAATGGACGCCCTGATATCATTGTCTTGCCAGAGTGCGGGTAAGGCGCCGGACATGGGCAATAAGGGTCCATGCTGTCGAACTTGCCAGGTTTGTTTCGAAGTCTTTTCCGAGCCTGCGGCATCTCCCGAGCCACGCAAACGTCCGCTCGACGACCCAGCGCCTCGGTAGGACTTCGAAGCCCCGAGCTGCGTCAGATCGTTTGATAATCCGCACCGTCCAGCGGCCGAAGGCGAGCAGCGCGTGACGCAGCTTGTCGCCGGCGTAGCCGCCGTCAGCAAAGATGTGCCGCAACCAGGGATAAAGTCCGCGGATAGAAGCCAGCACGGCCACGGCGCCATCCCGATCCTGGATGCTGGCGACATGCACGACCAATCCGACGAGGTGACCGGCTGTATCGGTGACGATATGCCGCTTGCGGCCCATGATCTTCTTGCCAGCGTCAAAGCCACGAGGACCGCCACTCTCTGTGGTTTTGACCGATTGGCTATCGATGACGCCGGCGGTCGGACTGGCTTGCCGCCCGGCTTTCTCGCGCGACGCCATCACCAGGGCATGGTTGATCAATTCCCAGCGTCCATCCAGAACCCAGGCATAGAAGTAGCCTTGCACGGTTGAGTATGGCGGGAAGTCCTTTGGCAACTGGCGCCACTGGCATCCCGTTGAGGCGATGTAGAACATGGCCTCGACGACCGCCCGCAATTGGGTGGAGCGTCGCCGCCCGAAGCGGCGCCGCTCGGGCATGAAGGGCACGATCATCGCCCATTCCGCATCCGTCAGGTCACTTGCATAGCGTAGCCCAGCACGCCGACACTGCGGCCGAGTGATTTCAGTCCAGGCCATTGTAATTTCCGTCGTGACTCGCAATCCGATAGAATCACAACCCACTGAAATCACTCAACCCTTTCTCAGTCAGACACTTACCAAGGATGAGGTCAGCCAATGAATCAGGGGCGTCTCCAAGAATTTTGGGGGCGTTCTTCAATCGGATTCCACGGTGCAGGCCACCGGTCCAGCAATAACGATGTTAATCGTTCCTATGATGGCGTTAGGCCTGTAAAGCGCCATAAGTTGGGGGCAGTGCAGTTTTTGTCCTTGTACTTCGACATCCCGCGACAGATCCACGATACCACTTGAAATTCGCGGATTCAACAACGTCACTTGATCGTTGGCCGGTCCTTCTATCGCTGAAAATGAGCCTACAAACTGCCCTTGCTGATAGATGCCGGTCGGCAAAGGCGGCGGCGCTTGATAGAGGTAGTTATTCCCTTTCTGACCCTGGGTGATGATACCATTGTTGTTTGGCGCGTTGATCGTCGGATTGTCCTGCGCAACACCCGCAAGAGGTGCCATCAAGGTCAGCCCTAATATCAACCCGTACACCGTGCGCATCCTACTTGCCTACAGTATTTGAGCCTGTTTGATCTTGGGTAACGATACCGCTGTTGCTCGACGCACTGACCGTCGAGTTTGAAACCGCATGATCACCCTGCACTGAAGGAAACACCCCCACCATTACCAGCACTAACCCTCCCGCTCCGACAATTGACACAAAAAACAATACTGCCGACACCCTTCGCCAGAGGGGCCGAGACCAAAAGCCCTTAACATTCAGAGCTGCCAGGGAGATCGCCAGGATTCCAGTGACACCGAGCGCGAGCAGACCTACAAAAGTTCCCGCCCATCCATCACTAGTCATTGAAGCGGCCGACTCCGAGGTGCACTTTGATTATTAGACAGTGTTTTAATTTCAGTAAACTATTTCCCTCTGCGGGCAGCATTGGCTGCCGGAGAAGTGCCCATTCTCAGCGACGGGCATTCAGTGTCCGCTTCCTGGAAGTCGCTTGCGCTGTGACTACGGCGAGGGGGTCGAAGCAGGTGGTCCAAATTGCTGCTCTTGCTGCTGAATCAAACAACAACCCGCGGCTAAACTTATGACACCTTCTCGTGGAAGCTTTCACCCGGCCCAACTTCTAGCGAGCCAGTCGATCGACCTATAACGGCCCCCGGGATCAGCTGAAGTGGCCATCTTGATCATCTTTGCGAGCTGTGGGGAAAGGCGGCAAGCTCCGTCCTTGCGGATGACGAAGTCTTCGGCAGGGAAATGTCTGCCGCTTGAGCAGATCCAGAATCAGGCCGTCGACATGCGGTCGCTCGATTACAATCAGGTCGTAGGCGAAAGCGCCCGTTGGCCGCCGCATGTTGAGCTGCCGGGGATCGAAGCGATCGACGAGTTGCATTCCGGCCGAGTAGCCTTCTTACCCGTAGTGAGATTTTGCCCTCGAGCATCATGCTCGTTACGATTGAATAAATCGATGAAACAAAGGCATAATTTCTCTTTACAACTCACTCGCTAGAGGGCCGACCGTGCCAGTAAAAAGCCGTTCACTCGTGCCAGGCTAAGAGTTTCGAGCGTCCCTCACATCCAGAATCATTGAGAGACGACTGGGTTGAGAATCTATCTAGAGAGCTAGATGGAAATGGCCGAGCGGACGAGGCGTTCCATAGCTTGTTGATCGGGTAGGTACAAGTTTGCTCCAGGACTGTTCGCAGAATTGCCGCTTTGCTACCACCTTGACATGGGAGGGGCGTTATCCGCGCACTCCGGAGCGAGCTGGACCGGCCGATAGCGGGCTGGCCGCTCTTGGGTGGGCGCCAAGAAAACAGCGGACGATAAAAGCAGGTCCTTACCGGCTACCGAGCCAAGTTGGTCAACAGCATAAAAGACGCTTGATCCAGCAACTTCGGATCGTGGCAAGCGGTGTCGCTCCGTGCATGAGCCTGGCGCGGCACGACACTTAGATAGCCACTGCGCTCCGCGGCGAGGGGAAGCAGCGTCGATCGGATGCTCCCTGGTGTCGGCGGCACGTCCTGCAAACCCATGTCCAGTGTGCGGTTGAGGTGGTTCGCTGCACGGCGCGATGAGCGAGTGGCGTGCGAGGACGCCGAACCGCGCCTAGCGCCTCTAAGGGCGGCCCACCGAGAGCCGATGCCATATATCGGAATCGACTGCCGAAGTGCAGGAATTTATTTCCGACATTGAATAACAGACTTCTGTCGATCTCGAAAGTGTCGTATTTGTCGAATTTGGTGTGGACCCTTCGTGTCTTGCAGGCGTTGTGGATAAGCAGCCGGCAAAGGCTGCCGCTTCAGCGGCGACCTCTGCCCGCTCGCGCCGCCTAGAACAAGCCGTTAGCAGTGGCTAAGCGTTGCCCGCGACTTGATTGGCAAAAGGGAGAGGGGCATGCAGGTGGTTGGGTTCTGGCAGGTGTTCCTGGCCGGCGCGGGCGGTGGATGCATGATCGAGATGCTCAGGTGGTGGAAGTTGAAGGAAAGTCCCCAACTGCCGGAATACGCAAAGAGCAAGTTTTACTGGTTCATTACGCTCACGATGATTATTGCAGGCGGCTTCCTAGCTGTGCTCCACGGCTCAGCGATCCCCGTGAACGCCTTCACCGCCGTGAACATCGGTGCATCCGCCCCGGCTCTGCTCGGCGCACTTGCCGCCCAACCCGCTTCCATCAATCAGGGCAAGCCGAACTCCAGGCGCCGCGGCGACCAACTGCGCGCGGAACCAGACGCCAGCAGTGTGGCCGCCGCCACCACGCAGCCAATATGGAATTTCCTTAGCTTTCGTTGAGGTACGCAGCCTCAGCACAAAGCAGGAGACTGCAGATGAATTGGCTGAAGCGAATCGTCTTCCTAGTCCGGAGTGGATCCAGCAAAGTCACCGTCCCGACCGACGACCCCGATCTAGCGGGGCTCGTCAGTAGCTTGGGCGCGCTTCCAAAATCCCAATACGATGATTTCATCTTCCGGAACCCCGCACTGCTGTCACGGCGCCGATTTGACAAGGTGCTCGCGCTCGAGGGCGAACGGCACCTGCGGAACAAGGATTTCGCGGCTGCCGTTGCCTACCTCGAGATGTTGCGGCACGTGCTCGTCGAGGACATAGGAGCGTACCCACTTGGCCGCGGCCCAATCGAAATCCTATCGGACCAGCTGGCCAACGGGGAGATTTCCCTTGAGATGGCCTTACGCCAGGCGGCCGGCCCGAACGTAGTGTTCCATCTGTCGCTGCTCTATGTCACGGCGCTTTCCGACGCCAATGAGCGGATGGCCGGATCCGATGACTGGCGCTACGCCGTCAATTGCCATCAGTTGCTGGTGGTCGCTGTCGACTGCCTCGAGCCTTACGCCGAAGACGACGAGTTCAGGATGATGAGCGAGGCCGTCCTAACTTGGCTTCATATTGTCAGGGCGACGATCGCGAAGGTCCCCAACGGCGAGCTGTATGTTGACGCCATGACCAGAGGACGGCTTTGCGCTGAAGCCGCCAAGCAGCGCGGCGTTCTCGACGAATTGGCGTCGGCACTGCACCGTATGGGTACGCTCAATCTGGATCCGTACACCGTCGGGCATTCATCAGGCGACCCGGATTCTTATCATCGATGGCTATCCGCAGCTCGCGATACGTTTGGGAACGCCGCGGCAGCGGCCAAGCTGGCGAAACTTCCATCTCCCATGGAAGCGATCAAGATTGCGGTTGATCTGCTGACGCAGGCGAGCGAACTTCGGAGCGGAAGGCGTCTGGGACTAACCTTGAAGGCGTTGGCGCAAGCGCAAGCCAAGCTTCATGATCTCGGTGGCTCCATTGATGCACACACGGTTGCCGAGACAGCGCATCGGTCGACTTCGTTGCTGGATTCGGAAATTGACCAGGAACCGCTTCAGGTTGCAAGATTGATCATGCGGGCATTCGGCCCAAAATCAGCCGACCAAGGAAACGTGCCGACCGGCGAACCCAAGCAGGTCGATGATGACAACGAATTCGAGCAGGCGTTGCTTATCGCAAAGTCAGTCCTTGCTAACGAAATGGAGGCAACGGGGGATGAGAAAAACACAGCTCTCAGACTAGTCAACGCAGCCAAGGTGGAGATGCGGGGGCGGTTGTTCGACAAGCTCGTCTTGTTCAAGGCCGCTGACCTCCTGATGCGTGCGCATTCCGGTGGAGACCGGCTGGTCATGTTTGTGCACCAGGAATGCGTTGTGATGCTGTGCCAAGTCTTTGTTCGCGCGAGGGATGCAGAACTTCCCGACGACATCGATGGGTTGACACGATTTCTGGACGAGCAGGCTATTGTAGGCGGTTACCCTGGTAGAGGGGCGATCTTCGCTCGGGTTGCGCTTGCCGCTAGCCTGACTGCCAAGAATCGGGAAGATCTCGCACTTGAGATAATCAGGGGCGCCCATGACGACCCCGGAGAGTGGGACCGGTGGTCCCCTGCGTTCGCAAGCTTCCCCGCCGTCCTCCACACGGGTGCCGGCGAAAATTCCTTCGAGGCCGGTAGGCTTGAAGAAGCCATCCAATGCTACCTCGAAGGCTTTGCCGAATATCTGCGGGTCAATGTCCCGACGCCGGCAGTCGACTTGCTGTTGCGTGCGGTCGACATCGCGCAACAGCTCAAAACCATTGACCTCGTCCCGCTCCTTCCGTCACTCATCCCTGCAATCATGAACGCCGAGCGAATTGGCGACGTAGCAGTCACCTACACGCACCTGCTTTGCCGCGAGTTGCTGGCAGCAACTTACCGCGCGGGGACGGGTGAACCCCGTGCGCTTGCGATGATGTTCCACTTGGCAAAGGGATTCCGGTTCGGCGAACTCGTCGGCGTGGGCGCCATCGAGGGTTTGCAAGAGACTGACGCCGATCGAAAACTCATCGACTCCATTATAGGACTGGAAGCCGTGGTGCCTCGCTTGCAGTCCGTGCCCGCTAAGCGGGTCAGCGAGGGCAGCCTTTGTAGCTACCTAGGGGTTACCGAGGCCGCCCCTGGCGGCGATGGTGGGGAAAGGCTGAGAAACCTAAGACACAGCTTCGATCGCCGCCAAGTCGAAAAAATGATTCGCGCCGTTAGGCCTACACTAGCCCGCACCATGAAGACATTGGACAGGTTTGACGATTTGCTCGGGCCGGACGATGTGCTGCTGAGCTACTACTTCGGCGCTGGGAGGAATGGGAAGCAGGCACTGTTTTGCCTACTTTCGACCTCAACCGACGTGTCACTCGTGGTCAATGAGAATCTAGCCGACTGGACAGACGAGGTGGATATATCGGGCAGGCTGGTCATGGCTACGAGGACGACCGTGCTGCAGGAGGCGCCGCCTGGAAGCCACATCTCCGCAGCCGGTGCACGAGCGTTGGAGGTGCTGGGCACCTTCATGCTCCCGCCGGACATCAAACGCCTGCTGGCGGAGAAGCGCGACGAGGGTAAGAGACACCTGTGCATCATTCCCCATCATGCCACACACTTCTGCCCCATCCACTTGGCGGATTTGGGCGGCGGACGGTTGCTGGCCGACGAATGGATCGTGACCTACATGCCAAGCTTGACGGTTCTCGGTCAGGACTCGCTCAGAGAAGGCGCTGAACGCTCCAAAATTGCGGTCTTCGGCATGGCGTTCCTCGAAGGTCAGGATGGATGGGGCTGTTTGCCGGAAGCCGCGACCGAGGCGCGGGCCATCTCCCAATTCTTTGGTACTGAGCCAATCCTGGATCGTGAGGCGTCCGTCGAGCGGGTGCTGGAAGCGTTTCGGACATCGCGCCGGGTCCATATCGCCTCGCATGGACGGCACAACGCGGAGGCGCCCGCCTTCCAGTGCGTCATTCTCCACGGCGCCGACAGCATGCGTCCCCTCTCCGCGTACGAACTCCAGGGGATGGACTTCGCAGGATTAGACCTCGTCAGCCTCTCCGCATGCGAGACGTCCCTTGGTCGCGTGGACCTGATGGACAACCTCCGGGGGCTGTCCGCGACCCTGTTCATGGCCGGCGCCAGAACTGTCGTTGGCACCCTGTGGCCGATTGATACGGACGCTGCCGAGTTCTTCTTCACCGAGTTCTACCGAGCAATCTCATCAGGGGACGGAAAGCTCGCCGCGTTCGACGCCGCCCAAGGGCTAACCCGCGCACGCTTCCCAACGTACAGTGATTGGGGTGCGATGTACCTTTCCGGAAAGTGGTGATAGCCGATCAAGCGCACCGCCGGTTGGCGTAGGCAAATTCAGCGCGCGGCTTCTCTCAGTGCTACGCCCTACAGTCGACAGGCAGGGGTGCCATGACACGCGTGCCGAGAGCCAAATGGTCGTCCGGAGGGATCACTCATCTCACATGGCCACTTTGGATCGCTTTCGCCGCTTCAGTTTCCGTCTCAAGTTTGATGGATCGACGCCAATCCCCCGCGCAACCTTGCGCAGGCCCACGCGATCGACACGCTTCGCGATAGTCAATCCTGCTTCAGCTTCCTCCCGCCTAGCCGAATCTGCGTTCCTAACTGCTCTCTGTAGTCCAGAAAGAAGCTCCGGAAACCGAGCACTATCTGGTGTGATGGCTCCTCTTTTGACGAGTTTTTTTACCCTCTGGTTTGTTACCCCTAGAACGCGAGCGGCGGCGGCGACGCCCATAGCATCGACAAAGTTCTGAAGAAGATCCGTGAAAGCGGCCCATTCCTCCGGGTTGATATTGTAGTCGACGATGGCGTCTTTGTCGAAGCCCAGGATCGCCTGTCGCTCCCAGTCGTTAGATTCTTTACCGATATGGCGCACACTATCGACCTGAATGTGTCGGCGGGAAGTGATGCCGCGGTCGAGGTAGTCTCCGTTGAGGAATTTTGTCTCTGGGGAAATGTGATATTGCGCCAACGCATCGGCGTAGCTACGCAGCGCCGAGACAAGCAGTAGCGCGCCTGTCTCGCGATCGAAGACGTGCAACAAGGCCCTATTATGATCACTATCGAAGGGCGCAACCGGTTTGATCGCCGTGATCCTCTTCCGGCGCCCTCGTCTGACCTCGACAAGCTTTCCGTCACGCTCGAAAATGCGGGCCGCCGACATTGTTAGAAGGAAATTGAATGGTTTAACCTGGTCTCGATAGGATCGGCCTGCGTTGTAGGATTTAAACCAGCTGAGCAAGTCTGGCGAGCTAGCGGAATAGCGGCTAATAGCCGGACCCTGGAGCGTCGGATGATAGTTTAGGCTGACTTGATCAGGCTCACCCTTTAGCGCGGCGACCACAATTTGATGCCAGAGATCGCAGTGCCATCGTAGCGTGCCATCCTTCAACACCGACACGTCAGGTGTCGGAAAGCAGATAGGCGGATCGTCCTCGCCATAGGGTGGTCGCAGATGGCCAAGCCCGTGGGCGGAGACTTTCCGCATGATCGGACTGCTGTTTTCAGTCAGGTTAAATAGCACGTAGCGCTTTGACGAAACCGCAAAGCAGTAGAGTGGTTCTGGTTGGTGGGTGGCGATGCGGTTGTTTACATCCTCGATCTTCAGGATAGAGCCGGCAAAATTGTATGGGTTAAGCCCCTCGAACCAATGGGCAATCGCTTCCACTTTGCCGCGGAACACTTCCGGGTCCAGGCCGGCTGGCTTGGCGATAGCCATGCTGTCGGTATCGCAGAATACCCAGTCGAGACCGTGGTATGAAATCAGCCTCTCAGTCATCGCCAGCATGAGACGAGCAGCGCCGGTAATCAGCGTCGCCAGCAGCGGGTGAAAGAAGGTGCCGGGCATCTCGACCTTATCCACGAGCTGCTCTAACGCTTGTCCAGTCGCGCTATGTATTTCGACGGTTTGCGGCTGCGGCCGATAGTCGACGTTTATCTCGACCCAGATACCGTAACTCGTCGAGTTGGCGCAGATTTTGATAGCATGTTGCTCGGTATCGAGCCGGTCTTGTTCGAAGAGAGCTTCTGCCGACTTCATTGCCTTCTTGACCGACTGACGTAGTTCAATGACCCTCTGGAAAAAGTCGCCCGTCCTCGGATCGACGGCATAGTCGGGATTGCCGGCAACCGCGATGGGCTTTAGTCCCGACTGAACGCCTTGAGGCGCGAACGAAATCGCCTCAACGACCTGCGGAGCCTTCCCGCTCAGCAGTTTGGCTGCGATGCAGTCTGCCAAGGTGAACCATAACGGCTTCTCAGCACTGAGGTAGTTCGCGCCGATCGTCGACTGAGCGGCGCCGCCGTAGGCCGCACGGACGGGGAAGATGTCCGCGTCTGGTAAGACCCGCACAAGCACGGCCAGCGAGCCCCAAGTGGCCTTCGATTGTAAGCCGTTGAGGTCAACTTTATTCAGGAAGAGCTTCGTCTCCACCGTTGCGTCGTGCCAGTCTAGACCGTCTGCAATCGCGAAGCGCCACAACCCCATGAGTGTGCAAACCGTGGGATACATCGACAGAAAGTCGCATAGGATGACTTGCCGTATTTCTCGTCGGATACGGACCTCTGACCGGCCGCCGTAATAGGTGCCCATAACGCGCCCGATCAGATCGGTCGGAAAATCGGGCTGGACTTCACGCCACGGGCGGACGCCCATCGCTCGGATATAGCCCTTGCCGATACCGGCCTCGCTGTAGATTTTCTCAGGGAGGCTTTCGGCGAGGTGGAGACTGTTAAAGCGGTGGATCAGCTCGACGTAACATTCCCAGGTCGCCTGCACGTCCCTGACGGCATAGCGTATCATCTCCTCCGTGATTGATTCGTCGAAAGCATCGAATTCAAGCTTGGGGTTCTGCACCTGTAAGAATTCAGATAGCCGATTCAGGGTGAAGCCCCTCGCCAGGAGTGCATTGGCGAGGGTGGACACATCGATAAAATGACCACGCCTGATCCCGGTAGAAAGGTTCCGCCGTCGCTGACCGCGACCATCCCGCTGACCCATGGTCGCAGCGAAGGAGATCAAGGCCGCTTTACGTGATAGATGCTTGATCCGAACGTTGGGGTAAATCTTCTGCCGAGAGAGCCTGAAGGTGAAGCCACCTTGCATCACGGCCGCAGATTCGCTGCTGCCTGGCGTCCGCGCCGACCCGTGGGAGATCGCAAGCCGAGAGATATCGAAGGGCAGGTTGAAGCCCACGATCGCAGCTCGCAGCTTGTAGGCGCGCTCGAAGAAGATGTCGTCGACGAATGAGCTGCGGTCGCGCAAGGTAAGCCCTTCCCTTTCGGCATGCTGCCGCAGGACGCCCATTTCCTCGGACGTGACGCCTTCGGGGTCAAAGAAGATGCCTTTTTCATCTAGGCTATCGCCATTTCGCAGTTGATAGGCGCCAAAGCGCAGCGCTTGGCCAGCATTCGTAGTCGTTTCAGTATCGAAGACGAGCGTCCACTTCGACGCCCGAAGAGTCGGCTTCTTCTTCCGGCCGGGTTTCCCGGCACCTTTAGCAGGCTCGATTCCTTTTTTGACTGCGTAAGCTCGGACCGCGACGGTCATCTCTTCAGCCTCAGGAGGTGCTGAACGGGTCATTACGCCACCTCTCGGTGAGCATAGGCGTGTTCGACGAGCTGCCGACCAAAGTCGGTGAGCCGATCACCGGCAAGTCGAAGCAAAGAGGCAAGACCGAGCAGAAAGTTTCCGATGCTAACCAGCGTAGGATCTGACGCGACCTGTGCTTCGGGATGATCCTGCTGATCATCGCTTACTTGGCGGTGGCAATTTCGGCAGAGGATCACCGTCGCGTCGCCATTCTTCTGGCCAGCGACATGATGTAATTCCAGCGCCCGATAATCGGTGTGGCCGCAGACACCACAACGCGGCTCATCTGTCCCCAGAGCTTCCAAGCGCTTCTGCTTGCGATGCTCTTTAGCAAGTTCATGGGAGTTCATGTTTATCTCTCAGATTGTTAAACGGTAAACGTCGTGGAAAAACTCGTCACCAGCGGCGAAAATGCGGTGGAGGGCGTTCGGGTCGTTTTCCAGCGGATGGGACCGACCGGCCGTGTCTTTGACCGACAGACCCTCAAAAGGCTTGAGCCTGTCGATATCGTTGGTGCGGATGAAAGAACGCGCTGCCGACAGATGCTGTCCCGCTCGAGACGCCTCGTCGAACCCAGCCAATAGGAGGGTCTTCTCCTGACCCTTGGAAAGGACCCGCATCTGTCTTGGTCGCCGATCGTTGATCTTGAGGCTTGGGCCTCGGCCAGAGGCCTCGACAGTCTCGCGAAGAAATCGTCGGAAGCGCTCGGGCGACACCCCTACATCCCTAGCGGCCGCCTGCTGGCTTCGAGACTTCCGATAAAGCCGAAGAGCTGCTTCGAGGCGACTCTGATCAGCTTTGGACGCGGCGCGGACTGGCGCCTCGCCGGCTCGGGCATGACCCCGAGCTTGTGCCCGGCTTAAGCCTCGTGCCCCAGCCCGCTCTAGGCGCCGTTCATATTCCGCTTGATAGTCCCGTGACCGAGCCACTTACGCCACCACCCTGGTTGCCGAAGGGCAGACTGGCTCCGCAAGTCCGGTTTAGTATATTGATTCAACTGGAAGATTTAGCTTCTTCCGGTTTCTTCCAGTTCCTTCCGGAAGCGCTTCAGGTGATCTCGAAGAGTGCGCGATGATATAAGAATTTCGGGGTGCCCATGTTCCCGAGCCCGCTGCCGGTAGAGTGAGACGAATTTCTCGAGCAGGCGCTCGGCCGGCATCTTGATTGTTGATGGATCGGCTTCGTGCAGTTCGCGCAAGACATCTCGTGCCGGGCCGTAAGTAGACCGTCGGCCAGTCTTCGACGGGGCCTCCTTAAGCCCTTCGTCTCTCTCATTTTTGGCTGGATTTGAGGCGTGGGTTGACTTGACAATCCTGACGCGTTCATAACGCCACCCGGACGCTGTGATGACATCTTGGTCGCATTCGGCAACATTGGGGCGAAGCTCGAAACAGTGGCCGGGGATCAATACCGGTCCGTCAGCTACGACGGGAGATACCTGAAAGCCCCAAGATTCTAAATCTCCGGAAGAGATCAGATCAAACAAATCACCGTACATCAGGAACTTATGAGCTTCGATTGCGGCTACCGAATCAAGATCCCGAAATTTCCCCCGGGCATATTCATCCGCAAATTCAACGAATGCGCGATCTAGTTCGATCCCGGACCGCCAAATGCGTAACTGTTCTTCCATTACTCGAAGTAGATCCGATTGCTGCAAAATCCTAATAGGGGCTACATCGGAACGTCGCGGAACGCCATATGGTAAAGATTCACAGTATCCGTGGGTTGCCCGGCCCATCCGAGCCCTTAGAGCGCTTCATGCCGCCAATCCGGATAAAAATTGCAGATGTTTTCCCAAATTGGCTGGATTACTACTTCGGGACCCTTCAAAAAAAATGCCCATTTTGGGCAGTGCGATAATTCCCGATATACGGTAATGATCGGTCGGCAATTCGGTGTTACACTCGCAATATAGAGATCGGACATTCGACCACGAAAGTCCTGCGGGCTACGGTCAATCCACTTGCAATTGCAAAACTTCATCTTCGCAAACAGGGCCCCAAAGAATCGCGGCCGCAATCCCTAGCCTGCTTCTGTCGCCCGGTCTTCAATGATTTTGCGAGATCGGGGAAGGAGCTTCTAATGATTCTCCATTGACGATTGATACGATCCGGCATAAAGAATTGGTAACTGATCCCCACTTTCATATTCGTCAGTATGACCCACCGGAAAGAACCTGAGCAAATTCCCGAGCGAGATGGTTGGGCCGAGCGATCGGAGTATTGGATCTCAGAGATCTCTAAATCGTCGCGGCGTCGCAAATTGAGGGAACGTCAATCGGAACCGCTTATTTTATGTGGCCATGGGATCTCTCTGCGGATCCAGAATGGAGCGCTCATTGTTCGAGAGGGCTTTACGCACCACCCGCAGGAAACCACCCTCCATCGGTTCTTCAGGGGTGACCTTAACTTGCCCACGCGCCTTATATTGTTGGACGGCAGTGGCACCCTGTCCTTCGACGTCATGACGTGGCTAGTGGAACAAGGTGTCTCGCTCATTAGGATGACCTGGGACGGCCAATATTGCGCCTTGGTCAGCGGTTCGGCTTTTCCCTTAGTGCCAGCAAAGGTTGCTTTCCAGCGGCGGCTGCAGGCCGACAGGCTCGTCCGGCTGCAATTCAGTATTGGCCTCATCGCGGAGAAGCTGCGCGGATCCATCACCACGCTCCACAGTTATCTACCATCGGAAGCTGCGGTGGCCGCCATCGAGAAGGCCGAGAAGGGCTTGTCGATGCTCGATCACCTGGATACGGACGACATGCAGAAAGTCCGCGCCATCGAAGGCCAATGTGCCGCGGCGTATTTTGGGGCTTGGCGCACTGTCACCCCGCAGTGGATCGGCGAGAAGCGCTTTCCTATGCCCAGCGACTGGAAGATTTACTGGTCACGTAGCTCCCTGCGGACGAAGCGCACGCCCACCAACAGCCGCGCCGGTCATCCTGTCAATTCAATGCTCAACTACGCTTACGCGGTGAAAGTCTCACTCCTCCAGGAACAACTGACTGCCCGCGGTTTCGATCAGCGTCTCGGCGTCATGCATCACTCCAGAGACGAATACGCTGCTTTCGCCTACGACCTGATCGAAATCGAGCGACCGCATGTGGACGGTCTGATTCTGGATCTGCTTAAGCGGCAGACATTCTCTGCCGCCGACTTCGTCATCCGCAAGGACGGAGCCTGCCGCCTTTCTCCACAGCTCGCAAAGATGATCGCCAAGATGGTCACTTCAGCCGGTGCCGGCGGCCGCTACAGGTCGATCGACTGGCTCGCCAGAAATTGGGCCGGGTGAAAGCTTCTATGAGTGGGTATCATAAATTCAGGCGCGGATTGTTGTTTTATGCAGCAGCAGCCGAATTTAGGCCTCTCGCCTTGGACCCATGCCCGGCGTCTGGGGCAACGTTATCGGACGGGTCCTCGACTGAAGGCGGCATAACGAGCGGGCCCTGCGCCGCGGCGCCTCCGCCGAATGCTTTGCGACCCCCGCGTTAGTGTCGAGGCGCGGCGATCCCGAAGCGGGTATTGATCTGTTTTGTTTGCAGCTACTCTTTTAACTCGGAATTGAGATTCGAGGTAAGCTATGTCGGAAGACAACGAAGTTCCGTGCGCGGCGCCGACCGCTTGGACACTTGGAGATGACATCGACTGGAACGCTCCTTGGGTAGAAGTATATTTGCGCGTGGAACTTCCGTTTTGGATGATGGTTGCGCCAACCGATCTCGAAGTGGAAATCAACGGACACAAGTTTCCGGTGACGGTTTCGGATCATTTCTTTGAATACTCGTATGGTCACATGTCGGATTCCAAGCACACCGTGCTGATTCGTGGCTCACGAAAAAGCAGCGAAGATCTTCGGCCGATTACTGATTATATCCGGACGCAGCAGCCCGAAGCTCATCTATCCGAACGAAAATGCAAGACCATTGTCAGAATGACTACGAGATGTAACTCCTCTGTAGCCACGAAAATATACAAGGTTGGAAAAGGAGGGGCGATTCCGCCAAGTGCTGCACGATATATTGAGGATTTATCCCGAGGTCATCTGGCGGTCGTTAATCGTGTGATTCAAGCTTATCGCTTGGCAACCTATGACTATTTCGCCCACGAAGTAGCGGCCTGGGACGTTCCTTTTTGGTATATCGACTTCAAGAATGGTGCAGAAGTGACGGCCACTTTAGTGCCATGTAAGGGATGGGATCATAAGCCATTCTTGTTCACGAGGGACGGCGGCCCTCCGGCACCCATATCCTATCTAGACCCTGCGACATTCCGCGACGCAATGGATCTTTCCGCTTCCCCCGGCGAGGCTGAACTAATGGACGCGATCAACTTGATGGAGCGCGGCGACTACGGGGGAGCCGTAAGGCGCGTAGTGACATCTTTGGAGGTTTTGGTCGAGGCACAACTTCGAGATGCGTTAACGATCGCAAGCGATGCCGAAGCTGCAGCGACCTATCTCGCGGAGACTGAAGACGCATTCCTTAAGCGGGTCGGGAAGTTATGCGGACTGAGAAAGAGCAAGCTTCCATTCTGGAGGCAGATTAAGGATGCGCGAACCTTGAGACACAAAGTCGTTCATGGTGGATTTAGGTTAGAGCCCCGCGAGCGGGGGAAGTGGCAGAAAACGGTCGACGTATTGCGTTGGGCCTACAATTGGTTTGAAGACGATCCAGTTAAGCGCGACGTTCGAGAGAAGCGCATCGCCTTGCGGTCGCTGGGCCGCGATATGACGGCAGGCATATTTAGACCAGTCATCAAGCACGATGGCATTCATCTTTCGCCAATCGATCCACAGTCATGAAGGCTCACTCATCTGCTCAAACAACTGTGTCATTCAAAGAAAGGTATGAGCTCAGCCGCGACTACTGCCCGTCGTCCGGCCTCCGCTCGTCGTGAGGCAGTTCATGGGGATCGTCCGCTCGAATGGCAGCTTTTCGCCGGAGCGGCCGTTCGCATTGGACGCGCTGATGATCGGGACTGGTCAAAAGCTTGAGACATGGGCTACCGGCAATCGGGTCCCCCTCTTCACTTTGTCCCAAAAAAGACAGGCGGCTTCCCACCCGATCTCTCGGCTCTTCATCTTCTTCACTCAACCAAAGGTTGAGTTTGAATGCCTTCTGAGACCCGCAGACCCCCATCAGTGAGGCGATAGATGATCATCCCTCTGACCTGCAGGCCGATCCCTCAGCAAGATGAGGTCGGGCAAAATGGTTCGGACACATCACTGAGGGTTAAAAAAAACAGCCCGCTTTCGGGCATCCGCGGGCCGGTGATTGTTCTCCAGCGCATAGCTTGGAGGACCACCCCATATGACCTAGAAGGTGGGGGTGTGGTCATCAGCGTATTTTCTTTCAACGATCACTATACCCCCTCCCTTCCAGGGAGGGAGATCCACCGCACATAAACATATCTTTATGAGTGATCGCTGATGGCGCTGTCCGGTTTCTTCTCGCGGCTGAAGGAGGGGCTCACTCGCTCCACTCAGAAGCTCAGCAGCGGCATCACAACCGTCTTCGTCAAGCGCAAGCTGGACGAGGCGGCGCTGGAGGAGTTGGAGGAGCTGCTGCTGGCCGCCGATCTCGGACCCCGCGCGACCCGCCATGTGCTCGGCGAATTCCGCAGCACCCGCTTCGGCAAGGATGTGACTGACGAGGAGATCAAGACGGCCCTCGCCGAGGAGATCACCAAGATCCTGGAGCCCGTCGCGGTGCCGCTGATCATCGACCGCAGCCACGCGCCGCATGTCGTGCTGGTGGTCGGGGTGAACGGCACCGGCAAGACCACAACGATCGGCAAATTCGCCCAGTATTACCGCGAGCAGGGTTTCCGCCCCATGCTGGTGGCGGGTGACACCTTCCGCGCCGCCGCTGTCGAGCAATTGCAGATCTGGGGCGACCGCACCGGCGTCCCAGTGGTCTTCGGCAAGCCCGAGACCGATGCTGCTGGCCTCGCCTTCGGCGCGCTGGAACGCGCGCGGGCCGAGGGCGCCGACCTTCTTCTGATCGACACCGCCGGCCGGCTGCACAACAAGACCGCGCTGATGGACGAGCTGACGAAGATCATCCGGGTGATCCGCAAGCTCGACCCGACCGCCCCCCATTCCGTGCTGCTGGTGCTGGATGCGACCACCGGCCAGAACGCGTCCAACCAGGTCGAGGTGTTCCAGGACATGGTGGATGTCGACGGGCTGATCGTGACGAAGCTCGACGGCTCGGCGCGCGGCGGCATCGTGGTGTCACTGGCGGCCGAGTTCGAGCTGCCCATCCATGCGGTCGGCGTGGGTGAGCAGGCGGGCGACCTGCGCCCCTTCGTCGCCGCCGAATTTGCCCGTGGCCTGGTCGGCGCGGATGGCTGACCGCCTAGTGACCGAACCCGACCCCACACTCCGCGAAACCTATCGCCTCTGGGGCCGCGAGACGGTGCGCTTCTCCGACACCGACGCGCTCGGTCACGTCAACAACGTGGCCTATGCCGCCTTCCTCGAGACCGGCCGCACCACCTTTGGCCTCGCCTGCGGCCTGCCGGTTGGTGCGGCTGGGACGACGATCGTTCTGGCGCGCGTCGAGATCGACTACCGGGCGGAGGTGCGCTGGCCGGCGCAGCTCGACATCGGTGTCGGCCTCGTGGCGCTCGGCCGGAGTTCGATGACCTTGATCCAGGGTATCTTCCAGGGCGAGCGCTGCGTCGCGACAGGGCGTGAGGTCATGGTGCTGCTCGACACGGCAACCCGGCACTCCACGCCATGGCCTGACAGGCTGCGGGAGGTTCTGACGGAACAGGCCCTGGTCGCGGGATAAAGGCCGGCGCAAGCGCTGATGCATCATAGACGTGTTGCGCTTCCGCTTTGCAGACCGCGGTTCGCCTTCTAGAAGCACCTCCATGCATCGGCCGACCTCCCTCCCCGTTCCGTTCCTCGACCTCAAGGCGCAGCAGGCGCGGATCGGGGATGAGATGCGGCGGCGCATCGATACTGTTCTCGCCCACTGCCAATTCGTTCTGGGACCGGAGGTAGTGGAGCTTGAGGCCGAACTCGCCCGCCGGGCAGGCGCCGCGCATTGCGTCGCGGTGAGTTCCGGCACGGATGCCCTGCTCATCGCCTTCATGGCGGAGGGCATCGGTCCCGGCGACGCCGTCTTCCTCCCCGCCTTCACCTATACCGCGACGGCCGAGGTGCCGCTTCTGCTCGGCGCCACGCCGGTCTTCGTCGATATCGATCCGCTGACCTTCCAGATCGACCTCGGCAGTCTCGAGGACCGGATCCTCGCCACGGCGGCGGCCGGAAAGCTGCGTCCGCGAGCAGTGATCGGCGTCGATCTCTTTGGCCAGCCGGCGGATTGGCCTACGATTCGCGCGCTCGCCAAGAAGCACGCACTCTTCACGCTCGACGATTGCGCTCAAGCTTTCGGGGCCTGGCTGGGAGACCGCCCGCTCGGCGTTGAGGCCGATGCGACGGCGATCAGCTTCTTTCCCTCCAAGGCGCTGGGTGCCTATGGCGATGGCGGGGCGCTGTTCACCGAGAGTGAGGAGCGCGCGGCGCTCTATCGCAGCCTGCGGACCCATGGCGAGGGCAAGCTGCGCTACGACGTTCAACGGATCGGCATCAATGGCCGCCTGGACACGTTGCAGGCGGCAGTCCTGCTCGCCAAGCTCACTGTCTTTGACGACGAGCTAAAGGCGCGGGAGCGAGTGGCGAAGCACTACGATCGGCGCCTGGGCAATCTCCTGACGGTTCCCGCGCGCGTGCCGCAAAGCGCCAGCGCCTGGGCGGTCTATGCGGTTCTTCTTGCGGATGATGCCGCGCGCACCCGCGTTCAGGAGGCGTGCCGCGCCGCCGGGATCGCGACCGCCGTCTACTACCCGAAGCCGCTGCACCACCAGCCCGCCTATGCAACGCATCATGACGGCGCCGGCTTGCCGGTGGCCGAGAATGTGGCGACCCGGATCATGGCGCTTCCCATCCATCCCGATCTGACCGAGGCACAGCTCGACCATGTTTGCGACACCGTGACAGCGGCGCTGACGGCGCCAGCGCTGACCTGACGCAGCGAAGGATCCGGCATGCCGCGCGGCGATCTCTTTCCGGACACCTTTCCCTACCGCTCCGGCTTCCTGCCGCTCGATAGCGGCCACAGCATCTATTGGGAGCAAGTCGGCAATCCGCGCGGCCTGCCCGTTTTGTTCCTGCATGGCGGCCCGGGGGCCGGGGCTGGCGCGGTCCATCGCCGCTTCTTCGATCCCGCCGCCTGGAACCTCACCATCTTCGATCAGCGCGGCGCCGGACGGTCCCGCCCCTTCGGCAGCCTCGTGAACAACACGACGCCCGCCTTGGTGAGCGACATCGAGGCGCTTCGCGACCATCTCGGCGTGTCGGACTGGCTTCTCTTCGGCGGCTCCTGGGGCTCAACGCTGGCGATCGCCTATGCCCAGGCGCATCCCGAACGGGTGCGCGGCTGCGTGCTGCGCGGCATCTTCCTCGGCCGCCCCAGTGA
Organism: Acidisoma sp. S159; assembly: GCF_009766125.1. NCBI lineage: Bacteria > Pseudomonadati > Pseudomonadota > Alphaproteobacteria > Acetobacterales > Acidocellaceae > Acidisoma > Acidisoma sp. S159. Next base: position 218,791 of record NZ_LMUG01000002.1, read on the forward strand.
GGTCGCCTGGTTCCTGCACGGCCTCGCGACGGTCTTTCCGGACGCGCATGCGCAATTCGTGAACTTCCTGCCCGAGGCGGAACGCGGCGACGTGCTCGGCTCCTATATCCGCAGGCTGGGTGATCCCGAGCCTCGCATCCACGGACCGGCCGCGCGCGCCTGGTCGATCTATGAGGGCTCCTGCAGCACCTTGCTGCCCAGCCCCGACGCGGTGGTGTCCTTCGCGGAGGATCGTTCCGCCCTCGCCCTCGCCCGCATCGAGGCACATTATTTCGCCAACGACCTGTTCCTGCCGCCCGAGGGGCTGCTCGGCCACATGCACCGCATCGCCGATGTGCCGGCCGAGATCGTGCAGGGCCGTTACGACATGGTGTGCCCGCCGATCAGCGCCTTCGATCTCGCCGCCGCCTGGCCCGCCGCGCGGCTGACCGTGGTGCCGGATGCGGGACATTCGGCTTTGGAGCCGGGCACGCGGGCGGCGCTGTTGTCGGCGGTGGAGACGTTTCGGCGGCGCTGAGCAGTCGTTGAGCGGATCCGACTCAGACGAACCGGAGCCGGCAACCCGTCTCCGCCGTCATGCTCGGCGAAGGCCGAGGATCCACGCCTTGCCTTCATCACGCTAGCAAAGGCGTGGATGCTCGGCCTTCGCCGAGCATGACGAAACACTCGCGAATCGATCAGACTTCATGATGTCTGAGTCCACTGAGCCTCAAATCTCCTCCTGCAGATCCGTGGCGATTTCCAGCTCCAGTAATTCCTCCGCGCGCGCACCTTCCACCACTTCCAGACTGCGCAGCTTGCGGCTGACCTGGCGGGCGCGGACGCGGGCCTTGTCGATCGTGCTGCTCATGGCGTTCGCATTCTTGGCGAGACGTTCCAGCACCTCGTCCATCTTCACCATCTCGGTCTTCGTGGCACCGAGCAGCACGCGAATCTGATCGGCTTTTTCCTCCAGCGCCAGAGTCACGTGCCCGAGCTGCACCGTGCGAAGTAGCGCCGGGAATAAGCTGGGCCCGAGGATCAACACGCGAAACTCGCGGCTCATCTCCTCAAGGAGACCGGGCACGCGCGCAACCTCCGCATAGAGGCCATCGGTCGCGAGATAGAGCACGCCGAACTCGACCGTCTTCGGCGGATGAATATATTTCTCTCGGATTTTGCGGCTTTCCTCGCGCAGCCGGCGTTCGAGGCCGCGGCGTGCCAGACGCTCGGCGTCGATGTCGCCGATCTCGGACGCCGCGATCAGCCGCTCGTAATCCTCCAGCGGAAACTTCGCATCCACCGGTAGCCATACCCTCACATCGCCGCGCATCGGCATGGCGACGGCGAAATCGACCATCTCGTCGCTGTCGTCTCGCATCTTGGCATTCGCCTCGAAGCTGCCGGCGGGCAGGATGTCGTCGAGCAAGGCGCGCAGCTGCGCCTCGCCCCAGCCGCCGCGCGTCTTGACGTTGGAGAAGAGGCGTTTGATGTCGCCGATCTGCGCGGTGACCGCCTGCACGTCGACCAGTGCTTTCTGCACTGCGGTGAACTGGTCGATGACGCGGGCGAAGCTCTGCTCCATCTGTTTCTCGACCGCAGCGTTGAGCTGCTCGTTGACGGTCTTCTGAATCTCGGCGAGGCGCTTTTCGTTGCTTTCCCGCAGCGTGGTGAGCTGGAGGTCAAGCGTCGCGGCAATGCGGCGCTGTTCCTCGACGGCGGCCTGGCGCATGGCGTCCATCGCCGTCGAAACGCCGGTGGTGGCGGTGGTGATCTGCGCGAATGCCTGCTTGAGCGCCTCCGTGGTGCCGGACTGAATGGCGGCGGCGAGCGCGCGTTCGGTCGCGGAAAGATGCGCGCGTGTGGTTTCCGATTCGGCGCGGAGGCCGGCCTGGATCTGCTCGTTGAAGATGCGCGCGCGTTCGCCCTCCGCCGAGGGGTCGGCCGCACCCCGGCGCGCAAGGAAGATCGCCAGCAGGCCGAGCAGCAGTGCGACGAGGCCGAGCGCCGTCGCGATCACGTCGATGTTCATCTGTGCAGATTAGACTGTGACGGCGCGCAGGCGCCAGACTGGCAGTCCGTGAGCGTTCAGTCAGCAAGCGTCATCTTCGGCGAAGGCCGAAGATCCACGCCTTGGTCGCGGCGTGAAGGCAAGGCCTGGATGCTCGGCCTTCGCCGAGCATGACGAAGCGTTACGGAACCATCCGGTGTTTGTAACGTTCAACCCTCAGCTCATGACCCGCACATAGGACCCCGGCGCATCCTCCAGCGCCGGCGCCTTCTGCGAGCCGGGCTCGCGCGCGGGAACCGTTTGCGGTGCGAGCTTGGAGATCCAGCGCTGCCAGTCCGGCCACCACGAACCGGAGATTTCCGTCGAGGCCGTCAGCCACTCATCCGCGTCTTCCGGCATCGCGGAGCCGACGTTGTGGCTGTATTTCCCAGACTCCGGCGCATTGACCACACCGGCGATGTGTCCAGACGCCGCCAAAACGAAACGCTTCGATCCCCGCAGGTTCTGCAAGCCGCGATAAGTCGATTTCCAAGGCGTGATGTGATCCTCCCGCGCCGCCAGCATATAGACCGGCAGGTCGACCTTGGAGAGATCGATCGGCACATCGTTGAGCGTGATGCCGCCGGGTTCGATCAGCTTATTGAGCTGGTACATCTGGCGAAGATAGAAGCTGTGCATCGCCGCCGGCATGCGCGTGCTATCGCCGTTCCAGTAGAGCAGATCGAAGGGAAACGCCTCGTTGCCAAGGAGGTAGTTATTGACCACGAAGGACCAGATGAGGTCGTTGGCGCGCAGCATATTGAAGGTCTGCGACATCTCGCCACCTTCGAGATAGCCGCGCCGGCTCATCTTTTCCTCGATAGCCTGGATCTGTTGCTCGTCGATAAAGACGCTCAGCTCACCGGCTTCCGAAAAATCGAGCAACGTCACGAAGAAGGTCGCGGATTTGATACGGCGATCCTTCTTCACCGCCATCCAGGCAAGGGTGCTCGCCAGCAGCGTGCCGCCGAGGCAATAGCCGATCGCATTGATCTCACGCTCACCGGTGGCGGCTTCGATGCCGTCCAGCGCGGCAAGGATGCCTTCCTTCATGTAGTCGCCGAAATCCTTGGCGGCGAGCTCCTCGTCGGGATTGACCCAGCTCACGATAAAGACCGTGTGGCCCTGAGACACCGCCCAGCGCACGAAACTGTTCTTCGGCCGCATGTCGAGAATGTAGAATTTGTTGATCCAGGGCGGGATAACGAGAAGCGGCCGCTTCAGCACATCCGGCGTGGTCGGCGCATATTGGATGAGCTGCATGAGCGGCGTCTGCCACACCACCTTGCCCGGCGTCATCGCGATATTGTCGCCAAGCTTGAACGCCTCGTCATCCGTCATCCGGATCCGCAGATTGCCTTTGCCACGCTCCAGATCGGTGAGGAGGTTGGTCAGGCCCTTGAGCAGATTTTCGCCGCCGGTCTCGACCGTCTTGCGCAGCACCTCGGGATTGGTGAGGAGGAAGTTGCTCGGGCTCAGCGCATCGACGAATTGGCGCGAGTAGAAATCGACCTTCTGGGCGACTTTCGGCTCCAGCCCATCGACATCCTTCACCACGTCCTGCACGAAGCGGGCGGAGAGCAGGTAGCTTTGCTTGATGAAGTCGAAGATCTCGTTGTCCCGCCAGGCATCATCCTTGAAGCGGCGGTCGCGCGGATCGGCCTGGATCACAGGCGTCGTCTCGATGCCCATGATGCGACGCGTGGTGTTCTGCCACAGCGTCATGTAGTCCTGCCACAGGCCGAGCTGGGCCTGCATCAGGCGGCTGGGGTTGGACATCAGCCGTGTCGTCATCTCGAGAAAGGCGCCGCCGATGTTCAGCGGATCGGCGCTCGGCGTGGCGCCCTGCCCCATCGGCTGCCCCATACCAGGACCCTGGCCGGGCGTCTGCGCCTGGGACGAGCCCTGGCGGCGCAGCCAGGTCGAAACGATGCGCTGTGAACGCTCGGCGATGTCCGACATCGTCCGGCGGACAAGCTCTGGATCGGGCAGCCTAATGTCGGAAGCGTCGGGTTTCTCTCGCGCGTCCATGAAGCTGTCCTTTCCGCCCGTCTGTCATTGGGCTAGATCAGGCGCCGCCTACAGGGACATGCGCGGGATGTTGCTAGCCAGATCACAAGGTACTCCTCGGCAGGGTCCGCTTCAACCCATGCGGCGGCGCGCGGCTGCCCCACCGGCGGCGCTAGGCGCGGCCATGCTTTTGCTGCTCTCCGGCTGCGACCGAGTGCCGCCACCGATCAACCCGGTGAGCTGGTGGCATGGGCTGGAGGGCGGCGAGATTGCCGCCAACCGTCCGCCGCCGCCGGGCGACAAACAACCGTATCCCATGCTCGCGGCGGCCCCGACTCGCCCGGCCGGGATGCCCGACTGGGAGTGGAAGAAGCTGACCGAGACCCTGGCCGAGCAGCGCAGCGCGGCACAGGGCTATGCCGCCGCGAACCCGGTTTCCACCTTGCCGCCGGCTACGCGCCCGGCCGCGATCGCGCAGGTTCCGGCGATCACCACCGGCGCGCCGCTTCGCTCCTCCGACGACTTCGCCGCCTTATCGCCCCCGCCCGCTCCCGCGGCCGGGGCGCCCGCGGCCGGTAACGCCGCGGCGTCCAGTGCTGGAAGCTCCGCGAGTGATCCGCTCGCCGCGATGAACTTCGATGCCGCCACGCCCAGCCGAAAAACGAAAGCGCCGAGGACCACGGCGCTCCCCGCCGCCGGCGCGGCAGCCCCCGCATCCAGTGGCTTCTTCGCGCCCACCAACGAGCCGAGCATTCCCGGCGCGCTGAGCCCGGCCGCACAGGCCGACGAAGCGATGCTCCCCGCCCTGCCGGGCAGCCTGCCGATGGCGCCGTCTGTGCCGGGCTTCGGCATTCCCCAGACGCCCCGTGTTTTCGTCGCGGCCGTGCCACCGCCGCAGCCCGCGCCCTATGTGCCGCCGCCGCCGCTGCCCAAGGTCGCGCCCGTCATGGTGGGCTTCGCGCCGGGTTCCGCGATAATCACGGTGCCCATGGACAACGCGCTGAAGGCGCTCGCCCATCAGCGCAAGACCGCGCATATCGAGGCGACCGGCTATGGCGGCGCGAAGACCGACGCCATCGGCGTCCAGGCCGCCGCCATGCCGCTCGCCATCGAAAGGGCCCGCGCCATCACCGTCCGCCTGCTCGCTTCCGGGGTAAAGCGCGACCAGATCCGCACAGAGGCGCGAGCTACCGGCACGGGTGGCCTCGCCCGCCTCATCGATTGAGGGCCGGGCCGCCTGCTGCGGCGCCTTTCACCGCCTTCCTCGCCTCTCCTGCCCGGATCGATCGACCGTCATGACCGAAGAGTTCCACCGTATCCGCCGCCTGCCGCCCTACGTCTTCGCGGAGGTCAACAAGGCCAAAGCCGCCGCCCGCGCCGAGGGCGCCGACATCATCGACCTCGGCATGGGCAATCCGGACAGTCCCACGCCGCCGCACATCGTCGCCAAGATGATCGAGGCGGTGCAGGATCCGCGCACGCATCGCTACTCCACCAGCCGCGGCATTCCCGGCCTGCGCCGGGCGCTCTCGGGCTACTACCAGCGGCGTTTCGGCGTCACGCTCGATCCTGAGACGGAGGTCATCGCGACGCTCGGCTCCAAGGAGGGGCTCGCCAATCTCGCTGCCGCCATCACAAGCCCCGGCGACACCATCATGGTGCCGAACCCGTCCTACCCGATCCACCAGTTCGGCTTCATCATCGCGGGCGCGGCGGTGCGCAGCATTCCCGCGACACCCGATGACGAGATGCTGCGCGCGATCGACCGCGCGGTGCGCCACTCCGTTCCCAAACCGACAGCGCTGATCGTCAACTTTCCGTCCAACCCAACGGCGCATCTGGCGTCGCTCGATTTTTACAAGGAGCTGGTGGCGCTCGCCCGGCGTCATGAATTCTACATCCTCTCAGATCTAGCCTACGCGGAGCTTTATTTCGACGGCGAGCCGCCGCCTTCCGTGTTGCAGGTCGCGGGCGCGCGGGAGGTGACTGTGGAATTCACCAGCCTGTCGAAAACCTATTCGATGCCCGGCTGGCGCATGGGTTTTGCCGCGGGCAATCAGCGGCTGGTGACGGCGCTTGCGCGGATGAAATCCTACCTCGACTACGGCGCCTTCACGCCGATCCAGGTTGCCTCGGTCGCGGCACTGAACGGGCCTCAGGACTGCGTCGAGGCGGCGCGTTCGCTCTATCGCGAGCGGCGGGACGTGATCGTTCCGGGTCTCGCCGCCGCTGGCTGGCAGATGCCGAGCCCGCGCGGCTCGATGTTCGCCTGGGCGCCCATCCCGCCGCGCTATGTCCATATGGGCAGCCTCGACTTCAGCAAGCTGCTGCTGGAGCGGGCGCGCGTCGCGGTGGCACCCGGCATCGGCTTCGGCGAGCATGGCGACGGCCATGTCCGCATCGCGCTGGTCGAGAACACGCAGCGGCTGCGCCAGGCGGTGCGCAACATTCGCGGCTTCCTGCACACCGAGAGCAACGCGCCGACCTCACCAGCCGATCAGGTGCCAGCATGAGCGTGCCTCTCCGCATCGGTCTCGCTGGTCTCGGCACGGTTGGCGGCGGCGTGATGACGCTGCTGCGCGACAATGCGACGCTCATCGCCGCGCGCGCCGGCCGCCCGATCGTGGTCACAGCAGTCTCGGCGCGGAACCGCACACGGGATCGCGGCCTGCCGGTGGCGGGTCTGTCCTGGCATGAGGACGCGGTGGCGCTCGCCAACGATCCCGAGGTCGATGTCGTGGTCGAGGTCATCGGCGGCAGCGAAGGCGCGGCACCGGCCTTGGTGCGGGCGGCGATCGCCGCAGGCAAGCCGGTGGTGACCGCGAACAAGGCACTGCTCGCGCTGCATGGCGGCGAGCTTGCCGGGGCGGCAGAAGCGGCCGGTGTGCCGCTGGCTTTCGAGGCCGCCGTGGCGGGCGGCATTCCCGCCATCAAGGCGCTGCGCGAAGGCCTGGCCGCGAACAATCTGACCTCCGTCGCGGGCATCCTCAACGGCACCTGCAACTACATCCTGACCGTGATGCGCGAGCAGGGCCATGACTTCGCCGAGGTCCTGGCCGAGGCGCAGCGGCTCGGCTACGCCGAGGCCGATCCCGCCTTCGACGTCGACGGGATCGACGCCGCGCATAAGCTCGCCATTCTCGCCAGCCTGGCCTTCGGTGCGCCGGTGTCCTTCGCGAGCATGCATGTCGAGGGCATCCGCCGCATCTCCGCGCTGGATATCGCCTTTGCCCGCGAGCTAGGTTTCCGCATCAAGCTGCTGGGTATCACCCGGCGGCGCGACGGCGGTATCGAGATGCGCGTGCACCCCGCGCTGGTGCCGGAGGCCGACCCCCTGGCGCAGGTCGATGGCGTCTTCAACGCCGTCGTGGCGGAGGGCGACGCGGTCGGCCGGGTCATGCTGATGGGGCGCGGCGCCGGTGCGGGACCCACCGCCTCCGCCGTGGTTGCCGACCTCATCGATATCGCGCGCGGCCGGTTCGCGCCGAGCTGGGGCGCGACAGTTGGCGCCTTGCCCGCTTTGCCGACGCTGCCGATGGAACGGCATGTTGGCGCCTATTACCTCCGCCTGACGGTGCGCGATCAGCCTGGCGTCATCGCCGATGTCGCGGCGGCGCTGCGGGATGCGGGTGTCTCGCTCCAGTCGATGCTGCAACACGGCCAGGATCCGGGTGAGCAGGTGCCGATCGTCCTGGTGACGCATGAGACGGTGGAGGCGCAGATGATGACCGCCCTCGCCGCTATCGCCGCCCTGCCGACAGTATTGGAGCCGCCGGCTTTGATCCGAATCGAGGCGGGGTAGTAAGGGCTGGACCGGGCCGCCTGTTCTCCAGCCACCCTCGGCGAAGGCCGGGTCCGCGTCTGATCTGATCGCCGCTTAGGCCCCGAAGGAGAAAACGTCCCATGGTCTTACAGACACCGCAGCATTCCGACCGCAACCTCGCCCTCGAGCTGGTGCGGGTCACGGAAGCCGCCGCCATCGCGGCCGCGCAGTGGATCGGCAGGGGTGATAAGAACTCCGCCGATGGCGCCGCCGTCGAGGCCATGCGCCACGCTTTCGACTCTGTCGCCATTTCCGGCACGGTCGTCATCGGCGAAGGCGAAATGGACGAGGCGCCGATGCTCTATATCGGCGAGAAGGTCGGCCAGGGCGGGCCGGAAATGGATATCGCCGTCGATCCGCTTGAGGGCACCGAGATCGTCGCCAAGGGCGCCGCCAATGGCATGGCGGTGATCGCGCTGGCCGATAAGGGACGCTTCCTGCACGCGCCCGATGTCTACATGCAGAAGATCGCGGTCGGCCCCAACTTGCCGCAGGGCGTCGTGGACCTCGACGCGCCGACGCGCGAGAACCTGCGCAACCTGGCGCGGGCGAAAAAGATCGATGTCTCGGATCTCGTCGTCTGCCTGCTCGACCGCGAGCGCCATGAGGAGATCATCGCCGAGTGCCGCGAGGCCGGCGCCCGTATCATGCTGATCTCCGCGGGCGATGTCGCGGGCTGCATCGCGACGAGCCGGCCGGAGGGCGGCGTCGATATCTATCTTGGTTCCGGCGGTGCGCCCGAGGGCGTGATCGCGGCGGCGGCCTTGCGTTGCGTCAACGGGCAGATGCAATGCCGCCTGTTGTTCGAGGACGACGCCCAGATCGCCCGCGCCCACGGCATGGGTGTTACGGATCCGCGCCGCAAATATGGGCTGCACGAAATGGCTGGTGGCGACGTGATGTTTGCCGCGACCGGCGTCACTACCGGTCCCATGCTGCGCGGCGTGATGCGCGAGGGGGACGGCGCCGTGACCCATTCGGTCATCATGCGCAGCAAATCCGGCACAGTGCGTTTCGTGGAAGCACATCACGATTTCAGCACGAAGACCTGGTCGCGCGGGTGATATCGACACTGGCGATTTTCGCATCGGACTTCTCTTGAGCGCCGTCACTCGCTTGCCGGAGCCAGAGGCCGCGTCCCCCTCAGAACTTGTGCTTGGTGTCGAGCTCAGCCTCGGCGGGCGACGCTGGGTATGGCACCCCTCCACCGCGACGGCCTCAGAAGCGCAGGCGCTTGGCCTCGCACAGCGGCTCGAATTGCCGGAGATCCTGGGCCGACTGCTCGCCATGCGCGGCGTGACGCAGGAATTGGCGGCGCAGTTCCTCGCTCCGACGCTGCGCGCGCTGCTGCCGGACCCGTCCTGCTTCTCGGACATGGACATTGCCGCTGCCCGCCTCGCGGCTGCCGTGCGCGCGGGTGAAACGGTCGGCATCTTCGGCGACTACGACGTGGACGGCGCCTGCGCGACGGCGCTGATGACGCAGTTGCTGCGCGGCCTCGGCTGCGTCGTCCATACCCATGTGCCCGACCGCATGAAAGAGGGCTACGGCCCCAATCTGCCAGCACTGCGCGGACTCTGCGCGCGAGGCGCCACACTCATCCTCTGCGTCGATTGCGGCACGGCAGCGACGGACGTTTTCGCGGCGATGGCGGGTGAGGCCGAGATCATCGTGCTCGACCACCACAAGGCCGAGGGACCGCCGCCGCCGGTGCTGGCGACGGTCAATCCCAACCGGCTCGACTGCAACTCCGGCCACGGCCATATCTGCGCCACGGCGGTGGTCTTTCTCGCGGCGGTCGCGGCGATGCGGGTGCTGCGGCGGGACGGCTTCTTCACGAGCCATCCAGAGCCCGACCTCATGGCGCTGATCGATCTTGTGGCGCTGGCGACGATCTGCGATGTGATGCCGCTGACGGGCCTCAATCGCGCGCTGGTCGGCCAGGGTTTGCGCGTCATGGGGCGCGGCTTGCGGCCGGGTGTGGCGGCGTTGCTGGAGGTCGCGCAGGTGCGCGGCCTGCCCACCGCGATGACCTGCGGTTTCGCGCTTGGCCCGCGCATAAATGCCGGTGGGCGGGTCTCCGATTCCGGTCTCGGCCTGCGGCTGCTGCTCACCGAGGATGCCGCCGAGGCGCGGGAAATCGCCGAAATCCTGGATGGGGTGAACCGCCAGCGTCAGCAGATCGAGGCGGGTGTTCTGGAACAGGCCATCGCCATGGCGGCGGCCCAGGTCGCGTCCGGCTGTGCCGTGCTGTTGGTGGCGGGCGACTGGCATGCCGGCGTCGTCGGCATCGTGGCCGGCCGCCTCAAGGAACGCTTCAACCGCCCCGCCTGCGTGCTCGCGATCACGGAAGGCAATGCCGTCGGTTCTGGGCGTTCCATGCCCGGCCTCGATCTTGGCGCCGCGATCCTGGCAGCGCGCCAAAGCGGCCTGCTGGACCGAGGCGGCGGCCACGCCATGGCGGCCGGCTTCGCATTGCCCGAGGCCGGGATTGCGGCCTTGCACGACTTCCTCAACACACAGCTGAACGCGGCGACGGCCATGCCCCGCGCCGCGGCACTCACCATCGAGGGAAGTCTCGCCATTCGCGGCGCCACCGTGGAAGTCGCAGAACATTTGCTACGCCTCGCCCCCTTCGGTTCGGGCAATGACGAGCCGCTGCTTGTAGTGCCGCATGCCCGGGTCAGCCGCGCTGACCGTATCGGGAAAGATGGCGCCACGGTCCGGGCTTTCCTCACTGGCGAGGATGGCGGCCGTTTGAAAGCGGTGCTGTTTCGCGGCAAGACCGGCGCGGTCGCGGAGGCGCTGCTCGACCCCTCCGGCCGGCCGCTCCATCTAGTAGGCCACCTCCGCGCCGAGGCCTGGAACGGCGCGGTGTCGGCGAGCTTTATTGTGGTCGATGCAAGCTGGGCATGAGGCGTTAGGTAAAGTGGCGGGCACCCCATTCGGCGCGATCGGCAATCAGTCTGAACGGGATTGGGCCACTTGCGTGATAGGGATCGACCTTGGTGCTCAGCAACTCGGGCACAAGATCGCGCAGATCACGTAGCAGTAGCTCCACGGTCGCCGCCTCAGCCACCAAACCCGGCACATCCTCGCTTTCGGCTCGCCAGAGCCGTCCTTCGCCATCCCAATGCGCCTTGACCTCGTAGATTTTCATTTCCCCTCACCCCTGCAAGCCCCTTTGCGGAGCCGTTTTGTTTTATCCAAGCGTAGCGCTGCGGATCGTCAAGCGACACTCCCGAGAGGCACTTTACATTCCAGGCGACATCGACCGGCCCGGCCCGCGGCATCGCTCAGCGCCATTATGGTCGTCTTCATTGCGATAAACCAACAGACAGAAACCGTAATCCTCTACCTCGATTTCGAGCCAGGCGTCGATCATCCATCGCCCAGGCGGCGCCGCCGTCTTGGTTCACGGATAGCAATTGGCACGGGAAAGGCCGCCCCCCGTTATACGCCTAATGGCTAAAAAACGGGGCAATTTTTCAGCCCAATCGCGGCGACGCCGGACCACCCAGCTCCGCCCCGGACGCTAGATGGACGCGCGCAAGTTGCATTTCGCTTTACAATTGCACTTAAGGGTTGCGTTTCTCTCCCCGCCGACCAAAAGTTGTTTGTCCGCAGGAGAACGGGATGAGAGGAACGCCTGCCGGCATCCTGGTTTCGACTCCTCAAGTAACAACACAATTCCCGGGTCTAACGCGCGGCCACATTTCGCGAGTTTCTCCGGCCGCGGTTCATCACCCGGCGCGCAAACGCCGACGACACTGGCATCGGGGTCCAGACGCTTGGACTTCCGCCAAATTAGACCTCAATCCTGCGAGAGCGCCTCCGCGTTCTGGTCGGGCAATAATAGTCGGATTTCGATTTTTCTGGATTTGCGAATCCTTGTGACGCTCTCGCGAGCGCCGGTGGGAGCATTCCCAGCGCGACCATTATAGGCGAGGCAACCGGAGCATCTCTCGGGCAATGGAAGCGACGTCATCTATGCCGAGGAAAATCAATCCGATGGCGCGCTCGCACCGAGCGGGCACGGGCGCGAAGCTAGGAGGACCCGAAGAAACCGATCCGCACCGCTTCGTAGACGGCAGGCTTCTGATTTGCCTGGTCGATCGGATAGGTCTGGCCTTTTCTGGTCTTCCCCGTTCTGGTCGGAGTTGGCGGAGGCGCACCGAACTCATTCCATTTAACCTGGCCGAAATTCCCCTCCGTGCAGGTGTTGCTATATTTCGCTTTTCCTCCACTCGGGTCGCCGCATTTGTAATAGGTGTTGAGCCACTGGAAGAAACACATTCTTCGTAAAATCGCATAATACGCGCGGGTATTGTTTGTGTTGGCGATCTGCTGCGCGACGATTCGGGCTTGATTTGCTTCGTCATGGGTTCCGCCGTTGCCTTGATATATCGGCAACGCGGCTTGAACCGCGTCAAACCCATGCTCGGTCAAAAGGATCGGAACTTCACTTTGATATTTTTTCCAGACGGCCTGAACGAAGTTGTGGATTTCACCGGTAAACTGAAATGATTGGATGCCGATGACAAAGCGCTCCGTCCACACCTTGCGGCTATTGAGGAAGTGATTGCCTCGAACCACAGTGCCATCGGGCAACCTACCGCCGGAAACAAAGGCGAAGCGCAACGCCTCGATCTGTCCCCTCGACTGTCCGCTTACCCCGAATTTCTCCGCGGTGGGCACCCCGACAATGATCGGAATTTTGTTTTCATCGGCTGTGACGCCTGCCGCCTCCTCGACCCGGACGATATATTCAACCAGCCGGGCGCGGTGCAACATTGACGGGCGGGAAGATCTGGCCTTCGCCTGGTCTTGGACCAGCGGCGCTGCCAGTATTGCAGTCGCCTCCAAAGGGCTAGATACGGATTGGCTTCCGTAGGTTGTATTGAGTGACCCGCTGTTCTGTGCGAATATTCGTGCTCCGCCTAGTGCCCAGGGAGAATGCGTGTGGCGCGACCAGCTTCGGATAGTGCTTGGCCCCATCTGGACTATGATGCGCTTCGACCCACGATCGAAACTCTGCAGCTTTGGACGCAAATTGTCGGCAAGATCCGCCTGGCCCGAACGCCTTGGTTAAATCACGCCTGGCACGCGACATTCTATGCCTCCGCACGCGGATTGACGACGAGCCTGATTCCGCACGACGCCCTCGCATTTGAACTCGAATTTGATCTCATCTCACATGTGTTGCTCATTCGAGTGAGCAACGGCGGCCAAGATCAGATTCCGCTCTCTTGCGGCAGCGTCGCGAGTTTTTATTCGAAGGTTCTGGAAACGTTGACGAGGCTTGGTGTCCCAGTCGAAATCGATATCCATCCAAACGAACTGGCAGATCCGACGCCGTTCCCTGAAGACGTAACGATGCGAGAGTACGACAGGGAGTCCGCGCATCGCTTCTGGCTCGCGCTCGTCCAGTGCGACCGGGTTTTCAAACGCTTCCGCACGCGATTCATCGGCAAGTGCAGTCCTGTCCATTTGTTCTGGGGCAGCTTCGACCTTGCCGTGACCCGGTTCTCCGGCCGCCCCGCGCCTCTGCACCCGGGCGGCGTTCCTCACTTGCCGGATCCCGTGACACGCGAAGCCTATTCGCATGAGGTGTCGAGCGCCGGTTTCTGGCCCGGCGGCGGCACTGTTCTCCACGCCGCCTTCTACTCCTACTGCTACCCTGCCCCTCCCGACTTCGCGCGCGCCCCGGTCCTGCCGAGCGAAGCGAAGTTCGACCCGAAGCTTGGCGAATTCATACTGCCATACGATGTCGTTCGAGCCGCCAAGGATCCGGACACCACTCTGCTCGCATTTCTGCAGAGCACCTACGAGGCCGCGGCGAGCACCCAGCAATGGGACCGCAAGACTCTCGAAATCGAGGAAGGCCTGCTCAGCCGGCCACGCTTTGTCGGCTGAGCCACCGACGGATACGGGTTCGGCCTATCGCGCGTTGGTGCGGTCGAGGAAATCGTGGATCAGCGGGGCCATGACATCCAGCCTATCCTCAAGCGCGAAATGCCCGGTATCAAGAAGGTGGAGTTCGGCATTTGGAAGATCCCGAAGATAGGGTCCAGCGCCATCGGCCGGGAATATCTTGTCATTCTTGCCCCAGACGATCAGCGTCGGGGGCTGCCGCTCCCGGAAGAAGGCCTGGAATTTGGGATAGAGCGGGACATTCGTGCGGTAGTCGTAGAACAAGTCCATCTGGATATCCTCGTTGCCCGGTCGATCCAGCAGAGCCTGGTCATGCTGCCAGTTGTCCGGATCGATGCGCGACACATCGCTCATGCCATCCGTGTACTGGAACTTCGTCGTGGCAGAGGCCACCAAGACACTCAGCGCCTTGCGATGGGCCGCCGAGCCATCCGCCCAGTAGAGCTTGATCGGGTCCCAGAACTCCTTGAGACCTTCCTCATAGGCATTGCCATTCTGCACGATCAGGGCGCTGACCCGCTCCGGGTGCAGCAGCGCGAGGCGGTAGCCGACCGGCGCGCCATAATCCATCACATACATCGCGTAGCGCGTTATCCCAAGTTGCTGGAGGAGACCGTCCATCAGCTCTGCGTATTTGCCAAAGGTATAGGAAAATTCGGTATTCTTAGGCATCGCGCTCTGTCCGAAGCCAGGAAAATCCGGCGCAATGACATGGTAGCGGTCGGCGAGTACAGGGATCAGGTTACGAAACATATGCGATGAGGTCGGAAAGCCGTGGAGCAGCACAACAACGGGCCCATCGGATGGGCCAGCCTCGCGGTAGAAGATGCTCACGCCGTCAATCATGGCCGTGCGGTAATGGGTCACGAGCGCGGTATTAGGCGCCACGCCAGGCTTCCTGTCTGTCATCTTTCTTTCTCATTCCTTGTTGCCGTCAGCAGATCCGGCGCGCGACGAAACCAACGCCCGCTGACGCACGGCTCCCGGGCCGAGGATTGTCTCACTGCACGACGGTACGGCATCGTCGCTGAGATCACTTTGCCGGATCGCACGCCATTTGTCGCAAACGCACGTTCGAGGCACTTCCGGCACCGTCTCCAGGCGTAGCCGTCGCCGGGAAAGGGCCGTCGTCGGTCCGGCTCAAGGCCCGATATTTTGCGCCCGGCGCCAAGCATTGGGTGGCTCACCGACAAAGCGCCGGAATGTGGAGGTGAAATGGGCCTGGGTCTGGAAGCCGACCTGTAAGGCGACATCCAAAATCGAGTTATTCGAGTAACGCAGCATCGTTTGCGCTCTCTCGATGCGGCGGCGGAGCAGGTAATCATGCGGCCGCAAACCGGTTGCGCCACGGAATTGCGCGGCGAAATGCATCCGCGTCAGCCCGGCGGCGGAGGCAAGGTCGGCAAGGCTGACCGCTTCACCGAGATTGCCGTCGATATAATCAAGCGCCCGCTTGAGCCGCCATTTCGCAAG
Source organism: Acidisoma sp. S159 (assembly GCF_009766125.1). Taxonomy (NCBI): domain Bacteria; kingdom Pseudomonadati; phylum Pseudomonadota; class Alphaproteobacteria; order Acetobacterales; family Acidocellaceae; genus Acidisoma; species Acidisoma sp. S159. The sequence goes on from NZ_LMUG01000002.1 coordinate 234,060, forward strand.
TCCCGAGGCCTTTGGCCGCTCGGAGTGATTCCTCTTGCGTGCCGTGTCCAAAAGCCTGGTAACGATCGCGATGCTGATGGAATCCGCGTAGAGGGACCCGAATGCGCTGCCGAACTCGTCCGCTTCAAGCAAGGCCATCCCAAGGCGTTCTATGGCCGGATCTCGCGCGGAACTCGGCCCGGAAGGGAGCTCCGCGGTGCCGCGCGACTCCATGTATCTCCCGCATTCGGCAATGATCTCGTTCGGGATATGCAGGTGAAGAACGTCCGTCGGTCCACGAAGTAGGCCGTCAATGACAAGGCCGGGCGCATTCACAACCGACATCCCAGGCATCAGGACACCGTCCTGCACAACGCGGCCGCAGAACGAAAGTTGAATGTCTATCCTGCGAAGCGCGATGCCAATCACGTGGCTGTCCTCAGCGGATTCAGCTCGCACCTTCAGCGCATGCTTTTGGAATGCGCGCCACCTTGTTGGAATGACTTTCGATTGAGCATCGGCATTTGAAAGGGCGGGCTTGTGCCGCCATTTCGGCTCCTCCTCAATGACGCGGGTCGCAGGCGCTGGCTGACCACGCGAGACCTCGGGAAAGCGACCTGAGGGGGTACCGAGTAAATTCATGATGCCTCCAAACAACGCAAGCGGTTGAGATCTCCGGCCTCTGCGTATCTTGATGGCGGTCAAGGCGTTGTTCGGACCATCCTTAGGAGAGTCGGACGATCAGATACACGAGGGAGAGCCGAGGCTAGACAGCCGAGGCGCCCGCGACGGTTGGATCATCCCGTCCTGGAAGACCAATCGTCCAATCGCGGTTCGGGCGGAAGGGTGACGATAAGTTGGCTCCAGGCGCGATCGAGCTTCCGCTGCGTCTCCGCGGAACGCGGCTTGGTCTCCACGGCGGCCAGGATCGCGCTGAGCTCGCAGGTATATTTCAGGGCTGCCTCAAGTCGGGCGATTTTGACGTCCTTTGCATCCATCCTTTCTACCATCCCCGGCTCCCTTCGGAGGTATCGTGGCCAAGGCCGTCGGCAATTGCCACGCAGAATCGCGCGCCGAGCCAAATTGCTTAAGCCGTCCAGCGGCCTTTCCTGGGCGCCGACGCGTTTGACTCCTTACCGGACGCGGTAAAGCGTTGATCCATCGGCACCACGGGCGACAAGCGCAAGCCATGGCGGCGGACGGTCTTGATCCAGTTGGTCCAGCAGGGTCTGTGGCGGCAAATCCTGCACCAACAGCGAGCGCGCCGCACCCGGACAGGCCAGGATCGCCACTGCTCCAGTGTTGCGCAGGGCCTCAGGCTCCACGCGCGAAGCGGCGCTCCGCCAGGCAGCGCGAAGCCGCATGAAACCCGCGATATTTGAGTGATAGAGGGAGCCGACCGTCAGCACCCCGGTCCGATAGAGAAGCTCCGGCGTATCATCGACATCCGCGAGCACCACCTGACCGGCAAAGGGCGCCAGCAAAGGCACGGCGGCCCGAACCGAGCAGACGGTATCGTCATCATCATCGGACCCATCATCCGCCAGCAGGCCCGCGAAAGGCCCGAGCAGAAAGACCGCCGCGACCCCGATCCGCAGCAATGCCTTCGCCCGAAAATGCGCCGGACCAAAGCGGTGCCGAAGCGGGGACAGCGCGACCGGCAAGGCGCCCGCCCCGAGCACCGCGCCATAGGTGCCAAACCGAATATGCGTGATGCCGAGCGCCACAACGAACAGGCTGCACAGCACCGCATAGCCCCACAGAACCGTCCGACGACGGAGCGCCATCGCGATCACGACTGCGGCACCAAGCAGGCCCGGCAACACAGTGCTCAAGAAAGTCGAAACGGTATCGGCCGGCGCCATCTCGGCGATGAGGCCAAAAAACGCACGGCTCTGCTCGCGCGTGAGCAACCCGGACGGTCCAAGAGTGACGGAGGGATAGCGAAGGATCCATGCCCCCAGGAGCACAGCCGCCAGAAAGCCGCCGATGACCACCCGTCGCGCGCCCGCGAAACCGGCCCGGTCGAGGGCCCAAGCCGCCCAGCCTATGCACAGGCAGGCCAGGCCCATCCAAACATAGACGATTGAAACACGATCGATTTGAGGTGCCCAGAAGCCACCACTCGGCGGATCGACAGCAACAACGAGCATGACCACAAGCAACAGCGCGGTGCCCATCGCGCAGACGCTCCGCCCAGCGGCGCGTTCGGGCCTCGCGGTCATCCATCCGAGCCCCAATGCACCGAATGCCATGAGCGTGAAGGGCATCGTCTCCGGGCTGAACCATAAGCCGATCGCGGCCCAGAGACCGGCTTGCCATCCGGCGGAGGCGCGGCCGCCGGCACCCCGAAAGGCCCAGCCGACGGTCGATGTCGCGCTCAGGGCGACGAGGATGTGATGGTGGATCACCCCCGGCAGGGCGTAGTCGACAATCGGCGCATAGGTCAGGGCGACGACCGCCGTCGTCCAGCGCCACGCGGGGTCCGTCAGCGGCGCGCAAGCCCAGGCGGTGCTCGCGCACAGCAGCCCGACGCTCAGCGGTCCGAGCAGAATCCCCGCCCAAAGCAGCGACTTCGTCGGGTCAAGAAACCAGCCGAGCGGCCAGGCAAGCAGCAACAAAAGCGAATCCAGCAAATGCGACCAGGCGAGAACTGTTCCGGCCCCCGACGCATCCCGCGCCACCGCCTGCAGCGGCGCGTGAGCCGCCATCATGTCGTGCAGCCGGACCAGACGCATGTAGCTGTCCGGATCAGGCAGCGCGCCGTCCATCACTTCCCGCGATTGGGAAAAGCCCAGGAGAAGGTCCTGCAGGAAACCGAGGACGAAGCAAAGCAGCATGCGGATACCGAGCAATCCCAGCGGCCACGATGATGGCCTTCACCCTCGGCGAATAGCCTCCGTCATTGGACCGTGACGATCCAATCCCAGCGCGAGGCCTGCGGCTGCCCTAGGCGGAGCAGTTCACCACGGCGGGCGGGTTCCATTTGCCCGTGAGCGCTTCGCTTCTCGGCGCATAGAGCCGCATCGTGAGGTTAAACGTGCCTTTGGGTGCCGGCAGCCAGTTCGCCTCTTTGTCAGGCCCGGGGCTGGCGTTCTGGACATAGAGATCGAGTGAGTCATCCGCATTGTATGTCATTGGCATCCAACTGCTGATCGCGAAGCGGTTGAGCGTATTCGCGACCTGAAAGCCGTCGTCATCGTAGAGCGTGATCGACCAGAAGGCGTCGACCGGCGGCTTGGCCGAGCTGTCGAAATGGAGCACATAGGCGCTCGAGCCCCCGAGCGGCTTGCCGGCCTCATCGGCGAGATTGAGGGGGTAGATCGCATCTTCCGGCAGGTTGGCGCCGAGGCCCAATTGGGCGACGATTGCCCGCTTCAGATAGTAATTGCCATAGACGCCCATCGTATCGGTGTTCATCGACCAGCCATTGGTCACGGATGCGAGGGTCGGAACCTTCCAGGCCATCAACTTCAACGCTTCCTCAGGCGCGGATTGAAGCCCGGACCTGATCGCGGAACTGAGTTTGTCGAGATCAAAGCTCTTGCCCGGCTCGATGCCGATCCGCTTCATCTGTGCGAGGATCGGCTGATCGGTGACATGAGGCGGCTGCAGCTTGAGGATCTCGGCCGCATAAGCGAAGAACTTGCTGGCGGGCATCCTATCGACCGCGACTTTCGGCGGCGTCTTCATGTCAAGGCTCGGATCGACGGTTCCGGTCGCGGGCTCCCACACCCTACCCCAGCGGGACAACGGGGTGATCCTGTAACCGGCTTGGATCTTATGCACAGCGTCGTAATCGGCGGGACCGTCGGTTTTCGTGCGCCCGATGATCCAGACATAGGGTGTGGGCGCATCGATCCTCACCGCATCCGCCGGCAGCGGCCCATTCCAGCCCGGCGGCACAAGCGCGAAATCGCCCGCTCGCGTTCCCGTCGTGCGCCACCCCGGAGAGGCGAAAACATCGCTCCACATATCGAGCATCGGCAGCAGGTAGAACCGCCCCGCCGTATCCGGAACCGAGACGATCATCGGTTCCTTGGTCAAATCGAGCCAGGCGCTGGAATATAGCGTGTCGAAATTCGGACGAACCACAGCCTTCATCTCCGCCGGCGGAAACGCGGCGACACTGACGAAGGTATTCATGGGGCCATGGATGCCTTGCGGCTCAGCAATGTTCGTTAGTTGCCTGCGCGTGAGATCCATCGTGACGAGAGGATAGAAGTATAGATAGGCCGCCACCGCGATCTCGTGCGCGTCCTGATCTTCAATCGCTTCCGCCATGGAGCCGCTCCCCTGGTGACCTCACGCGTCTGTGAGCCCCTACTAGCACTGAGCGCGGGAGCAGGCACATAGCGCGACTTGCGGTCAGACCGAGGAGAATGGCGGTTGCCATGCTGATCGTTGATATGGCTGGGGAAAACAGGTGGCGTCCCGTACGGGATTCGAACCCGTGTTACCAACGTGAAAGGCTGGTGTCCTAGGCCTCTAGACGAACGGGACATCGACGCCGGGCGGTGCTGGGTAGCGGAGGCACCCCTCGAAATCAAGTCCGCCCCCGTATCGACTGGTTAGCCGCCCGTCCCAGAGCCGCGAGGCCACCCTGCCCCGCCAGCAACCCGCGCCAGAAGGTCCTTGCCTCTATGACTATTTGCGACCGGCCTTGGTCGGCAGGACGGCTGTTGGTGTCTTTATGAACGAAGAAGTGGCGGCGACAACCGTCTTCTTGGCCGCCTTCGGCTTCTTCGGCTCACGATTTCCGCGGTTCTCACCCTTGGCCATCTCGATCTCCCGCCTGGTTACATCAATGCCGTCATCGCCCATCCAAACGTCGCGCCACCCTCAAGCGCGGATGCGCTGCTCCTGCGGACGAGCCGTCGCCTCGGCCACCGGTGGGTCGTCGATGTCGTCGGCCCAGATGCTCAGGATCCCGCAGACGCTGTCGGGGCGCGAAGTGAACTTGATCTGAGCGATCCCCTCGATCTGTTCGCGGATGCCCGCAAAGCACTTCAGCAGGTCGGCGGCCGAGAAATGGCGGTGGCCACTGACCTCCTGCAGCGCGGCGCGGGAAATCGCACAGGTGACCGGCTCGCCGCCAACGTCGATCTCAAAGACGACCCGACTTCCGTCCCATCTCGGCTTCGCCAGCACGGCCTTTGGGGTGATGTCGGTCATGTACACACGTCCTTCCTGAGGAAGACAAGGCGAAACGCAAAGAAAAATCGGAAATTCCACTATGTATATGGAAGCTCACCCTCGATATTACGAGCCGGCGACCAAAATAGACAGCCGCTTTATCCTGGATAATTCTTTAACGGCGCCCGGACGTCATTTTGCTGGATTATGGCGCCCCTGGATTTGCCCACCCTGCCCCACCCGTGACCAGCCTCTGCCCAGCCGCCAATCAGGCTCGACGTGGCTGCCGCCATGGAGGAGAAGCAAACCTAGCGCGCTTGCCTGCGCGCCCACGAGGGAGGAACGGCATCGCCATGAAGCTCAGCGCGCGCAACCAGATCAAAGGGAAGGTCGTCGCCGTCCAGAAGGGACAGACCACCGGCCATGTCCGTATCGATGTTGGCGGCGGCATCGTCATCACTGCCTCGATCACCAATGAGGCGATCGACGACCTCGCGCTCAAAATCGGCGACGAGGCGGTGGCCGTGATCAAGGCGTCGGACGTGATGGTCGGGACGCTGTAGCGCCTCTACATCAACCCGGCCGCGAGGTTCACCGTCAGCGCCAGGATGATCGTGTTGAACAGAAAACTGATGAACCCCTGAAGCGTCGCAAGACGCCTCAGATGGCGATCGGTGATATCGACGTCGGATACCTGGAACGTCATGCCCAAAACGAGCGAGAAATAGAGGAAGTCGTAATAATCCGGCTCGGGCTCCTTCGGGAAATCGAGGCCGCCCTGCAGCTCGTCATCCGACTTGGTGTAAAATTCATGCGCGTAGCGCAGGGCGAAGACGAGATGCATCGTCAGCCACGAAATGATCAGCGTCGCGACTAGGACCATCACATGCGACGCGCGCTCCGACCCATGCAGATTCTTGATCGCGCTGAATTCGAGAATGATGGCGAAGACGCTCGCGACAACGCCACCGAGCGTCATCGCAAAGATGGTCCATTCGCCGTCCTGCTGGGCCGCCGCTTCCGCGGGCATGCGATGAGGCGGCGTGATCGCCATCAGAACGGCATTGACCACGAGGAACAGCCCCGCACCTGCATCCCAGCCGATAATCAGACGGACCTTCGGGAACGGCACGAACCAATAGACGAGGAGCCCCACCACCACGGCGGCGACCAGCCGGGGGCGGCTGGAAATAATCTGCTTGAGGTGCATCAGCTGAACCGCGGGCCGCGTGGGACGATCATCTTAGCCTCCTGGGCAGACCACGCGCTCATTGCATCGGCGGCCGCGCTCTGCAACGGGTAGGCCCAATGCCGATGGGGAGGGAAGACGATGGAAGCGACGGAAGCAGCGGGACGGCCATGGGTGGAACGCCCCGCTCACCGGGCCTGGCTCGCGCGCCAGGCGGAGATTTTGCTCGATCAGTTTCAGTATTCGGTGATCGATCCGGCTGGAGGATTCTTTGACCTCGACGATAGCGGCGCGCCGCTGCGGGAGAGCCCGGTCCGCCGGCTGATCACCACCACGCGGCTGGTGCATAGCTTCGCCGTCGCTCAGATGCTGGGCCGGCCCGGTGCCGCGACGGTTGTCGATCATGGCGTGGCGGCACTGTGGGATTTCCACCGGGACACCGCCTCGGGCGGCTATCCCTGGGAAACCGGCGAAGGCGCCGATGCCAGCCGGCAGGCCTATGGCCATGCCTTCGTCCTGCTCGCCGCTTCCAGCGCCCGCATGGCGGGACACCCCGATGCCGACCGGCTGCTCGCGGATGTCACCGATGTCCTGCTGAAACGCTTCTGGGAGCCGGCCCATGGCGCGGTCGCCGAGGAGTTCGACGCGGCGTGGCAGCCGCTCTCTGGCTATCGCGGCCAGAACGCCAATATGCATCTCACCGAGTCACTGATGGCCGCCTTCGAGGCGACCGGGGACGCGCGTTATCTTGAAATGGCGGAGAGCATCGCGACGCTGCTCATCAACCGCGTGGCGCGCGCCCATGGCTGGCATGTGATCGAACATTTCGACACCCAGTGGCGGCCGGATGCGGTCTATCGCGGCTCGGACATGTTCCGGCCCTTCGGCACAACGCCGGGCCATGCGCTGGAATGGTCCCGCCTGCTCGCACAGCTCGATGCGCTGGGCGGTGGCCGGCTGGGCTGGACGATGGAGGCGGCGCGCGGCCTCTTCACCCAGGCGGTGACGGATGGCTGGGACCACGCGGCGGGCGGCTTCTACTACACGCTCGACTACGGCAACGCGCCGCTCATCCGCGACCGGCTGTGGTGGCCCTGCTGCGAGGCGATCGCCGCCGCCGCCTTCCTGCGCGACCGCACCGAGGATGATGTCTTCGAGGTTTGGTATCGCCGGGTTTGGGATTGGTCGGCGCATCACTTGCTCGACCGCCGCCATGGCGGCTGGTTCTCGGAGCTGGATGACGGGCTGGTGGCGCGTCCGCGGTTCTTCAGCGGCAAGCCCGATATTTACCACGCGTTGCAGGCTTGCCTCATCCCGCTCTATCCGGCGGGCGGCAGTCTGGGCGCCATGGTGCGTGAGGCGGTGCAGTAGTCTTCGCGACGGATGGTGGAGCGCATGGCGGGACGGCCGCGATGCGCTCCTCGGCTTCGGCTTTGAGCGTGACGCATGGGGCGAGCGCTTTCGCAGTTTGCTTGATGGTAGCATTTATTTCTGGATGTGGTTGGTAAGAGAAGCGCCGTTACTCCTGGCCGCGCACTAGGCACATTCCGCTAGAGGCGGGTAGCCCTGACGCGATTTTACACGCGCGAGAATATCGCTGGCGAATCCGAAAGCCGGAGGCACATAATGCTTCGTCACGAAAGTTCCTGGGCTATCTCTCATTTCGAGATCGCCGGCGCGGAAGCTCGTGGAGGCTAACGAAGACCGGCGTGCCATCGTGTCCGCAACATTGGCTTCAAGGCTTCGAAAGGTACGAGAATGGCCCTGAGTTCTGTCGGTAAGAAGCAACTAACTCTTGAGACTCCTTACGAGGGTCTAACACCGACTGATCACGAATTTGTAAGGAGTCTGCGGGCCGCTGCGGCTAACAAGGCTTACGCAGCGAATCATGCGTATTATGATGAAAAAACCGGGGAGCTGTATGAAAAAGGTGTCGTTCCACCCAAGAATTTCACGCTGACGCCAAATGACTATAGCCTCCTCCAAATTTCCGCAGGGGGCGGACCTCCTCCTCCACCTGGAAACCTCGCGCCGCCACCTATCCCCCCGCTGGCTCCGCCGCAGCAGGCCGGTTTCGAACCGCCGCATACAACGCATCGACACTATTTCTACTTTGATCCCGAAGAATCAAGTGGCGCCGCGCCTCAGCTCCGGCGTCAACCCGCTCCCAATATGACCTATCAGCCGGCCGCTGGGTATTTGCGGCAGCCTTCGACCTATCAGCAGGCTCACAGTCCTTCTGCGAATCCGCAGCAGCCAGCACTGTACCAGCAGCGGCAGCAATACCCCACGCCCTACCAGCAGCCCGTACTGTACCAGCAACAGCAGTACCCCACGCCCTACCAGCAGCCCGTAATGTACCAGCAGCAGCAGTACCCCACGCCCTACCAGCAGCCCGTACTGTACCAGCAACAGCAGTACGCCACGCCCTACCAGCAGCCCCCGCCGTCTCAGCCGCAGGCTTCCTATAGTTCGTCTACGTATCAGACCCCACGCAACTTCCAGCCTTGGTGAGACCATCCCCGATACCCTCGCCGTCTGCGATACGCAGACGGCGAGGCGCTTCCCGATCAATAGCCCACGCGTATAAACTGACGCTTTCGCGACGCAGATCTCCGCAGCGTCGAGGAGCTGGCATCAGGCGCGCCCGTAGCGCAAAAACTTCTTGAGGTCCCGGTAGCTGACTACAACCCACACAAACCCAAGCAAACGACTGGCATGATGGAAGATATCTCCGCTAAAACGGCGGCCTTTCCATCTACGCCTTCATAGTGAGACGCGTTTCACACGTCATTCTCCGATGACGGCAACCCTTATGCAGGGAATCTCAACGCCCCTGCCGGCTCGTATAAACGAAAAACACCGTCGTCAGCGCCAACACAATGAGCAACAGAACAAACGCAATCGCCGAACCCTCGTTCAGCGCTAGCCCCAGGAACGCGCGGCGATATGCGAAGAAACTCAGCACATCCGTGGAAACGCCCGGCCCGCCGCGCGTCAGCACATAGATGAGGTCGTACGTCCGAAACTCGTTGATGAGCTGGATGATGATGGCGATCACCGCGACCGGCCGCAGCATCGGCAGCGTCACGTAGCGGAAGCGCTGCCACGCATTGGCGCCATCCACTGCCGCGGCCTCCAGCGGCTCCAAAGGCAGTGATGCGAGCCCGGCGGCCAGGATCAGGATAACGAAGGAAACCTGCTGCCAGATATCGACGCCCACAATCGTCCAGAAGGCGAGATGCGTCGAGCCGAGCCAATCCACGCCTGGAATGCCGACGCTCTCCAGCAGCGTATTGGTGATGCCGAGGTTCGGCTGCAACAGCATATGCCAAACCAGTCCGACACTGACCGGCGACATCGCCATCGGGATCGTCAGGATGGCGAAATAAACCGCCTTCATCTTCACGACCTGATTGAGCATGACCGCGACGACAAGGCCGAGGAAGAACTCGCCCCCGACGGTCGCGACCGAATATTCCACCGTCGTCTTCATCGAATTCCAGAACAGCGGATCGGCGAAGATGGTGGCGAAATTGGCGAAGCCCTTAAAGGGCGTCAGCCGCGCATGGAGAAAGGTCAGCGAGGAGAAAGCCAAAACCCCCGCATAGACAACGGGAAAGCCCATCACCAGCGCGATCAAGGCGACACCGGGAAAGGCGAAACCCCAGCCGGTCAGCCGTGTCTTCACGCGCGACGATCCAGACCCGCGGCCGCCTCCTCTCCCGACAAGGGAGAGGAGCGCCGAGACACGAGACACGTTAGCTCAATGGTCATCGAGAGCGGATGCGTCTACTGTCCCGCCTTTTTTTGCAGATCGGCCAGCCCGTTCGCCGCTTTCTTCACCGCGGTATCCACATCCGTCTGATTAGACGCGGCGAGGGAAAGCTGCGTGCCGAGAACATCCTCATACTGCGCCGAATACGGGAATACTGGGAAGGCCATGCCCGTCGCCACAACCTGCTCGGCTTCCTTGTAATACGGATACTTCTTCAGCACGTCCGCATTCTGGTAGACGTCGCTGCGAACCGGGGCATGGCCCTCCATCGCGCGGGCGATGGAGATCTTCTCGCCCTGCACCCACTGAATGAAGGTCCAGGCCGCTTTCTGCAAAGCCGGACTCTCGTTCTTTGGAATTCCCCACCCCCAGCCACCGCTTTCGCCATGGCCGCCCGGCATCACCGCGATGGCAAGCTTGCCCGCGACCTTGGGACAAGCCTTCGGATCATTGACCTGCGGCAGCATCCACCAATAGGTCACGAAGCTGAAAGCGGCGCCCGAACACATGAGTCGCTGCGTATCGTCAAGCGTTGCCGACAACGCACCCTTCTGCGCCGCATGCTGAATGGCATCGACATACAACGTCAGCGCCTTCCGCGCCTCAGGGCTGTCGAGCGCCACATGTCCCTGATCGTCGAGATACCGGCCGCCCGACGAGAAAAGATAATTGGAGAACTCCATCGCATTCGGATCGCCGCGCTGGCCCTGCATCGCGGAACCGGCAATGCCCGCCTGGTCCTTCATGAAGCTCGCGATCCGCACATACTCCGCCAAGGTCTTCGGCGGTGCGAGATCAGTGTTGTATTTCGCCTTATAGGCTGCCTGCAGCTTGGGATCCTGCAGCAGGTCGGTCCGGTAGATCAGCCCCATCGAGTAGTTGTACATGGGGATCATATACAACGTGCCCTGGTTCTTCCCGACGAGGTCGATCATCGAGGGGATGAAGGGCGCGAGATCGAACTTCGAGGCATCGACCATCGGCTGCAAAGGCTGCAGCCACCCAGCGGCCGGAAACTCGCCGGCCCAGAGGAAATCGACTTCCAGCACATTGTAGAAACTGCTCGATCCAGTGAGCTGGGCCACCAGTTTGTCATGCATGTCGGAATAAACGAGCTTTTGGAACTCGACCTTGATGCCGGTTTCCTTCTGGAACTCCGGCAGCATGGATTCGATGATGTGCGTCTCGGGCACATCCTCCATCAGCGCATGCAGCGTGATGTCCTTCGCCTGCACCTGATGCAGGCCGAGCCCGAGAAAAGCGGTCAGAGAAGCAGCGAGAAGCGGGGTCTTCAGTTTGCGGCGCATCGGACGTCCCTTTCTGTTGTTTCGAGAAGAACAGCGGCAAGGCCGGCAGCGCTCACTTCACGCTCCCGAAGGTAAGGCCTTGCACGATGAAGCGCTGAATAAAGCGCGAGCCGATCGCGAGCGGCAGCACGGCCAGCACGACACCCGCCGAGATCGTCGCGATTTCCACCCCATTTGAGGATTGCAGTGCGGCGAGCGTCACCGGCACGGTCGCGGTGTCGGGACCCGTCAGCACCAGCGCGAACAGAAACTCGTTCCAGGCCAGGATAAAGCCAAGCGTCGCGGCGGCGGCGAGGCCTGGCAGCGAAACCGGAATCACCACCCGCCAGAAAGCGCCCCAGGGCGTCGCGCCGTCGATTAGCGCTGCGCCCTCCAAATCGGCTGGCACGCCCTCGAAGAATCCCATGAGGATCCAGCTCAAGAATGGCAAATTCAGCGCAGCATAAACGATGACGAGGCCAAGCACGGAATTGGTCAGGCCCACCGCGCGGAACAACGTGAAGACCGGCAAGACCAGCGCCACCGGCGGCAGCATCTGCGTCGCCAGCACCATGAAACGTCCCGCCAGACCGCCGAGACGGAAACGCGCGAAGGCATAACCCGTCATCGCCGCGAAAGGCAGCGCGATCAGCGTGGCGCCGCCGGCCGCGACCAGGCTGTTGATGTACGAGGAGCCAAAGTCGCTGTCCTCGCTGAACAGCGATGCGTAGTTACCGAAGGTGAAGCTCGGAAAGAGGCTGGCGGCATAGGCGCTGGCTTCCGGCACGAAACTGGTGCGCAGCACCCAAAGCAGCGGCAACAAGATGTAGAGCGAAAAAACCACGAGAACGAGGTGCGGCAGCAGACGATGACGCCTCAGCCCGGCCGCCCTGCCCGCTACGACGACCCCGTTCATCCCATGTAGACGCCGCCGGTGACGTTGACGCCCTGGCCTGTCATGAACCGCGCCGCGTCCGACAGCAGGAACACCACGAGCCCCGCGATATCCTCCGGCTCCTCCAGCCGTCCAAGCGGCGTGAGGGCGACATATTCGTTGAGGACCTCCTGCGGCGTCATGTCCCGCAGATCAGCCTCCCAGATCACCTCGCGCGACTGCATGCCCGTGCGCACGAAGCCGGGACAAACGGCGTTCACGCGGATGCCGTGCTTCGCCATCTCCCGCGCCAATGCCTGGGTCCAACCGAGCACCGCGAATTTGCTCGCCGAATAATGCGCGAGCAGCGGCGCACCGACCTTGCCGGCCAGCGAGGCGGTATTGCAGATGGCGCCCTGGGTGCCAGTGGCGACAAAGTGCCGGCAAGCCGCCTGATTGACGAGAAAGACGCCCCGCGCGTTGACGTCGAAGTTGAAGTCCCAGTCCTCGTCGGTGAGGTCGAGCGCGGGCTTCATCGAGGAGACGCCGGCATTGGCAACCAGCAGATCGCAGCCACCCGCTTTGGCCAGCACTTCATCAAAACCGGCGGTGACGCTGGCGCGCTGAGTCACATTCATGTGAACAGCCAGGGCGTCGGGCGCCAGTTGCCGTGCAGTTTCGGTTGCCGCGTCCAGATTGATGTCGGCGATCACAACCCGAACGCCATGCGCCACCAGGGCTGCGGCGATCGCCCGGCCGATACCGGTTGCGCCGCCGGTGATGAGCGCGGTCTTCCCCGCAAGATCCTGGCCTAGAGGGTGCATGTCTTCTCCCGCGCGAAAGTCCCTGACTCATACCAGCCGTTAACAAGGCGTCAAACATTTTCCACCAGCTTTGTGGTTATTTTTGTTCGATTGTGTTGTATGCACTTCGTTAGTCGGTTAAGGATTCCTGCATGAGCGAGCGAGCGGCGTTACTTCCCAGCCAAAGTTTCGGCATACTCCCGGCCAGTCCAGCGGAGGCGCGGCGCCACGCGATCTACCGCCTCATCACGCGGCAGGGCTTCGTCTCGGTCACCGACCTCGCCAAGGGGATCGGGATCTCCGATATGACCGTGCGACGCGATCTGGAAGCGCTGGTGCGGGACGGGCTGGTGCGCCGGTCGCATGGCGGCGCCACCAGCGCGGTCGAGCATCCGGCCGTGGTGCCTGTGGAACCTTCTTTTGCCGCACGTCGCGATCTCAACCGCCAGCTTAAGCAGGACATCGCGGCGGCGGCGGCGGCCCAGGTGCAGCCGGGCGACGTGATTGGCCTGGACATCGGCTCGACCGTCGCCTGCCTCGCGGCTGAATTGGCGCCGCTCGCAGGGATCGAGATCGTGACGAATAGTATGCAAGCCGTACTGGCGATGGCCTCCCCGGTTCAGCCGGAGGTCTTCATGCTCGGCGGCCAGCTACGACCGCGCGAGGGCTCGCTCTGCGGCAGCATCACGCGGCAACAACTCGCGGGGCATTGGATGTGCCGCGTCTTCCTCGGCGCCTCCGGCATCGACGAACATGGCATTTACGATTATGCGCCAGCCGAGGCGGAGGTGAAGGGTGCCTTCATCCAACGCGCCGAGGCGGTCACGGTGTTGTGCGACAGCAGCAAATTCGGACGGCGCTCCTTCGTTCGCGTCTGCGACTTCACGCCGATCGGCACGCTCATCACCGACGCCGCGCCGCCAGAGGAGATCCGCGCTGCCTTGGAGCAAGCCGGCACGGAGATCATCATCGCGCCTTCCCGCGCCGCCAGCTAACCCCAGCAGCCAACAAGGACGACGGCATGTTCGATTTCTTCGAGGGCACGAAGAAGGTCGTGATCGGCATGATCCATATCGGCGCTCTGCCGGGGACGCCGCTTTATGACGAGCGCGGCGGCATGCGCGCATTGATCGACGGCGCGATGGCGGATCTGGAGGCCTTGCAGGCCGGCGGGGTCGACGCCGTCATGTTCGGCAACGAGAACGACCGGCCCTATTCCCTGAAAGCGCCGGTCGCTTCCATCGCCGCGATGAGCGCCGTAGTGACCTCGGTCAAGCCCGCGATCGACCGGCCCTTCGGGGTCAACTACCTTTGGGATCCGGTCGCGAGCGTCGCCATCGCGGCGGCCACCGGCGCGCGCTTCGTGCGGGAGATCTTCACCGGCGTCTATGCCTCGGATATGGGGCTCTGGGTGCCGGATTGTGACGGCGCCCTGCGTGCGCGGCGCGACCTCGGTGTGCGGGACCTCAAGTTGCTCTTCAACATCAATGCCGAATTCGCCGCCCCCTTGGATACCCGGCCGCTCGGGCTCCGGGCGCGCAGCGCGGTTTTCTCCTCCCTGGCTGATGCGATCCTGGTTTCCGGCCCGATCACCGGTCAGGCGACCGAACAGTCGGATCTAAATGCCGTCTGCGCGGTCGTGAAGGACGTGCCCGTGCTCGCCAATACGGGTGTCAATATCGGCAATGTGGCTGATATCCTTAGTGTCGCCGACGGCTGCGTGGTGGGCACTCACTTCAAGGTCGATGGCCATACCTGGAACGCGGTGGACACGACGAGAGTGAAGCGCTTCATGGACTTAGTCGGCACACTGCGTGCCTGACATTCGCAACGAAGCGGGCGTGCTCCCCGCCAGGCGCGACACATGACTGGCTCATTGCTCGCGCTAAACTGACTTGGCGGGAGGCCTGGAAGGGTTGCAAATACTCCTTCACTTGGCATCTCTCGCGACAGCTATGAAAAATGATTCGGTCAATGAGGCGGTCGTCGCCTGATGTGCATTCTCCTCGTTGAGGATGAATGGCTCATCCGTACCATCATGGCCGAAGAATTGGTGGATGCGGGCTTTGAGGTTGAACAGGCCGAAAGCGGCGACGCTGCACTCTCGATGGTCGATGTTCCCTTTCCGTTCTTTACCATTCTCGTGACCGACATCCATATGCCCGGCAAGACGGACGGAATCGCCCTGGCCCGTTTCGTCCGCCGGCGGCACCCCAACGTTCCCATCATCTACACCACAGGCCGGCCCGATGCGCTGGACGCCGACGAACTACAGGGCGGCCGGATTTCCACGCTCGTGAAGCCCTACAAACCGAGCCGGCTGATCGAGGCAGTGCGCATAGCCCTCGCCGCCTGAGGCAAGTGCGACGCGCTAGGTGTAGATCATCTTCCGGGTCATGCCTCCGTCCACCACGAACTCCGCTCCGGTCACGAAGCCGCTGTCCGTCCCAATGAGCCAGGAGACGAGCGACGCGATGTCCTCCACGCGGCCGACCCGCCCGGCTGGATGCTGGCCGTGATCCTCCGGCCGTAAAGGCTCGTCTTTGGTATTGATCCAGCCGGGGCTAATGCAATTGACCCGGATTGCAGGCCCGAGACTTACCGCGAGCGCATGAGTTAGCGCGACGAGGCCGCCTTTCGACGCCGCATAGCTCTCCGTATCCGGCTCCGACTGATGCGCCCGGGTCGAGGCGATCGTGATGATCGTGCCACGCGTCTCACACAGCAAAGCCTCCGCGGCCTTGGCGAGAAGGAAGGTGCTGGTGAGATTCGTCGCCAGCACCGCATTCCATTCGGCAAGCGTGAGATCGCGGATCGGCTTGCGGTTCATGAAGCCTGCATTGCTCACGAATGCGTCGAGGCGGCCTTCCGTCGTGCGGATTCCGTCAACGAGCGTCGCGACCGCCGCTTCTTCGGACACGTCCGCCTCGACGAAGCGCGCGCCGGCTATCTCTTCGAAAGGCGGCTGGCGATCCGCCATCACCACGCGCCACCCTTCCACCGTCATCCGCCGCGCGACGCCCAAGCCGATGCCAGCAGCGCCTCCAGTGACCAGAACCACTTTCGTCAAGACACTCACCCCCGAAACCACGGTGCCCTGCACCGTCTGCCACAATGGGCGAGGATTGGCACGGCACGGCCCTCGGGCGCTTTCCAATTCATATCGAATCTGCAATATAAAGGCATGTACAACCGCCTACATGCCTTGCGCGCGCGCGGCCAGCTTGATTCCGCGGAAAATCACTACCGCCGCATCCTAGCCGATACGCCAAGGGATTTCGACGCGCTCATGGGCGTGAGCTTCTGCGCCCGGCTCAAGGACGATCAGGCGATCGCGCTGGCAGGCTTCGAGGCCGCGTTCCGGGCCCATCCCGATCGGCCGGAACCGGTCATCGAACTTGCCCGAACCCTCAGGGACACCGGGCAACTCGCGGAGGCGGTTGAGGCACTCGGCCGCCTCCCCGATCACTACATGGCCCGCATGATGCGAGGCGCGGTGGCTCGCAGGCTCGGGGAGATCGAAGCGGCGCTCGTCAGCTTCGGCCATGCTCATGTCCTGGCACGGGACCGGCCGGAACCCCTCAACGAACTCGTTGTCACACTGCGCGACCAGGGGCGCTACGCGGAAGCTCTCGAAGTGGCTGGGCGCCTGCGGCAGCGCGACCTGGCCGTGGCGCTTGTGGCCGAGCGTGGCATCGGCGCCGCCCAGCGCCGCGAAGGCGATCACCATGGTGCACTCGCCACCTTCGCCAAGGCCCTAACCGCCAACCCGGAAAACCTAGATCTGCTGATCGAAACCGCCACCGAGCATGATGCGCTAGGGCAGCCGGAACAGGCGATCGCCCTGCTCGACCGTGCTCTGGCGATCGACGGCCGCCATCTTCCAACATTGATCGCCGCAGCGAACCATCATCGCGGCCAGGGCGACGGGCTTGCGGCCCTCGCCTGTTTTCAGGCGGCAATGGCGGCGGATCCCGCTGATGCCGAGGCGATCCTGGGTCTAGGCCGGGAATTGCGGGACGCCGGGCGGCTCGATGAGGCGGCCGCCATTCTCGCGCGCCTGCCCGATCACTACGGCGCTGTTCTGATGCGCGGCCTGGCGGCCCGGCGGATGGCGGCGATCGACACCGCCATCGCCTGCCTCGAACATGCTCACAGCCTGGCCCCCGCGCGTCCCGAACCGCTCGCCCAGATTATCGTCACGCTACGCGACCAAGGGCGTTTCGCTGAAGCGGCTGCGGTGGTCGAACGCTTGCGGGCGCTGGATCCGGATCAGGCGACGGCAGCGACGCGGATCATCGGGCTGAATCAGCGTCGCGCCGGGGATCGCGCCGGCGCCCTCAGTGCCTTCACTCGTCTCGCGAGCAGCGCGCCCGGCAACGCCGATTGGCCAGTCGAGATGGCGACCGAATGCCAGGCGCTCGGCCGATTGGAAGAGGCGAAAGCCCTGCTCGACCGGGCGCTCGCGATCGACGGCCGCCACCCGCAGGCCATGCTCATGACTGCGGAACACCATCGCGCGGTGGGCGATCGAGCGGCGTCGCTAGCCGCCTTCGAGAAGGCGCTCGCTGTGCATTCCGAACACGCTGAGCTCGTCCTCGGCTATGCAAAAGTGCTGCGGGATGCCGCGCGGATACAGGAAGCGCGCGACATTCTCGCCCGGCTGCCGGACCACTACGCCGCCCTCATGCTGCGCGGGGCATTGGCGCGACGGGATGGCGATACCGAAGCCGCCCTCGTCAGCTTCGGCCATGCCCATGTCATGGCCACAGCGCGGGCCGAGCCACTTCAAGAACTCGTCGTCACCCTGCGCGACCAGGGCCGCTACGCCGAGGCTCTCGAAGTGGCCGGGCGACTGCGATCCCAGGATCCTGCGCGTATTGTATCGGCGGAAAGCACCATCGGCATCATTCACCGTCGCGCTGGCGACCGCGCCCTCGCACTCGCGGCTTTTTCGCGTGCCGCGGCGTTGAAAGCCGACGATGCCGATCTCATCGTCGAGATGGCGACCGAGTATCAGGCACTCGGCCAGCCGAAACATGCTGTCGCCCTGCTCGATCGCGCGCTCGGTCTGAACGCCAACCATCTGCGCGCGCTCACGATGTCCTTCGACCGCCTGCGGCTCCTCGGCGACCGCGACGGCGCGCTTGTTCTGGCGCAGCGCATCGCCTCGCATTACCCGGGGCTGGCACAGGCGAGACTCCATCTCAGCCGTGCGCTTTACGAACTCGATCACCTGAGCCAGGCCGAAGCCGTTCTCGCCGAGGCCGAAACCGAATTCGGCCCTCTGCCGGAGTTCACGGCCGAACGCATCACTCGCCTGCGCCATAGTGGGCGACGGCAGGAAGCATTGGCCAAATCCCGAGCTGCCCGCCTCGCTCATCCGCGCGACTTCAAACTATGGTTCCAGGGTCTGCACCTCGAATTGCTGATCGGCACACCAGCGGAGATTCGTCTCTGCCTGGATCGTGCTGCAGCCGCTACGGCCGCCAATCGCGGCCGGGTGCTGCAAGGCGAGGCGCTTCTCGCGGAGCGCGAGCATCGGCTGGAGGATGCGATTACCCATGCGGAAGCCGCAATGGAGACCGACCCTGTAGGCCTGCCGGGACTCGCGGATGCGTTGCGCTTCCGGCTCCTCATCTTGGACCTGCCAAAGGCGCAACAGCATCTCCAGGCGCATGCGGCCG
This sequence comes from Acidisoma sp. S159, assembly GCF_009766125.1. NCBI lineage: Bacteria > Pseudomonadati > Pseudomonadota > Alphaproteobacteria > Acetobacterales > Acidocellaceae > Acidisoma > Acidisoma sp. S159. The sequence continues at coordinate 252,792 of NZ_LMUG01000002.1, forward strand.
GGCTTCTAGCCGCCAAGCGGCTGCATGGAAAATCGCCCAACGCGTCGCAGAACTTCCTCGGCAAACTCTGCAACGAACTGGCCCTCGACCCCGCCGCGCTCGCCGATCTCCGAGCTCTGCGCCCGCTACCGCCCATACAGCGCATCGCCGCCCTCGCCGAGCTCGCGCGCCACCGCCCGGACCATATCCCGACCGCGACGATGATGGTGATCGCGCTACGCGAGGCGGGGCTTTTAGACCGGCAATCCGGGGAGGACGACGCGCCCCTTGCCAGCACTCCGCTGATCCCGCCGACCATCGGCCAATATTGGGATACGATGGAACCACCGCCGGACCTCTGGGCGCTGCACCAAAGCTGGGGTCTCCTAAACCCTGACCACGAGGTTCGGCTGTTCAGCCACGAGACGGCAACCCGCTTCCTGGAAGCCAATTTCCCGCCGCCTATAAGGCTTGCCTATGCACGCTCCTCCGAGCCGGCGAAGCGAGCGGATATCTTCCGCCTCGCCTATCTCTGGATGGAAGGCGGCTTCTGGGCGGATATGGATGATCGCGCGGTCGCACCGTTCGCGTCGCTCGTACGGTCCTCCACACGTGCCTTCTTCGGACAAGAACAATGGGGCACGCTCGGCAACAACATCATGGGCGTGACACCGCGGATGCCCCTGATCGGCTGGGCGCTGAGCACGGCGGTGACTGCCACCAATCGAGGCGACACCGATCTCCTGTGGTTCTCGACCGGTCCGGGGCTCATCACGCGCGCCTTCGTCCAGCAGGTCGCGGCGGCGGGTACAGACTGCACAGCCTGGCTAAGCGACGTGCTGGTTCTGGAGCGTTACGACCTCTACCGGATCGCATCCTTGCATTGCCGCACGTCGCACAAGAAATCGCAGAAGCACTGGTCCCACACGGCATATGGCGGAGCCCGCGAAAACACGACACGACACGACGCGGATCTGGCTGCACGACGCGCCGGATAACACCTCCAGACGCTCCCGAAGCAAGCGACCCGCTAATCCTCGCGGCCGGTCACGATCCTCTCGTAGAGTTCGAGCGCTTTCTGGTTCTGCTTGACAATGTTGAATTCGAGCATGACATGCGCTCGCCCCTGCCGCCCAAGCTGCGGACCTAGATCCCGGTTGTCGTAAAGATAGATGATGTTGCTCGCGAGGGCCTCGACATCGTGCTCGGGGGAAAGCAGGCCCGTATAGCCATCTACCACCGCTTCCGGAATGCCGCTATGGAATGTCGAGAGCACCGGCAGACCCGTCGCCATCGCTTCCATCGCGACCGTTGGGATGCCTTCCATATCGCCGTCCGGGCCGGTGACGCTGGGCACCATCATGACATGCGCCGTCGCCATGAGCCGCGTCACTTCGGCATGGGGCTGAGCGCCGAGCAGCGAGACATGCCGGCCTATATCGAGCGATGCAACCAACGCCTCCAGCTTTCCCTTCTCCTCGCCCTCACCCACGAGCAAGTAGCGAAGTCTCAGATCCGGACGCCGTTCCATCGCCTTCGCAACCGCGAGGATGCCGTATTCCATCCCCTTTTTGTAAACCAGACGTGCGACCGAGATGATGTTGAGCGCTTCGCCCTCCTCTCGATGACGACGAGCGAAACTGAATTTCGTCGTGTCGATACCGACGCGATGAACCTGCACATCCTTCGGTTCGAAGCCCAGCGAGATAAGTCGCTCACGAAAAAACTCGCTGACCGGAAGCGCCTTGTGGAGACGCCGCTTGATGTCGTCATACAGGGACGTGCCAAACCGCTGGATATGCGCCGAGACATCGATCCCATGGAACGAGCAAACCACCGGCGCGCTGAAGGCGCCAAGATCCATGTAGCGGAAGACCACCTTGGGCCGGTGCCCGAAATGGCAATGCACCAAATCCACATCGGCGGCAGTACGCGAAATGATATGAGCGGCGTGATAATCGGCGATCGTCTCGTTGGACCGCTGCAACAGATCGCGCGCCATCTCCAGCGTCTCGCCGTGTTCACCCAGGGAATCAGCACTCCCCGCGCGAAGCGATGGTAGCTTGGCCGCCAGGACACGGCCCGGCCGCACTAATTGGTTGATCGCCAAAATCTGCCGCTCAGGCGGCTGCAGCATCGTCGAACGTTCGGACAGTCCATATTTGTGATATTCCGGTGGCATTTGATCCATGCGGCTCGGCCGCGTGTGCAGAACGCGAACGTCGTGCCCGAGGTCGATCAAGCCGGTAATGTGGTTCAACACGAAGCTTTCGGACAGCTTCGGAAACTCCCCCGTCATCACCAGAATTTTCAACGGCCGGCGCATGCGGGCCGGCAAGTTCGTCTTGAAGCTCCGCTCCACCTCGGCGCGCGCGACATCACGCTCATAGACGCCCCGAAGCCGCTTGACGGTGAGCGAAGTCGTTTTTGCCTTGATTTCGATCAGCTCACGGTAAGTCGCCAGATATCGCTCGCCCACAATCTCCGGCACATAGTGCTGAGCGGCCGCGTGTGCTGCGTCGCGCATCTCCTCCAGCCGTTCCTCGGTCGTGGTCGCCAAACCCTCGATGATCTCGGCGAGCTGTTGCGGATGATCCGGATTGAAGATCCAACCGCTCTCCCCATGCGCGACGGTATCGGGAAGGCCGCCGCGATTCGTCGCGATGACCGGAACACGATGGGCGAAAGCCTCGATCGTGATGCGGCCAAAAGGCTCATGCCAGATCGATGGCGCGAGCAGCACATCGATCTTCGGGAAGAATTGTTCAGGATCGGCGAAACCGATGAAACGTGCGTCATGTGTCGCCGACAACGCCTGGATCCGGCTTGCAATCTCCGGATCCTGCAAATCTCCGGCCATGATCAGACTTGCCGCGTCGGGCCGCAGCTTGCTCATCACATCGATGATGAGGTTGATGCCTTTGCTGGCATGAAGGCGGCCAAGAAAGCCGATGCGGATCGGCGCTCCAACGGCTCGCGCCACTCTTGTTCGAGGTATATTTTTCGGACGGTATGAATTCGGAATCACGCGGGCGACAGCAGCCTTCGCGAAAAATCCTTTCGCCAGATGTCGTTGAAGCGTGAAGGAGCTGATTCCGACCACCCCATCGACGTGTTGCGACATCTGCAAGGCGAATTGGCTGCCAAGTTCGCAGGTTCCGCACTGCTCCCCGCAATCCCGCGCGCCGTCGAACAGATTGCGATCGCACATCAGCTTGTATTCACGAAGCGTGTGCAACACCGGAATGCCGAGCGGCGCCATCGTGCGCCACAATTGCGGCGCCCGGTGAAAAACATTGGTGTGTATGATATCCGGCCGCTCCGACAGGATAACGGGAAGCAGCAGATCGGCATGGGTGGCGGCGGGGTTGGGCCGCCCGACCAGAATGGTTTTCACCCCGCCGAGATCGCGCACCGAGTGAAGGCCGCTCTCAGGCATATCCCGCATATAGACGCGACGCGCCATGCACAGGAAGGTCACCTCATGACCCGCCTTGACAAAATGGTCGGCAATGCTCTGAACCGAGCGCTCGGCGCCACCAGGCCCTCCGAAAGCCGCGTGCTCCTGATTGATCAGCAGGATTTTCACGCGTGCAGCTCCACCAGCGTTCCCTCATGTCTAGGTGCCTTGTGGCGACGGCCTGCTCTCGTGGCAGGTTTTGCGTCTTGAGACTGCGGGAGACTGGCCGCCGCCGGTTGGTCCGCAATGCCGGTCTCCTCAAACGCCACGCCGACAATCTCCAGCCGCTCGGGCGCCAGCGCCGCGCGTGGTGCGAGTTCGGCGAGTGCGTGCAAGATCGCGCCGCGAAGCTCTGCCCGGGTGCTCACCGGAACGGAAATGGATCTTCCCTTCAGCCAGCTGGTAACATCAGCGCCATGTCGCGACAGATGCACCACCGGGGCGCCACGGGAAATCGCGAAGATCGCGGTATCCTCATCGGCGCAAATCACCGCGCGAGCCTCGTCGATAGCCGCCGCAACAGCTTCGACTCCCAGCATATCAAGATCCAACACGCGGAGTGGTTCTCGCGGATCGAATGCCAGGTCACACCCCTCGGGCAAAGGGTTCTTGCCGGTCGCGAACAAAACGGTCTCGGACCGCGAAGCCTCCGAATTCCGTTCGAGAGGCGCCGGACAGGCACCCGACGCCAGATCGCAAATCTCGGAGAGCCAGGCGGTATAGCCGCGATACCGGATCTCCGGATTCGCCGACTTCACGCTGCGCATGTCGGTGTAGTTATAGAGCAGCCGACAATCCGGTAGCGGAACATCCTCGCCCGCCATCACATATTCCGGCAGAACGAAACCAACCTCCGCGCGTTCCCAGACATCCTCCACGGCATGAAGCGCCGCCACCGAAGGATGCGCCCCCAGGATGAAGTCGGCGGCAGGCGTTGACCAAGGCACCACGACCTCGATCCTGCAATCGAAATGCTCGGCGAGGCCAGTGATCAGGCGACCGGCCAAGACACAATCCGCCAAGCGGTTCCCCGTCGCCAAAACCACAGGAATCCTTGCTGTAAGCGGATTGCGGTAGCGCCGCGTGATGGCGACGGCGGGAGCAACACGGCGATCGCTAAGCGCCGCAAGCAGGGCAAGTGTCTTGCTGTCGTCTGGAACGAGATGCAACACTTGCTCGCATTTGATCCTGGACGAAGCCCGTTCGCCAATGTCGTGCAGCAGTTGCGCGAGCACGCGCCGTGGCGGAACGAGAAGAGGATCCTGAGCGATCACATCCTCGAGGCAGAGCCGCGCCTCATCCGGCCGCTCCATGCCGAGCAATAGCCGAGCCCGCGCCTGCTGTCCTTCGAGATAGGTCGGATGCGACTTCGGCACCCGGTTCCAATACTCGAGCGCCAGCGCCCGCTGGCCTTCCTTATCAGCGACGCGCGCGAGAAGCGCCGCCGGCCACGGATCGGCCGGCCGCACCTCCATTGCACGCAAGGCAAACTCGCGGCTCGTCGTCAGATCATTGCTCGCCCGTGCGATACGCGCGCGCCGGAACAGGGCGTCGAAACTCTTTGGCTTACGCGATAGCACGGCATCGAGATGGGCGGCGGCCTCGGTGTAGTTCTTCGCTCGCTCGGCCTCGATCGCCAAGGCGATAAGTTCGCTGTCGGTGATCTTGTCTGGAGTCATGCAAGGTGCGACCGCCTGAACGGGTGGCGCTTCAATGAGCGTGCTCTGCGCGACCTCGGTCCAATCCGCGGGCAAGGTCAGCGCGCCGATCTCGTGATCACCGTAGTCCTCGTCTGTCGTCGCCCGGAAAATGAGGTTCGCGCCGGGCAGAACCGGGCGGGTTGTAGCATCGAGGGAGAATCTGAAGCTGTAATGCCCGTTCCCGATGCCGGCTTGCCGAAGATCATTGCGGTAGCGATCCGCGACCAGCTTTCCGATCGTGACGCCGTCGCTTTCGACAAGAATCTCCAGCCGTTTCTGCGGATTCAGTCGATCCCAGGCCCAGCCATTGATATGGCGGCCCTTAAGTCCCTCAACCCGGCCATCGATGGTATGCGCGCCGCTCTCCAACGCCGCCACGATGGCCGAGATCGTTGTGGCGTTCGCGTCATCGACAAGACGCAGCGAGATGCGATGCGTGTCGCCATCGCGGAATTGCGCCGGGAGCAGATATTCGAAACCATGTGCGCCGCTGCCGATCCCCGCATGTTCTAGATCCTTCCGCAGCCGATCAGCGGCAACCTGGCCGACCACAGCACCATCAATCAGGATTTGAAGGTTCAAGCGCAACTCCGGCGCGGCGGTGTCCCAGGCCCATCCTCGGAGCACTCCCGCGGAGGCGCCTTCCAACTTCCCACGTATCGTCACTCTCGTCCTTTGCGCGTCGATGCCCGCATCATGGACAGGCGGTAACCTTACGTCAATCGTAACGAAATCAGAAGTTGTGGCTCTAGCGTCGCCGAAGCTCCTTGTGTCAACTTCGTCTTTTTGGAGCGAAAAACTCCCATCATTCCGGGCCCTAGGATCTATCTCGCGACTATTTGGACTGATTTCCGCGTGACGCTCGACGTCACGGAATCAACGAGCGCGATCAAGATTTTCAGACACGGCGGCGGCTTTGGATTTCTCATTTGCCTCAAACGGGACGACCGTTAGTCCTGTCTGTGGGGTTCAGGCCGCGCCCGTCTCGCTCAACGGCCGCCTTTCGCTTGCCCGGCAGCCATGTCCACCGCCTATGGTGGAGCGCGCCCAGCACGCCTAAATAACGTCCAGGAGCTGCCAGGGATGCGGCAGCATCAGGCAAGCTTTGGGGAGGACGCTCATGGAAGACATCGTCATCGTATCCGCCGCACGGACGCCCGTCGGCAGCTTCAACGGCGCCTTCGCGACCGTGCCCGCGCACCAGCTCGGGGTGGTCGCCATCAAGGCGGCGCTGGAACGCGCCGGGCTGACCCCCGAGGAGGTCGATGAAGTCATCCTCGGCCAGGTGCTGACAGCGGGCCAAGGGCAGAACCCGGCACGGCAAGCCGCCATCCTCGCCGGCATTCCGCAGGAGCGCACTGCTTTCGGGATCAATCAGGTCTGCGGCTCGGGCCTTCGCGCCGTGGCACTCGCGGCGACGCAGATCGCTACCGGCCAGGCCGATATTATTGTCGCTGGCGGCCAGGAGAGCATGAGCCAGTCGACCCACTGCGCCTATCTGCGCGCGGGCCAGAAGATGGGCGACCTGAACCTGGTCGATACCATGATCAAGGACGGGTTGTGGGACGCCTTCAACGGCTACCACATGGGCACCACCGCCGAGAACGTGGCGACTCAATACCAGATCACGCGCGAGCAGCAGGATCAGTTCGCCGCCGGCTCCCAGCAGAAAGCCAGTGCGGCGCAGAAGGGCGGGCGGTTCAAGGACGAAATCGTTCCGGTCACCGTAAAGGGCCGCAAGGGCGATATCATCGTGAGCGACGACGAGTACATCCGCCATGATTCGACGGTCGAGGGAATGGCGAAGCTGCGTCCCGCCTTCAGCAAGGATGGCACCGTAACGGCTGGCAATGCCTCGGGCTTGAATGATGGTGCGGCGGCCCTGGTCGTGATGTCCGCCAAGGAAGCGGCGCGCCGTGGGCTTACACCGCTCGCCCGCATCGCCGGCTTCGCGACGGTTGGCGTCGATCCCAAGGTAATGGGAACCGGGCCCATCTATGCCTCACGCAAGGTGCTGGAGCGTACCGGCTGGAAGGCGAGTGACCTCGATCTGGTGGAGGCCAATGAGGCTTTCGCGGCGCAAGCCTATGCGGTGAACCAGGAGATGGGCTGGGACACCGGCCGCGTGAACGTCAACGGCGGGGCCATCGCGATCGGCCATCCGATCGGCGCCTCGGGCGCCCGGGTGCTGACGACCCTGCTGCATGAGTTGCAGAAGCGCGACGGGCACAAGGGGCTCGCCACGCTCTGCATCGGCGGCGGCATGGGCGTCGCGATGGCCGTGGAGCGGTAGTCGCAAGGGACAGAAAGGTTTCTCGTCTGCGGCACTCGCGGGGGGCGGCGGCCGGTTCGGCTCACCCACTGTCTGCATCCTGGCGTGCGGGGGAGCGCAACGCACACGACAGTCTTGGCCAAGACTGTCGAGTGGGCGTGTGCTAGCGTTCCGGCTAACCCTGGAGAATAGATCGTGCCGAGCCAAGCCATCACGAGACCTCTCGACCTTCCGGCGAAGCCCCTTATCGGCGGTAGCTGGACCCAGCGGATCGCGGCCGTTGCGATCGGCAGCGCGCTGCTGGCGATCGCCGCACATGTGCAGGTGCCATTCTGGCCGGTGCGGCTTTCCATGCAGAGCTTCGTGGTGCTGGCGATCGGCCTCGCCTGCGGCGGCCGGCTCGGCGCCGCCACCGTGCTCGCCTATATCGCGGAAGGCGCCTGCGGCCTGCCGGTGTTTCAGGGCGGTGCGGGTCTTGCCTATATGGCTGGTCCGACCGGCGGCTATCTGCTCGGCTACGTGCTGGCCGCCTGGACCGTCGGCACTATGGCCGATCGCGGCGCCACCCGCAGCTGGATCCGCACGGTCGCCGTCCTGTCTCTCGGCGAAGTGCTGATCTACGCCCCAGGCGTCGCCTGGCTCGCTGTCCTGTTCGGGCCGGCGAAGAGCCTGGGCTTCGGACTTCTGCCATTTCTGCCTGCCGAGGCGGTCAAGCTCGCCCTCGCAACAGCTGCGTGCCCCCTCCTGCGGCGCCCGGCGCGCTAAACGCCCCATGAGTGCCCGCGTGGCATGGGAGCCGACGAGCCACGCGGCCTCCGACTTAGCCGGCTTCTTCCTCGGCTCGTGGCAATTGACGCGGCGCGGCTGGGGCTGTGGACCAGGATCGTGCATGCGGCTCTCAGGCACCGCGCGATTTTTCCCCCTCGACGGCGCTCTGCTCTTCGAGGAGCGGGGCGTTATGACGCTCGGCGGCTATCTCGGCGAGGCGATCCGCCGATATGTCTTCCGCTTCACCGACGCCGGCACGGCTCTGGTATCTTTCGAGGACGGCAGACCGTTCCACCACTTGGAACTCCGGAACGGTAGCGCTTGCGTCCGGCATGATTGCGAACCGGACCTCTATGAGGGCCGCTACCGCCTGCTGGGCCCGGACCAGTGGCTATTGAGCTGGCGGATCACCGGCCCCCGCAAACAACAACTCATCACCAGCCGCTACCGGCGCAAAGCTCAACCCGGGCGGATCGTCTAGCCGCTCCACCGCTGCCCTGCGCCATCTGCAATTGCGGCGCGGTCGCGCGCGGCAGTAGGGTCCGCCGCGCTTGCCATCAGCAAAGGTATTCGCGCCGTGAGCCTGACCGCCGAACGTCTCGACCGCATCAGCCCCAGCCAGACCATCGCCATTTCGTCCAAGGCGCGGGCGCTGAAGGCCGCGGGCCGCGACATCATCAGCCTCTCTGCTGGCGAGCCCGATTTCGATACGCCTGCCAATGTGAAGGCCGCGGCGATCCGCGCCATCGAGAATGGCGACACGAAATATACCGACGTCGGTGGCACGCCGGCGCTGCGGGCGGCCGTCGCCGCCAAGTTCAAGCGGGACAGCGGGCTCGACTATTCGCCGTCCGAGGTCATGGTCTCCACGGGTGGCAAGCAGGTCATCTACAACGCCATGGTCGCCACGCTGAACGCCGGGGATGAGGTGATCATTCCGGCGCCGTGCTGGGTGAGCTACCCCGATATCGTAACCCTCGCCGATGGCGTGCCTGTCGTTCTTCCTTGCAGCCAGAACAACGGCTTCAAGCTCCGCGCGGAGGATTTGGAAGCCGCGATCACCCCGCGCACCCGCTGGCTGATGATCAACAGCCCCTGCAACCCGACCGGTGCCGCTTACTCGGCCGAGGAGCTGCGGCCGATCGCCGATGTGCTGCTGCGGCATCCAAACGTTTGGGTGATGACCGACGATATCTATGAGAAGCTGGTCTATGACGGCTTCAAACCCGCCACCCTCGCCGAGGTTGAGCCGAAGCTTAAGGACCGCACGCTGACCATGAATGGTTGCAGCAAGGCCTATGCCATGACCGGCTGGCGCATCGGCTTCTGCGGCGGTCCGGTGGCACTGATCAAGGCAATGGACAAGCTGCAGAGCCAGTCGACCTCGAATACCTGCAGCATCGCCCAGGCCGCGGCGGTCGAAGCACTGAACGGCGACCAGAGCTTCATCGCGGAGATGGTAGCGGTCTATAGGGAGCGGCGGGACCTGGTTGTCGGAATGCTCAACAAGGCACCGGGCCTGAACTGCGCGACGCCCGAAGGCGCCTTCTATGTCTTCCCGTCCATTCACGGCTGCATTGGCAAGACCAGCCGGGGCGGTACGGCGATTTCGGACGACGAAGCCTTCGTGACCGCGCTGCTGGAGGAGGAAGGCGTCGCCGCCGTGCATGGCGCGGCCTTTCTCTATCCCGGCCATTTCCGCATCAGCTACGCGACCGACACCGAATCACTGCGGAAGGCGTGCGAGCGCATCCAGCGGTTTTGTGAGGGCCTGAAGTAGGGCGCCACCAATGGCCGCCCTCGCCTCCCGCCTCGGCCGCGCGGAAACCGCAGCAGTGGTGCAGATGTCGGCCCGCGCCCGCGCCATGCGGGCCGAAGGCCTCGATGTAATCTCGCTGGCGATCGGGGAGCCCGACTTCCCGACGCCCCCGGTCGCCATCGAGGCGGCGCATCGCGCGGCGCTGGACGGCCAGACCAAATACCCGCCGGTCGATGGGCTGCCGGTGCTGAAACAGGCCGTTCGCCGCAAGTTCCAGCGCGACCAGATGCTCGATTTCCCCATCGAGCAAATCCTCGTCTCCAACGGCGCCAAGCAGGTGATCTTCAACGCCTTCGCCGCGACGCTGGACGAGGGCGACGAGGTCATCATCCCGACGCCCTACTGGTCCTCTTACGCTCTGACGGCAGAGCTTCTCGGCGGCCGGCCCGTCTTCGTGAGCTGTCCCCAAAACAACCGCTTCCGCCTGCGCGCTGAAGACCTGGAAGCGGCTATCACGCCCCGCACCAAGTGGCTCCTGCTCAATACTCCGAACAACCCAACCGGCGCCGCCTACGCACCGGAGGATCTCGCGGCGCTTACGAAAGTCCTCGAACGGCATCCTCACGTCTGGATCTTCGCCGACGAGATCTACGAGCACCTGCGCTACGACGGCGAGGGTTCCGTCAGCATCGCGGCGATCGCGCCGCAGCTTGCCGACCGGACGCTGGTCGTCTCCGGCGTCTCCAAGACCTACGCGATGACCGGCTGGCGCATCGGCTTCGCCGGCGGCCCCCTGCCGCTCATACGGGCCATGGCGCTTGTGCAGAGCCACGCGACCTCCGGCATCTCGACCGTTGGCCAGGCTGCGGCCGCCGCCGTGCTCGACGCGCCTCAGGATATGGTCGCCGAGATGGTCGCCGCCTATCGCCGCCGCCGCGATCTCGTCGTGGAAGCGCTCAACTGGATGCCCGGCGTCACCTGCGTCGCCCCTGAAGGCGCCTTCTACGTCTTCCCCTCAATCGCCGGCTGCATCGGGCGCCGGAGTAGCGGCGGGCGGCTCCTGGATACCGACCAGGACTTCGCCACAGCTTTGCTCGAGGAGGCGCATGTCGCCGTGGTTCATGGCGGCGCTTTCGGCATGAGCCCACATATCCGGATCAGCTACGCCACCGACGACCTGACTTTGACCGAGGCTTGCCGGCGGATGGCGGCGTTCTGTGGCGCACTCGGCTATCGCCCCTAACGATTTGTCACATTGGCTCTCGCCTCGATTGGCTCGCCCGACTAATTTTCGTCTATGCTCTTCGCGTGATTGTCCGGCGGGCTGCCGAGTCGTAGAGGAATGGAATGGTCGCCGGATGGCTAGATGCTGTGAGCTGGACGGTTAGACGACTAACCTATCGCCTGGCGATCGAGGCAATCATCCTCGCTCAATGCGTGCTCCTGTCGCTGTCGTGCCTCTGGTCGAAGCTCGCCTTGGTTGTCGGCGTTGGCTACTCCTTCGGCCCTGTTGACCTCATACCGGATCGCATCCCTTACTACGGTCATCTCGACGAGGCGGCCTTTGTCATGGTCGGCTTGATCCTCGCTCGACTGCTGGTGCCGCCCCTGCAGGTCTCGGCCGTGCGATCCCGGCATCCGGCGCCGGCCGCCTTGCCTTCCTTTACCATCGTCTTCTGCCACTGTCCAAAGACCGCCGGCACCAGCCTGTTTCGCGCGCTGAGTGACAGGCTTGGTTATCGGCGCAGCTATCTGATGAGGCGGACGCGCCCAGATCTGCGGCTGCTACGAAGGCGCGGCTTCGCCCTTGTTTCCGGTCACGCGCCCTACGGCCATTATCTCGCCTCCGGCGGGGTGGAGGGCGCGACGCGCTTCACCACCTTCTTCCGTGAGCCGCGAGCCGTCGTTCTCTCGCACTTCGCCCATGTGCTGCGTCACCGTCACGAAATCCCAGCGGCGCAACGCTTTTTCGACGTGGAACTTCCGCGGCTCGGCCACCCCACGACATCGGCGGAAGCGGTTCGTCTCTTCATCGCCCGGTTTCGGGAATTCGACGGCTGGGACGCTGACAATCCACAGGTACGGTTTGCCACAAACTGCATGCGTGGTCCGCTCGACGCCTCGCATCTGGAGCAGGCGAAAGCCACCTTTACCGCGATGGATATCGTGGGCTGCGCTGAGCGCTTCAACGAATCGCTCATGCTGATGGCTGACCGCTTCGGCTGGCAGGACATCGCTTATCACCGCCTTAACGTCTCGACCGCGCGGCAGCGACCCGTCGAGGATCCGGCGCTGCTTGATGAACTCGACAAGCATTTGCTCTACGACCACGCGCTGATCCGCTGGGCGCGGAACCGCTTCGAGATGGAGCTGGCGGCGACACTAAGTCGCGTGAACAAGAGTGGCCGTACACCGCCGACTGTGACCCTGCTGGAGGCGGAGCCGCCGTACCGCGCCTTCCGCCACCGGCTCGCGGCCGCGACGACGCTGATGCTGGACGATTGGAGATGGTGGCTCAGCACAAGACGCGGAGCGGCCGCGCGCGCCATCACGACACAAATCTCCGAGCGCCTCACGCACCGCTGAGACGGTTTTCTGACGTCATCCTGGCGAGGGCTGAGGATGACGTCTTGTTCGTGACATGAGGGCGAGACGCGTACCCCTACGCTCGCCCCCTGCGGACCGCGAAGGAGCCGGCGCTGTCGGCTAGGCCGCGTCGGACTCCGAAGCCCGACCGGCACGCTTGCGCGCGTTCGGGTCGAGATGGCGCTTGCGCAGACGGATGGCGGCGGGGGTTACTTCCACCAGCTCGTCATCCTCGACATAGGCGATCGCCTGCTCCAGCGACATCCGGCGCGGCGGGATCAGCAGCATCGCCTCGTCCTTGCCGGCGGCGCGGATATTGGTGAGCTTCTTTTCCTTGATGACATTGACGTCCAAGTCATTGTCCCGGCTGTGCTCGCCGACGATCATCCCGGTATAGACCTTCTCGCCCGGGTTCACGAACAGCGTGCCGCGCTCCTGCAGATACCACAGCGAATACTGCACAGCCTCGCCATCAAGGTTCGAGATCAGGCTGCCATTGCGGCGGCCCTCGATCGGGCCCTTCCAGGGACCGTAGCCGGCGAACAGCCGGTTCATCACGCCCGAGCCGCGCGTGTCGGTGAGAAATTCGCCGTGGTAGCCGATCAGGCCACGGCTCGGCATGCGGAAGGTGAGGCGAACCTTGCCGCCGCCCGAGGGCCGCATGTCCTGCAACTCACCCTTACGGCGGCTGAGCTTCTCGACGACTACGCCGGTATAGGGCTCGTCGACATCGGCCAGCACATCCTCCATGGGCTCCTCGCGCTCGCCGGTCTCCTCGTTGACGCGGGTCAGCACGCGTGGGCGGCCGATGGTGAGCTCGAAGCCCTCGCGGCGCATCGTTTCGATCAGCACGCCGAGCTGCAACTCGCCCCGGCCGGCGACCTCGAAGGCGTCCGTCTCGTTGCTGATAGTGATCTTGAGGGCCACGTTGCCCTGGATCTCATGCATCAGCCGGTCGCGAATCTGGCGGGACGTAACCTTCTTGCCCTCACGGCCGCCGAGCGGGCCATCGTTGACGCGGAAAGTCATCGAGAGGGTCGGCGGGTCGACCGGAATGGCCTGGATCGGCGACATCAGCTCAGGCGAGCCCAAGGTATCCGGGATCGTCGCATCGGTGAGGCCCGCGATCGCGATGATGTCACCGGCCTGCGCCTCCTCGACCGGCACGCGGTCGAGGCCATCGAAGGACATCAGCTTGGTCAGTCGCCCGGTCTCGACTACCGTGCCGTCCGCGCGCAGCACCTTCAACGGCATGTTGAGGCGCGCACGGCCCTGCTCGACACGCCCGGTCAGCACGCGGCCGAGGAAGTTGTCGTAGTCCAGGATGGAGGCCAGCATCGCGAAAGGCGCATCGACATTCAGGTTCGGCGACGGGACATGCCGGATCACCAGATCGAACATCGGCGCGAGATCCTTGCGGGCGCCTTCGAGCACCTCATCCGCCCAGCCCTGGCGGCCGGAGGCGAAGAGCATCGGAAAGTCGAGCTGCTCCTCCGTCGCGTCCAGCGCGGCGAATAGGTCGAAAACCTCGTTATGGACCTCGTCGGCGCGGGCATCCGGGCGATCGACCTTATTGACTACCACGATGGGGCGGATGCCCCGCGCCAGCGCCTTGCCGAGCACGAACTTGGTCTGCGGCAACACGCCCTCAGCGGCATCCACCAACAGGATGGCGCCGTCCACCATGCTCAGAATGCGCTCGACCTCGCCGCCGAAATCGGCATGGCCTGGGGTATCGACGATATTGAGCCGCGTGCCCTTCCAGATGACGCTGGTGCATTTGGCGAGGATGGTGATGCCGCGCTCACGCTCCAGATCGTTGCGGTCCAAGGCGCGTTCCGCGACGTGCTGATTGTCGCGGAAGGCGCCGGACTGCTTGAGCAGCGCATCCACCAGCGTCGTCTTGCCGTGATCGACATGGGCGATGATGGCGATGTTGCGAATATCCATAGGGATCAGGTCCGGCTTTTGGAGCCCACGAAGGGGCAGGATAAGTTCGGCGGTACAGAAATTGCCCCGCCGATGACGGGTCAGCCGTCAGAGGCAGGGCGTGTCGTGTTGCGGCGCACACATAAACGAACACCGCCGCGGAAGCGAGCGCTAACCGAAGGCGCCACTAACGCGGCGCAGGCCCCGGCTATGCGTCGCGGGCGAGCCTAGCGCAGGTGGGCGTCGTCGGCCGCGGTTTCTGCGTCAAGCCCGTGTTGGATCAAGCGATGCACTGCCTCGGAGCGATCCTCGACGTGATGCTCAGCGGACCAGCGGTCGACGGCCTTAGCCTCGGCCGGGCTCATGACCAGGGAAACCTCGGTCACATCGCTCGAATCGCTGCCCACATCCGTCATCACCAGTCACCCCCTGTTGCACTTGCGAAGATAAGACAAATGGGGGCGTTAGGGGTCTGAAAAAAGGCCATGGCTGGTTCGCGGAACTACCCCGCGCGGGGACCCGACGCGGTAACGTCTTGGCGTGTTGGCGCTAGAGCTTCCTGAACCTTGCCACGAAAAACCCGTCCAGCCCGCCGCGCTCGGGCCATAGCCCCGGATGGGTCCGCAAAAATCCCGCCGGCGTGATGGCCTCGGCAAGCTCCGGAACCTCTTCGGGCAAGATCGGCATCACCTCCAGCGGCAGCCGGGCGAAGGCACCCGCGGCGCGAGTCGCGCCCTCCTCCGGCTGTAGCGAGCACACCGCGTAGATCAGCCGTCCGCCAGGGCGCAGCATCGTCACGGCAGCCCGCAGCAGGCGGTCTTGCGCCGCTACCAGCGCCCCGATATCGCCGGGCTTCTTGAGGAAAGGCAGGTCGGGGTGCCGCCGCATCGTGCCGGTAGCGCTACAGGGCGCATCGAGCAACACCGCATCCAATGGGGCTGGCGGCTGCCAGTTGATGGCATCCGCCTCAACGAGGGTCGCCGAGAGGCCGAGCCGGTCGAGATTGCTCCGCAGCCGGCGCAGCCGCCCCGCATCACGCTCGATCGCGAAGACTTCCGCGCCGGCGGCCGTGAGTTGCGCCGTCTTGCCGCCCGGTGCCGCGCAAAGATCGGCGATCCGCTCGCCCGGCTTTACCGCGAGCAGCCGCGCCGGCAAAGCCGCCGCCGCGTCCTGTACCCAGCTTTGGCCCTCGGCGAATCCGGCGATGTCGGCGATGTGCGTGCCGGCGGGGAAGCGGACCGAGCCGGTCGGCAGGAGCGTGCCGCCCTCGGGCACCGCCGCGCCCGGCTTCAGGGTGAGGTCCAATGGTGCCTCTCTCTGATGTGCCGTCGCGATGGCACGCCCCTCGCGTCCCCAGGCCGCCCACAGCCACAGCGGTGTGTCGAGTCGCGGGCCATCCAGGTCGGCGAGTGACGCGACGCCTTGTTCCGAGACCCGGCGCAGCACGGCATTCACCAGCCCGGCGACCTTCGTCTGCCCTCGCCGCTTGGCCAGATCGACGGCGGTGCCGACCGCCGCATGAGGGGGCGCCTCCAGGAACAACAGGGCCGCAACACCCAGCCGCAGGATATGCTTGACGGCCACCGGCGGCGCCTTGGCGAGGTAGGGCTCCAGCACCGCATCGATCGTGCCGCAGCGGCGCAGAGCGGTGGCGGCCAGGCGATGGGCGGCGGCGCGATCACGCAGATCCATCGCCGGCAGGGAATCGAGCGCGTCCTCGAGCGAACGATGCCGGTCGAGAACGGCAGCCAGAAGAGCAAAAGCGCCGTCGCGGGTGGGGTCGGCGGAAGGGGGATCGTTCGGCACGCGGCGGCTATACACAGATTTCGTCGATTGCGGGCGTCGCGGGATCGGCTATGCAGACCCGCGACCTCGGAGAATCCCGCCGCCCATGGATCCGCTGCACGCCATCATCATCGCCCTTGTCCAAGGCGCGACCGAGCTTTTCCCTGTCAGCAGCCTCGGCCATGCCGTCGTGCTGCCCGCGCTGCTTGGCTGGCATCTCGATCTGCAGAGCAGTGGCTTCCTACCCTTCCTGGTCATGCTCCACGTCGGCACGGCCGTGGCCCTGCTCGTCTTCTTCTGGCGCGACTGGCTCGCCATCATCCGCGCACTGCTGGGGATGAGCGACGCTCATGCGAACAAGGAGGGCCGGCGAGTCTTTGCCCTCATCATCATCTCGATGATCCCGGTGGTGGTCATCGGCCTGGTGCTGGAGCATCCGCTGCGCCGAGTCTTCGCGACACCGCTGATCGCCGCCGTGTTCCTGGTCGTCAACGGATTGATCCTGCTCGTGGGCGAAAGAATGAAGGGCAGCGGCAGCCGCGCGCTATCGACCCTTACGGCGAAGGACGCCCTCATCATCGGTCTCTGGCAGTGCCTGGCACTCGTTCCCGGCATCTCGCGCTCCGGCGTGACGATCCTGGGCGGTGTGCTGCGCGGTGTCGATCACGAGGGCTCGGCGCATTTTTCCTTCCTGATCGCGACGCCGGTGATCGGTGCGGCGGCGGTGCTCGAGATTCCCAAGCTGCTGCATGATCCGGCGCTCCATGGCAGCGGTGTCTTCCAATTGTCATTGATCTGCGCCGTGGTGGCCGGGCTCACCGCACTCGCCAGCACCGCCTTCCTGATGCGCTACTTCCGCGGCCATGATCGCTCGGCGCTCGATCCCTACGCCTGGTATTGTGTCGCCGCCGGCCTCGGCAGCGCGGCCTTCCTGCTCTTTCGCTAGGGTCTTCCAATGTTCGCACGTCTGCTCCTGGCGCTCGGCCTGCTGCTGCCCCTGGCACCCGCGCTGGCGAGCAGCAACAACCTGGCTGCGGCGCCGATCGGCCGTATGGACCTCCCCTGGTGGAAACACCGGTTCGAGCACAGCCTCACCCGCAACCGCGAGGGTCCTGTGGGGCTGGTCTGGCTCGGCGACTCGATCACCCAGAATTGGGAACTTGCGATGCCGGCCGCCTATGCCGATTACGCGCCAGTCTGGAATCGCTTCTATGGCGACCGGTCCGCGATCAATCTGGGCTTCACCGGCGACACCACGGCCAGCGTGATCTGGCGCCTGGATCATGGTGAGGTCGATGGCATCTCTCCGCGCGCGGTGGTGGTGCTGATCGGCGCCAACAACCTCGGCCGTGCCCATTGGGATGCCGAGCAAACCGTGGGTGGCATCGAGGCCATCACCACCATCCTGCACCGCAAGCTGCCCCAGGCGAAGGTGCTGCTATTGGGCGTCCTGCCCAGTCGTAGGACGCCCTGGGCCAGCGCGCAGACGGCCATCATCAACGCCGACCTGGCGACCGTCTATCGCGACAGCGACTTCGTGACCTTCATGGATGTCGGCCATCTTCTGCTGAAGAACGGCCAGATCGACGGCGACCTTTACCTCGATCCGAAATTCTCGAAGCTCTCGGCCGCCCTGCTCATCCCGAGCCACCCGCAGGTCGCGCATATGGTCGTGCCGGGCGTGCTGCTGCATCCGGACGCCTTCGGCATGGCCCGCATCGCCGCCGCCATCGAGCCCCGCCTGCACCGGATGTTAGGCGACCGCGATCATCTGGCGGTCCAGGCGAGTCGGTAGAGCGGCGCACTAACACCCCCGGCCCTCCCTTCTAGGGCTGGGATCGGGGGTGAGTTTGACTGGGCGCCACGCCAACTTAAATCGGCACCCCCGCCAGGCTCTTGCTCGTCCGGATCGTCGGCAGCGTCTGCACCCGGCTTACCTCCGCGATCCCCGTCAGCCGCTGGGTGAGTGCATTCTCGTGCGCGGCGTCCCGCGCGAGGAGGCGGAGCAGGAAATCGCCGCCGCCACGGATCATGTGGCACTCGCGCACCTCGTCCCAGCCGGCCACCGTCTGCTCGAATCGAGTGAGAACCGACTCCTTCTGGCTGTCCAGCCCGACGATGACGAAAAAGGAGATGGTCCAGCCCAGGCGCGCGGCATCGGTCTCCGCATGGTAGCCGTGGATGATGCCGCTTTCCTCCAGCCGCCGCACCCGCCTCAGGCAAGGAGGCGCCGAAATGCCCGCGCGGCGTGACAGTTCCACGTTGGTGATGCGGCCATCGGTCTGGAGTTCGCTGAGAATGCGGCGGTCGATGGAGTCGAGCTCGCTATCCTCGGCCGCCTTGGCTTGAACATGGGACTTCATCGGCGGATCGGCGGCCTCCAGAGGCGCCGTTGAATAACGGCTGACGAAATATTATTTCATCCGCATGGTTATGGAGCAATAACCGGCGCTTTCCGCAGGCCGTTTTCCTTGCCATGCATCCTGAGCACTATATTCTTTGAACTGGCGAATCGAATGGATCCCTCTATGCCTCAGGCTCACCGCACGCCGGTGCTGATCATCGGCGCCGGGCCTGCCGGCTATACCGCCGCGATCTACGCGGCTCGGGCAGGCTTGCAACCGATCCTTGTCGCGGGTTTGCAGCCTGGCGGCCAGCTTACGATCACCACGGATGTCGAGAACTATCCAGGCTTCGCCGAGGTCATCCAGGGACCATGGCTGATGGAGCAGATGGCCGCACAGGCTGAAGCCATGGGCACCCGCGCCATCCATGACATCATCACCGAGATCGACCTGTCCCGCCGCCCTTTCGTCGCGATCTCCGACTCCGCCGAGCGGTTCGAGGCCGATACCATCGTCATCGCGACCGGCGCTTCCGCCCGCTGGCTGGAGATTCCGTCCGAGCGTGTCCTGCGCGGCGCCGGCGTCTCGGCCTGCGCGACCTGCGATGGCTTCTTCTATCGCGGTAAGGCGGTTGCGGTGATCGGCGGCGGCAATACCGCCGTCGAGGAGGCGATTTACCTCACCCGCCACGCCAGCCACGTTACACTGGTCCACCGCCGCGATTCGCTGCGGGCCGAGCGGGTGATGCGGGAGCGGCTATTCGCCAATCCGAAGATCTCCGTGATCTGGGATCATGAGGTGGACGAAATCCTCGGCGGCGGCACGCCCGCCGTGGTGGACGGCCTCCGCCTCCAGCACGTTCGCACCGGCGAGAAGCGGACCCTGGCGCTCGACGGCGTCTTCGTGGCGATCGGCCATACGCCCAATACGATGATCTTCGAGGGGCAGGTCGAGATGGACCGGGATGGTTACATTCTGACCTCGGGCGGCAATACCGCCACTTCCGTGCCTGGGGTCTTTGCCGCTGGTGACGTGCAGGATCGCATCTACCGCCAGGCCGTCACCGCCGCCGCAAGCGGCTGCATGGCGGCTCTCGATGCCGAAAAGTTTCTCTCGCATGCCGCGCGAGAGGTTGCCGTCGCCGCCTACTGACCGCGGGAGGTCATGCGACCTCCCGAACCGACTTTTGCCTTGGATCGGGAATAGCGAAGCATGGATTGGGACAAACTGCGGGTTTTCCACTCGGTGGCCGAGGCGGGCAGCTTTACCCATGCCGGCGACACCCTAAACCTCAGCCAGTCGGCGGTCTCGCGACAGATCTCGGCACTGGAAGAGGCGCTTCAGGTGCCGCTCTTCCATCGCCATGCGCGCGGCCTCATCCTCACGGAGCAGGGGGAAGCCCTCAACCGCACGGTGCGCGAGGTCTTCGCCAAGCTCGCGATGACCGAGGCGCTGCTGACCGAAAGTAAGGAGCGCCCTGCCGGGCGGCTCAAGGTGACGACGACGGTGGGCTTCGGCTCGACCTGGCTCGCCTCCCGGGCGCAGCTTTTCCTCGAGCAGTATCCAGAGGTCACGATGTCGCTGATCCTGGATGACGGGGATCTCGATCTAGCGATGCGGGAGGCCGATGTCGCGATCCGCATGCATCCGCCGAAGCAGCCGGATCTGGTGCAGCGCCACCTGATGGACATCCATTGGAACGTTTTCGCGGCGCCGGAATACCTCAAGAAGAGCGGCACGCCGCAGACGCCGGAGGACCTCGACAACCACAAGATCATCCTCTTCGGCGGCTACCGCCCGCCGGTCGAGGACATCAACTGGCTGGCCGAGGCCGGACGCCGCCCGGGCAATCCGCGCCGTGCGGCGCTCGAGATCAACAACCTGCACGGCATGGCGCTGGCCATCCATTCGGGCCTCGGCATCGGCGTGCTGCCGGATTACCTCGCGCGTGACACCCAGGGCCTGGTGCAGATCCTGCCCGAGGTGAAGGCGCCCAAGGTGGATGTGTTCTTCGTCTATCCGGAGGAGCTGCGGAACTCGAAGCGCGTTGCGGTGTTCCGGGACTTCCTGCTCGCGCATATCGCGGAGAAAACCTGAGGCGGCATCGGGGCGTATGACGTGTAGCCTACGCCCCGTCTCTAAGCTGTGGATTGTCGAAGGTCGGATGCCGCAAGCGATACAGCGCCTCGCCGAGCGCCTCCGCGAGGTCCCGCTTCTCCGTCTCGCCTAGGCTCTGCGCCACCTCGAACTGACGGCGGCGGCTGATGAGGAAAAGCCGCGGCACCCGCCCCGGCGCTTCCTCCAGCCGAGAGCCGAGCCAGGCGGCAGGAAGCGTCGTGCTGCGGCGCCGTCCGCTTGGCGTCGCACGGTCGATGCGTAGCGACTGCCGGGTCAGTACCAGCGTCTCCAGCGCATTTGCGCCACGCGCGTTCCAGCGCAACGCGATGAGAGCGAGCCCAACCTCCACGCCCGCGAAGCCGGCCACCGGCCAGGCTCCCAGGATCCAGAACATCGTGGTGACCGCGAGGCTAAGCCCGCCCAGCAGACAAATGGCGATCGTGATCCCGCGCGGCGAAAGGCTGCGATAGGGCGGAAATTCCGCCTCGAACACGACGGGTTCGGCATCCTCGACCATGCGGCAATCTTGGCCCTTCGGCGGCGAATTCTCCAGCCCCAAACCGCGCGGCGCTGCCTTGGCGGGACGCCGGCAAAGCGGCTAGCAGTGCTCATGGCCCAAGCCCCGCCCGCCACCGCCGCCCACCCCGTCCGCATGCCCACCCGCAATGTGCGGCCCTTCATGCAGGCGCTGGCGGATCAATGGCCGGATGCGCGAACCGAGCTCAACTATCGCGACCCCTTCACCCTGCTCGTCGCCGTGGTGCTGTCCGCCCAGGCGACGGATGCCTCGGTCAACCGCGCCACCGCGCCGCTCTACAATAAGATCGACGGACCGGCAGCCATGTTGGCGCTCGGTGAGAAGGGCCTCGGTGACTACATCAAGTCGATCGGCCTGTGGCAGTCCAAGGCGCGGGCGGTGATCGGCCTCTCACGGGCGCTGCTAGACAATCATGGCGGCGAGGTGCCGCATGACCGCGAAGCGCTCGAGGCGCTGCCGGGTGTCGGCCGCAAGACCGCCAATGTCGTCCTCAACGTGGTGTTCGGCGAGGCGACGATCGCCGTGGACACCCATCTGTTCCGTCTCGGCAACCGCACCGGGCTCGCCCCCGGCAAGACGCCGAGGGTGGTCGAAGACGGGCTGCTCAAGCGTATCCCCAAGGACATGTTACTGCACGCCCATCACTGGCTCATCCTGCATGGCCGCTACATCTGCAAAGCCCGCACGCCGGAATGCTGGCGCTGCGGCGCCGCTCCCTGGTGTGCCTACAGACCCAAGACCCCAGAGCCACGGGCGAAGCAGCCGGCCGCGAAACCGCGTGGCAGAGCGACCGCCATCGAGGTAGAAGGCGGCTGAGTTCAGCCGAAAGTCTCCTGATGCGCATCGTGGTCGCCATGTCCGGCGGGGTGGACAGTTCCGTCGTCGCCGGCCTACTGGCCGAGCAGGGCCATGAGGTCATCGGCGTAACCCTGCAACTCTACGACCACGGCGCCGCCGCCAAACGCCGCGGCGCCTGCTGCGCGGGCGAGGACATCCACGACGCCCGCCGCGTCGCGGATCGCCTGGGCATCGCCCATTACGTGATCGACGCCGAGGCCCGCTTCCGCGCGACCGTCATCGAGGACTTCGCCGGTGGCTACGCGGCAGGCGAAACCCCGGTCCCCTGCGTGCGTTGCAACCAGAGCCTGAAATTCGGCGACCTCATCGACATGGCCCGCGATCTCGGCGCCGAGGCCATGGCGACCGGCCACTACGTCCGCCGCGTTGATGGCGCCAACGGCCCCGAATTGCACCGCGCGATGGATGCGGCCCGCGATCAGAGCTGGTTCCTTTTCGCCACTACAGCCGAGCAGCTCGCCTATAGCCGTTTCCCGCTCGGCGACATGCCGGACAAGGCAGCGGTGCGGGCCCAGGCCGCGCGGCTCGGCCTGTCGGTCGCGGTCAAGCCGGATAGCCAGGACATTTGCTTCGTCCCCGCCGGGCGCTACACTGATATCGTCGCCAAGCTGCGGCCGGATGCGATGGCGCCGGGGGAGATCGTGGACGCGGCGGGGGAGGTTCTCGGCCGCCACGAAGGCGTTGCCCGCTTCACGGTTGGCCAGGCAAAACGCCTCGGCCTGCCCCGCGTCGAGGGCGTCAAGCCGCCCGTCGTCACCGCGCTCGACCCGGGCCGCCGCCGCGTGACGGTTGGCCCGCGGGACGGCGGCACATGCGAGGTGCGGCTGCGCGAGGTCAACTGGCTCGTGACGCCGCCGCCCGAGGGCCTGTCGGTTCTCGTCAAGCTCCGCGCCCGCGCCGAGCCGCAGCCCGCGCTAGTGCGCGCGACGGCGGAGAACGGCGCCTCCGTCGTGCTGGAGACGCCCGCTTTGCCCGCGCCCGGGCAGGCCTGCGTCTTCTATGACGGCGAGCGTGTCCTCGGCGGCGGCTTCATCACCCGAGCCGCCCTCGCCGCCTGATCCCGAAGGACTTTCGCATGCTGATCGCCCAGCTCTCGGACCTGCATATTCGTCCGCGCGGCGAACTGGCCTCACGCATCATCGACACGAATATGCTCGTCGAGCGTGCCTTGTTGACTCTGGCGGCGATGCGCCCCGTGCCGGATGTCGTTGTGATCTCGGGCGATATCACCGAAAGCGGCCGGCCGGAAGAATATCGGATGGCGGTGACGCTGCTGCGCCGCTACCTGACCATGCCGGTTTTCGTGGTGCCCGGAAATCACGACCGCCGAGAGAATTTTCGCACTGGTCTCGCCGATATGCCCGGCGTCACCTCCGACGAGCCTTTCGTCCAATATGTCGTCGAGGACTACCCGATCCGCCTGGTGATGCTCGACTCGGTCGTCGCGGAGGCGGGTCATGGCCTGCTCGACGGCGGCCGTCTGGACTTTCTCGACCGCAGCCTTAGCGCGGCGCCGGACCGGCCGACGATCCTGGTGCTGCATCATCCCCCGATGCTGACCGGCTCCGTCGGCATGGACCGCATTCATTTGCGCGACACTGCGGCGCTCGGCGAGGTTCTAGCGCGGCACAACCAGGTCGAGCGCATTCTCACCGGACACCATCACCGCGCCGTCGTGGGCCGGCTCGGCGGCGCCATCGTGCTTGTGGCGCCGGCGGTGGTGCATCAGTCCTGGCTCGACCTTACCCCTGTCGGCCTGGATGCGATGGTGCTGGAGCCGCCGGCATTCCTTCTGCACCAGTTGCAGCCGGATGGCGGCATCGCGAGCCATACCGCCTATGTCGAGCGCTTCCCCGGCCCCTTCCCTTTCCAGGTGGATGACGATTACCCCGGCCGCCCCGCCAAGGTCTGAGTCTGCGGGCCGCTTCGCCGTCGGGACGGGTTGACGCCGCCCATAAGCCGGCGCTATCGCCTCCCACCGCATGCCGGCACGCCCGGCATGACCCATCCGTGGCGGCGTAGCTCAGCGGTAGAGCAGGAGAATCATAATCTCTTGGTCGGCGGTTCAAATCCGTCCGCCGCTACCATGGGTTTCGTTGAGCCCAGAAGTTGATAACCGGGTCCACTTCACCATCCCCTCGAAACGCTTCGGTCGGTAGGCACGCTTCCCCCGGCCTAGCTCGTCGGGCATACACGGTCATTGAAATGGATTTGTCCCGCCACCCGCAGCGCCTCCGCCTATCCCTGCGCAGGTCCTGAAGGCGTTCAGTGCCTTGGAGCTTCCTGACAGCGACACGGAAATTGGCTTCGCCTTTCCGATGGTCAAAGTCAAACTGGAAGCCTTCGCCATGTCGTCGAGAATCGGCTGCACTTTGTCAGCATCGACATCAGCCGAGACCATTGTGTCCGTGTTTGACACAATATCGAAAGAATAGGTGTTCCCGTTCACGGTAAAGCTTATCGAGCCTTGGACACCATCGGGTAACGACCATGAGTCATTGCCGGAGCGAAGTTCCACGGTGGTGCCGTCCGATCTCAGCGCCATTGCGCCGTTTATCACTGATGCCAGGCAGACATCGGGTGGATCCGTCATCGAAGGACGATGCTCGACGGCTGCCCAAGAGCCGCTTTGAGCCAGAGGAATGAGTTGTTCATCCGCCAGCGCGGGAATCGCGCAGGAAACCGCCAAGGCAAGGCCGAGGATGCCGAAGGACCGCATCTATCCCTCCGTTGCTTAGGCGGAATGATAGCGATGCGACCCGAAATTGTCATCCTGCGTTCTTCAGCCGTTTATCGCCGGACATGCCGCAGACTGCGCAAGACGGTCACTTCCTGCTGGCCAACGGCGCTCAGGCAACGACGATCTACGGCAAGGGATCGCACGCGAGTGTGCATGGACGTACGACCGACTTCAAATAATCTTGGTGTTTCACGTATTGGCCCGTAGCGCCTTTGCCACAGTGCGCCACGCCCTCCGGCGGGTAGCTTTTTGGAGCGATCGATAAGGCGAAAACGATTGCCTACACGCTGCCGACGACAGCCAGTGTTAGCCGGCGGCAGAGGCGATCGGTCGACAAGGCCAATCCACGTTTGATATTGTTACAGAGCGATGACCTGGCGGGAGGGGCACTGATGGCGGATGACACAGGCCTCTGGGTAGTCGGGAAACCGCCAGAACTGCCAGCAGATGGCGAGGGCATCTGGGTTGTAAGGAAGTCCGCCCCGCTCGGCGTCCGGGTCTCGGTGCCATCGGCGCCAAGCACCATCAGTGCGGCTCCTCCAACCCTAGCGGCGCCCCCTGAGCCGTGGCCCGCGGTAAGAGGCATCGGCGGGCTCATCGCTGTAGTAGTCGCGCTATTTGGCGTTGCGCTGACGATCGTGATCTCGATGTTTTTCCGTTAGCGAAGTCCTCTGCGCAGGAGCCCACGTCACTTACCGGATCGCGCTGTCCAGTCTTGCTATTCAGGAAACCACTACTCACCCTACCGAACACGAAAAAGCCGGTCTTTCGACCGGCCCATCGTGGCGAAGATTACGCGAGGTAGTCCGGGCGCTGGCTGGGCAGCCAGCTCAGATAGGCCGGGCGCTGGCTGGGCAGCACGCTGCTGTTGCCCTGGGCGCCGTTGCTTGCGAGGTAAGCGGGCCGCTGCTGCGGAGCCACTTGGTCGTTGCGGGCCTGCTGATCCACCGAGTGGCGCATCATGGGCTGGCTCGCCATTGCGGCGCCGGTCATGCCGAGCGACACCGCGGCCACCGCCGCCATCAGAAAATTCTTCATAACAATGCTCTCCAAGTCAGTAGCCGGTCGTCTCATGGCGGCCAGCGCGGAACCAACACCGCAATCGTCGTTGCATCCCGTCGAGCTAAATTTACGATTGCTGCGGCGCAGCAGAAGTCCTGTTAACCGATGGAAGCCATGCTCAGAATAATGGCTTCAGATGTAAGCTATGCGTTTCAATTGTAGCTTTAAAGCGTCAGCAACTATTCGACCCGTGGTCATCGTGTGCCTGAGCGTGCACGGGACAGCACATTATCAACCCAAGCCTCGTCTTTCCGATATGCTCATCCAACGGCCGATCCCGTGGCTCGCGGGATGGCGCGCCCTGATGAACTGCTCCCCGATGGAGGATGTTTGAATGGCTGCCCACAACTTCACGCTCGCTACCGCCTTCGCCAAGTCCGAGGCATCCGGCTACAACGCCGACCCTCAGAAAAGCGGAAACTGGTCGACGGGAGTCACCGGCAAGGGCGAGCTTATTGGGAGCAACCTGGGCTGCAGCGCACCGGCGACGATCGCCTACATGGCGGAAACCGATCCAGGCGTTGTCGTTACCGCCGACTGGATGAAGACCCTGCCCGAGAGCGTGCTGAACGGGATGGCGCGCAGCCGCTACTGGGAGCCGCTGCGATGCGATGACCTGCCATCCGGCCTCGATCTCATGTGCTTCGACTTCGGCTGGGACACGGATGTCGGCACCTCCGCGAGGCTTCTCCAGAAGCTTCTGGGTGTGACGGAGGACGGATCCATCGGCTCCCGCACCTTAAGGAGCCTCGCGACGCTGGACCTGCCGACCCTCGCCCGCTCCCTCAACGCAAGCGATATGCTGCTTCTGCAACAGCGTCTCGGGGTGGTGCGGGATGGCTGGGTTGGTCCCATCACCCTCGCTGCGGTGGCGGCGCAACCGCGGCAGCGCGCCGCAGTTATCAGCCTCGCACTCGGCGATGCGCAAAACGCCTATTACCGCAGCCTGCCCAATTTCGGTACCAGTGGAGTCGGCTGGCTCGCCCGCACATCGCGTCGCTCGCAGGCAGCGCTCGCCATCCTCGGCAAGCCGGCATGAGCATACGCCCGCGGAACGCCAGTTTCGGCCGGGTCCAGGCCTAACACGTTCTTGAAGTGACAGGATTCGGCTCGCGGGTGATATCTGATCGATCCCAACAGCCCAGAGCCCTTGTCACAGGAGAGCGCAGCATGCGTCGCTTAACGCCTATTCTACTCCTAGTGGCCCTCGCCGTCTCAGTCGCGGGTTGCTATTACGGGCCGCCAGGCTACGGCTACGGGCCTGGCTACTACCATCATCCCCACTACTACTGGTACCGGTAAACAACAACGCGACACAGGCGGGTTGCGCCACAAAAAGGCGCAACCCCTGCCGGAAAGTCTCGATGATTATTGAGACATTCCTTGTTTCATCTTCACCAGTGTCCCTACGCAGACGGGCGAAAGTTCCCTCATGTGCTTCTTCATGCACTGCTTGATATGGCCCGGCCCAACATGTGAGCAGAGGCGCTGAATATCCGGGCCACAGGCCTGCATCATCGTCTGCGCCAGTGCCGCCGAGGAGAAGGCTGCAAGCCCAGAGGATAATAGAAGAGTTAAAACAAAAGATTTCATTGGAGTTCCAATATCAACCGGTTTGACTATTACGCGCGCATATACCAGCGGAATTATCGCATAGGTTGCAGAGCCGGCCCAGCGTCAATTTGCCGGTCTCACGAATTTACCGGCCGCCAGCTTCATTCGCCGGCTCGGTCGCAAGGGCAAGCGGGCGACCTGCACCAAAGGTCACTTTTGGTGAAGATGACACTTCTCCATCGCCCATTGTAGGAGACGCCAACCCCTCGCAGCCTGAGGTCGCTCAAGCGTGGCAACGCGAAATCTCTATTCGGCGCAGCGTGAGCTGCTCGGGACGATCACCTATCCCGATGCCTGGGACAAGATCGTTCAGGAACACGCCTATTACCTCTTTCCCTTCTTCGGCGAAAAGAAGGAGCCGACCCTGTTGGACTATGCGATGGGCGCGCCATTTGTTCCCCATGCAGCCCTCAGCCGAGCGCCCGGCGATCCTAGCAGCGTCAACCTCTGGGGCATCAGTCCGCAGGAATTCAGCCACCTGGAGGACTGCGCCTTCTCCTGGGTTCCGCGCACGATCGTGGCCTGAAGAACTTCGGCGCCGGATCCCGGGCGACTACGCCGTCCGGCGGTTCGGCCGATCGGCGCCGTCACAAGGGATAATTGCGGAGCCGATCGCCGCATGCCAATTCTTGGTCACTTACGCGGCAGCGGAAGCCGAAATTTCTCCGCTGATAGTGTCCGAGCCTAACGTGCCCGCGGCGTCCAGGGCCTCACCTAAACTGCCTGACGTCGAAAATTCGCCTCTCTCGCTGCAGTAAACCCCGCTTTTGCCTGGCGGGGTTTACTGTTCTGGGGCTAGCCTTCATTATGGCTTCCTGGGTACTACCCAACCAACCCAGGAAACAATTTGTCACACATGAAGTATCGCCCGCCTGATGGCCCAGCACCCGGGTCTGTTGCGCCCCTCCGCTCCCTCGGATAATCGACCAAGCGGAGTAGGAGCACCAAGGCGCCATGAACGACCAAGCAATCGCCGCCCCGTCTTTCGTGCGCTTGGAGACTGGCGACCGCGCCCCCGAATTCGTTCAGAGAACCGCGGAACTGCCGAAATTCTCCTACCAGAACTACGCCGGCCGCTACCTCGTGCTTTGCTTCTATGGATCGGCCGCAAACCCCGTCGGGAAGAGTGCCATCGACGCCATGCTGAGACACCGCGCATTCTTCAACGACCAGCGCGCGAGTTTCTTCGGCATCAGCATCGATCCCGAGGATGAAACATCCGGCCGCGTGAAGGACGCCAAGCCCGGTGTTCGCTTCATGTGGGATTTCGACGGAACCGTCAGCCGGCTATGCGGTGCCGCTCCCCAAAACGAGGCCTTCGGCGCGATGACGCAGTATAGGCGATTCTGGCTAATTGTCGATCCGACTCTCCACGTCTTGGCAGTCTTTCCGATCTCAGCCGAGGATACCGAGCACAAGAATCTATTTGCTTTTCTGAGTGGTCTACCCGCCCCGGCCGCCTTTGCCGGCTTCGAGGTTCCCGCGCCCGTTCTCATCCTGCCGAATGTTTTCGAGCCGGCTTTCTGCCGCCATCTCATCGATCTGTACAAGGCTGATGGTGGAGAAGAAAGCGGCGTCATGCGGAACAATACCGGCGTGCTCGATCGCGCCATGAAAAGTCGGCGGGACTTCCTGCTCACGGATACCGATTTAATCCAGCAAGCGCAGGCCCGTATCGTGCGGCGGGTGTTGCCCGAAATTCGCCGTGTGTTTTTCATGAACATAACCCGCATGGAACGATATCTGGTGGGATGCTATGCGGCCGAGGATGGCGGCCATTTCACGCCCCACCGCGACAATACGCAGCCCATCACCGCCCATCGGCGTTTTGCACTGTCGATCAACCTGAACGATGATTTTGAGGGCGGCGAAGTGCGTTTCCCAGAATATAATCCACGCGGCTACAAGGCGCGCCCGGGATGGGTAGTCGTGTTTCCTTGCAACATCCTTCACGCCGTTTCGAAGATCACGAGCGGCAGCCGCTATGCTTTCCTGCCTTTCGTTTATGACGACGAAGGAGCCAAGATCAGGGAGGGATATCTGCATTCCCTCCAGAAGGCGGAGGCTCCCGTCTCTGTCGTTCCGGCGTAACGCGAAGGGGTCGTGCCGGCTTGATGGCAATCCCCTCCCCGTCCGCCTGAATTCAGATGAATTCCGCCAGGGTCTGAGGCGTTGGCAGAAGCGGCGCCACCGTGACGCTGGAATAGCCGGCGTCGCGGCCCATCGCCTCCAACTCCGCATGCGTGTAGGCGTCTCCGCTCGGCGTGGATGCGAGCATCATGAAGGAGAACATCCCGGGCATCGGCGGTGACACGCGATCATCGTTCGGCACAAATTCCACCGCCAAGGTACGGCCGCCGGGCGCCAGGCTTGCGCGCACACGGCGCAAGATGGCGACGCAGCCGTCGTGATCGAAATGATGGAGGAAATTGGGCAACATCACGAGGTCGAAGCCGGTCCCCCAATCCACGTCGAAGGCGTTACCGGGGCAGAGATGATAGCGAACGTCCAAACCGGCTCGCCGCGCGTTGGCGCTCGCCACTTCGAGTACGGCCGGCCAATCGACAGCGGTAATCTCTGCATCCGGAATCGCCTTGGCGACCGCAATTCCGAACAGCCCGTGACCCGCCGCGACGTCGAGCACCCGGCGAGGTCTGTCGTTCCACGCCCCAACATGCTCGGCAACCAGATTGGCCTGCCCGCCCATGAAAGGCCCCATCGCTTCGGCGAAAGTGACCCATACCGAGTTGTCCGGAGCAATATTCCCGAGGCCCGGCGAACCACCGTTGCGCACGTACGACACTGGGTCGTCCAAATAGATCCCCAGCATCTCACGCGATGCCAGGAAATCAACGATCCCGCTCATGCAACTAGGTGAAGCTCGGTCGAGAAACGCGCGTGTGACCGGTGCGGGTTGATAGTGCTGCCCCGATTTTTCCAGAAACCCGCGAATGGTGAGGTAGTCGGCGAGGATACGCACACCGCGTGGCGCGGCGCCGCTGGCGGCGGCAATGCCCTCGGCGGTGTCGGTGCCCGCGCAGACCAGGCTGAACAGATCAAGTTTCACAGCGGCATAAAGCGCTGCCGTTTGCTGATAGCCGAGCAGCGCATCGACGAACGGCGCCGGCGTAAGATTCTCCAAACCTACCTCCTTTTATTGTTTTTATCGGCGTCGGTAGCCGTCAGGTGCCGAGAGAGGCCGCCACGAAGGCAATCATCAACTGCGCCACGGTTCGCCGCATCCCGCGGCCGCTGAGCGAGTGATCGATCCCCTGCACAATCTCCAGGGAGGCGCCCTGAAAAGCCCGCAGCCCGGTTCCGCCACGACCGAAATGCTGCTCGAATACATCGAGACCGCCGTCATTCGCGGCATAGAGCAACAAGGTCTTGGCATGGCGGCGCGACAAGGCCGCCATGGCGCAATGCGCCGGATTTTGCGAAACGGCCAAACCAAGTTTTCGGAGTGCATTTGACGCCACCGCCCCAATACGCTCGAACAGCCGCTCGCGCTGCGCATGGATGATGCCGCGCACGTTGAACTTGCCTAGCAGGAGCTGCTTCCAAGTTTCCAGGCTGCGCAGCTTGCGGAGATAATCGCTCGTGGCGTGCTTGTGGGCAACGAATTCGATCGTGTCGCCGTTGCGCCAATGAAACACTGGCATGTTCACTAGCATGAGTATTTCGATTCTCGGGTCGGCCACGGCACCTCGCAAAGCATGATAGGCGCCCGAGCACAGTCCCTGCATCGCCAACCGGTGATAGCCCAGACTTTCAAGCGCATCGGCGGCCGCTCTGATATCGAGCAGGCGGTCGCTCTCGAAAATCGAACTTACCACTTCTTCCTTGCCCGGAACGCCCAGGCTGTCGCCGAGTCCGGAAAAGTCCAGCCGCAGCGACACAATACCGGCGACCGCCAGGCGCCTCGCAAATTCCGCGCCGAACCGCGCGAAGCCGTAATGGGGATCGACTCCTGTATTGGTGATGATGACCGCCATATCACCGGCACGGGTGTCGGGGCGGCATAGCATGCCGAATAACCGATCGCCCTCACCGAAGCGGAGGGGCTCCTCGACCCATCCGGGTTGCGAGAGAATGGCTCTGCGCGAGGCAATTTCAGGGAGGGAGACTTTCCCCACTGGCACAGCCTGCCGGATCCAATCAACAATTGCGGAAAAATCCGACGGCTGGCCCTCACCCTGAATGTTATGGTGCAGCATCGGCTCCAGCGTCTCGAAGCTGGCGCAAGTGACCTTGGCGCCGCCTCGCTTCCAGGCCTCCGCGCAATCGCTCAGCAGGCTCGAATCCGACTGGGAGAAGACGCCGACCTCGCATCCATTCATCAGCCGGACTTGCCGCAGATCCGCTTGGCTGATCGCGGCAACCGTCTCAGCGCTGAAACGAAGTTCCTGAAAGTCCAAGGTATAACTTGAGGATTCGGCCGCACCGCTTTGCAGCTGCGCTTCGACGCTCAACTGCCGCATATACGAGCGGCCACGCAGCACGGGCGCCAGAAGAATCAGCCCGGCCGCATCGTCTCGCTGTTCGGCCGCCAACGTGGCGAGGAGCGCGCCAAAGCGGAGCCCGCAAAACACCAGCCGCCGCGCTCCGGTCGAGCCGCGCAGCCAATCCGCAGCCGCGGCTACACTTTGCTGCCAGGCGGCCCAATAATCTCCAGGCTCGCCATCGATATCGGCGAGGTCACAGGAATCGCCGGTTCCCGGATAGTCGAACCGCATCGCGAGATAGCCCGCAGCCGCGAATTCATCCGCCAGAAGGCGCAACGGGTAATGCGCGTCCAGAGCATCCCGATTGAGGCCAGGACACAGCAGCACCGCGACATCGCTGGCCGCACTCGCTTGGCTCGAATGCAGCCAGCCAAAGCAATTATTGAAGACGACGGGCGTCATCAGGCGCTCGCGGTCCTGTGGGGCAGCGACGCTATCACCACAAGCCCCGTCGCTTCTCACCGCGCTAGCGCCTCGCGAAACTGGAGCGGCCACCAGCCAGTCTCGCTCAAGCGACCGGTTTACAGCTGTCAGATCTGGCGGTGGGTCAGCGATCATGCCTTCACCTCGCAGCCTGTCTGTGACTTTGGAGAGACCCATCGGCACTCCTTTCAGATCGCGGAGATGCTGATCAAAGACGCCTGACTTCGCTTAGACTACCAAGCGAGCATCGAAGGATCATATGGCTTATAGGCTGACATCCGCCCAGGCGATCTAATCACAATGGGTGTTACGCTAAATGCTAGTCAAAACAACATCTTATCAGCCGCGCGACGCAGATTTGGCATGGCCGGCGGCCGATTCGCAGAAGGCGGAACTGGCGGGGTCACGTGGTCCGACGAGACCGGGGCCTCGGGAATGCTGACGATCTCGGGCCAATCTTCCGCAAATCCAAGGGCAAGGCGCATCCTATTCGGCGGCGCGATCCTGCTCGCGGTCGCGGCGCCCGTATCGGCGAGATCCGCGATGGCTCAGAACAGCACGAGCGAATCGCGTGCCGAGGCGCAGGACAGCAGGTCGGATCGGATCGACGAACAGGAAGACGCTGTCGACGCCGCGCAAGAAGCGGCATATGCGCGCGACGTCGCCTCCCAGCCTATCCCGATCACGCTGCGCGATTTCACCTTCCGGGCAAACCTGCCGATCTTCTACGACTCAAACCCGAACGAGTTGCAGTCCGACGGACCGTCTTCCATGGAAGCTGACCCCGAAGCCGAATTGGGGTGGCGCAAGAATCTGCAATCGGCACCTCTGGCGTTCAGCGTCAGGCTGCGGGCCAATACCGATCGATATGGCGCGGAGCCGCAGGCGGGAGGCGACCAGACTTCTGCCCGATTCATGGTCTCCTACAAGGATAAAGCCAATGATCAAGCCTGGTCGCCGTTCTTTTGGTACAAGGGAACTATGGGGTTCCAGGGAACCTTCTCGACCTGGACCTATACAAGGAACGACGTTGTCGTCGGATTGGGCAGAGTTTTCAATTTCTCGGGCAACTTTCGCGGCCTGCCGATCAGCGCGAATAGCCAGGTCGCCGCCGTCTGGAGCCTGGGATTCCGCCTCTATGTTCAGCGGCGGCTGCGCGTGCCCGGACCGGACTCGGTCGCGCTCTATGCGGTACCCTCGATTACCTATGTGCCCTCGCCCAATTGGAGCGTCTCGCTTCTCGCGAGCATCAGGGAGCGATGGTTCGACGTGCCGCCAGCCAGCGCCGGCACGACACCACGGCGTGATTTTGAAGTCGAGCCACTTCTGACAATCGCCTACGACCCCTCCACAGCTCTCTTCGGCAGCGATGGCTTTGCGCGGCAACAACGCTTCGGGGCACCTCAGATCGCGTTGCAAATCGGCTTTGAACGCCGCTCGAGCAATCTATCCGGCAAATCCTGGAACGAGTGGACCGTCGGCCCGGTACTTAGCGCGAACTGGCGGTTCTGACGGGCCGGAACTGAGCCGCTTGCGACCCGTGGCACTTCCACCTAGGACGACGGCTCCCGACCGGAGGAACGCCCATTGGACCGCGAAGAGCTCACCAAATGGGCTTTGGCGAATGGCTGGCAGATCATCGCCGGCTGCCCGAGCCTGACTAAGCCCTCCGCCCCGAAAGAGGCGATCGTTCGCATGGTCTTCAAGGCAACGCTGGTTAACCTGGAAGCCAAGAAACCTGCCGGAAAGTGGGAAAAGATCTCCGGCGCGCCCTACAACAAGATCACAGCCGACGAGGATACCGGCGTCCCCCAGGGCCTCGGCTTCGAGATTATCCCGAGCTTCTCGTCGCTCATGCGCGACAACAAGGACCGCCAGACCTTCGCCAATTTCGGCAAGGGATCGCTCTAGCGCGACACCCCGTCAGACGCGCGTCACGCGATTCACGGCGCGCTGAAGCTTCGCCGACTCGGGCTTGGTGAGGCTCGCGAACCAGGTGGCGAGACGGCCATCGGCGCCGATGAGGTATTTGTAGAAGTTCCAGCGCGGGCGGGAGAGCACACCGCCCGTCTCAGCCAGCCAGCCGAAGAATGGATGGCGTTCGTCGCCGCGAACATGGACCTTTGTCATTATCGGAAAGCTCACGCCAAAATTTTTCTCGCAAAAGGCGCCGATGTCGGCCGCGTCTCCCGGCTCCTGATGACCGAAATCATCGCAAGGCACGCCGATAACGACGAGCCCCTGTGCCTGCCGCGCCCGCCAAAGCGCCTCCAACCCGGCATATTGCGGCGTGAAGCCACATTGGGACGCGGTATTGACGACCAGCAGCGGCCGCCCCCGCAAAGCTGCGAGCGGATAGGGCTGGCCTGCCAGCGTGTCGAAGCTGAAATCATAGGCAGTCGGCGCCATACGCATCCCCTGTCCCGGCCGCCAGTCTTCTACCCCGCCCGTAAGCCGCTGTCTCATAACGGGAGGATCGTCCCGGCGGTTTGCCCTCGCCGGGCCCCGCCGCTATGGTCCGCCCCCGTCAAAATAAGGGGGCGACGTGGTCGATATTTTCGACGAGGTCGATGAGGATCTTCGGGCCGAACGCGTGGGCCGTTTCGCGCGGCGCTATGCGATCGCCTTTCTTGGCCTTGCCGTCGCCATCGTCGTCTGTGTCGGCCTCTGGCAGGCCTGGCTCTGGCATGTGCGGCAGCGCGACGCCGCGGCGGCGAGCGCATTTCTGAGCGTGATGAACGCGGCAGGGCAAAGCGGCTCCTCCGGGGACCGTCAGGCGCTGGCCGCTCGCTTCAGCACCGTCGCGGAAACCTCGCCGGAAGGCTACGCCACCCTCGCCCGCCTCAACCAGGCGAGCCTGCTCGCCGATGCTGGCAAGCTCGACCAGGCAAATGCCATCTGGAATCGGCTGATGAGCGACGACTCGGTGAATCCTGTGCTGCGTCAGGTCGCGATCCTCGGCTGGGCCTCGCATGCGCTGGATACCGCCGAGCCCTCCCTGATCCAGGCGCGCCTCCAGCCGCTTGCATCCGATGACAGCGCCTGGCGCCCGATGGCGCTCCAGGATCTGGCACTGCTCGACCTGCGACAGGGCAACCGCGCGGCTGCCGCCAAGCGGTTCCAAACACTTGCCGATGACGTGACGACGCCCGACGACATGCGGCGCTTGGCCGGTGCCCTCGCGCAGGCGCTGGCTGGAGCCAAAGGATGACGGACGAAACGATGCGAGACAGGATGACGCGCCAGTCCCGCCCAGGCTCCGTCGCGGCACTCACCCGCCGCGCCACGCTCGGGCTGCCACTTGCCTTGGCGGCTTGCGGCTTCATCGGCGGCGATGATGGCCCCCCTCTGCCCGGCAAGCGCTACGACGTGCAGCCGGTCGCCAATGGCCTCGTCGCCGACCCCACCTTGAACAGCGCGGTCACCCTGCCCGCCCCCGCCTCGGGCTTTTCCTGGGCCCAGCAAGGCGGCAATGCCGCGCATGACCCGGGCAACCAGCCCGTCGCCAATACCCTCAACCGCCTCTGGACCGCCGATATCGGCGAGGGCACGGGCTATCGTCACCGCATTCCCTGCGGCCCGATCGCCGCCAATGGCCTCGCTTTCACGATGAGCGCCACGGGCGACGTGCGCGCCTTCTCATTGGTCGATGGCGGCATGCTGTGGCACTCGTCGATCCGTCCGAAGGGCTCGCGCAGCACCAATATCGGCGGCGGCATCGGCTATGATGACGGCCATATCTATGCCGCGACCGGCCTCGGCGAGATCATCTGCTTCGACGCCAAGACCGGCGCGCTGAAATGGCGGCAGCCCCTCGGCAGCCCGGCGCGCAGCGGCCCGACCATCGCGGGCGGCAGCATCTTCGTGAGCACCGCCGGCAGCGCGATCCTCGGTCTCGACGCTAAAACCGGCAAGACGATCTGGACCCATCAGGCCCGGACTCCGCAGACCACGCTGCTCGGCCTGCCCGCGCCCGCCTTCGCGAACAATATCGTTGTGGCGGGCTTCGGCTCCGGCGACCTCGTGGCGATCGCCGCCGATACGGGCGATGTCCTTTGGACGGACAATCTCGGCTCTACCGATCCCAGCCTGTCGCAGCTCTCGGCGATTGCCGGGATGCCGGTGATCGATCAGGGCCGCGTCTTCGCGGGCAGTCTCGGCGGCCTCGTCCTCAGCCTCGACCTGCCCTCCGGCCGAAGACTCTGGGAGAAGGACTTCGCCACCCAGGAGACGCCCTTCGTCGCCGGCGACTGGGTGTTCCAGCTCAGCACGGATCAGAAGCTCGGTGCCATCCACGTGGATTCGGGCGCCGTGAAATGGGCGATGCAATTGCCAGCCTTCAAGAATCCGAAGAAGGCGCGGGGGCCGATCTTCTGGCAGGGGCCAGTGATCGGCGGCGGCTCCCTTATCCTCGCGAGTTCAGAGGAGACGCTCATCACGGTGGATCCGACAACGGGACGGGTCACGAACAGTATCGACCTGCCATCGGCTCCCGACTGGGCGCCGATCGTGGTCGGCGGCAAGATACTGCTAAATCTCGTCAGCGGCACGCTTCTGGCGCTCGGCTAAGTGCCATCATGCTCACATAAACATATGTTTATGTGAGCATGATCAGTCAGTGGTCGGCATCTCCGCGACCCGCAGCGAGGCATTGTCGATGAGCCGGGTCGCGCCGATCTGCAGGGCCAGCAAAGCCAGCGCCTCCGCATCGGCTCGCTTCAGTTCCTGCAGCGTCTCCCCATCGGCAATGCTGGCATAGGAGAGGCGCGCGGCCGGTTCGAATGCGACGACGCGGCGCATGGTCTCGCGCAAAACATCGCCGTTCCGCTCCCCGCCCGCGAAAGCCGCTCTTGCCGCTCCAAGTGCCTGGACCATCACCTTCGCGGCCTGACGCTCCGTGGCATTCAGACGAATGTTGCGGCTCGACATCGGGAGGCCATCCGCCTCGCGGATCGTCTCACCGATCTCGATACGCAGCGGCAGGTCGAAGTCGCGCGCCAGGCGGCGGATGACGGCGCATTGTTGCGCATCCTTCTGCCCGAACCATGCAACGCTAGGCTGAAAGATATTGAACAGCTTGAGCACGACGGTCGCCACTGCCGAGAAATGCCCCGGCCGCTCCACGCCTTCCAGCCGCTCGCCCAACTCTCCCACATCGACGCGAAAGGCGAAGCGCGGCGGATAGATCTCGCTCGGCTCCGGGGTGAAAACCAAGTCGGCGCCTTCAGCTTCAAGGAGATTGAGGTCGCGCGCGAGGTTCCGTGGATAGCAAGCAAGATCCTCACTCGCGCCGAATTGCGCAGGATTGACGAAGATGCTGACGGCGACGGCATCGCAAGCGGCCTTGGCCTGCCGCACCAGGCTGAGATGGCCCTCGTGCAAGCTGCCCATCGTCGGCACCAGTCCAACTGTGCGAAATCTCGCGCGGACCGCGCTAAGCTCCGCGATCGTGCTGCAAACTTGCATGGTCATCGCTGGCACCCGTCCACGGCGGTCAGCGCTCGCGCGAGCTCACTGGGATCCATCCCGGAACTTTGGCTTGCCGTCGGAAAAGCGCCGCTCCGGACCTCATCGACATAGGCGCGGATCGCCGTCTCGACGGCCTGCCCGATCTGGGCATAGGGCTTGGCGTGTCGCGGCGGCGCGCGGTCAAGCTAACCAAGCAGATCGTGCCAGACCTGCACCTGCCCGTCACAGCCTGCGCCCGCGCCGATCCCGATCGTCGGAATGCGAAGCCGCCGCGTCACCTCGGCCGCCAGCGGCGCCGGCACCAGTTCGAGCACAATCGCGAAGGCGCCCGCCGCCTCCAGCAACAACGCATCCTCAAGCAAGCGGCGAGCGTCGGCCGCTTGCTTCGCCTGCACACGAATGCCGAGCTGATGCTGCGCCTGCGGCGTGAAACCGAGATGTCCCATGACCGGCACGCCAAGTTCGCAAAGGTGACGAACCGTGCGCGCGATCGTGCCGCCGCCCTCCAGCTTCACCGCCTGCACGCCGCCCTCCTGCATCAAGCGCCGAGCGGCATGTACGGCGTCAGCCGGGGTCGCATAGGTCAGAAAGGGAAGATCGCCGACGATCAGCGCATTGGTGCCAGCTCTGACGACGGAAGCCGCGTGCCGGACCATATCGTCGAGCGTGACCGGCAGCGTCGTTTCATGACCATGCACCACCATGCCGAGCGAATCCCCGACCAGCAGCACAGGAACACCCGCGCGACCCGCCATGATTGCCGAAGCATGGTCGTAAGCGGTGAGCATGGCGATACGCTCGCCCGCCGCCTTCATCTTCTGGAGATCCTGGAGCGTACAACGCGCGGTCAAAGCAACCTCTCCGACGGACCATGGCGCCGCTGCCTAGCCCATGGCGGCCCCTCGCGGCGCGGCTCTTTGCACAACGCTGCCGCGCCGAGCTTGTTTACCGAAAATTGCGAAATGTGGGCGACGAAGGATCATCGCCCAGACGATTCGTCATGCTCGGCGAAGGCCGAGCAGCCACGCCTTCACCGTCGCCGCCAAAAGTAAGCGTGGATCCTCGGCCTTCGCCGAGAATGACGTTGGAGAGGTGATGATGGTGGGGACGGCTGCATCCGCCGGGCGGGTATCCAACCGGCCTCCTTAGCGGCGCCCCCGCTCCGCCCCCGCACGCAAGGCATCGATATTCGCCCGATAGGCACCAGCCCCACCGGCGAAAGCCGACGACCCGGCCACCAAGGCATTCGCCCCAGCTGCGACCACCTGCTCCGCCGTGACCGGCGTCACCCCGCCGTCAACCTCGATCTCGACCGGCCGGTCGCCGAGCAGCGCCCGCACCCGGCGGATCTTGTCGACAACGAACGGAAGAAAACTCTGCCCGCCGAAACCCGGATTGACGCTCATGACGAGCACCAGATCGGCGGCATCGACGCTATACCGCACAGCTTCCTCCGAGGTTGCCGGATTGATCGCGACACCGGCCTTGCAGCCAAGCCCGCGAATGGCGGCGAGCGTGCGGTTGAGGTGACGCACCGCCTCGACATGCACCGTCATGCGATTGGCCCCGGCCTCGGCAAAGGCCGCGATATAGCTGTCGGGGTCGGAAATCATCAGATGAACGTCGAGCGGCTTATCGGTCACCTTCCGCACGGCCGCGACCACCGCCGGACCGAAGCTGATATTGGGGACGAAGGACCCGTCCATCACATCCAGATGCAGCCAATCCCCGCCCGCCTCCGCGATGGCCGCTGATTCCTCGGCGATACGCCCGAAATCGGCGGAAAGGATGGAGGGCGCGATTATGATGGGGCGTGTCATAGGGCCTAGACTAACCCGCTCCGCCGCGAGCGGCCAGACGGCCGCGCGCGGAACTCCTGGTTCAACCGAGTCCTGTCGGATTGTTGAGCCTTTGTAGGGCGCCCTCCATCACCTTAAGTAGAAGATCGAAGGAGACGCCCGACTGCGCGAGCGGCATGCCGTCCCAGGAGGTGTCATCCGCTCCCGTAACATCCAACCCATTGATCTTTCCTAGGGCATGCTCTGGCTGGAGAATATATCCGCCGTCCGACTTCGCGATGAAATGCCAGGTCCCTATTACGGCGCGAAAACTAGCGGGCGCCCCGTTCCCACGCGCAGCAGCGAAAGCACGGAGCTCGTATTCAAAGCATTGAACTGTACTCTCTGCTCCGCCGTCGCCGGAACGCGCGGATTATGCGGCAAGGGCGGTCGAAGATTGAACATGGCGTCCACATGGCGCGGCGCCGGTGGCAAGTTGATGTCACGTTTTATTTTCATGTTATCTCCAGAACAGAGGCGGCAGCGCGCAACTTGCACTAACAATAGCTACCGATAGCTAAACCTTTCTCCGGCAACGGCACGGTCGCCGAGGGGGAAAGCGACGCGGTTTCCCTCACCCCGCGCCGCGCGAAATCAGGGCGAGAGCGCGGCTCAATCACGCCGGAAACCATAGGCACGCATGTCTCTGGCTGTGCCACCGAAGTCCAGGCCAAGGGTGGGCCACCGGTTCTGGCTGCTCTCACCATGAAGGCGGAATAGCAGGACGGTCGGGCTTCCTCGGGCGACTTGCCAGGCCCACTACTTCCCGGCAGCTTGCTCAGTGTTGCATTGAGGTTGCACCCTTGCCGACCGGGTGCGTCCGCGCAAGGGGAGAGCCGTCGATAATGCCCACCGGACCGCGCCGACACCCGTGAGCCAGACCGGCGTCAAGCTTTCCGTCCAGCATCTCTCCCATAGTTTCGGGAGCTTCCGCGCGCTGCAGGATGTGAATCTCGATATCCGGCACGGCGAGTTCGTCTGCATCCTCGGTGCCTCGGGCTGCGGCAAGAGCACGCTGTTCAATGCGGTTTCTGGTCTCCTCAAGATCACCGAGGGCCGCATCCTCCTCGACGGCCGGGATATCGCCGGGCGGCCCGGTGAGGTCGGCTATATGCTCCAGAAGGATCTGCTGCTGCCCTGGCGCACCGTGCTCGGCAATATCACCCTCGGCGCCTCGCTGACCCATGGCGCGACGCGGGAGGATCGGGCGAAGGCCGCTGAACTCGCCCGGCGCTACGGGCTGGGTGACTTCCTGCGGCATTTTCCGCGTGCCTTGTCGGGCGGCATGCGGCAGCGGGTGGCATTGATGCGCACCATCGCGGCGGGACGCGAGGTGATGCTGCTGGATGAGCCATTCGGTGCGCTCGATAGCCAGACCCGCATCGGCATGCAGCAATGGCTGCTCCAGGTCTGGAAGGAGCTCAGCCGCACCGTGATGTTCGTGACGCATGATGTGGACGAGGCGATCTTCCTGGCCGACCGCATCGTGCTCATGCAGCCGCGGCCGGGCCGGATCGCCAAGATCCTGCAAGTCGAGATCCCTCGCCCGCGCGCCATGGATGTGCTGACTTCCCCGGTCTTCGTCGAGACCAAGCGGCAGATCATGGACATGCTTTATTCCGAGAAAACGTTGCACGGCGTCCCCGCAGCGGCCGAGCTTCCGGCATGAACGAGGAGCATCCCTGGCGCACGGCCGGCCGCCATATCGGCTTGTGGATCATCGCCATCGCGCTGATCTTCGTGGGCTGGCAGGTCCTGCTCTGGATCACCGGCCTGCCCGCCTATGTGATCCCGACACCGGGTGCGGCGCTCGCCATCATTCGCGACAATGCGGCGCAGATGCGGGGCCTGACCTGGCAGACGGTGACGGAGACCTTCTACGGCTATATCGCCGGCGCGGTGATCGGCTTTCTGCTGGCCGTGGTCATGGCGCAGATCCGGATCGTGCATCGCCTGCTCTATCCGGCGCTCATCACATCTCAGGCGGTGCCGATCGTCGCCATCGCGGCGCCGCTGGTGATTATTTTCGGCTTCGGTCTCACGCCGAAACTCATCATCGTCGCCTGGATCGTGTTCTTCCCAGTCGTGGTCAATGTTCTGGACGGGCTGGCGAGCGTCGATCAGGACCAGATCAACCTCGCCCGCCTGCTCGGCGGCACGCGGTTGCGCACCTTCGTCATCGTGCGCCTGCCCGCCTGCATCGGGCCGCTTTTCTCCGGCCTGAAGATCGGCGCCTCCTATGCCGTGACGGGCGCGGTGATCGGCGAATGGACTGCCAGTTCGCGGGTCGGCCTCGGCACTTATCTGCTCTCGGCCAATGCGCAGATGAACACCGCCGGCGTCTATGGCGCGATGCTGCTGCTGACCGCGATCGGCATCGGCTCCTTCCTCATCGTGCTCATCCTGGAGCATCTTGCGACGCCGTGGCGCAGCCGCATGACGGCGCCTGCCTGGTTCGGTGGCTCGGTTCCTCCTCTCACTCCGCAGAAGGCCTGACATGAAACCTCTCCGTCGCTTCTCCCGACTGCTCGCCGCGGGCGCCGCCACCGGTGCGATGATGCTGGCGCTTTCCGCCGTCGCGCCGGGCGCTGCCCGCGCCGCCGATCTCGCAAAGGTGCGTTTCGTCTTCGACTGGCCGACCGCCGATTTCGAGTTGGTGCCGCTCGCCGTGGGCCAGGCCGAGGGCCTCTACAAGGATGCCGGGTTGGACGTGTCGGTGGCCTTTCCGCCCGACAGCTCGACCACCGCGCGCATGCTGGCCTCGGGCGCGGGCGATGTCGGCTTCGATGCCACCACGGATATCATCTTCGCGGCCCAGCAGGGCGTGCCGATCATCTCGATCGGCTTCTTCTCCCAGTCGAACAACTGGGGCCTGATCGGCCGCCCCGGCGAGCCGATCGACATGACGCAGCTCAAAGGCAAGACGATCGCGATCTATACCGATAGCTGGACCAAGGCGATGATGCCCTTCGTCCTGAAGAAAGCCGGTCTGACCGAGAACGACGTCAAGCAAGTCATCGCCCAGGACGACGATATTCCGCTACTGCTCAACAAGAAGATCGATCTCGCCACCAACTGTTCCAATTACGCTCTGGCGGATGTGGTGCCGCAATTGAAGGTCGAGCCGACGATGCTGCTGGGTCCGGCGGTGGGCGCGCCCGATATTCCCGTGTGGAATTATTCCGTGAGCAAGACCTTCGCCGCCGCGCATCCGGATCAGGTGAAGGCCTGGCTAGGTGCCACGGCCAAGGCGATGGATTGGGCGACAACGCATCAGGACCAAGCCATCGCCGATTTGCTCAAGCTTTACCCGAGCGCCGGGTCGAAGGATTACAATGCCGTCGGCTGGAAGGCGACGATCCCGCTGCTCAAGGGTCCCAACGGTTATCTGAAACAGACCGACGCGCAGTGGCTCGGTATCGCGCAGGCGCTCGCCGATACCAA
Source organism: Acidisoma sp. S159 (assembly GCF_009766125.1). Taxonomy (NCBI): domain Bacteria; kingdom Pseudomonadati; phylum Pseudomonadota; class Alphaproteobacteria; order Acetobacterales; family Acidocellaceae; genus Acidisoma; species Acidisoma sp. S159. The sequence continues at coordinate 295,984 of NZ_LMUG01000002.1, forward strand.
GCAGATCCCAGAGGTGAAGCCGGCATCGGCCTATTACACCAACGCCTATCTCGACTGAGCCTGGCCGTGCCAGTTCTGACGTCGGAACTACGGGTGCGCACGTGACGCCACGCCGGGTCATCATCGACTGCGATCCCGGCGTGGATGATGCGATCGCCCTGCTGCTGGCCTTCGCCTCGCCCGAGATCCGGGTGGAGGCGATCACCACCGTCATCGGCAATGTGCCGCTGGCGCGGACGACCGCCAATGCCCGCCGCGTCTGCGATCTCGCTGGGCGCGGCGACATCCCCATCCATGCCGGCTGCGCCCGCCCCATCATGGCGCCGACCGATCGGGGTAGCTCCGTCCATGGCGGCGACGGCCTCGGCGACATCGGGTTGCCCGAGGCCGCCGGACCACCTGAGCCGGGGCATGCGGTGGATGTCTTGATCGATCGGCTGCGGGCGGCGCCGGGGGAGATCACGCTTTGCCCGCTCGGGCCGTTGACGAATATCGCGCTCGCTTTGGTCAAGGCGCCCGACATTGCGCCGCTGATCAAGGAGATCGTCTTCATGGGCGGTGCTGCCTTCGTGCCCGGCAATACTACGCCGGCCGCCGAGTTCAATCTCGCGATCGACCCCCATGCGGCGCAGATCGTGCTCACCGCCGGCGCGCCGCTGACCATGTTCGGGCTCGATGTGACGCGGAAGGCGCTCATTGCCGAGGATTGGATGGCACGGGTCGAGGCAGAGCGCGGTCCGCGCGCCCGGGCGGCGATCGCCATGATACGGAGCTATGGCCGCAAGGATGCGTGCCTGCACGACCCCTGCGTGATCGCGCATCTGCTCGACCCCAGTCTGTTCGAGGGCGTCGCGGCGCGCGTTTCGGTGGAGTGCGAGTCGCCTCTTACCCGTGGCCAGACTATCGCCGCGGTGAGCGAGCGACACCGGGGCGGGCTGCCGGCGACCTGCCAGGTCATCACCGGCCTCGCGCATGACAGGCTCTTTACGCTACTGGCGGAGCGCATCGCGCGGCTGGACTGAGCGGCCTTCAGAACCGGGTCATTTCTTCCACTGGGCTGGATCCCATAGCACGGCATTGTCGTCGATTGTCGAGCCGATATGGTCGATGATCGTGCGCAAGGTTTTCGGCGTGGCGCCCTGTGCTGGGAAGGCGATTTGGACGTAGAGGGATATCTTCCCGCTATCGTTATTAATCGAGAAGAATTCAGGGCTGTTGTCGTTGGCCTCAAGAAGTTTCATCAGTGGGAGCTGCGCGACCTGCTCCGCAGTATAGGTCTCGATCTGCGTGTAAATCCAAATATAGGATTTGTCATCCGACAAGGCGAAGTCGATGCTGACGACATTTTTATTGTCGCTGCTGATGTAGAAATGGCCGGCGGTCGGCGAAAGCGTGGTCGTGTAACCCATATTGTCGACCATGCCCTGCAGGCTCTTGAGCTCCGGGCTCGGCGCGGCGGTTGTTGCCGCCCTTGCCAGCGGTACATGCAGGAGCGGGCCAAGCAGGAAGGCCGCGATCAGAAAGAGGCGCGAGAGGCGCCTCGCAGCGTGCAGCATTGGACATCTCCATTCCCTGCCATTCTCGATATCGCGAGTCGATGGGGCCGGGCAACGAAAACCGCCATATCTGACGTTCCGCCTCGTGGAGGAGGTACTTGCAGTCGGAGCCGCGGGTCGCCACAGTCAGCAAATGGACGGGATCGTCAGCCTCGCAGCCGTGCGGGAAGACCGCTTTTGGGCGGTGGTGGCTTGCGTCGGGCGAACCCGGCGGATTGCCGAAATCTTCACCAGCCGTGACGCCGCTCTGGCTGACCGCGCCTGGCGGGAGCAGCAAGTGCGGGCCTATGAGAGCTTCCTTCGCTCGTCCCGCCAGCCACCGCCCAATTACAGCGTCGAACAAATGCGCCGCGCCGATATTCCCAAGACCTGGCGGCCGCTACCTGCGCTCGGCTTCCTGCGCGGGCAGTTTATCTAGAGGCTGCCCGGTCTCCATGATGGCGCTTCATGCCGCGCGATGCGCCAAGGCGACCGCCATCTCTTTGAGAGCCGCCGCGGCGGCTTGCTGAACATGAGGCGGGGCCCGACTTAGCAATATCGGCGCTTTGTCGTTGATCTCCGAGGGGGTCGTCCCGAAGGTGACCTTCAGGTTTCCGGCCGGATTCGCAATGAAGACCGACAGATGGTCGGTGTCTGACTTAAAAATATGCGCCCTGGAACTACTCTTTTCCACTTTTCGAACGGTTTGGTTGTCGCCCGTCAAAACAAGATCCCGGCTGATCCGGTCGAGCCACCCACCCGTCAAATTCTTCGGCGCAAACTGCTGGATGGCAGACAGGAATATGCCGATATGCTCCACAGTAGGGCTGTAAGCCTGAAGCCGCCGCTCCTGGTCATTTGGCCGCGACCACGGTGTGCTTAGATAGTCCGGGGTAAAAAGACCTGGCAGTTTGTTCGAGGCAGCTGCCTTGGTCGCCATGAGTGGGACGACGAAGGTCGACCGCGCCCCATCGGGAGCAACTATCCCACCCTGCGTCCCGCCGCTTCGCGCCCCGACTATTTCGACCAACCTGCTCTCCTGTGCATTCAAAGGAACGCCAAGGATTTAGGCATGATTTGTTAAGCGTGCACTAATATCAACCGGCGTTGGCAACGGCCCGCCGACGTCATCTTCGGCGAAGGCGGGGGAGCCGCGCCTTGCTCGCGGCGTGACGGTAAGGGCTTGATGCTCGGCCCCGGGGCCGGGCGCAGTTCGCCGAACATGACGAGCTCACGCCGAGGCGCTCTCCGCCAGCCATCGCCAAGCTCCGGCGAGATCTTCCACGAAGCGTGTGTACTCGCGGCGCTTCGCCTCCTCATCCGGCAGGCGAAGCAGGTACGAGGGGTGTACAGTGATCCACAATGCCTCGCCGCTGTGCAGGGCGGAGATCCTGCCGCGTTCTTTCCCGATCGTGACCTTACGGCCGAGCAGAGCATGCGCGGCGGACGCGCCGAGCGCCACGGTCAGACGCGGCTGAACCAGGGCGCGCTCGCTCTCCAGCCACCAGCGGCAGGCCTGGATCTCGCCTGTCTCCGGCGTCTTGTGCAGGCGAAATTTGCCGCGTGGCTCGAACTTGAAGTGCTTGACCGCGTTGGTGACATAGACCTCGCCGCGTGGAATGCCTGCCTCCTCCAGCGCGCGGTCCAGCATCTTGCCGGCGGGACCAACGAAGGGGGCGCCCGCCAGATCCTCGCGGTCGCCTGGCTGCTCGCCCACCATCATGAGCGCAGCGCGGTCCGGGCCTTCGCCGAAGACGGTCTGCGTCGCGTGTTTCCAAAGGTCGCAGCGCCGGCAGTCACTGGCCTGAGCGCGCGCGTCTTCCAGCGTCCTAGGACGAACGCCGGGCTCGGCCTCGGTGCGCGGTGCGGATGGGGTTCGGCGCTTCGCCTCGGCCTTGGTCTGGGCGGAGGGCGTGGTTGCGGCGGCTCTGACCATGATGTCCTCCCGGCTGGCTGCCTCGCGGATGAGCGGGCCGATAAGTTCGGCCTCCGGCAGGTTCTTCCAGTATTTCTGCGGCATCTCCCGCGTCATGGCGGCGACCTTGAGGCGGGCGGGATTGAAGATATTGGCGTAGTAGGTGCGCCACAAAGCCTCCAGCCGGTCCTCGGTCGGCGCCTGGTCACGAGAGACGCCCTCGCCGAAACGCAGGGTTTCGCCGTCCCAGAAAGCGCAGCGGTCGGGGGTCAGGATGGACCAGCGCATCCCCGTGAAGCGGCGCATGAAGAAAGGCGTCGCCGCTTCGACAATGTGATTGTCAGGCTCGAACCAGGCGATGAAGGCGGCGGCGCCATCGGGCTCCGCGACCTCCCGGAAACGCACGAAGGCATGCATCTTGTGGATGTCGCGACGGATCGCTTTGGCGAGTTGCTCGGCGTGATGAACATCCGGATGGCTCGCATCCTCCAGCAGCTTCGGCTGGAACTGCAGGCCCCAGAGCAGTCGGTAGAGCAATGCGAAGCGATCGACGTCACGGTGCTGGATAACGGTTTCGGCGAGTGTGATGAAAGCACGCGGGACTTTGGCGTTCGTCGGCGCGGCGTTTTCAGGCATCGTGGTTGAGTTGGCGAAAAGGTCATCCGACGCGGCGGAGGTGCCGACGCGCCAGTCAATCTCCCCCGGTGGCACCGCCGCGGCGAGAGCGGCGCGGGCGCTGTCGCGCCAGCCGGCAAAATCCGTGTCGTGCGAGAGTGCCACCAGCCTCACGCAAAGAGTTCCCCCTGGTGGCAGGGCGGCGAGAGCATCTTGCGTAGGTCGAGGCGATCGGTGGCGCCGCCCGGTTGCCAATCCTCGGCGGTGATGAATGGCATCGAGCTTTTCACGCCACGGCAAAGACGAGCGATATCCTCCAGCCGCAGGCGTCGCCAGCGGCGGGAGGACAGCATCTGTTTCACCGACTTCGTTCCGAAACCCGGCACCCGCAGCAGCATCTCACGCGATGCGCGGTTCACGTCGACAGGGAACCAGTCGCGATGTTGCAGCGCCCAGGCGAGTTTCGGGTCAATCGCAAGATCGAGCATGCCGCCCGCGCTGCCGGTGGCGATTTCTTCGACCGAGAAGCCGTAGAAGCGCATGAGCCAATCGGCTTGATACAGACGATGCTCGCGCATCAGTGGCGGCCTGATGAGAGGCAGCATCGAGCTGGCATCAGGGATCGGGCTGAAGGCCGAGTAATAGACGCGGGACAATTTGTAATTGCCGTAGAGATTGCGTGAAGTGTCGAGGATCGCGAGGTCGTCCGCACGGTCCGCGCCCACGATCATCTGCGTGCTCTGGCCCGTCGAGAAACGTGGCGCCTTGCGGGATTCCTTTATCGCCTCCTTCGACTCCTCAATCTTGAGGCGGATGGTGCCCATGGCCCGGCGGATGCGCTCGGGGCTCTTTTGGGGCGCCAGCCTGGCGAGACTTGCCTCCTGCGGCAGTTCGACATTGATCGAGAGGCGATCCGCCACCGCGCCTGCGCGCGCGAGAAGCGCGGGATCGGCGTCCGGGATGGTCTTGAGATGGATGTAGCCGCCAAAGCTGTGCGTGTGCCGCAGGGTTTCGGCAACGCGCACCACCTGCTCCATCGTATAGTCGGGCGACTGGATGATGCCCGAGGAGAGGAAAAGCCCCTCGATGTAATTGCGCTTGTAGAAGCCAAGCGTGAGATCGACGACTTCCTCGACCGAGAACCGTGCCCGTTTCACGTTCGACGAGACTCGGTTGACGCAATAGTGGCAGTCGAACTGGCAGTAATTGGTGAGCAGGATTTTCAGCAGCGAGATGCAGCGGCCGTCCGGCGCATAGGCGTGACAGATGCCCATGCCCTCGGTCGAGCCGATGGCCTTGGTCGCGAGCGAATTGCGGGCGGCCGCGCCGGATGAGGCGCAGGACGCATCGTATTTCGCCGCATCCGCCAGGATCGCCAGCTTGTCGAGAACTGTCTGCACACCCGCTCCTTAGTGTTTCTATTTTGTTCCCACAAAGCGTTGGATTCAAGCCGCCGTTAACCAGTTTTGAAGGGAGATGAATTCACAAAGGGGTATGGCGTGTTCCGCTTCCCTGGAAACGCCTCCGCGCCTTCCTGTGGAGCTCGAAGATGTTGGACCGGCTAGGCGGATTTACCTCCGCCATTTGTATCGTCTGCGCGACCCTTGGCTCTGCCATCGGGCTGGTGATGATGGTCTGGATCCTTGTCGCGGCGAGCTTTTCCTATGCGGTTTGGGCGGCGACGGCCTTCTCGCTATCGGTCGCCATCATGCTGCTGAGCGCGCTCGCCAGCATTCCGATTTGTCCGGCGCCGCTGAGTCGACTTCCGGGTGCGCCGCCGGAACGCGCGCTTGCGACGCACGGTCTGCCGCGTATGGCGGATCTGCTCTTGCAGGATGCGCCACATGGGGATTTCCACCCTCACTGACCGCTGTGCTAAGCGCGTGACAAATGGCACGCGCACCGGCTGAGAGATTGCATTCAGGCGGAGCGCCGGGGCCGATCGAACTCTGGTGGCGGCTGCTGTTATGGCTGTGGCATTTGCTGACGCGACCGGCCTGAACCGAGGTAGGTCTCATCGGTGACGATCGATCGCGCCACCGCCTCAGCCGCGCGGATGCCGTCCACGGCGGCCGAGAGAATGCCGCCCGCATAGCCGGCGCCCTCGCCCGCCGGGTAAAGGCCGAGGGTGTTGCGGCTCTCGCCATTTGCAGCGCGGGTGATCCGCAGTGGCGCGGAGGTGCGCGTCTCGACGCCGGTCAGAACCGCGTCACCCATGGCAAAGCCGCGAATCTGACGGTCGAAGGCGGGGATCGCCTCTCTGATCGCGGCGACGGCGTAGTCTGGGAGGCAAGATGCGAGATCGGTGGGGGTCACGCCCGGCTTGTACGACGGAATGACGCCGCCCAGCGCGGTAGAGGGCCGGCCAGCGAGGAAGTCCTCGACGCGCTGCGCGGGAGCAGCGTAGGTGCCCCCGCCGGCGGTGAAGGCGCGTTGCTCCCACTCACGCTGGAAGGCGATGCCCGCGAGCGCGCCCCCAGGGTAATCCGCGGGGGTGATCGAAACGACGATACCGGCATTGGCGTTCCGCTCGGCTCGCGAATATTGGCTCATGCCATTGGTCACGACATGCTTAGGCTCGGAGGTCGCGGCAACGACTGTGCCGCCGGGACACATGCAAAAGCTATAGACCGAGCGGCCATTGCTCGCGTGATGCACCAGCTTGTAATCGGCGGCGCCGAGGAGCGGGTGGCCGGCGCTGGGGCCGAAGCGGCAAGTGTCGATGAGCGATTGCGGATGCTCGATGCGCAGGCCGATCGAGAAGGGTTTCGGCTCGAGGAAGACGCCGGCCTGGTCCAGCATCGCGAAGGTATCACGGGCGCTGTGGCCGATCGCGAGCACGACATGGTCGGCACTGATGTGGCTGCCATCGGCCAGGATCACGCCGCGTAGCTGCCGTCCCTGGGGCGTCTCCGCGATGTCGAGGCCATCGACGCGGGTGCCGAAGCGATATTCGCCACCTAGCGCCTCGATCTGCACGCGCAGGGCCTCGACCACCGTCACCAGGCGGAAAGTGCCGATATGGGGTTTGCTGACATACAGGATCTCCGGCGGCGCACCGGCGGCGACGAATTCCTCCAGCACCTTGCGGCCGAGGTGAAGCGGATCCTTGATGCCGCTCCAGAGCTTGCCGTCGGAGAAGGTGCCGGCACCGCCCTCGCCGAATTGGACGTTGGATTCGGGCGCAAGGATGCCGCGTCGCCAGAGGGCCCAGGTGTCCTTGGTGCGCTCCCGCACGACCTTCCCGCGATCGAGGATGATCGGGCGGAAACCCATCTGGGCGAGGGTCAGCGCCGCCAGCAGCCCGCAGGGGCCGGCGCCGACAACGATCGGGCGATGTTCAAGCGTGGCGGGCGCGTGGGCGACTTGGTGGTAGGCGATGTCGGGCGTCGGGGTGATACGGGGGTCGGGTTTCGGCCTCGCGAGGACAGTCGACTCGTCCCGCAGCGCCACATCCAGGGAATAAACCAATGAAACGGCGGATCGCCGCCGGGCGTCGTAGCCGCGGCGCGCCACGTGCAGCGCGCCGATCTCGGCCTCACCCACTTCCAGACGCGCCGCCGCGGCAGACCTTAGCGCGGCCTCGTTATGGTCCAGGGGAAGCTTGAGTTCGGTAATCCGCAGCACGCCAATGCCTCCCACAGGGTCTTTGGATGGCCGGTATCAAGACGGCTCGCCAAGCGCAAATTCATGGTAACCAAAGATGTCTAGAGGAGAGTTTCCATCTCTTCGGAGCGACCAATAACTCGTGTTTCTACACGACTTCCGGCTTCCAATGGCTGCGGCGCGAAGCAAGAGCCGCTGCCTTTCGGGCGAGATAGCAGCCCGCCGTTCGAGACGCTCCAAAGCTTGGATCGTGGCGCAATCGCTCGGATCATCGACACCGTCTGGGGAGGGAACGAACAAGAACTTCATGCAATGAACCACGCGTATCCCGTTGGTGGCCCCTTTGGATACTTTGGAACCCTGTCACACTGGGTTGCTTCTCAGCCCGGTGCACCGAGCTTGACACATTGTCTCGCCACCCGCCGCCCCGAATTCCTCATGACGAATCGTCAGGGTCTTACTCCTTACGATGTCGCGATGGGTCATAGTAATTTCCAGGCTGCCGCTCTCATTGCTCGATCCCTCGATCGGCCCGAACTGATCCGAGCGCCGGGCTACGGAATGAGATTATGTTCATCCGCCTCAACTTACGTTTAACGCGAACGCTTTTCGGCGTACCAAATAGAAGCGACGCATAGACCGACGGAACCGAGTTCAACTGGCCAGGCTGCAGGCGGCGACCAGGGCGCGTGCCTTGGCGGCGACCGCCGCCGCGGTATCGCCAGGCTTGTATATGGATCCGCCGATCCCGAAACCCGCCGCCCCGGCTGCCCGCCACGCTGGGATATTCTCGACGCCTACGCTGCCGACCGGCAGGGTAAGGGTTTCCGGCGGAAGCACGGCTCTCATGGCCTTCAGCGCGGCCGGGCTGGAACCCTCGGCCGGGAATAGCTTCAGGGCGTCGGCGCCGGCCGCGAGGAGCGAGAAAGCTTCGGCGGGACTGAGAAAGCCGGGCGCCGCGAGCATGCCGTGCTCCTTCGCGGCGCGGACGATCGCGGGATCCGCGTGCGGCGTCACGATCAACCGGCCGCCGGCTGCCGCGACCTCGGCCACCTTCGCCGTCGTCATCACGGTGCCTGCGCCGATCAGCATGCGCTCGCCGAAACGGGCGGCGAGCCGGCGGATGCTCTCAAAAGGATCGGGAGAGTTGAGCGGCACCTCGGCGATCAGCACGCCTTCGGCTTCGAGGGCGTCGCAAATTGCCTCGACCTCATCCGGCCGCACACCGCGCAGGATGGCGACCAGGGGTGAGCGCGCCAGCCAGGATTTCATGACGCCGATCCTTCGGACCACCGGACAGAGCGGGCGATGGCAAGCAGGCCGAGCGCCGCCGGTTCGCCCGCCGCTATATGGGCATCGCCGCCGCAGAAGCGAATGGCATCGAGATAAAGGCCGCAAAGCGTCGGGTCACCGATCAGTAGCACCGGCCCGGCATCCTGGGCATCGGCCAAGGCGGCGCGCACCTCATGCCCGAGCAACAGTCCGGAAAGGTAGGAGGCCGCCGCGTTCTCGTTGAGGCGGTCAAAGAGGCCGAGCGTGCGGACGCCGAAGAGATGGCGCAGCAAGCCGCCAGGGTCGGCGCTCCGCCGCAGCCCTTGTCGCAGCGCCGCCGGATCTGCGGGCGCATCCGCCTTCATCATGCGGCCGAGAATGGTATGGGCGCTGAAGGCGGCGAAAGCCTCGCCGGTCATGTAGGTCGCGAAGCGCAGGATGCGGCCGTCCCGCACCACCGCCCATTTCGCGTGACTGCCGGGCAGGCAGACTGTGCCGCCCACGCCGATCTGCGATAGAGCGCCGAGGATCTGGGTCTCCTCGCCGCGCATGACTTCCGGGACGCCGGCGGCATCCTCACTGCTGACGCCGGGAACGATGAGTACCTCGGCGCCATCGAAGGGCGCGCGGACGGCGGAGGCGCCCAGCGTCTCGACACTTGCCGGGCAAGGCAGATAGGGCGCCTCGACCCAGCCCTGGCGGCTGCCGACCATGCCGGACAGCAGCACCTGGCGTTCGCCGGCATTCAGCCAGGGCAGCACGGCCTTGCGCAGGGTCTCGGCGAATTTCCGCGCCTCGATCGTCATCAGGCCGGAAACGGCTGAAAGCTTGTCGACAACCTGCCCGTCGCGCATGCGGTAGGCGCGGAAGCTGCTGGTTCCCCAATCGACGCCGATCATGCGCTGATCCTCAATCCGTTCAGACCTTGAGGTAGAGATACAGCATCCCGAGCAGCAAGCCACCGGCGCCGTTCGGTCAGAACTTCATCCAGCGGGCGCCAAAAAGCCGACAAGACAAAGCCAGCGAGACGTGCTTTCCGCTTTGCTATGAGAGACTTGCTAGGTCTCCGAGCCGAGCGGTGAACCGTCACCGTCCCGCTTGAAGGGCGAGAGCGTTGCCAGGTCTTCCATATGGGCGAGGATCGCGGGCCGCTCCTCCTCCAGAAAACTGGCAATGGCGCGGCGGAGGCCCGTGTGCTCGATCCAATGGAGCGAATAGGTGGTGCTCGGCAGATAGCCGCGCTGGATTTTGTGCTCGCCTTGCGCGCCGGCCTCGACCCGCGAGAGGCCCTCGGCGATCGCGAAGTCGATGGCCTGATAGTAGCAGAGCTCGAAATGGAGAAAGGGCCAGTTGCCTCGGCAACCCCAGTTGCGACCATAGAGCGCGTCGCTTCCGACGAGGTTGAGCGCGCCGGCCACCGGCTTTTGGCCGTCATAGGCGAGCATGAGAACGACGCGGTCGCCGAGCCGCTCGGCTAGCATGGAGAAGAAGCGGCGGCTGAGATAGGCGCTGCCCCACTTGCGATCGACGGTCGATTGGTAGAAGCCGAAGAATGCGTCCCACATCGGTTTGGTGATCTCGTGCCCTCGGACGGTGCGAAAGCTTAGGCCCGCCGCCTGGGCATCGCGTCTTTCGCGCCGGATGACCTTACGCTTGCGGGAGGACATCGCGCCGAGGAAGTCGTCGAAGCTGGCATAGCCGGCATTGGCCCAGTGAAATTGGACACCGATACGCTGCAGCCAGCCGGCATCACCGAGGGCTTCCCACTCCCGCTCCTCGCAGAAGGTCACGTGGACGGAGGAGAGGTCGAGTTCCCGGCAGGCTTGAGCGAGGGCCTGGCCCAGCACCGCGAAGGGCACGCGCGAGCCTGGACGACGCAGCAGGCGCGGCCCCGGCACCGGGCTGAAGGGAACCGAAGCCTGTAGCTTAGGGTAGTAGCTGCCGCCTGCCCGCTCAAAGGCATTGGCCCAGCCATGATCGAAGACATATTCGCCGTAGGAATGCGACTTCGCATACATCGGCACGATACCGGCGACGGCATTCGCCTCATCCCGCAGGACCGCATGCTGGGGGAGCCAGCCGGTGCGGCTGCCCGCAGAACCGCTATCCTCGACGGCGCTTAGAAATTCGTGGCTGACGAAGGGGTTGTCGCTGCCGGCGCAGGCGTTCCAGTCGGCGGGATCTATCTCGTGGATGCTGCTGTGGAGCGAGAGAGTGAAACTGGCAGCATCCGGCATAGGGCTGACATAAGGTCGCCGCCGCCGGATTGGAAGCGACGGGAGCCGTAGCCGGATCATCCGCTAGCGCGGGGCTCCGGCCGCTCCTCGCTCGGCGGTCAGCCGATCGCGAAGAGGCCCTCGACCTCGACGGCGGCATCCAGCGGCAGGACGGCGACGCCGATCGTCGAGCGGGCATGGCGGCCGATGTCGCCAAAGATCTCTACTGCCAGGTCCGAGGCGCCGTTCATCACGGCCGCTTGCTGGGTGAAGTCGGGTGTGGAGGCGATGAAGCCGCCGAGACGGAGCACGCGCCTTACCCGGCCGAGATCGCCATCACAGGCGGCGCGTAGCTGGGCGAGCAGGTTGATGAAACAGGCGCGCGCCGCCGCCTTACCTGCCTCAACCGAGACCTCCGCACCGAGCTTGCCGGTGGCAAGCAAGGCACCGTCCCGCAAGGGCAATTGGCCGGAGATGGTGACAACGCCCTGGTGGATCGTGAAGGGGACGTAGGTCGCGACCGGCGCCGGCGGCTCCGGCAGGGTGATCCCGAGTTCGGCGAGGCGGCTTTCGATCGTGGCCATCGTCATGGTGTTCCAGGCTCGGGTGAAAAGAGGGCTTCCTTGCCCGGCTTGCCCTTCCAGTCCTCGCCATCGGCGGGCGGAGTGCCCTTGCGGGTGATATTGGGCCATTGGGTCGAGAAGGTGCGGTTGCGTTCCGCCCAGGCGGTGGCGCGGTCGTCGCTGTCAGGCAGGATGGCCTCGGCGGGGCATTCGGGCTCGCAGACGCCGCAATCGATGCACTCGTCCGGGTTGATCACGATCATGTTCTTGCCGATGTAGAAGCAATCGACGGGGCAGACCTCGATGCAGTCCTTGAACAGGCAGTTGATGCAGTCTTCGGTGACCACGTAGGTCATACGGCGCTCCCGGATAGGCAAAAGGGCGACGCCCCCGGATGGAGGTGCCACGACGGCGGGATATGCCGCCGGGTGGCCGGGAGCGCAAGGTGCCGTGTCGACGCGCCTAGTGTCCTGATTCCGAAGTTTCTATCCACATCTCTGCTGGACGTCGACGGTTCTTTGGCAGAAGCGCTGGATTGA